>JAZOMY010000010.1:0-70241 GCA_045654185.1 Ruminococcus sp.
AATAGTGACATCGACCTTGAGAATAGAGTAATGCACATCAACCAAGCTGTGAAAGAGGTTCAGAAAAGAGATGGTGTAGAGCTTGAATCGGGAAGAGAGATAGAGGTTGGCAAGCCCAAGAGTGCCACAAGCAAAAGAACAGTTCCTCTTAACAATACGGCTGTTGAAGCCATAAAAGAGCTGAGAGAGGAGTTTTACTTCGGTGGGGATAGTCCCCTCGTCTGCGATAGTAAAGGCAACTACACGAAACCAAGCAACTTCAGAAAGAGGTTCTACCGAATCCTTGACGGTGCAGGCATAGAACACAAAGGCTTACATTCCCTCAGACACACCTTCGCAACCAATCTTGTAAACGGAATAAAGCAACCCGACGGAACAATCAAATGCCTTACTCCAAGACAAGCAGGTGACCTCCTCGGACACAGTACATCACAGATAACGGAGATGTATTATGTTAAAAGAGATAACTCAAGGCTTGTGGGTATAACGGATAACTTTGAAATCTGAGTAAAGATAAGAGTAGCTCGCACTTTTTTATCAGGGTTTAAACGATGATTTTCATATAATAAAACACATCACGAATAACAAGGATATTTTGGAATTATATATTGATTTCTTAGTTGGATGTGTTATACTGAAATTAGAAAATTGATGGTTAGGAGTGTTAGTATGAATACAAAGAAAATATTATCAATATTCCTTATTGCAGCTATGCTGATTGTGCTTGTTATACCAAGCGTTTCTGCAAGCAACGATGAATTTTCACAGGAGACATTGCCTCCGGTAGATATAGGTTGCTATCGCTATTTCTTTCTTATGCCTGACGATTGGTATAACGAGTACACCGATACAGCAGGTATCTATTGGTGGGAGGGTACAAACAACTGTATCTATGATTGGCCCGGTTATAAAGCTCACAAAGCAGACGCTGACAATGTGTATTACTACGATGTTCCCAAGGATGTAACAACAATTATATGGAACAATTACATTGACAGGGGGAATGGCAGCAATCCAGAACTTTATGATAAGGCTATCAAGACAAAGGATATCAATACAGAGTTTTATGCTGTTAATGAAAATGAGCTTTATCCTAATGGAACTTACGATTTTGATGGAATGATTTTTGTTGTTGACCCTGATGACAACGGGTTTAATGATTTCATAGAAAATACATATGGAGGGAACTGGTTTTATTATTATGGCAATGGCCAATACGGCACAGAGAAACCAAATGTTACATTTGACTCTTTGCCAGAGGTTGAGATAGGTTGTTACCGATATTTCTTCTTGATGCCTGATGAGTGGCGTAATAAATACAGCAACTTTGCAGGTATCTACTGGTGGGATGGTAATGCGACTCCCGATGAGTGGCCTGGCTATAAAGCTCACAAAGCAGATGTAGATAATGTTTATTATTATGATGTTCCTAGAAATGTATCAACCATCATCTGGAACAATTTCATAGATGGTGGCGATAAGACTGATCATAGGTATGATTTTGCAAAGCAAACCAGCATTATCAGTTCAGAGTACTATGAACCCGGCGAGAATGAAAACTTCCCTGAGGGTATAGGCAATTTCAATAGGATGATTTGCGTTATTGACGAAGACTGGTATGACCCAAACATCTTTGTAGGTAATCAGAAGCCGTCTTGTAGTTGGTATTACTATTTCGGCAATGGTGAATACGGCACAGATGTTGATAAAGAGGCAAGAGTGCTAAAAGAACTGTATCCCGACAATAACTATGAATATATGACCGATATTGTACCGTACTTCTATCCCGATAGATTTGAGGGTAAAGCAGGCTTGCCATGGCATATGTATGATACTTTGTATGTTCATAATGTATCCACAGAGATAGTTCCCGAATACGTAGTGTTTGAGGCTTGCGTTGGCGGTGCAGATCAGTCGTTTGTTACAAAGCAGTTTGGTGATTACCTGGTAACCCATAATGAGATTCACAGCCTTTATGAGCTCAGCCATTTTGTATATGTGCCTGCCGAGCAAAAGGTTTACACCTTGAAAGAAGCTTTCGAAAGTGAAAATCTTGACATATCGGATGCTTTTGAAAGCGGATGTGTTGGAAGACACAGAGGAGATGCAAACCTTGATAATGCATTTAACATCAAGGATGCAACATATATACAAAAATTCCTGGCACAGATTGAAGGATATAAAAATACTGGTTTTATGGATTTTGATAATACAGGTAATGTGAATATCAAAGACGCAACTGCAATTCAAAAGCACCTCGCCGGAATTGCAGAATAACTATTATAAACAAGCAAAAAGAGAGTCCTATTAGGGCTCTCTTTTTTATTTAAAAGAAAGATGCTGTATTGCATATTCGCAGTACAGCATCTCTTAACCAAAAGGTTTACTATTTACTTCTTTTTGTATCGTTTGCTAAAAAGCGAATACGATCTAATTCCGTTTGGAAACAAAACAATTCTCCCTATCAACGATTGTTTTTCGGTTAGTTGTCAAGACATTAAATCGGTCTCTGTGTATTATGATCCTTCTACTATCCAATGAAAATGCTCCTTAAAATCTTGAAAGCATTCCTCACAAATCCAACATTTCTGTATGGGGTCAAAGTAAGCTTTTTTTGGATGTTCTGGATCCTCGTCAAATTTATCCCAACAAAATTCACACTGTAAAAAATCATCTACACAAAGGTCGCGTGAGTATGTAATATATTGTAAAGTAGAGTTCATCAAATACCCTTCTTGTCCAGCAATTCTCCAATCATCTCTCCATGTTCCTTTGGAAGTCGAAGGTTCGGGAAGCTGCGGATTTTGTGTGTCAAAAGGTTTATCTTTTATATTCTGTTTATCTTTCAGTTTTCCTCACTCCAATATTTTAATTGTATCTCCAGCACTCTATGTGTTCGCAAAAGCTTTCAGCACAATTATTCCATCAGGAATATCTGGGGTACTGGGAGTATCTGGTGCAATTGTGGATTGACCAGAATCTTGGATTTTTATTCATCTATAATCTTATCATAACATGAGTTATAGTAAAATTCAATCAACATATTATGAATTTTTCAATCCCCTGCTAAACTCCTGCTGCAAAGGTGTATACAAGTAGTATGTTGTGCTTATATTTAAATATATAGGTGCGATAGGGGATAAAACCGAATAGAAACAATGAAAGCCGTTTTAACGAGAGTTAAAGCGGCTTTTGTGTGCAAAACAAAAGGAGCACATCGTGTGATGTACTCCTAAGTTCTGGCAGGGGCAGAAGGACTTGAACCCTCGGCACGCGGTTTTGGAGCAAATCGAGGTTGCAGAAACCACGTGTCGGACTTTGCCGAGTGTTGAGCCTTAGTTGCAAGTTTAGGGTTGGCGGTGTTCAGCAACATACTGCTATTAAACTGCTAATTGCTGATTTTTCATAACCTTTTCGGTGCTTTTTGGCTGGTCAGGGAGAGCTTTTACTTTCTCACATACATCACATTGAGCCTCTGAATATTACCTTACATAAAACAGAAACGCAAGTTAGTTGTGACTGAAAACACAGACAGATTCTGTCCCAAAACAGATAAAAATATCGCTCACCAAATGGTAAGGGGGGTTATCATCTGATGATAAGGAAATATATAAAGCAAAAATAATAAAATATATTAAAAGTCTCAGATTGGAGTATCAAAAATTGATATGCTGTAATCAAAGAATAGAGTTGTAAGGGAATAGCGGATTTGGTATAATTATTTATAATAAAGATGTCAAATTATGGTAGCAAAGTACGGATTATAGTACATGGCAAGTTTTATAATAATTGTAGAATCAATAATTGTTCTCGGAGGAATAGAGTATGAGTGTTCATGACCTCGACTATTTGTTGGATAAAGTTAGAGCAAGGTATTATCATTCAAGCACAATGAGAAGACCTACAATATCGTGGATGGATGATTATGTAACAGACTATCATGGCTTGTATCGCTTTGTTGAGAACCATATATATATCAGTCGTTCACTTGATGATAAACAAGTGACAGAAGAAATGATTTCAATGGTGATATACCATGAGTCATTACACCAGGATTTTGCAGATCACGATGACAATTTTATGGCGAAGATGAGTCTTTATCCAAACCACGAAAAGATTGATAAAAAGTTATTAGCATTTGCAGAAAAAGCTCATGAACAAATGAAACATACAGATAATTCCAACTCCTTTACCAAAGGTAAGAAAAGAGTGGTGTATGTTAATCTACCTTATGCAGAAGATTATATGGATGCTTTTTGTGTGCGGGATGGAAAAGTATTGGTTGATTTTGAAGCTGAGGTAAGTTTCAGCTTGACTTATAATACAGAAGATGTTCTGCTTGTTATGTTAGCTGAGTTTGGCGGTTGTCATCGTATTGTTGGTTGGTGTACTGATGGAGAGCTTTTATCAAGACCCCAATTTGATGAATTCAGTCGTTTTGGTGATTATGATGTAAGATATCAATATGTGGCCGAGCCATGTGATGTATATGTTGTCCCTGTAACTTGTTGTGACTACGGCATCAGTAAAGATGGCTTACCTAAGGACTTTCATAAGAACAAAAGCTTCTGTTTCACTATAGAAGATGAGTTGATTAAGCCTGATTTGCAGTATATTGAAAGTTATTGCGAAGGATATTGGAGAATATTTCATAATGATGTTTATGTTATTCCAAAATATGAAGATATATCATTGAGTATGTTAAAAGAACTGAAAATATCAGAGGGAAGATCTGTATGGTGGGCGAATGCTATATATGACCAAGAACCTACCATTGAAAATCTTCTTTTAAGAGCAAAATGCAAAAAAGAAAACTGGTATTTGACAGCTTCATTGGAGGATTATATAAAGGCTAACAAACAGGGTTTTACAGATATAACTTGTGTTTGCGAGATTATTAAGCTGTGTGTAGTCCTCAATAGACTTAACGAAGCTAAAGATTATTACAAAAAGTATCAGGATAAACTTCCGATGGATGATGTGCATTTGAACAACTGCATTGATTATATCAGTAACTTTAGAAATTAATAAAAGATAAGTTTAGAGATAGGGGTATCGTTATGCAATTGGGATGGATTGATTTTTCAAAAACAGAACGAAGTAAAGTGTTGAGTGTGCTCGACTTGCTTCAGGAGAAGGGAACTCTTGATGAGCTTGGTATTGCACCGGTGAGAGATGGATTTGCCAACAGATTCTTCCCGGGTACATCCACAATCCAGACGAGAGCAAAGTACTTCCTGATTATTCCCTATGCGTTCAAAGAACTGGAGCGTAGCGGTGAAACCAATTTATCCGTTCTGACAAAGGCTTTGAGTGCTTTAGAGAAAAGCTGCGGAGAATCATTTCTTGTCCAGAATTATAAAGAACAGGGTGTAATTGGAAGTGTGGCTCTGAAGAATGGCGGTTGGGTTAAAAGACCTCCGTCTGATGTGTATTGGGCAGGGCTCAAACATTACGGAATATTTTTGTATAAGGATTTGTCTATAAAAGAATGTCTGCGTTACATAGCACAGTTTAATGCTGAAAAAGGTAATACTGTGAAGCTTGGTAATCGCAACGATAATGCAGAAGAACATGAATGTGATGACAGAGATGCAGGCGGTTCACGTAAAATACAGTTCTGGAATATCCCTACATACAATAAAGATTGGCAATTAGAGCTATCAATGTCTTTGACGTCAGATGAAGCAAAGTTTTTGAAGAGTAGAATAATAGAGAACTGTAAAGGCAGTATGATAGAGTTCATACTCAGTAATAATATGACTGAAGTTCTCGAATGCAAAAGCTTTGATGACCTTGAGCGGATAATACATAAGTTTCCTGATTATATGCAGAGGGACTATTACCTTGCACTTGATTTTTCGCATTTTATGTATGTGCTTCGTACACTATACAATGTGATTATTTCTGATGGTCAGAATGTAAAAGCAACTGAGGAATTCGAGCGTGTGCGTGAAGGACTTTCGGAGTATGCTGATGTGGATTTAAATGCCATTATCGAAACTTTCGGAATCAGTGCAAACAAAATGCTTGTCAACTTTTTGTGTCAGACACAGAACTATATGAGCAAGTCTGATGTAGAAGGTCTTACAAAATGTATTCGGGATCGAGAGATATTTCTTAAAGGCGAAAGTCGTGCGAAGACAAATCATGTAGGAGAGTTTCCGCTTGATGTGTGGTTTGGTGGCAGATATCTTGATTATCGCTTCTATAATGCACAGATAATTATCAGAGATATATTTGAAGGGGAGGTGGCTTAAGTATGCTTAATCCTAATAATGACCGTTTGGACTATGGGCAAATACTTTCTCCTCCGGTAGATTACCGTCTGGATTTTGCTATTGGTACAACTTATTCTCTTGATTTGGATGCATTAGTTGGCGCTTGTATAGCATTAGGATTGTCAGCAGAAACAGATAGTGACCTTATGTATAACCCTATATGTTTACTGGAAGCTCTGCGAAGCACAGGGGATAAGGTTGCCTTGTTCTGTGAACGTGGTCAGATTCACATGCCCGGAAAAGTAACACCGCTATATGTTTTGCTTGAAAAAATGGTGTTTCAGGTAGGTATGCCAAAGAAAAGAGGAATAGCAAAGTATCCCTCGTTCCATCCTAAATTCTGGCTTTTGCGATATGTGGATGACAACAAAAATGTCTTGTATCGTGTTGTGGTGTTAAGCCGAAATCTTACCTTTGACCGTAGTTGGGATGTTACTTTCTGTATGGATGGGAAGGTAACAAATGAAGTTAGCGATAAGAATACTCCTGTTGCCGACTTTATTGATTATTTATGTGGTTTTTTGTCGGATACAGACAATGGAAAGAATAAGAAAAAGAAAATAAAGACCATAGAAAAAGAGCTTAAGAAAGTTAAGTTCAGTACGGATAGTAAAGAGTTCTATGACTATGATTTTATCCCCATAGGAATTAAGTCTTCGGATGGTGGGGTTCACAATATAAATACATATCCGTTGTTTACACAGTGGCATGAAGAACTTTTGATTATGTCTCCGTTTTTATCAGGAGGTGTAATAAGAGAATTCAATGACCTCAATAATAGACGAAATAATGTATTGATTACAAGAGCTGTGTCGCTGAGTAAATTGAAACCTCAGGACTGTGATAGTTTCAGAATATATACGATGAAAGATGCAGTCGTAGACGGAGAAACCATCATATCTGAAGAAGGCACCGATACCCGTTGTCAGGATATTCATGCAAAGCTTTATATGACAAAAAGATATTCGGATGTAGATTTATATCTGGGCTCACTCAACGCATCTCATAATGCCCTTAATGGTAATGTTGAGTTTATGGTGCGTTTGCGTAGTAAGAATAGATATCTCAATCTTTCTAAACTTACAGAACAGATTTTTTGTGGTAGTGAGGATGGGGTAAATAATCCCTTTCAAATGGTTCAGTTTGGCGGTACTTATGCAGCAGAAGAAGAGCCTACCCATAAATTGGACGAAGTTATTAAAGAAATTGCAAGGCTTGAGCCGAAAGCATATGTATCTCCCAATGGAGAAGTATATGATATTCGCATAGCTTTTGGAGATTATAAACCTCCGTATAAGGTTATAGTATCTCCTCTGCTGTCGAATAAAACAGCAGAGTTTTCAGCTGATGTGTGTTTCGCTTCATTGGCGGTAACACAACTTTCGCAGTTCTATAAAATATCTGTATCTGATGACACTCATACTGTGAGCAGAGTGCTTATGATACCGACTGAAGGTATCCCTGAAGAACGGGATAAAGCAATTGTGTCGGGTGTTGTTAACGATAAAAACTCATTCTGTCAGTATATCGCTTTTCTTTTAGGTGATGATAGTGTAGTAAGTGCATTGGAGAGCAGTAGTTTGAAGTTGATTGAAAGCTCAAGTTCTACTTTGGCACGAAGAGAATATGAGTTGCCAGCACTTTATGAAAAGATGCTTAAGACTGCGGCAACCAATCCGGATAAGTTCAAGGAACTTGACTTTCTTATGCAGGCAATTTCTAATGATGGTGTAGCACCAGAGGGGTTTGAGGAGTTGTACAGTACATTCAAAAAGGTGGTGAAGTTCAGTGGCTGATGTTAAAAGTATGCTCGAAGAAATCGATAGCCGAGTTATGGGCGGTCTTAAAGACTTTCAGAAAAAGACTGTTGAGCGAATAGATTACCTTTTTAGAAGCGGTAAAATGCGTGTACTTGTATCTGATGAAGTAGGTTTGGGCAAAACCTTGATTGCTCGCGGAACTATATCGAAACTTGCTCTTCAGAGAAGGGAAGCTGATGATAATTTGGTTAAGGTTGTGTATATCTGTTCCAACGGAGCTATTGCAGACCAAAACCTTGCAAAGTTAATGATCAGTAACGACCTTACAAAAGAGTCAACAGGAACATCGAGGCTTTCTATGCAACACTTGAATATTTTCAAGCAGGAGCATAACAAAAAGATACTTGACGGATATATTCAGCTTATACCTTTGACACCCGAAACATCTTTTAGAATGGCAAGTAATACAGGCACAGCCGCAGAAAGAGCGTTGATGTATCGTCTTTTGTGCAGAGTTGAAGAGTTGAAGCCTTACCATAAATACCTTGATGTAATAATGAAAGATCGTGCAGTTGCAGCCTGGAGTTATTATGTGGATTTCTATGAGAAAGAGATACTGAGTTGTGATGAGATTTCAGGTGGAGAGTATCTCAGATATATGATGGAGAAAATCCGTGAGCAGTTGTTTGCGCTCAGAGCGGGTGGAGATACATATTTTAAGCAAATAGTAGCACTGTGCGAAGAATTTAAGAGAAACAGAAATCAAAAGATATCTACCTCCGAAGTTATTGCAAAACTTCGAGTGATGTTTGCTCAGATAAGTCTTGATAAACTGGAACCTGACCTTGTAATAATGGATGAGTTTCAACGATTCAAGTATCTCATAAAAGCTGATGCAGAAAGCGAAACAGGAATGCTTGCGAAGAAGTTTTTCAGTGCGAATGATGTTAAAATGCTATTGCTGTCAGCAACACCATACAAAATGTATTCTACTCTTGATGAGATTGATGAAACACAGGTGGATGAGCATTATTCTGAGTTTCTGGATGTTATGAGATTTCTCAACACCACAGACAAAGAACACGAAGAGTTTAAGACAGTATGGAACGATTACTCTGTGAAACTCAAGGAGCTGTCTGTTGGAGATGTAAGCATTATAGCAGCTAAAAGAGCGGCTGAGGATGCTATGTACAGCCATGTTTGTCGTACCGAAAGAATATCTGCATCAGAAGGTGCGGATATGATAGATGCAAGTGAAGTAAAACACTATGTGGATGTTGTTGAGCAAGATATAAAATCTTTTGTACAGGCACAGAAGTTGCTTGAGGATATAGGACTGTCTTATAGTGTTCCGGTGGATTATGTAAAGTCTTGTCCTTATTTGCTATCGTTTATGGTTGACTATAAGCTTAAGAGGGATATTGAGAAATATTTTAAGGAAAGTCCTTATGATGTACCTAAGTTGAATCGTGACACGTTTTGGATTAACAGGGCAGCTATAAACAAATACTCAAGGCTTCCTGTTAGTAATGCAAGATTAGACAGAGTCTCTGATTTTGTGTTTAAGAATAATGCTGAAAAGTTGTTGTGGGTACCGCCTTCAAGAGCTTATTATGAGCCTACAGGAGCTTTCAAAGATTCACAGCATTTTTCAAAGACACTTGTGTTTTCCTCTTGGGAAATGGTGCCTCGAATGCTTGCAAGTTTACTTTCTTATGAAGCGGAGAGAAAAACTGTTGGCGTACTTGCAAAACGAAATGACGACAAAGAGATTCGCTATTTCAAAGAAGGTAACAAGCGTTATCCTATACCAAAGTTAAGATTTGCTGTGAAAGAGGGCACTCCCAACACTATGACTTTGTTCTGTTTGCTGTATCCATCCAGGTTTTTAGCAGAACTATATAATCCTATAGATTGTATGAACAGAGAGCTGAGCCTTAAGGATATTGAAAAAGAAATCAAACAGAAGCTAATAGGTAAACTGGAAAGACTCAAAACAACAGATTCTGGTGTTGTGGATAAGCGATGGTATTACCTTGCTCCTATGTTTATGGATGGTAAAGGTGATGTTTCTGCGTGGCTTTCTGCTGATCCGATTTCTGATTACCTTGATGAAGATGAAAAGCAAGGGCAGAAAATGTTTAAGACACACTGGGAGACATTGAAATCTGTCTACTTTGAAAACTGCTATCCAAACAAGAATAGTCTTGGCAGACAGCCTGATGACTTGGTATCGGTTCTTACTACTATGGCTATAGCGTCACCTGCGGTTTGTATGTATAGAGCATATACTCGCTATGGTGCAACGCCACAGAATGCAATGGAGCTCGGTAGTAAGATTTCAAGAGTATTTATGAATTATATGAACTCTCCTGAAGCAACTGCAGTTATAGAAGTTTGCTATGGTAAAAAGGATGATGCACATTGGATAGATGTGCTTAACTATTGCAAATCAGGTAACTTGCAGGCAATGTTCGATGAATATGCTCATCTGATTACAAATGGACTTGATCGTGATGATAAGCTTTTTGAGAGAATGCACAACATTTTAAGCGATACTTTCAGAGGCGTTAAGACAACTATCTACAAAGTGGATACTTTCCAAGGCTTCAAGGCTAAGGTTGAAGGAAGAAAAGAAACAGAAACCCGTCTTCGTACCCACTTTGCTGTGGCATTCACCAAAGGCATTGGAGAAAAGGATGCTGACAGAAAGAAACTGGTTCGTAATGCTTTCAATTCTCCATTGAGACCTTTTGTGCTGGCTTCAACTTCTATTGGTCAGGAAGGACTTGATTTTCATAACTATTGTCGAAGAATTGTTCATTGGAATCTTCCGTCAAATCCCATTGATCTTGAACAGCGTGAGGGTAGAATCAATCGCTTTGAATGCCTTGCAATCAGACAAAACATTGCTGATCGTTATGGAAGCATTGTATTTCAAAAAGATATATGGGCAGAGATGTTTGATGAAGCAGTAAAGAAAGAAAAGGTTGAAGGATGTTCTGATCTGATACCCTATTGGGGACTTACAGAAAAGGAAAACATGGTTCGTATAGAGCGAATTGTTCCAATGTATCCTTTTAGCCGTGATGGTATCGCTTATGACCGACTTATCAAGATACTCTCGCTATATCGATTGACCCTCGGACAAGCCCGTCAGGAAGAGTTGCTTGAATATATCTTCAAGAATTTTGATAATGTTGAAGATATGAAAGAACTGTTTATCAACCTTAGTCCGTACTATAAATGTGATAACTAACGCATATTACCCTTGTTTCGCCTTGTGTGCGATTTATTTGGATAAGTAGGGAACGGATACGAATGACACAATAAAACCGACACAGGGGATTTGTGGCGAAGTTAATAAGAACATAGTCAATGCAACATTGCAGTGGTAGTCGCTTGCAATGTTGCATTGTTCTTTTTGTGGGGTAAAATTCATCTGGACTTGTGAAGGTTTGTGTGCTATGTGTTTGTACTGAGAAAGGCGGTGCAAACTGTGACAATACTTGAAGATTTATGGTACGGAAATGTAAGACCAACGGAAAGAAGTTTTGAGAGAGGGAGTAAACTTGATAACCTGATGAATCTCCTCTGTCAGAATGAAGATGACTTAATACTTGGACTTACAGAAAAACAAAAAGAAAGCTTTGAAAAGTTCAAAGACTGTCAGTCGGAGATTACAGATTACCTTGAAAGAGAAGCATTCGCATCAGGCTTCACCATAGCAGTAAAACTTATGGTCGAGGTTATGAAAACAATGGAGATACCAGAGGTGTAAAAAATAAAAAGATAATGCAGATATCCATAGATACAAATGACACAATAAAACTGACACAGGAGATTTGTGTTAACCCGTTGAAATTTTGTAATTGGTGTGCTAAAATCAGCCTGATAAGCTTAAATGATTAGGAGTAAAAGCGATATGTTGACAAAAGAGCCAACCTCAGAAATGATTGCAGAGTGGAAAAGGGTATTTGAAGAATATCATTCTGCATTGACACCAAATAGAAAATCAGGATACGAAGTTGACAGTTATTTTAGAGAAAAGTATTCTTACCAATTGTTTGATAATGCTGAGTTTCAACAAATGGTTTCATTGAATATCACAGAGAATGATTTTTTAAGAAGCAAATTGCCTAAGGGTGTGCTTCCTAATATTCAGAGTTACCAGACAGGTAAGGTTTTTGTTGCTATTGATTTATGTACTGGAGAATTCCATATTGAAAGTGAAAACATAGAGGAAGTAATACCGATATTCGATGACTTGTTTGTTTATCGTGGATTGGATGAGGATGATTTGAAGAATTACTTTTTAGTTGCAGAGTATGTAAAGCTTTCTAAAAAATAAAAGCTTGTATTTGAAAGGACAATGTTATGAAACCTTTTTGGGAAAGCGAATATTTAAATAAAGAAAAATCAACATTTGGTAATCCGAGTAAAGAGGTTGAAGATATAGTATCACTTCTACCCAATGGAGCAAAAATTCTTGATGTTGGTTGTGGTGATGGAAGACATTCTTTGTATTTGGCTGGGTTAGGATTTCAGGTGGATGCTTTCGATATATCTCAAAATGCTATCAATAAAATAAATTATTTGAAAGAACTAAGTGGTTTGAATATAAATACATATGTATGTGATGCGTTAGAGTTTGAATTTAAGCACAAATATGACTTGATCATTGTACACGGTGTGTTACAGTTTATCGAAAGAGAAAAACAGCCTGAAATAATTGAACTGTTAAAGAAATGGACAAATGTAAACGGATATCATATTGTAGCATTGTTTACAGATGAAGAGCCTGTACCTGAGGACTTAAAAGATGTAATGGTGGGTGTATTTAAAAACGAAGAGATTAAAGATTACTATGACGAATGGGAAATTAAAATGTTTGAGAGTTATAAATTTAATGATGAACATGAGAATGGTATAAGACATTGTCATGCGTTGAATAAGATAGTTGCAAGAAAAGTTAATCAATAATTCTTAGTGCAACACTGCAGGTTTAGTTGCTTGCAGTGTTGCATTCTTTTTTTGTTCTCTCTGTTGGGAGAGAGCCATTGTCGCTCTGGCTGTACGCCTAATGCAGCTTGGGCGGGCAGTAGCCCTGCACCCACTATGATTTTTAGGGTCAAAAATTGTGACACAGAAAACAAAGAGAAAAGGACTTGAAATATGCAGAAAATATGCGCTATATAAATGTCCGATTTTTTTGCAGGAATAAGCGAGGGTGTCATTGCACCCTTTTTCGCGGACTACTTCGAACGGCAGTGCCGATCGTAGAGCGGTTTTTGGGAGTGTGACATCTGGGTAGCATAAATCGGGCATTTATATGCAAATGATGTCGTGAAACCCGTGAGTGCCGATGAACACAGGGCTTCAATGGGTGTCGTAGCTGTTTTCAGGGCTATTTTATCCATTTTAGGCGGTGCTTTATGCATTTGAGAATTATCTGGATATTTACGAATTGTTGTGATATGTTGTGTACTGAAATGGAGATGATAACGAATGTCAGTAAGGCGAATTAAGACAAACGGAAATATACATCAGCGTAAGGATACTGGAGATTACATAGGTGTTGTCTGGTATGTTGATGACGATGGCAAGGATAAGCGAAAGAGTTTTTCGGCAAAGTCAAAAGCAGGGGTACAGACCAAAATCACAAATTACATAGCAGAGTTCAATCAGTCTGTGGAAGAAAGTGATGAGTCAAGGAAAACTCTCAAAGACAGTATGCAGAGCTGGCTTGAGGTTTTTAAGTTTCCGTCTGTAGAGAGAACTACCTATGACCGATTAGAATGTACTGCAAAAAATCATGTATATCCGGAGTTAGGTAGTAAGGTAGTCAGCACCATAAAGGCGGCTGACATCAAAAAACTTCTCAATGACCGAATGGGGCAAGGTTATGCTTACACCACGGTCAAGAAGATACACGGAATCTTGAATGAATATTTCAGGTTCCTCATAGAGCAGGAGTACATAGAAAAGAATCCTATGCGTAGTGTGTCGATGATAAAGAAACAAAACTTTATGGTGGCTCAGGGAAAAGAAAATCTCCCCACCAGTGATACCGTAACGGTATTTACTGATGAGGAGATAGCAAAATTCAAAGAAGAATGTGTAAAGACTTGGGGAACAGGAAAGAGGATGTATCAGCAGTCAGCGGCATATATCTTTATGCTTAACACGGGTTTAAGGACAGGGGAATTGCTCGGACTTCTCAACAGCGATATTGACCTTGAAAACAGAGTTCTACACATCAATCAAGCTGTGAAAGAGGTTCAGAAAAGAGATGGGGTAGAGCTTGAGTCAGGCAGGGAGATTGAGGTTGGCAAGCCTAAGAGTGCTACAAGCAAAAGGACAGTGCCACTTAACAACACCGCTGTTGAGGCAATAAAGGAGCTGAGAGAGGAGTTTTACTTCGGAGAGGATAGTCCCCTGGTCTGCGACAGTAAAGGCAACTACACAAAGCCAAGCAACCTTAGAAAGAGGTTCTACCGAATCCTTGACGGAGCAGGCATAGAGCGAAAGGGCTTACACTCCCTCCGACACACCTTTGCAACCAATCTTGTAAATGGCATCAAACAACCTGACGGCACAATCAAAAGCCTAACACCAAGGCAGGTGGGTGACCTCCTCGGTCACAGCACCTCGCAGATAACAGAGATGTATTATGTGAAAAGAGATAACTCAAGGCTCGTAGGTATAACGGATAACTTTGAATTATAGTTTTCTTAGAATTGTTAAAATTAGCGATTACATTATTTGTGATATTTTATCGATAAACATATTGATTTTATTAATTGTGAAATTTATAATAGTATTGAATTATTATTTGATTTAAGGAGGAATTGATTTGTATATTGTTGAATTGTCCAAATATCCTAAAGGAAAAGATTGGAGCGAAAAGGTTTTTTCTACACCTAGTGTGCCTGGCGGCAAGGATATGGTACTAAATAATTTACGACAGTTATTGATGGCAGTCAAAAATGGCGAACCAATGGATCAGATTCCTCAGTTAGAAGGCAGTAATAGCAAATATACATTGCATGAGATGTGTGTTCACAAACTTAGTGCGATGAATTTTGTTAGAAGAGTAGATGATGAAGGTTGGAAATTGACAGAGGAATCGGAACTTTGGCTTGATTCTGGTGATGACTTATACCTTGCAGCTTATTTTTGTGCTAACGTTAAATTCTTTGCTGAAATATTGTATTATTTGGATTCACCAAAAACATCGAGAGAGTTGTACAACATCGCAGTAAACGAATATGATATGGCGTGGAAAATTGTAACCACTATTAACAATAGGTTGGTTTGGTTAAGGCAGTTTGGTTTGATTGAATTTCAATCATTTTCTTTGCTGTATAACCTAACGGATAAGGGTAAAGATTTTTTGAAGAATGTGGTTCCTGTAATGCCAGAAGAGATTGCACGTGGTTATGATGACACTGCTACTGAAGAGGATGTCTCAATAGACGAAATTTTTATTGCATATTATGAAGACAACAAGAACGCATTAAGAAAAATGGGGTTTGGTTACTTTCCAGGAAAGTTAAATGATTTTGATAAGACATTACTTGCTTTTTTATCGCAAGTGGCAAATGATTCGAGCATTGAGAATTTGTACTCATTTACAAGAGAAAAATATAGCATAAAAGATTCATCTGTTAAAAGTGCATTGAATACGATTTCTTTGTTGGGATTGATGGAAAGAAAAACGAATTCTTCATATGCAGTTACTGATTTGGGACATGCATATATTGATAATTCTGATATGTTGAGTTTGTTACCTTTGTTTCAGTTGAGATATTTGTTTTTCTTTGAATTGCTTTTGGAACTTGAAGATAATAATTTATCAGTTAAGGAGCTTGCTACCATTGCTAAAGTTTCATACGGATTTGATAAGGATAATACCGTAGAAATTAATAACAGATTGGTTATATTAAAACAAGCGAAACTTGTAATCAACGTATCAGCTGAGAAACTTACTCTTACACATAGAGGTAAGTTGCTTCTCGATAAATATGCTTCTGTATTTGGCATAGAGAAAAGACACATCAAGAATATTACTGTTGAACAAACTGATAATAAAGATATTTTATCTGAATTGAGGACTGCTTCAAAAGATTCATATAACCCCGATAGATTTGAGAAGATAGTTCGGGATTATTTTGAAGCGATTGGTTTTGAGGCACAGTGGCTTGGTGGTTCTGGTAAAACTGATGTGTTAATAAAGACAAAAGGCTTATCGGCTGATTCTTTTGTTGTAACAGTGGATGCAAAGGCAACTCAGTCAAGTGCGGTAACAGATAGTCTTGTGGATTTTGATACATTAAAAGAGCATCAGAAAAAACACGACTCAGATTATATAGCGGTTGTCGGTAGGGATTTTAATGAGCGAGTTATCAAGAGAGCAAAGGAGCATCGTGTTGTTCTATTTGATTTAGAAACTCTGGAAAAGATGTTAAATATAAACCAAGAAACACCATTAAAAATCTCTTCATATCGAAAAATTTTTGAACAATCTGGAAAAGCGGATTTGTCGGTTTTAGATAAAGAAGTTCAGGATATGAAAAATATAGGTTTATTGCTTATAGGTGTTATGCAACGACTGGTAGATGAGTGTGATGACCCTGTTACTAAGGGTCAGTTATCAGTTAGAGATTTGTATATGTCCTTAAGAAATAGTCCTGATTTTATAATTTCACCACGTATAGAAGAAATAGAAACTGTATTGGGGTTCTTATCATCTCCTATTATTGGGTGTGTTGCAAAAGAAAAGGATTTTTATTATGCTACAGGTTCGCTTGGGGACATGGCAAAAATATTGGGATTTTTTAAAGATAAATGCATATATTGATGTTTTTTATTCCCCCTGCTAAACTCCTGCTGCGAAGGTGTATACAGACAGTATGATATTCTTATATTTAAAATATATAGGCAAAACAAAAGATAAAATCGCATAGAAACAATTAGAGCCGTTTTAACGAGAGTTAAAGCGGCTTTTGATAATATAGGCAAGAAAAAACACTCACCAGAAGCTGATGAGTGTTTATGTGATTTTGGCAGGGGCAGAAGGACTTGAACCCTCGGCACGCGGTTTTGGAGACCGCTGCTCTACCAACTGAGCTATACCCCTATATTTGATTTATTTGTGTCGGACTTTGCGACGAGCATTATTTTACCACGAACTTATCTTCGTGTCAAGAGTTTTGTGGGTAAATATATTGCGCATTGTCAAAAGCGGGGTTCTGGGTTGCTTTTTTCGGGATATGTGAGGGGTACAGATGCGCATTTGGGGCGTTTGTAATGGCGGTGTGGATGCCTGAATGGTAATTTTGGGTTTGTTGCTGTATCAGCAGAAAATCTGCGTTTGCTATTTTTAAGGAGAAAAACACATTTAGCATTTTGCGATGTGATGCTTTGCTTGTGTCTTAAATTCCAACACGCCTTTGCGGTGTTTCACAAAGGCGTGTTGGAATTGATGATGAATTGTTTTGGATTCCGGATATCAGAGAGATTTGAGAATATCGGCGATAACTTCTCTTTCGTCGAGGTGATATTTGACGCCTTTGATTTCCTGATAGTCCTCGTGGCCTTTACCTGCCAGAACGATGATGTCGCCGTCCTCGGCGTTCTCGATGCAGTAGCGGATAGCGTCAACGCGGTTGGGAACAACTACATATTTTCCGTCGGTTTTGTCGATGCCGGTTCTGATGTCGGCGATGATATCGTTTACGTCCTCAAATCTTGAGTTGTCTTCGGTGATAACGGAGAGGTCGGAAAGTCTGCCGGAGACCTCGCCCATTTCGTAGCGGCGGGCTTTGGGGCGGTTGCCGCCTGCACCGAAGAGAGTTACAAGGCGATGGGGGTTGTATTCTCTGAGGGTGGTGAGGACGTTCTCCATAGACATCGCATTGTGGGCGTAGTCGATAAGGATGGTGTAGTTGCCCTTGACGGGATAAGCCTCAACTCTGCCCTTTACTTTTACGGTATCGAGACCTTTGAGAATGGCTTCGTCAGAAACATCAAAGTGTTTGCATACAGAAATTGCGGCGAGAGCGTTGTAAACGCTGAATCTGCCGGGAATAGCAACGTCGACACTGAGAGCTTTTGTGCCTCTGGTCTCGAAGTGAACACCGATGTAGCCGGGTTTTGCAATAAGGTTGTCGTCGAAACCGATAAGTTCAGCTTCATCAGAGAAACCGTAGGTTTCAACTTCGCAGGTGCTGTTCTTGAGTATAGCGGGAGTGCTTTCGTCGTCGGCATTGACGATGCCTGTCTTGCACTGTTTGAAAAGCATAGCTTTGCAGGAGAGGTATTCATCCATATCCTTGTGCTCGCTATCGCCGATATGGTCGTGTGAGAAGTTGGTGAACACGCCGCAGTCAAAGAGAATGTTGTCGGTGCGGTGCTGCTTGAGTCCGATAGATGAAACTTCCATAACTACTGCCTTGCAACCTTTGTTTACCATCTTGCGCATAGCCTGCTGGATTTCATACGACTCAGGGGTGGTGTTGGCGGTTTTGTAAATTTTGTCACCAATAATAATTCCCAGTGTGCCGATGGTGCCTGTGGGAATTGAGGCGCATTCCAGGATGGAACGGATCATTGCGACTGTGGTGGTTTTGCCTTTTGTGCCGGTGACTGCAACTGTGGTGAGCTCCTTTGCAGGGTTTGAGAAGTATTCGGCACTCATTTTTGAGAGTGCGGCACGAGTGTCGTCCACTTTGATGACCGTGATGTTATCAGGAAGCTCTATATCATCGGATACAACAAGACAGGCGGCGCCTTTTTCGGCGGCGTCGGCGGAATACTTGTGGCCGTCTGTGGTGTAGCCCTTGATGCAGACGAATGCACAATTCTCGATAACTTTGCGGGAGTCATAGATGACATCGCTGATTTCTATGTCGGTGTTACCCTGGATGAGGGTGTATTCAAAGTTGTTGAGCAGTTGAGCAAGTTTCATAGTTTTCATTACCTCCGTATATATTATAATAATGAAAAGACTTGGGGTATATGATAAATTTACAACTTTTACGGCTTGTTGTCAATGAGATTAATGGCGACAGAGAAAGTAATTTTTTGCGGGTTTGGTGATAATTACCCGACAGCAGGTTATTTCGGATAAAAATGAAGCAAATCTTTCCGAAAAGGAAAATATTTCTTTAATTATTTGCAAAAAAGTCATAAATGATTAAATCAGTTTGACAATGTGCACAAAGGTGATGTGGTGAATATGTATAAATGTCGAGAGATGCATTTGTTCAAAGTCAATAAATCGATAAAAATACTATGGCATTATTGCCAAAAAGTTAGGAATAATTTATTCTTTTAGAAAAAAAGTACAAAGGGAGTTGAAATCAGACTCTGCTTTGTGGTATCATTACAGTAGTGAAAACGCATATTTATGTAAGTAAAGATGCGATGAACCACTCGGCGCACTCTGTGCGCTGAAAATTATTTTAAAAAGGAGTTTTTCATCATGAAAACAACCAAGATTCTTGCTCTGATTCTTGCTGTTCTGATGGCAGTAGGTTGCCTTGCAGCTTGCGGCGGCGGCACAGGAACACAGGGCGGTAACGACGGCGACGGCGGCGAGGCCGGCGTATTCGAGCCTTGGTCCGCTGAAGACATCGCACAGATGGGCGAGTGGATTAAGGAAGAGGCTGCAGGTGGCACAATCACCCTTAAGGTATGGCAGCCCGATGCTGCAACTGCAGTATTCACAGAGCAGACCAAGAGATTTATCGACATCTTCAAGGACTATGCTACTATTCAGATCGAAGTAGTTGCACAGGGCGAGAACGATGCTGCTGCTCAGGTTATCACTGACCCCACAAAGGCTGCTGACGTATTCGGTTGCCCCAGTGACCAGCTCATCAAGCTCTACGATGCAAACGTTCTCATGGACGTTTACTTCCCCGATCAGGTTACTTCTATGAACAAGGCTGAGATCGCTGAGATCGCTAAGTTCGGTGACAAGTACTATGCTTATCCCGAGACAGGCGACAACAGCTACGTTCTCGCATATGACAAGAGCCTTCTCACAGCTGACGACGTTAAGTCCTTCGAGGCTCTCCTCGCAGCTTGTAAGACAGCTAACAAGAAGTTCCTCATGGATGCTGGCAACAGCTTCTTCGCTTGCACATTCCTCTACACAGGTGGTCTTGTAACTACCGGCGTTGAGTATGACGAGGAAGACAACCCCCATCAGGTATTCAACGATTACGACATCGATCAGGTAACTGCTTCCGTTAAGGCTTTCGGTGACCTCTTCACATCCTATGCAGGTACTTTCGAGGCTAACAACACAACTGCAACAGTTGACGGCTTCAAGAACGGTACTATCGCAGCAGGCGTTGCAGGTTCCTGGAACGTTGCTCAGGTTAAGGAAGTTCTCGGCGACAACGCTGGTTTCGCAGTTCTCCCCACAATCAACATCAACGGTACTGACACAGTAACAAAGAACATGTTCGGTTACAAGTACATCGGTGTTAACAGACAGTCCAAGTTCCCCGCAACATCTCAGTGTCTTGCATACTACCTCACAAACGAGGAGTGCCAGCAGGAGAGAGCTGAGAAGCTCGAGTGGGGTCCCGCTAACCTCAAGGTTATGGAGAGCGACTTCGTTAAGAACAACGAGGCTATGAAGGTATTCATCGAGCAGTCCAACAACTCCGTTCCCCAGGCTAACCTCTCTCAGACATTCTGGAATCCCGTTGACGCTCTCGGCGGCTACATCATCGAGGCTAAGAACGATCATTCCACAGAGGCTATCAAAGAGCAGGTTGAGCTTTGTATCGCTAACATCAAGGACTATTAATTAATAGAGTTATATACAATATATAATTAAAGTCAACTTAAATTAATCACTTTGGGCGACAGGGTAGAGGCTCTGTCGCCCAAAGGTGTCAATTTTCAAACTATCAGAGGATAGATAAGACCTTGCACAAGGGAGTGAGCAATAGTGAAATATATCGATTACATGCAGCTGAACCCCTTCCAGAAATTTGGTTTTAAGTTTGCTGAGTTCTTCAGACTTTTACCCAAGAGAATCAAGGATTTCTTCTGCTTTATCGGTAGATCGATTAAGAATTTCTTCGTCGGTATCGGACGTTTTATCGCGGAGTATTTTATGGGATTCATCCGCGGAGACTTTTTTACAAAACTTTCCTACATATTCATGGGTGCAGGCAATATTGCAAAGGGACAGGTTCTCAAGGGTATAGCCTTCTTCGTTCTTGAAGCCCTCTATATTGCATTCATGGTATTCTTCGGTGGTAATGCCATCGTGAATCTTATCGGCCTTGAGGCTGTTTACGAACAGGTCAAGATTGCCGGTCCCGGAAACAGATACAATGATGTTCTGGTTACCAACAGTACTCAGAACCTGCTTTTCGGTATCCTTGCCATTATGGCAACAATTGCATTTATTGCAATTTATTTTGTAAGCATTAAATCTGCTCTCAATTGCGAGCGTATCAAGAGAAACGGCGGCAAGCCCATGAACTTCAGAGAGGAGTCTATGGAGCTTCTTAACTCCCGTTTCCATACAACACTTCTTTCATTACCCATCATCCTTATCTCCGTGTTTGTTCTTCTGCCCCTTATCTTTATGATAGCAATGGCATTCACAAACTTCGGTATGGGTGCAGGTACCATTGAGTCCTTCAAGTGGGTAGGTCTGCGTAACTTCGAGAACATCTTCTCCATGAGTGCCGACGGTGGTGCTTCCATGGGTGAGACCTTCCTCAGAGTTGCAGGTTGGACACTTGTATGGGCAGTTTTTGCAACATTCTCCAACTACATTCTTGGTATGGTTGTTGCTCTTATGATTAACAAAAAAGGCATCAAGCTCAAGAAACTCTGGAGAACACTCTTTGTAATGACAATTGCTGTTCCTCAGTTCGTTACTCTTCTGCTTATGTCTCAGATGCTCAAGCCCGACAGCGAAAGTGCATTCAACATTATCGCATCCTGGCTGGGAGCCGCTGAACCCATCAACCTCTGGTCATCTGCTAACGACGGTCTGCTGGCAAGAATTACAGTTATCGTTGTTAACTGCTGGGTAGGTATTCCCTACACAATTCTTATGACCTCCGGTATTCTTATGAACATTCCCGAAGACCTGTATGAGAGTGCAAGAATCGACGGCGCAGGCCCTGTTAAGAGCTTCGTTAAGATTACACTTCCCTACATGCTCTTCGTTACAACTCCTTACCTGATTACCACATTCATCGGTAACGTTAATAACTTCAACGTTATCTTCCTGCTGTCACAGGGTAATCCCAAGGTCAACGAATATAAATACGGCGCAGGTAAGACCGACCTGATGATTACTCTGCTGTATAAGCTGAGTATCGACCAGAACAAGTACGGTCTGGGTGCCGCTATCGGTATTCTTGTATTTATCATTTGCGCTACTCTGTCACTTGTTACCTTCAACATGACAAAGAGTGCAAAGAATGAGGAGGAATTCTCATGATAAAAAGCTATAAACTCAGAAGATTCTTTGCGAATACCTTTATCTACATTACTCTTGCAGTAATGGGACTTATCTGGATATTCCCCCTGGTATGGCTGGTACTGCATTCATTCCGAATCAACGCAGCTGACCCCAGCATTGCTCCTTCTGTTCTTGTTCCCCGTCTTTTCCCTGCATTCAACGAGTACGGTATTGACAACTACGTTCTGCTTTTCACAAAGACAGACTTCCCCAGATGGTTCCTCAATACTCTCTTTGTTGCAACCTGCAGCTGTATCATCTCAACTCTTTCTGTTCTGATGGTAGCTTATGCATTCAGCCGTCTGAGATTTAAGGCTCGTAAGCCTTTCATCAATGTAGGTATGATTATGGGTATGTTCCCCGGCTTTATGACTACTATTGCTCTGTACCACATTCTTGGTATTATGCAGCTTGAGCAGTCACTGGTTGGTCTTATCCTTTGTTACAGCGGTGGTGCAGGTCTTGGTTACCTTGTTGCCAAGGGCTTCTTCGATACGATTCCCAGAGCTCTGGACGAAGCGGCAACCATTGACGGTGCTAACAGAAACCAGATTTTCTGGAAGATTATTCTTCCCATGTCCAAGCCTATCGTTGTTTATACAGTTCTTACTTCTTTCATCGGTCCCTGGTGTGACTTCATTCTCGTAAACATTATTATGAGAGATAACGAGGCAAACTACACAGTTGCTAGAGGTCTGTATTCCTGGACTGACCAGCAGAAGATTAACGATAACTATCGTTTCTTCCTCTCCGGTTCAGTTGTAGTTGCTATCCCCATTACTGCTCTGTTCCTCTACATGCAGAAGTATTACGTTGAGGGCGTTACCGCCGGCGGCGTTAAGGGATAATATTCACTATTTGCAAAACTTTACAGGGCGACTGCCGAGAGGTAGCCGCCCTTTTTGCAGGGTGCCGACCTATGCTGTATCTGAGGTCGGCAGATTATAATAAGTATGCTTTTATGAGTTCAGTTCTTTGCGGTAAACTGTAAATATGAAAATTAAGGTAATACCTTTTATATATATAAATATATTTGGAATACGGTGATGAAAATGAAAAGAATTACATCCTTACTTCTGATTTGTGTTTTTGTACTTTCTTTGGCAGTAACAGCGTGTAACGATAACAATGCTGAGGGCGGAGCTAACGGCGAGTACATCGACCCCACCGAGAATCTGCCTGTTCTGGCATCTCAGGATAAGTACAGAAACTTCTATCACATCTGGGTATGTGCTTTTAATGATTCTGACGGCGACGAGACCGGTGATATCAACGGAATTATCGAGAAGCTTGACTATCTCAATGACGGAAACCCCGAGACAGATACAGACCTCGGAGTTGACGGAATCTGGCTTTCTCCCATTATGCCTTCCACTTCATATCATAAGTACGACGTTGACGACTATATGGATATCGACCCCGAATTCGGTACACTCGAGGATTTTGACCGACTTATCGCAGAGTGCGATAAACGCGGAATCGCAGTTATTCTTGACCTTGTTCTCAACCATTGCGGAACAGACCACGAATTCTGGAATAAGGCGGTTGAGGAGGTTATCGATGGTAATCTCGACGGTTATGCCAGATACTATAATTTCACCAATGGAAGCCCCGGAGTACAGGGCTGGCACAAGATTATGGCGGCTGACGGCGTTTGGTTTGAGGGTCAGTTCAGCGGTGAGATGCCCGAGTGGAACCTTCAGTATGAGGGTACCCGAGAGTATTTTGAGGAAGTATCAAAATTCTGGCTTGAGAGAGGCGTTGCCGGCTTCAGACTTGATGCAGTCAAGTATATGACAGACGCCAGCACCGACGGAAACGAATTCCTCAACTGGTTCTACACAACATCGCAGAAGTATAATCCCGACGTATATATGGTTGGTGAAAACTGGCAGGACGATGCTTTCATCTGTGATACATACGAGTCAGGCATAGACAGCCAGTTTGCCTTCTCTTTTGCGACAGGGCAGGGCCACTACATTCTTTCGGTTAATACCGCAAAGGGAGCATCCCTTGCATCAAAACTCAAGAAGTATGATGATAAAACCCGCGAAGCAAACGAAAATGTTATAAATGCTATGTTCCTATCGAACCACGACCAGGTGAGAAGCGGCGGCGCACTTTACGGCGGTCTGCCCTATCAGAAGATGGCGGCAGCTGTGTATCTGCTGTCACCCGGAAACAGCTTTACCTACTACGGAGAGGAAATCGGTATGGAAACCCCCGAGGGATATTCCGGCAACGATGCATATTTCAGAGGTCCTATGATTTGGGACAGTACCAAGGAGCCTGACATCTGGTGTGTTGCAGATGCATTCTCCGACTGTGAGCTGGGCGGAGTTGAGCAGCAGCTTGAGGATGAAAACTCACTTCTCAGCTTCTATCGCAGAGTAATCAAGATTAAGAATCAGAACCCCGAAATTGCAAGAGGCAGAATTGTAGAGAACTATCCCTTTGAGAATAAGGCGATTTGTGCATACAAGGTAGAGTATCAGGGCAAAGAGCTTCTTATCGTTCACAACCTTGGTTGTGACGGTACAGCCACAGTCACCATCGGTGAGGATATTATCAAGTCCCCCGTTATCCGCGGTGACCTTGTAGCCAGCGACACTGAGGAGAAGGTTTCTCTTTCAGGCACAGAGCTTACACTTCCTGTGCAGTCAACTGCGGTAATTGCAGTGGGCGAATAACCTTAAATCTTCTTCTATTCGCTGATAAAAGAATAAATCAAACAAGGGCAGACAGCTTGTCTGTCCTTTTATTTTTGTGGGTTAAAATGCTACAAAAGCTTTGTGTAAATTCCATTCAAACCGCGACAAAAGCTCCGCCTGTGGGTTGATATAATATACTTGTCTCCTGATAAGAGGCAGTATTCAAAAGGACAGGACGGAATAATTATGGAAGCAACGGCATTGAGGCGTCAGCAACCTCAAAAGGTAAAATATCCCGGCATTGTAAAGGAAATCATACTGCAATGTGTGTATTTACTTTTGGGACTTTTGGTGTCGGGAACGGGAATAGTGGGGGATATTTCACCATTTCCTGCGGCGCTTGTCGCATCGATACCTCATAAATACACACCTGCGGCGGTTGCGGGTTCTGCCTTCGGATATATATTCCGTTCCCAGCGTGACGGATTCAGATACATAGCAGTGCTACTTGCAATATGGGGACTCAAGTGGTTTCTGTCTGATATTAAAAAAATATCAAAAAGCAGATTCTTTGCCCCTGTGTTGTCGTTTCTGACGATGTTTTCCACGGGAGTCGTTATGCTCTTTGTGAGTACAAGCACTATGTCGCAGTTTTCTCTATGTATTATTGAGGCGACAGTTTCTGCAGTCAGCGCGTACTTCCTCTCAAGGACGGTGAGCCTGTGCGCATCGGTACGCGCCCTGAATACGTTTTCAAAACAGGAACTGGCCTGCCTGGGAGTTTCGGGATGTATACTTCTGGTGTCTCTGGGTTCGGTGGAGATATTCACGGTGTCTCTGGGCAGATTCCTTGCCATAACCCTGATACTTATGTTTGCCCGGTATTCGGGTGTCACACTCTCTACCATAAGTGCCACTGCTTTGGGGGTAATGTTTTCGCTGGGCTCCACTAAGTTGGCATTTATATCGGGGTGTTTTGCCTTCGGAGGACTGGTAGCGGGATTTCTGAAAAATTCAGGTAAACTTTCCGTAGGCATTGGCTTTATGCTGAGTTTTGTTTCTCTGGCCTTTGCCGGCGAAGACAGAGGTCTGGCATTGTCAATGTTTATCGAAGCACTCCTTTCAACAGGTGTGTTTATGCTGATACCCGCCCGCATAGGAAACAGCATAAGAGCAGTTTTTGTCAGAAATGAGGAGAACGGAGAGGAATGCCGGTATTTGCGTCACGGAGTGGTGGCAAGACTCGAACACGCATCAAGAGCCATAACTTCCGTAGCGGAATGTGTCACCGAGGTGTCTGCCAAACTAGGCAACGGTTTGAACACAGGGTCGGATTTTGCAGTTTATGAAAGCGCCGCAGAGAAAACCTGTAAGAATTGTGGTCTGAAGGTCTACTGCTGGGACAGGCAGAGAGAGGTTACAAAAGACGATTTCCGAAAGCTTACGGACACTCTCAGAGAGGATGGATACGTCATGGATACCACCATCGACCTGATGTTCTCGAAAAAATGCTGCAAACAAAGGGAACTTGCAAAAAGTGTAAATGACAGCTATCGGGAGTATCTCTCTGCATTGTCAGCAAGGCGGAGGATAACTCAGGTGCGCTCTGTGGTAGCAGGGCAGTTTTCGGGGCTGGGGGAGATACTCTCAGAACTTTCAGAGGATTTTCAGAATGCAGATGGGTTTGACGCTGACTGTGCTGAGAGGATAACCGAGCTTCTGCGGGAGAATTCCTACTCGGTAATAAATTGCATCTGCAGGCTGGATGTAAATAACCGGATGGTGGTGGAACTTGTACTTGTGCGCACAAGGAGTGAGTGCGATAACAGGGAAGTACATCGGCTTGTAAGCGAAGCCGCAGGCAGAAGGTTTGAGTTGCCTGAAGAAAGCTACGAGAGGGACAGGCTGAGGCTCTGTATGTCGGAGCGTTGCTTCTATGATGTTGAGATAGGTTCGTCGCAGCATATAGCAGGAAATGCTTCCCTCTGCGGTGACAGTTATGACTATTTCCTCAGCGGCACGGGGGAGATGGTGGCAATTCTCAGCGATGGAATGGGTACTGGGGGAGCTGCTGCGGTTGACGCAAATATGGCAGTAAATATACTGAAGAAACTTCTGAAAGCAGGGCTTTCCTATGACAGCGCCCTGTCGGTGGTGAATTCATCATTGATGATAAAAAGCGAAGAGGAATCCACAGCAACCCTGGATGTAGCGGAAATAAATCTGTATACAGGAAAGCTCAACCTTTTCAAGGCAGGAGCGCCTCTTACCTTTGTGAGCCGCGGCGGGAGAATTCACCGTCGCGAAGGAGCGTCTCTTCCGGTTGGCATACTTAATGAGGTGAAATTTGCAAAGGATGCCGTAACACTTCACGAGGGGGATACTGTACTGATGCTTTCGGATGGTGCGTTCTTTTCGGAGGATGACTGGATTGAGAGTGCTATGAAAAGCTGGAAGGAGGCCCCCGCCGCAGATTTTGCTTCGGCCATTGTGAACGAAGCAATGAAAAGACGAAACGACGGCCACGATGATGATATTACTGCCGTTGCATTCAGACTCCTGAGGAATGAGGGATAAAAACCCGCCGACCTTTACGGTCGGCGGTAACTTTTTTTGATTACTTTGTTTTGATAATTGCAAAGGAAGAAGGTGACATAGTAGCCTTCTTGCATCTGAAGCTTACCTCACCGATGATATAAACCTTCTCCTCAACACCCTCTGCGAAGGGAATGGAAACCTTTTCGCTGCTGGGGTTGACGAAGATTACATATCCGCCGCGGCGGTATACGAAGGGATACTTGCCCTTCTCTGCATACACAACTTCGAAGCCTGAGCCGTTGCCCAGCTCGGGAATTTCGTGACGGAGACGGATAATATCGGTGACAACCTTAAAGATGCTGTCGGGGTCGTCCTTCTGGTTTTCTACTGTGGGAGCATCTTCGTGGGAGTCAACGGGCATATAGAGTTTGTCAGCATCAGCGGTGGAGAAGCCGAGGTTCTTGGAGCTGTCCCACTGCATGGGAGAACGGGAGCCTGTACGGGAATATCCGCCCTCGACGCTTACGAGTTCACTCTGATAGCGCATTCCCAGTTCGTCACCATAGTAGAGGAAGGGAACGCCGGGCATTGTGAAAATCATACCGTGAGTAAGCTTGATGGTCTCCTTGTCCATATAGTAGGTGGCTCTGGGCATATCGTGATTGTTGGTCATAAAGGAGATGTATCCCAGGTCCTTGGTAAGTTCATAGTTGGGGAGATACTCGTCAAGGAATTCGGTGATATCGCCATTGCCGTTCTTGTGGAAGAATGCCTTGTTGTTGCCGTCTTTGTCAAGATAGCGGAAGAGCTTGGAGTAGCCGTTGCCATAGTGGTCAAGGTAGAAGTCCATATGGAAACCTGCATTCTTGATGGCTCTCTCGGGATGGCACCACTCGGCAACAATAGCAGCCTCGGGGTATTCCTCGTCCAGCATCTTTCTCACACCCTGCCAGATTTTTGCGGTGGAGATTTTCTCGTCATCGTTCTTGCACAGGGAGTCTGCCATATCTACGCGGAAGCCGTCAGCGCCCATATCCAGCCAGAAGCGCATAATATCCTTGAGAGCCTCTGCGGTAGCAATACAATCGGGGTGGTCGGTGGGAAGCTGCCACTTGGGGTGTGTTACTTCGTGGAAGCCGTAGTTGAGAGCAGGCTGGGATGAGAAGTAGTTGATGAGATAGTTTCCGTCTCTGGGGCAGATACCGCACATCAGACGATACTCGGAAGGAGCCTCCCATACATTGTCGGTGAAGATATAGCGGTTAGAGAACTCATTCTTCTCAGCTTTCTTTGCCTCAAGGAACCAGGGGTTGGTGTCGGAGGTGTGGCCGGGAACAAGGTCAAGAAGCACCTTGATGCCCATTTCGTGAGCAGTATCAAGGAGTCTCTTCATATCCTCGTTGGTGCCGTAGCGAGGGGCAATCTGCTTGTGGTTGCGCACGTCGTAGCCTGCATCCATAAAGGGAGAGTCATAGACGGGGTTGAGCCACAGAGCATTACATCCCAGAGACTTAACATAGGGAAGCTTCTCGATAATACCCTGAAGGTCACCGATACCGTCGCCGTTGGTATCATAGTAACTCTGGGGATAGATTTCATAAAAAACAGCATCATTAAGCCACTTTGGCATATTTTATTCCTCCTTGGGGAAATTAATTTTTATATTTTCAGTTTAACACGACCGGGGGATTATTTCAAGGAGAATTGATGATATTGGAAAGATTTTTATGGAGAAAACTCTGCAGGATAATTTGGATTCTTCTGTGCAACATCCAGGATAAGCTCAATTCTCGTAGCATACTCTGTATTAAAACGATTTGTGTACTTCCTGAGCACACTGCCCACTATCTGGCGGACGTCGCCCTCTTTGAGTTCAACCGAGCGGGTCTTATCAAGAATCACCGAAGCAGTCTCTATGAATCCCTGCATCCTCTCTGATGCCTCCGAGAGCTCCGCCTCTTCAGGTTCAATAAGTCCCCAGAGATCTACCTCTTCATCACCGAAGGAGTAGCGCTTTTTCTCTGAATCTGCAAGAACTGTATCCTCTACATCATTTTTAACAGGTATGCCGTTGTCCGTTACCATTATAATCTGTTCGGGATACAGAGCAATGGCACTTACACTTCCTACATCCTCGCTCTGATTGTAGTAAAGGATACCATCGTATCCAATGTTTGAAAGAATTTGTCTGACAGCTGTAATTGCAGGGTTATCGTAGCTTAACTTGTCGAAACCTTCAGTTATAGACAAACTGTCATACTGCGTTTCTGATATATATCCGTTAATTTCAAGATACATGGCAACATTATAAGCGGTCCATTGACCCAAATCCACCATAAAAATAGGATTAGATATATTGTAATACACCTCCTTATAAATTCCGATAGGTGTATCTATCCCGTTTTCGGCATTCTCTTTCTTTTTCCACACGTATCTATCGTGTGCTGATTCCGCAGTTCCCGAATGAAACCCTATATCTCCATACTTAAACTTATTAAATACATTTGGAGTCCAATGATACAACGGAATAATATTGCCATTTTTATCTTTTAAAATAGTGTCTTTCAGCTTATCAAGTGTTGACTTATTGAGAACTCTTCCAAGTGTATCTTTACCACTTAAAGTTACTCCTCGTAAATCTCGTAAAACACCATTCTTAAATCCATTATCAATCTGTTGCTTGTAGGAATTTTTTTCAAGCCATCTACTGTCAGACGTTCCAGTGCTTCTTTCATTCTTCGTTTTCCCTTCTCGAAGCACTCCCAAGTATCCCAAAATCTTTCGGGCACTTTCACTTTGTTTCCATACAGGGTCGTACCTTCCACTAAGGGCTGATACTGTTCCTTTTTCCAGTAACTCGGTGTTTTGACTGCCATTTACAGCACCTCCATTGTTTATGTGTTCATTATCCGACAAATCTGAATCGGAGTCAATATCCTTTGAGGAATTATAGTAATACTTATTTTTTGTGTTTTGTACTCCTTTAGTCTTCGCATTCTTTCCTGCAGTCTTCAGAGCCTTGTTCAGCTCTTTTGCAAGGTTGAGGAGATGGTCGGAGTTCTCCACAAGGATTCTGCTCTCGGCTCCGGTGAGGGTATCTGCAAATGTCTTTATTCTCTCCGCCAGACTTTCAAGCACTCTTCTCAGGGTGCTTTTTTCTTTTTCAGAAAGACCGAGGAAAGCTTCCATTGCATTTTTGTCAGATGCAATGCCCGAGAGTGTGTCCGCTACAAGTTCTTCCATTGCTCCTTCAGGAGTGAGTTCTTCGCCATGGGCTTTGCGGTTAGCGGTTATTTCCGAAACAAGTGCATCCACATCCTTGCCCTCAAGCTTCAGATATTCACGCACATACTTCTCGAGAACCTTGTATCCAGCCTCATTCTGTGCCTTAACGTGGTGCACTGCCTCATGTATGGCAACAACAGCGCAGTAATCACTTGTCAGCTTCTTTGCATTCAGGTGCACTACTCCGTTTTCATAGAAACCTCTTGCGTTGTCACCCTCTGCGAAGTTTTCCACTACTATCCGCATATTGCCGATATCAGACATCCGCTTCAGGATTTTTTTCACTCCGGGAGAAACCTTGTTTCTTGCATTGCGAGCAATGCTCACACCCTTCTTTGATAACACCGCACCGCGGTACTCTTTAAGACCCGCATTCACAGCCACCTGTGCCGCATCGGCGCCGATGGAGTGGACCGCCTGAATAAGCCTCATATCGTTTCCTGACTTGAATTGCTAAACCTTGGTTTCCATAAATAATTACTTGCAAAAAAGCCTCCTGCGGAATAGTATGTAAGGGTAGGCAACTACTGTTACGCTGATTAAAAAGGGGGACGTGATTATGCACATTGAACGGCTGGATAAAGCAAAAATAATAATTTCGCTGTGTTCACAGGATATGCAGGATTTCAGCTTCAGTTTTGAGAGAATGAGTTTTCAGGATGAGCGCTCCAAAACAGTAATGATGCGCCTGCTGAAGCTTGCGTCCCTGAAGACAGGTATGCATCTGTCGGGGAGGACTGTGCTGGTAGAGGCGTTGCCTTTTACTGACGGATGTATGCTCCTTGTAACACTTCTCGACAAAGAAAAAAGCAGGAGAGTATACAAGGTAAAGCGCCTGAAAGAATATCCCGCGGTGGTGTTTTTTAATGCGGATAACCTGCTTTCGGCAGCAGAGGCGGCATATCTGCGGGGAGGGTGCATATACCCGAATTCCCTCTGGTTTGCGGAAAAAAGATATTATCTCCTGATGGACTATCCTTATATATCACCATCACTCAAAGGAGTACTGACAGAATTCGGCAACTACCGGTCTCTCAGCGAAGCAGAGGTATCCCGTATCAAAGAAAGAGGAAAATTATTGGTTCTTTCTGATGCAGTGGGGATTATCGGCAAAAAAGTTCTCAATAAATAACAGAATACAAAACTTAGTGTTTGTATATAAAAAACGCCACATCCGACTATATCCGGAATGTGGCGTTTTTGCTTTGTTTATTATTGCTGGGTTTCACCCTTGTCAGCCATAAGGGTTATTGTGACTTTGAAGTCTGTATTGCTGCTTGAACGATATACAGAAAGGGTTATTTTATCTCCCACGCTGTAATTTTCGAGTATGGAATATACATCGGAGAAACTCGCAACAGCCTTGCCGTCGATAGCAGTGATGACGTCGTCTATCTGGAGGTCGGTGCCGTTACAGGGACCGTCTTCGCTGATGCTTCCTACAAGAATTCCTGAAGGAAGTCCGTAGTATTGCATCATAGCAGAGGTTACAGCCTGACCTGAGATACCGATTCTTACGCGGTCGCTTACATATCCGTTGGCGATGAGGTCATCGACTATATCTTTCACGGTTTGGGAGGGAATCGAGAATCCCATTCCCTCATAGGCATCAGCGCTGATTTTGGCGGTGTTGATACCGATAACCTGTCCGTACATATTGCACAGGGGGCCGCCGCTGTTGCCGGGGTTGATGGCGGCATCGGTCTGGAAATAGGATACGGAGGAGGAGAGTGAGAGCTCTCTGTCCTTTGCGGATATGATACCCTTTGTGAGGGAGTTCTGGAAGTCAAGTCCGCCGGGGTTGCCGACAGCAATAACATCCTGACCTATTTCTACAAGGTTGGAGTCGCCGAATGTGGCAGGAGTAAGGTTTGATGCGGAAATTTTCAGTACAGCAAGGTCGGTTCGGGAGTCGTAACCGATAACTTTGGCTTCGTAAGCGGTGCCGTCACCCAGAACAACACGGAAGTTGTAGAGGTTTCTGCTGTCGCCGATTACGTGGCTGTTTGTCACAACATATCCGTCACTGCTCAGGATAATTCCGGTACCCTGGGAGGCGGGCTGGCTGCTTTCGGTAATTGTACCCTCGTAACCCACAATGCCTACGGTGGAGTCAGAGATAACATTGAAGGCATACTGTGTGGTGTATTTATCCTCGTTATCCTTATCTTTAGGAAGTTCCACAAGCTGGATTTTTGTGTTGTCGGAATATGGGTTATCGCTATTATCATTCGGGATAACTCCACCTTCTACGGTACCGCTGTCGGGGAAGGTGTAGTCACTTTCGGGAGCGGTTGTGGCTTGAGGAGTGTCATCCGCAGGGGGCATAGTCTGCAGTAAGTAATTGCCCGAGATAGAGAGGATGTATCCGCAGAGTACAAAGAAACCTATGGAAAACAGGGTGAGGAGTGTGAAGATGCAAGTCAGGAACAGGGTTGCACCCACGCCTCTCTTTTTCTTGCCTTTTTTCTTTGTGGTATCGGGCATTGGCTGTTCAAAGTATACATAGGTACCGCTGCGGTCGTCCTTAAATACGTCATATCTCTGGGGCTCATAAGCCTCTGCGGGAGCAGCTTCGTGCTGGTTTTCGGTGACATTTACGGTGACAGTAGCCTCAGGTGTAGCAAAGAAGTCTTCAGAAAGTTCATCGTCGATTATTTCCGAGTCGCTTTCAAGAAAAACCGCGGGTTCCTCAGGAGCGGTTGTATCTGCTTTGATTGCGGATATTTCTGCGGTGTCTTCGGACTGAGGGAACAAGGGAGCAAATTCGGTATCTTCCCTTGATACTTCTTCGAGGTTTCCTGTTACGTCGGTTGTGTTATTTTCCTGATTTTCGTATTCATTGTTCATTTGGTATTCCTCCTTTAGACATTCAGTTTCTTGCCGGGATTTTTGGATGAGATATCAGAATTATCCAGCCAGAAACTGAAGCGGCAGTACTTGCCGGGTTCGCTTTCTGCGGTAATATTACCCTCGTGCAGAAGCACAATGGTACGTGCTATATATAGCCCGAGTCCCATACTTTTTTTATCAATGCTACGGGACTTGTCTGCTTTGTAGAATTTGTCAAATACAAGTTGCAGGTCTTCAGGCAGGATGCCTGCGCCGCTGTTTTCTATGGATATATAGGTTTTGTCATCATGATTGTTGATATTCAGCTTGATATATCCGTTTTCCGGTGTGAATTTCACTGCATTTTCCACCAGATTATAAACAACCTGATATATAAGGTCGCTGTCACCGTAGGTAAAGACATCCTCTTCACTCTCGAGTCCTGTGACGGCAATATGCTTTTTCTCTATGTCAGACTCAAACTGGACCAACACGTTAAAAACAACACTCTGGATTTCAAAGAGCGTCTTATTAACCTTGATTTCGCCGCTGTCGATTTTCGAGAGTGAAATCATAGAGGTTACAAGTCGGGAGAGGCGCTTGATTTCGTTGGAAACAATGGAGAGGTAGTATGACTCCTCCTCCTTGGGAATTGTTCCGTCCAGAATACCGTCGATGTAACCCGCAATAGTTGTCATGGGAGTCTTGAGCTCGTGGGATACATTTGCAACGAAGTTTCTTCTCATGCCTTCGGATGCAGCAAGAGAGTCCGCCATTTCGTTGAAAGCATCTGCAAGCTGTCCGATTTCATCCCGTCTGTGTACGGAAACTCTGCTTTCAAAGTCACCTACCGCAAAGCGCTTTGCTGCATGGGACATCTGCTTGAGAGGCAGAGAGGTGTTGTATACAAATACGGAAGAGAGAATAAACAGTACCGCGATAACAATCAGTATCACAAGCAAAAATGCAAAGAATGCAGAGGGAATGTAGTCACCCGTCCACAGAGTTGACTGAGAAACTACGCAGTAGCCTGTTATTATCTCGCCTTTGGAATATGCTGTGATGGGAGTGGCGGAGATATAGTATTTGTTTTTGTAGTTGTTGTCAAGGGTTCCGTGCTCAAAGAATTCACCCTTTGCGAATTCTTCCAGAAGCTGTTCGGAGAGTCGGTTTCGCTCTGTCAATATAGAGGGGTTGTTTGAGTATATGAACCTGCCATCGGTGTCAGTAACCAGAATGAAAGCGTGCATGGAATTACCCAGGGTTTTGAGAGAACTCTCAAAAAGTGCTGAATTTCCTCCCAGGAGAGTGTTGATGTTATTACCGGTTGCCTCGCCGATATAGCGGGAAAGTTCTGCGGAGTATTCCTTGAGGGAATTCTGTCGGTTTTCTTCCACAAAACTGGATACAGGAAGAGTAAGCACACCGTGGGCAATAATCAAACAAACTATACATATCGCAAGACTGCTGAAGAGAAACCGTTTGAACACGGAATTCGTCATTAAATTGCGTTTAATTACTCTAATCATTGATCACGAATTTGTAGCCGCGTGCCCATACTGTACGCAGCTCCCATTTTTCAGAGGCACCGTCGATTTTTTCGCGGATGCGTTTGATGTGAACGTCTATGGTACGGCTTTCACCGCAGTAGTCAAATCCCCATACCTGGTCGAGAAGCTGATCTCTGGAGAACATCTGGTTGGGGTTGCTGGCAAGATGATAGAGAAGTTCCAGCTCCTTGGGCGGGGTGCTGATAATCTCGCCTTTGACCTTCAGTTCATAGTTTTTGAGGTTTATATCAAGATTATCAAGATGGACTTCCTTGACTTCATTTTCCTCGCCGTGAGAACTTCTTCTCAGAACGGCACGGATTCTGGCTATAACCTCTTTTGTTTCGAAGGGTTTAACTATGTAGTCGTCAGCTCCCAGTTCAAGTCCCAACACCTTGTCAAAGGTTTCGCCCTTGGCGGTGAGCATAATAAGGGGGCAAGCGCTTTCCTTTCGGATTTCGCGACACACCTGCCAACCGTCCAGCACGGGGAGCATAATGTCAAGGAGAACCAGGTTAGGTTGTTCTTTCTCAAAGAGTTTAACCGCCTGTCCGCCGTCATGGGCAAGTACGGTATCAAAGCCTTCTTTTTCCAGATATAACCTTAAAAGGTTGCAGATGTTTTCATCATCATCTACTATAAGAACTTTATAGTTTGCCATAAAAAGACCTCCCTTTTGTGAAAACAAAATTAGTTCTTCATCTAATTATAATCACTTGCAGAAAAATTTAGTGAATAAATTAAAAACAAGCGGGATTATTATCTAAAAAATGTGTGAACTTTAGGTGATTTGGTCAAGGTTTGTTAACAAATGGGGAAATAACAGAAAAACCGCCGCAATACAATGAAGTGTTGCGGCGGAAAAAATTGATTTTATCAGCCGCTATCAGTAGGGCTGTGCGATGCACCTGCGGAAGGTATCCAGAATGTAGCGTACATCATCGTCAGAAAGAGTGGTATTGAGGGGAAGTGTCAGCTCATTCTTATACATATTGTAAGCATTGGGGTAGTCGTTTATATCATAGCCTAACTGCTTGTATGCGGTGAGCATAGGCAAGGGCTTGAAATGAACGTTACAGATAACACCGTTCTGTGCCATTCTCTTGAAGAAGGCGTTGCGGTAGTTTTCGTCTTTGCCGTCGAAACGTACAAAGTAGAGGTGGCCGCTGCTGCGGTGGTTATCCGATGCATGGTCAAGAACAGAAACAGGAAGGTCAGCAAAAGCCTCATTGTAGCGCTTGATAAGCTCGTGGCGACGGTTGAGAGTTTCCTCATATCTCGAAAGCTGGGCAAGACCCAGAGCCGCGAGAATATCGGGCATATTACACTTGTACTGAGTGTCGACTACATCATACTCCCAGGATGTGCCCAGGTTCTTTGCGTATGTGTCCTTGGTCTGTCCGTGGAGAGAGTAGAGCATATACTGACGGTAAATCTGCTCGTTATCAATGTTTTTATGGTTTTTCCATGTGACAGCGCCGCCCTCACCTGTGGTCAGGTTTTTAACGGCATGGAAGCTGAAGTTGGAAAAGTCTGCTACTTCGCCGCACATCTTGCCGCCACGCTCAGCGCCCAGTGCATGAGCCGCGTCGCAGATAACAATAACTCTGCCGAAGACGCTCTGGATGTCGTTTTTGGGAGAGAAAAGATGCTTCTTGTTTTCCACAGCTGCATAAATTCTGTCGTAGTCACACATAATTCCTGCCAGATCAACAGGAATGATAGCCTTTGTGCGCTCGTTGATAGCAGCTTCCATCTTGTCATAGTCCATTTCGAAACTGTCCTTGCCGCAGTCAATAATGACAGGCTTTGCTCCGATGTGGCGTACAATGGATGCAGTTGCGGTGTAGGTGTAGGCAGGTACGATTACCTCGTCGCCTTCACCGATGCCAAGAATACGCAGGGTCATTTCCGCACAGGCAGTCTGTGAGGAAAGACAGACGGATTTCTCGGTGTTGCAGAATTCTGCAATCTGGCTCTCGAAGAGCTTGGTTTTGGGTCCGGTAGTAATCCAGCCTGATTCAAGCACCGAAACAACGGCGTCGATTTCTTTCTGAGTTATATCAGGTGGTGAAAAAGGAATATTTTTCATAATTAATATCTCCTGAAATGCAAAAAGATTTTATATATCCGCATTCTATCATAGAATTATACTACAATTATCCGATAAAGTAAAGTTTATTTTTAAAACTAAAAAAACTCTGTTCTTTCATATCGGACAAAGAACAGAGTAATTACGGGTTTAATTGAAAAAACGGCTGACTGGCGGCCCGGAGACAGTAGCTTGTTTATGCATCGGAGTTGTTTTTATTTACCCTGAGCCTTAGGTATTTTTCCCTTGTGGCAAGGCCTCCGCGCAGGTGGCGCTCCTCCTTGTTTTTCTGGAGGACTACTTTTACGTCTCTGTAAAGCGCAGGGTTGAGACTTTTCAGTCTTTGGCTGACATCCTTGTGTACAGTGCTTTTGCTGATTCCGAATTTTTTTGCGGCAAGTCTCACGGTTGCGCCTTCTTCTGATATGTATTCACCCAGTTGTACTGCCCTTTGTTTCAAGCAGGATTTCATATATTTGCCTCCCTAAAAGGTGTTGTTCAAATATATGCTGTTGTTTTTTTACTTATCACAGAAAAAACCGCGAAAGATGCGACTTTTTTTGTTTACACAGAGTGTGTTTTGTGGTATTATAAAATTGGATTTTTATAACCGGTAACTGTATCTAATTTTAGTTTGATGGGGAAACTGATGCAGAAAAAATAAATGACAGGGCGTGAAATGTATGCAGAATGTTATCAGGAAAACCGAAGAGCCTTCGGGTGTAAACATTTACGGCAAAAACAACGGGGACTGTGTGCTTTCGCAGAAAATAAAATATATGTATCTTACATCAAATCCCGAGGCGGCAAAGGTTGCAGAAAAAGCGGGGGTTGACCGTATTTTTCTTGACCTGGAACTTCTGGGTAAAGAGGAACGCCAGGGACATCTGGATACAGTGGTTTCTCACTCTGATATTTCTGATGTTGCAAAACTGAGGGCAGTTGTGAAAGATGCGCAGCTGCTTGTCAGATGCAACCCCGTACATCCGGGCCTTAAATCAGAAATCGACAGTATAATTGCACAGGGGGCAGATCTGATTATGCTTCCCTTTTTCAAGACAAAAGAGGAAGTCGCTGCATTCCTGTCCATAGTGGACGGACGTGTTCCTACGGTATTGCTTTTTGAAACAGCCCAGTCTGTGGAGAATGCCGATGATATTCTCTCCCTTTCGGGAATAGACGAGGTTTACATAGGTCTCAACGATTTACATCTCAGTTACAATATGACATTTATGTTTGAACTTCTGACAGACGGCACTGTTGAGATGCTTTGTGAGAAATTCAGAAAAAAGAATTTACCCTATGGTTTCGGCGGAGTTGCCAAGATAGGCGAGGGACTCCTTAAAAGCGATAATGTTATTGCGGAGCACAAGCGACTTGGCTCAACCTGTGCCATACTTTCACGCACTTTCCGAAACGAAGTTGATGCAAGCCGACCTATTGACGATTTTCCTTATGAGATGCTTCTGCTCCGCAGAAGAGAAGAAGAAGTCTCGGTTTGGAGCAAGGAGCAATTCGAAGAAAACCGCAGACTGGTATGTGATACGGTAAGTGATATTGTGAGCCGCATCAGAAACAGATGAGGCATTTACGGAGGACAAGATGAGTGAGAAATTGCCAAAGGTGTTGGTAGTTGCCATTAATGCGTGGCAGGACCAGGGCGCGAACAACACATTGTCGGAAATTTTTTCCTGTTGGGATAAGTCAAGAGTTTCTCAGATTTATGTCAGGGGCGGACTTCCCGGCACAGCAGTGTGTGACCGTTTTCTGAGAATCAGCGAAAATGATATCATCAGAAGCGTTATTAAAAGAAATACCAAGACTGCCGCAGAAGTAAAAAACTGCTTTGGCGAGCTGAGCGAAGCACAGCAGAAGGAACTTGAGATAGAGCGGAAAAGATACAGCAAACGCAAGAAGAATAACGGCAGCGTGAAGTCTCTGTGCAGAGAGGTTATCTGGTTTCTCTCAAAGTGGAAGTCAAAGGAACTTCTGGATTTCATCAGAGAGTCTGATCCTGATGTTATTTTCCTGCCTATGGTTCCGGTTATATATATGCCCAGAATCCAGTATTATATAGTCAAAACTCTGGGAAAGCCCGCTGTATTTTATGTTCTTGATGACTGTTACAGTTATCGTAATATGAAGAAATCCCCCGTTGCATTTTTGCAGAGGTTTATAGGGCGCAGATATATAAAGAAGATTATGAGGCATACGGACAGAATATTTACCATGACACCCAAGGCAAACGAAGTGTTTGAGGAAATATTTTCTGTCAAAACCTCCATCCTGACCAAGGCGGTTGATTACAGCAACCTTGAGTTTTGTCCCACTAAACCCGGTGAGCCTCTCACTATGGTTTATACAGGCAGACTTTATTTCGGCAGAGAGGATGCACTTGCAAATATTGCCAAAGCAGTCCACAGTATAAATCGCGACGGCGAGAGACTCAGATTACATATTTACGCACCTGAGAAAGTGGCAGATGAGGCGCTTCTGAGAGAACTTCACCACAGTGTGAAATTTATGGGAGAGGTTACAAGGGAGGAAGTTGAGAGGATTCAGCAGGAATCCGATATAGTCCTCTTTGCGGAGTCTCTTCACAAAAAATACCGACATGCCGCAGGAATGTCTTTTTCCACCAAGCTTACGGACTATTTCGCCAGCGGCAGATGCATCTTTGCATTGGGTGATAGGGACATTGCTCCTATTGACTACCTTATCAGAGAAGATGCTGCCTGTGTTGTGACGGACTATAAGGATATCGAGGATGCACTTCGCAGACTCTGCGATAATCCTGAACTTATTACGGAATACGGCAGAAAAGCCTTTGAATGCGGTAAGAAGAACCACAGTACCACAGTAGTTTTTCCCGCGTTTATAGAAGAAATGAAGAAGATCGCGGGAGAATATTGATACCCGACAGAATGAGAGAGGAGATGTGAGAATGAGAGTACTCCAGATAAATTCTTTTTACGGAAAACTCAGCACAGGCAGAATTGCTGCTGACCTTGTGAATGTGATGACCCAGGAGAATATAGAGGCTTACGTTGCTACTCTGGATACAGCAGTGAAGTCTCCCGGGATTTACTCTATGAGCGACAGTTTCCTTTACAACAAGAGTAACATCCTGCTCACCCGTCTTTTTGGCAGACACGGTTTTTATAACCGCCATTCCACAAAGAAACTCCTCAGATACATTGACTCCGTATCCCCCGACATCATTCACCTTCACAATATACACGGACACTACATCAACATAAAGTTGTTGTTTGATTATATAAATAAACACCATATCCCTGTGGTATGGACACTCCACGACTGCTGGGCGTTTACCGGGCATTGTCCTCATTTTGACCTCATCGGTTGTGACAAATGGAAGACAGGCTGTCATCACTGTACACAGCGCAGAGGTTATCCCGACTCCTGGTTTTTTGACCGCTCAAAAGAAAACTATCGGGATAAGAAGGCACTTTTTACAAGTGTTGAGAAAATGCACATTGTAACTCCTTCGCACTGGCTTGCCGACCTTGCAAGACAGTCTTTCCTTGGCAAGTACCCCGTGACAACCATACACAACGGAATTGATATAGCCGCTTTCCACCCGACGCCCTCTGATTTGAGAAAAACTTTGGGGCTCGATAATAAGTTTTTGATTATGGGAATGGTAAAGAACTTTGGCGGGACCAAGGGCGGAAAGTATTTCCTGGAGCTTTCCGAGAAACTTCGGGATGACGAGCATATAATTCTCCTTGCCTTAGGTGAGGAAAAGGAGAACCTGCCATCGAATATTACACCTGTTCCTGCAACGGATAGCACACAGCGACTGGCAGAGGTTTACTCATCAGCGGATGTGTTTGTTAATCCTACCTTGCAGGATACATTCCCAACAGTAAATATTGAAGCCCTTGCCTGCGGTGTGCCTGTTGTCAGTTTCAGAACCGGCGGCTCACCCGAGTCCATAACCGATAAGTGCGGTATAGTGGTGGAAAAAGGCAATGTGGAAGAACTTTATGATGCAATAGAAAAAATCAGAAAATCCCCCCTCGACACAGAAGAGTGCCGAAGACAAGGACTTTTATTTGACAGAGACCGTCGTCTCTCGGAGTATCTGGAGATTTACAGAAGTTTTTAATTTTTAGGAGAAGATAAAAATGTGGGTTTGGTTTTTTATGCTTTTGTGCATAGTGGTTGCCAGATTTATGGTGCCCGATGCCTTAGGCGAAAAAAAGAAAAAACTGATATTTTTAGCAATTACCTTTGGGGTAATTGTATTCTTTTCCGGTAGCCGTTGCCCTTATTATTCGGGTAAAGGTGACTTGTACACTTATTTTTATTTTTACAAAACTGCGATACAGTTGCCGTTTGCGCAGTATATGGAAACCTTCTCTTTTGAGATAGGATACAGACTCCTCAATGAAATCCTGGCGTGGTTTGTGCCTTGGCCCTACTTTATCATATATTTCGAAGCGGCTTTCTGCACAGGTGTTATGCTCTGGTATATATACAGAAATTCCGATGATGTGTTTCTTTCGGTAATTTTCTATATCTGTACAGGCCCATGGGGATTTTTCCTTACGGGTTTCCGTCAGGGATTTGCGGTCTGTATATGTGTTATTGCTCTGGAAATGATGAAAAAACGGAAATGGTACTGGGATTTGGGTGCAGGACTTATGGTTTTACTTGCAGTCAGTTTCCATTCTACGGCGCTGGTTTTCTTCCTTGCTTTCATCATACGATATATCAAAATAAACAAGAAAGTTATAGTTACGGCGTTTGTGCTTACCGCTGTTTCCACGCTCTTTATTGAAAAAACACTTTTGTTTTTCAACGAACTCTGGGACAAGGGTTATGCAAATATGTATGTGGGAAATGCCCTGGGCGGTATTGTTCCCATCGCGATTTACTCTCTGGCGCTTTTACTCTGCTACTATGCGTGGGAGAGCGACCACAACAGTATGGATAATATGCAGTTCGAAATTACGATGCTCTTTATCGGTATGTGTATTTATTTCCTCCGCTATCAGGCTATTGTTCTTGAGAGAATCAGCCTGTTCTTTACCCCCGTGGTGTCTGTGGTGCTCACCAATGGCGTGTCAAGAATCAAGAACAAGACAACGAGAAATATCCTTTTTGTGCTGGCGTGCGGTTTGGGAATAATCCTCTTTATTTATCGTAACGAATATCAGGACGGCAGGTACTATTTCTTCTGGCAATACCTTGAGAACCGTATAACCTATTGATTACAGACTGTTATTTTTGCGCAATGTTCGCTTGAATAATTTTTACGGGAGAAAAAATGGCTAAATCACAGAAAAAAATCGGACTGATAATGTCCTATATCGGAAGCCTTCTGCTTATTGCAGTCAATATTTATCTGACGCCGTTTATGATTAAGTCTCTGGGCGAGGCGGAGTACGGTGTCTACCAGATGATGATGTCCTTCGGCGGATATCTGGTGCTTATTGACTTTGGTACAGGAACAGTAATGACGCGTTTTGTGTCAATGTTTCTCGGAAAGGGCGACAAGCGGGGAGAGAAAAATTACATAGCGACGAGTATGATAATCACATCAATACTTACCGTGATTATGATGGCGGTGGCATCGGCGATGTTCCTTTCTATGGATGTAATTTATTCCTCAAGCCTCAGCGCAGAGCAACTGGAAAAAGCCAAGCAGCTATTTCTGGTAATTGCGGTGAATATGGCTGTGAGCCTCTGGGCACTGGCATTTCAGGGGATTATCACCGCTTATGAGAAATTTGTGTTCAGAAGTCTTTACAGCATTTTCAGAACTCTCATAAAGCTTACCGTTATTGTTACATTGTTTTCATTCAAGGCGGATTCCCTGATTATAGTAGGGGCGGATCTGCTTATAAACCTGATTTATCTCATAGCAGGAATGCTCTATTGTTTCTTTGGACTTAAAGTGCGGGCAAGACTCTATTATTTTGATAAGGAAATTTTCCTTTCTGCCATGTGGTTTTCCCTTGCCATTATGCTCCAGGCAATAATAAACCAGGCAAACACAAGGGTTGACATAACAATACTGGGCATTATGGTTACCGCCGAGAGTGTAACAAAATACTCAGTTGCTATGCAGATTTTTCAGATATTCGCCACTCTCTCCACGGCGGCGGTACCTATGTATCTGCCCAAGTTTACAAAACTGGTTGCATCAGGAAAAACAGACGGAGACCTTTTCACAAGGGAGATGATCCCACCCTCACGAATCCAGACTCTGATTTCCGGTGCCATAACATTCTGTTTTATAGTGTGCGGACGGGATTTCATATATCTGTGGATGGGCGAGGGTTACGAGCTTTCGTGGATTATAGCGGTAATTGTTATGTTGCCCACCTTCCTTGTTCATGCAAACAGCGTTGTAGAGTCGGTGCTGGATGCTGTGGGAAAAAGAATGGCCCGTTCGGTAATTCTCCTTTTTGTAGCTGTGGCTAACATCGGAGTCAGCATTGTGCTGGTAAATTGGTTCGGCGAGCTGGGAGCTCCCGTAGGAACTGCCATCACAACAATTGTAGGTTCGGTAATTATTCTTAATATATATTACAAAAAAGCAGTCGGTATAAAACTTATCCCTCTCTTTGCGGGAATGTTCAAGGGTATAATGCCCTGCTTCCTCATAGCCACAGCGGTAGCAGCACCTGTGGCAATACTGATACCTGTCAGTATATGGGGCTTCTTTGTGAAAGCATCCGTTTTTTGTCTGGTACTGCTTGTCACCCTTATGTGGTTCGGCCTCAATAAGGATGAAAAAGAAATGGCATTCGGTTTTATAAAAAGAAAACTGGGAAACAGATTCAGTAAAAAATAAATTCCTTGCGGAAAGGACAGATGATTATGTTCAGTGGCAAAACTTTACTTATAACAGGTGGTACAGGTTCCTTCGGAAATGCGGTGCTTAATCGTTTTCTTGACACAGATATCAAGGAAATCCGCATTTTCTCCAGAGATGAAATGAAGCAGGACCTGATGCGTCATAAATATCAGAACGATAAAATCAAGTTTTTTATCGGCGATGTCAGGGATGTTAATTCAATCAGAGGTGCGATGTACGGAGTAGACTATGTGTTTCACGCAGCGGCACTCAAACAGGTGCCTGCCTGTGAATTCTTCCCTCTTGAGGCGGTAAAGACCAATGTCATCGGTACGGACAATGTGCTTTCTGCGGCTATTGAGGCGGGAGTTCGGAAGGTTATCTGTCTCTCCACCGACAAGGCAGCGTATCCCGTTAATGCGATGGGTACTTCCAAGGCTATGATGGAGAAGGTAACCGTCGCCAGAGCCAGAACGGTTTCCAGCGATAAAACTACTATTTGCTGCACAAGATACGGCAATGTAATGTGCTCCAGAGGCTCGGTTATCCCCCTCTTTATAAGCCAGATAAAAGAGGGCAAACCCCTCACCATAACCGATGGTGAAATGACCAGATTCATAATGAGTCTTGAGGAGGCAGTGGAGCTGGTGCTCTTTGCCTTTGAGCACGGCAGAAGCGGTGATATCTTTGTGCAGAAAGCTCCTGCCTGTACTGTTGATGTGCTGGCAACCGCAGTGGCAGAACTTTTTGCAGATAAAGATTATGAGAAGAAGACCATCGGCATCCGTCACGGCGAGAAAAAGTACGAGACTCTTCTTACATCCGAGGAGTGTGCCTGCGCAGAGGATATGGGTAACTTCTATCGTGTGCCTGCCGATAAGCGCGACCTGAATTATGACCTTTATATGAGCAAGGGCGATATTGGCAGAAGCGGCATAAGCGAGTTTACTTCGGAGAATACAGAACTCCTCTCGGTAGAGGAAGTCAAAGAAAAGCTTCTTATGCTTGATTATATACAGGAAGAACTGAAGGAATGGACACAGAAATGAGAATTCTTGTAACCGGTGCCGCAGGTTTCCTCGGAAAAAATCTTGTGGCTGAACTTATGAATATATCTGAGGGGAAGTCGGTTTTCAGCGGTATAGAAAAGGGCGTTGAGATACTCTGTGCCGATATCGACACCCCCATTAGTAAACTGGATGAATATGCAAAGAGTTGCGACTTCCTCTATCATCTGGCAGGTGTGAACCGCCCCGAAAATGTGGAGGAGTTCAGAGAGGGAAACAGAGACTCTCTTGAGAAGATTCTTGATATTTTCAGAAAAGAGGGAAGAGCCGTGCCGGTGGCACTCAGCTCCTCAACTCAGGCGGCACTTCAGAATCCGTATGGTGAGAGCAAACGTGAGGCAGAGATGCTTCTTAAGGAATACTCCCGAGAGACAGGAGCTCCTGTGTATATTTTCCGGTTCCCCGGACTTTTCGGCAAATGGTGCCGCCCCAATTACAACAGTGTGGTGGCGACATTCTGCTACAATACCGCAAATCATATTCCTCTGAGAATTGATGCCCCCGAAAAAGAAATCACCCTCCTCTATGTGGATGATGCGGTGAACTCTCTTCTCAGATGCATAAATAACGATGCAGGGTATGACGAGGACGGATTTGTAATTACAGCACCCCAGTATTCGGTAAGCCTTTCGAAACTGGCAACACTTCTGGGTGAATTCAGAGACACGAGAGAAGAACTTCAGGTTCCCCTCACAGGAGACGGATTTACACGAAAACTGTATGCCACTTATCTTTCGTATCTCAGAAAAGAGGATTTTTCCTATCCTCTCACAACCCACTCGGATATGAGAGGTTCTTTCACCGAGATAATACGCACTCCCGACAGAGGACAGTTTTCGGTGAATATCTCAAAGCCTCATATCACAAAGGGTAACCACTGGCACCACACAAAGAATGAGAAATTCTGTGTGGTATCAGGCAGGGGTGTCATACGTTTTCGCAATATCCACAGTGACGAGATAATAGAATATTTTGTCAGTGGTGACAAAATGGAAGTGGTGGACATTCCCACAGGCTACACCCACAATATCGAGAATTTAGGCGACACTGATATGGTGACTTTTATGTGGTGCAGCGAGAGCTTCGATGCCGAGCATCCCGATACATATTTTCTGGAGGTCTGAGATGAGCAAAATTAAACTGATGACCGTTGTGGGTACCCGCCCCGAGATAATCAGACTCTCGGAGGTTATCAAAACCTGTGACAGATACTTCGACAATGTTCTGGTTCACACAGGTCAGAATTATGACTATAATCTGAATAAAATATTCTTTGAGGACCTTTCCCTCAGAGAACCCGACTATTATCTTGATGCAGCAAAGGGTGATCTGGGTGAGACAATAGGCAACATTATCGCAAAAACCTACACTCTGATGAAAGAGGTTTCTCCCGATGCGCTTCTGATACTGGGAGACACAAATTCCTGTTTGTGTGCGATATCCGCCAAAAGGCTGAAGATACCGGTATTCCATATGGAGGCAGGTAACAGATGCTTTGACGAAAACCTTCCCGAGGAGACAAACAGAAGAATCGTTGACCATATCTCCGACGTGAATATGTGTTACAGCGAACACGCCAGAAGATATCTGAATTCAGAGGGTGTGTGCGCTAGAAGAACCTTTGTTACAGGTTCACCTATGAAAGAGGTTCTCTTTGCCAATATGGAGAAAATCAAAAACAGCAACGTGCTCAGCGAACTTTCCCTCGAAAAAGGCAAATACATTCTTCTTTCCGCTCACAGAGAGGAAAATATCGATAACGAGAAGAACTTCTTTGAACTTATGAATGCGGTGAATTCACTGGCTGAGAAATACGATATGCCTGTTATATATTCTGTTCATCCCAGAAGCCGCAAGTTTATTGAGGCAAGAGGCTTTGAGTTTGACAGCCGCGTCAGACAGATGCAGCCTTTCTCCTTCTCAGACTACAATCATCTTCAGATGAACGCCTTCTGCGTAGTCAGCGACAGCGGAACTCTCCCCGAGGAATCCGCAATACTCAGGTGCTTTCCTGCGGTTTGTATCCGCACATCCACAGAGCGTCCCGAGGCGCTTGACAAGGGAGGCTTTATACTGGCCGGAATCGGTGAGGCAGAGGTGCTCTCTGCGGTGGAAACCGCAGTAGAGCTACACAAAGAGAGAGACAGAATGTCTCTTGTACCCGCCTACGAGGAGGCAGATGTTTCTGCAAAAGTTGCAGCTATAATCGAGAGTTATACCTCGGTAGTAAACCGAGATGTTTGGAGAAAATTCTGATAGAATTCGGGTGTTTTATTTGAATAACACAGAAAGAGCTTTCATTCAGGTGCTTCGTGCATTTCTGATGGGAGACCACGAAAAACTGAATACAGAGAGCATTAACAAAGCTCAGTTTTATCAGCTTGCCAAAAGACATAGTGTGGCGGGTATGGTTGCCTATACTCTCAACAGATGCGGTGAGCTGGAAAATGAGGAAATAATGCATAAACTGACAGAGGATTATGAGAAAACACTTTCTCTTATGCTCAGGCGTCAGATAGCCGCTGAAAACCTCAGCAGGAAACTTATGCGCAAGGGAATTGAACATATAGTTTTCAAGGGCAGCACAGTTGCAAGATTTTATCCTGTGCCTGAGCTGAGAACTTTCGGTGATGTGGACATCATAGTGGATAAACAGTACCGAAGCGCAGTTGTGGAGATGATGTCGGTTTCGGGATTTGAACACTATGTGGCTGACGGCGGAGTGATAGACTGCTTCACAAAGGGTGTGGAGTGTTATGAAATACACAGCACCCTCAATGTCCCCGAAAAGTTCGGAAGCCTTTTTGGAAATTTCAGGGACCACATAGTGAAAGATGAAGATTTCTCAATGCGATTTGAGCATAATTTCCATCTTTGCTATCTGATTGCACATATGGAAAAGCATATGCATTCAGGCGGTGCAGGTGTCAAGATGTACCTTGATATTGCCCTTTATATCAGGAATTGTCCCGAGCTTGACCTGGAAAAAGTAAGGGAATGGCTTTCACTGTGCGGGCTTGAAAAGTTCTTTGATACGGTGCTCTGGCTTTGTCATAAGTGGTTTGGCATCGATATTCCCGTTTTTGTGAATCCTATGGACGAAACTCTGTACGAGCAGATGTGTGCATTTACCCTCAGGGGTGGTGTTTTCGGAGACCACACAAAAGAAGGTGTGCTGGAAAGTGCTGTGGTCAGGCAGATTACCTCAGGCAAAAAAGGCGGCAAGGCGAGACTCCTTCTTAAGAAAGTGTTCCCCAAAAAGACAGAACTGTGGAGAGTGTATCCTAAATATGCCAAAAAGAATCTTCTGGTTCCCGTGGCCTGGGGTACTCACATGGTCAGCATATTCACGGGCAAGAAGTTCGACCGAATAAAGAATGTGGCACAGGTGGATATGGATAAGGCAAAGGAAACAGGAGAATTGCTCCAAAAAATCGGTTGCAGATAAAAAGAATAAAAAAATTAAAGCTTCGCAGCGGTGTTCTGCGAAGCTTTTTTCTGTATGATTTATTCAGTTGAGCGGCTCAAAGATAATACTTTGCGCAAGGGCGGAGTTGCGGTATCTTTTGTCGGCGGATACATCCTTGATAACTTTTATGAAATCGGGTACGGGAGGTTTAGTCTCCTCGCTTGCAACCTCGATTTCCAGAAAGGCGCGGTCGTCCCAGAAAGGGAATACATCCACCTCACAAAGAAAGTCTCCGAAAGGAAAAATATGTCTTGTCTTGGTTATGGGTGTGCAGTCGGGATTCTGGTAAAGCGAGAGTTTTTCATATTCCTCTGCGGTGATTTCGCTCTCAATTTCTATGCGGGTCAAATCGCTGAGAGCCTGCTTGAAGGTTTTGATGTGCTTTGTTTTACCATTTTCCTCCGTCTTACGGATGCGGCATCTTCCGCTTTCATCTTTGAAACTCTCGGGCAGATTAAGGTACATCTGAGTCATATTTACGCACCTGTATCCGGGGAGTGTGGAGAGAAATTCTGTATCAGGGTACTCAATGAGAAACTTATATTCAATTTCCAGAGGTTTTTTGCTCATAATTAATTCACCCTAAGTCGATTACGGAATATTCCGGGGGATTCAGGAATCTGGGGATAAAAAACGGCGAAGATGCAAGACCGCTGCTGACAATAAGGGTGCTGTTGTGGTCTTCAAAGTACCCCTTGTCATAAACCGGGAACATACCTTGCTCCGGTGCATATATGCCGCCCACAAAGGGAGCCCGTATAAGTCCTCCGTGTGTGTGTCCTGAAAGTGTCAGGTCGATGGCGTAGTTCTCAAGTCCCCAGAGGTGATACTCGGGGAAGTGGCAAAGCAGAAGAGTGTATCGGTCTGTGTTGCAGAAATCTCTCATAAAAGCGTTCTTTTCCTCATCCCATCTGCGGTAGTAATTGAGTCCGCCGATGCGGATTTCATTACCGCCCAGGTTGATATCGTGATATTCATTGTCGAGGAAAATACATCCGTTATCACGCAGTATTTCCACATAACGGTCTTTGCCGATGCTTGCCAGTTCGTGGTTTCCTATGCAGGCATATACAGGTGCAATTTCCACAAGGCGGGGCAGGAGGGTATTAAGAAAATCCTCCTGTGAAGTTAAATCGTGATACCTGTCAACAATGTCTCCTGTGAGGACTATCATATTGGGTTTTTCTTCTGAAACCGCAGATATGAGTTTTTTGTTATCCTCGCCGAAACTTTTATTGTGCAGGTCCGAGAGCTGCACAATTCTTACTTTATGTGCAATTTCGGGTGCGTCGATGGTGTAGTTCGCAGGAGAAAGAATAAAGTTGCTCCTGTAAATCTCTGCTGTAAAAACTAATGTAATAATCAGCACCGCAGAAATCACCGCAAAAAGCCAAAACCTCCGTCTTTTAGGGGAGGTTTTGGCTTTTATATTCATTTCTGATGATTTTATGTTCATAACAGTTCTTTAAGTTTCAGTTCCTCGAGATATCGGTTGAGGGCGTCTTCCCAGTCGGGCAAAAGTTCAAACCCTGCATCCGACAGGCATCGTGTATCCAAACGACTATTGAAGGGACGTTTTGCTTTTGATACACCGTATTCTTCAGTAGTGACGGGGATCACTTCGGTGGTGTATCCGACCTTTGAGAAAAGTTTGCAAGTTAAATCGTACCAAGATATAAAGTCGCCCTCATTGCGGACGTGGTAATATCCGTATTTGTCTGACTCAATTATATCTGCAAATGCACGTGATATATCTTTTGTGTATGTGGGGGTACCAATCTGGTCAGAAACTACTCTGACAGACTTATGTTTCTTGCCAATATTCAGCATAGTCTTAATGAAATTTTTTCCGCCTGCACCGTAAACCCACTGAATACGGACGATGAAGGATTTTTCGAGAAGCTCGCTTACCGCTTGCTCGCCTTTTAACTTACTGTCACCATATACATTAATGGGGTTATAGTTATGGCAATCGGCTTTCCAAGGTTCATTTCCTTCACCACTAAAAACGTAGTCTGTGCTGGTGTAAAGGAATTTTATATTTGCTGTTTTACAAGCTTTTGCCAGATTTCGGGTTCCTGATGCGTTGATATTATATACGATTTGGCGGTTAGATTCATCTTCTGCTCCATCAACATTAGTCCATGCGGCACAATGAATAACTGCATCAGGGTTAACAGATGAAATACTATGGAATACATCCTCGTAATCAGTTATATCGAAGTCGATATCAGAACCAGATAAATCTGAACCAACAACAATGTGACCGCGGCATTTTAGTTCTGTAATTACATCTTGACCTAATTGCCCGGCAGCTCCGGTTACTAAAACTTTCATTAATTAATCCTTTCAACGGTTGCCGTACATTTTTTCATAGTAGTTTCGGTAGTCACCCTCGAGGATGTTTTTCCACCAAGCTTCATTATCAAGATACCACTGAACTGTCTTTTTTATGCCCTCGTCGAAGGTGGTTTCGGGAAGCCATCCGAGTTCGCTGTGGATTTTTGTGGGGTCGATAGCATAGCGCATATCGTGACCGGGACGGTCTGTGACGTAGGTGATGAGGCTTTCATCCTTGCCCAGAATGCTGAGGATAGTCTTCACAACCTGAAGGTTTGTACGTTCATTGTGACCGCCGATGTTGTATATCTCGCCGTCCTTGCCCTTTCGGATGACAAGGTCGATAGCAGAGCAATGGTCCTCCACATAGAGCCAGTCGCGGACGTTTTCACCCTTGCCGTATACAGGAAGGCTCTCATCAGCCAGTGCGCGGGAAATCATCAGGGGGATGAGTTTCTCGGGGAAATGATAGGGTCCGTAATTGTTGGAGCAGCGTGTAATTGACACGGGTAATCCGAAGGTTCTTGCATAAGCCATTACAAGTAAATCGGCAGATGCTTTTGATGCGGAATAGGGGGAGGAAGTGTGGATGGGAGTATCCTCGGTAAAGAAAAGGTCAGGTCTGTCAAGAGGCAGGTCGCCGTAGACTTCGTCGGTGGAAACCTGATGATATCTTTTGACACCGAATTTTCTTGCGGCATCCATAAGAGTCTGAGTGCCGATAATGTTTGTCCTGAGGAAAATTCCCGGGTCTTCTACCGAGCGGTCAACGTGGCTTTCAGCAGCAAAGTTCACAACAATGTCAAACTTTTCTTCTTCAAAAAGGCTGAACACGCAGTCTCTGTCGGCAATATCACCCTTGACGAAGCGGAAGTTTTTCTGTTTCATAGCCTCTTCCAGAGTTTGCAGGTTGCCTGCGTAGGTTAGCTTATCAAGGCATACGATTCTGTCATCGGGATGATTCTTGAGTTCGTAGTAAACAAAGTTGGCACCGATGAAGCCTGCGCCGCCTGTTACGAGAATATTCATAAAAAGTCCCTCCTTGGGGGCATCAGAATTTGAACTTGAAGTCGAGGTTTTCCAGTGTGGGATAAACCTTATCTTTATCGCTGAGGAGAAGTCCCTCTTTTTGAGGCCAGTCTATTCCCACGCTTTCATCGCAGTAGAGGAGACCGCCCTCGTCCTCTGGGTGATAGAGGTCGTCGCATTTATATACGAATTCAGCCTCATCGGACAGAACGAGAAATCCGTGGGCAAAGCCGCGGGGAATGAAGAACTGGCGCTTGTTTTCTTCAGAGAGAACAACACCCACATATTTGCCGAAGGTGGGGCTTTTCTCTCTGAGGTCAACAGCAACATCATAAACCTCGCCTCTGATAACTCTCACAAGTTTTGCCTGAGGATGAGTTTTCTGAAAATGCAGTCCGCGGAGTACACCCTTGCGGGATTTTGACTGGTTATCCTGCATGAAGGTGCAATTTATGCCTGCTTCTCTGAAATCCGACTCCTTGTAAGTTTCCATAAAATAGCCTCTGTGGTCACCATAAAGAGTGGGTTCTATAATAAGTACACCGTCAATTTCGGTTTTTATGAATTTAAAGTTTCCCATAATTTACCTCGTTGGGTTAGTAACGATATCTGCCCTCGGCAACCATCCTGAGATATTCACCATAGGGGCTTTTGCCGTATTTTTCTCCTGCTTTGATGATTCCCTCTTTGTCAATCCAACCGTTGACAAAGGCGATTTCCTCGGGGACGGAAATCATCAGAGACTGGCGTTTTTCAGTAATGTGTATGAAGTTCGATGCCTCAATAAGCGAGTCCATTGTGCCGGTATCCAGCCAGGCAAAGCCTCTGCCCATAAGCTGAACATTGAGGTCTCCGTGCTCCAGGTATATGCGGTTAAGGTCAGTGATTTCCAGTTCTCCTCTCTGTGAGGGTTTGATCTGTTTTGCAAAATCTGACACTCTGTTGTCGTAGAAATAAAGTCCGGTGATGCAGTAATTGGATTTGGGATTCTGGGGTTTTTCCTCAACGGAGAGAACATTTCCGTCATCATCAAATTCAACTATACCGAAACGCTCGGGGTCATGGACATAGTATCCGAATATAGTTGCCTTGCCGCGTTCGGCATCAGCCTTTGCGGCCTTGAGAAGTTTTGAGAGTCCGTTTCCGTAGAATATGTTATCTCCCAGAATCATAGCGCAGCAGTCATCGCCTATGAATTCTTCTCCGATAATGAAAGCCTGAGCCAGACCATCGGGAGAAGGCTGCACCGCATACGAGAGATTAATACCAAACTGGGAGCCGTCACCTAACAGGCGCTTGAAGTTCGGTGTGTCCTCAGGGGTGGATATTATCAGAATATCGCGGATTCCTGCATACATCAGGGTGGAAAGAGGATAAAAGATCATTGGCTTGTTATATACGGGGAGAAGTTGCTTTGAGGTTACCTGTGTCAGGGGATACAGTCTGGTGCCTGCTCCACCTGCGAGAATGATACCTTTCATTACATTTGCTCCTTTCAAAGCCGTCAGTTTTCAATATTGGTGTCGATACTGCGCTTTATAAAATCAATAGCTCTGTTCTGCTCGCGTTTAATAATGGCCTCGGTGTGGCTGAAATCAACTGATGAGAAAGCAGTGGCTCTCATTTTTTCATAGGTCCGATGCTCCAGAGAAAACAGGGACAGGAGAGTTTTGAGTCGCGAACCCATACTGCAACCCCATTCAACACGGTCAAAAACCACGAAATCTCTCTGATACAGTATGGAAAATACTGCGGCATGGAAGGAGTCGGTAAACACTGCCTCGGCATGATGCACAAGATACAGGAACTCCCGAGGTCCTGCGGTATAGTGCAGAGGCTCTCTCAGTTCGAGAAGATTTATTACGCGGCACCCTTTTTCTTTAGCAACCTTTTCGATGTATCTGCGGTATGCGTTGGTTTCGTTGCCCAGAAAATAGGTGAGAATATAAGGTTTATCTGTTTCAAATTCAGGCTTTGATTCAATTTCTTTCCAGTATTCAAGGGGGAGAGCGATAGTTGGGTCGCAGATAACATCTGCTTCTTTTCCACAGAGGTGACGGATGAGTTCCGCGCCCTTTTCCTCTCTCACGGATATAAGGTTGAAATCCTGAAGCCATGCAGCATAGGAATCTTTAACATATTCGGGAAGCTCACTTATGCCGAAGGAAGGAGAAAAGGTGAGTTTCTTATTTTTAGGAATAAAGTTTAAGAACTTAATACCCGATGTGCTGGGGTAGGTGGGATTCCACACCTGGTCGGAGCCAACAGAGAAAAAGTCGAAGTCGGAAAGTTCTTTTTCGGGAATATTTTTTATATCTATACTGAAGTCTGTGTGTTTGATATTATTTTCCCAGAAAGATGAGAAGGAGGCAGTTCTGCCTTTTTGGGCATCACTTATTCGGGATGCGTTTTTCTTTGCTCTTATGATACCGGGAATAAGCCTGTCTCTCTGATTTTTCAGATGATACTTTTTGCCTGTGCGGACTCTGAACACAGCTTTGATATACGAAGGCTTTAATTTCGCAAGGGTGCTTTCCTTTTCTTTTTCAGTACGTATGCCGTGTCTGGTGGAGTCATGGATAGTAAGTGCCTCGTGCCCCAGATTTTCGTACACCTTCATAACAGCATAATTTTGGAGCATCCCCCCGTAGTTTTCTCCCTTTGAAAGAGTAATTATTCCGATTTTCATTGGGAGCCTCCTTTTTGTGTATTACATGTATTTTGCGTAGAAATCCTGAGTGCGGTTGAAAATCCATTGCCATTGACCCATAGTTGACAGTGATGAGAAATACCAGACTATGGCGTATAGTATCAGAATCAAGCTCTTCATCAGGAAGTGTTGCTTATGGTCGAATTTCGTAGTCAGGTGCACCATAGCAATACAAATGAATGGAGTGAAGAAGATGGTAACGCGATGCAGATATGCACTGTTGGCAGTGGCAAAAATCAGCGATGCGTTAATAAACAGCATACTGATATAGAAGTTTTCCTCTCCTGTGAATTCTTTTTTCTGGAAATAATGGAACAAATATAGCACAACCGGGGCAAAGGCGATGGCGACTCGCAAGGGGTTGATTTCATTCTGGGCATACTGTGACGTTCCCACAACGTCGCCTTTGGCAACACCCAATGCCTCGAAAATAAAGTCGTAGGAGAAGGAGAGTGCGACACCTGCTACCAGGATAAATGCGATTTTCTGGAAATTGAGATTCTTGGTTACAAGGAAATATAGGGGCAGCATAATAAGTGCCGACATGTGGAAGGATGAGGCAATAAATACGAGTATACAGAATTTTATGAATTTTCGTTCATAAATAAGCCGGTGGCCCGCAAAGATGATGGCAGCGGCAACACACTGACGGACAGCGTTGAAGGTTACATCCCAACAACCTGTGAAGATATAGAGCATTACCGACATAAAGAAATCGTCGGTGTGCTTTGACATAGGAAATACTGTGAGGGAAATAGTGATTACAGAAAGAAGGAGAATAAAATATGCGCCGTCGTCAGTAAAGTAGGAGAGAATGCGTGCAATTACCGCAAGTCCGGGTTCGTCCCATTCTCTCATTCGGTCTTCCAGTTCTGCGGACCAGTTGGGATATCGCCAGTAGTATCCGCCGTAATCAGCGCCTACGTTGTGTCTGAGACCTGCAACAAGAGCAAGGATGGCAACACAAACTATAACAAAGAAATAATAGGATGTAAGATTAGCTTTTCCGGTTTCATCCAGGTGGGGATGAGAAGTTGCTCTTCTGTACTGACCTGTTGCAATAAGTGCGAATAAGCCTACTGCTATGGCAGTAAGTATCATTACAAGCATTTGTGTGCCTCCTTTCGTGTTTGTTTACAGATGCAGATTATTTATCGGTTTTATTCTTCGCCTGATGTTTTCTGTATATTAATGTTATGAAGCTGGGTGTCAGTCCTTTGATAATCGTAACGACTGCAGGTTTGATATACCAGTGTAGAGGATAACCCAGAAGATGGAATCCCTTGAATGTGGTTGCTACGATATAAAGTCTTACCTTCAAAGTGCGGCGCTTGATAGCATTGATGTCCTCTCGCATAAGGTACAGAGGCTCCTGCATATTGACACCTTTGAAATTGTGGTAGAAAAAGCGGAACCACAGGTCATAGTCCTGTGCTCTTACTGTTCTTTTTGAAACAGTATATCCGCCGCATTTATCGTATACATATTTATATGTCATTATAGTTGCATGATTGAAGGCGACATATCGGCGTTGAGTATATCTGTCAGGAAATTCAGGTTTCTTGATAATATCAGCCATACCCTCGTCGCTGAAACGCTGAACAAGGGTGCTGGCAAGGTCAACATCAGGATGCTCGCGAAGATACTTTACCTGTTTTTCGAATCTGTCAGGCAAGGAGATATCGTCGCCATCCATACGGGCGATGAATTCACCTTCGGCATATTCGAGACAGTGGTTGAGAGAATAAGAGAGCTTTGAGTTCTTCTCATTCTGAATGACCTTGAACTTGTCAGGATACTTTGCCTCGTATTCTCTGACAATTTCAAGGGTGTTGTCCGTTGAACAGTCATCACAGATGATGAATTCCCAGTTTGTGTAGGTCTGATTAATTATTGAATCGATGGCTTCTCTGAGTGTAGGTGCACAGTTATAGACTGCCATAATTACAGAAATAAGATTTTTTGTCATATCAATACCATTATTCTGAAATTTTGTCTGTTATGTTATTTATAATAAACCTGAATTTTCCGCTTTTGTCCTTTTGCAATGTGTCTACGTGATGTATGCGAAGTTCTATTTGATTACCTAATGAATATCTCAACTTTTGGATAATAATATCATCCATATCGGAAGTGTAGATATCTGTTGCGATAATGTAGATATCTACAATGTTGATATCGTTCTGCACAAATTGCATGTTTTTGACACAATTGTGAAAATCCTGACTTACCAAAGAAAGAAAAACAGAGGTGAATTTCCCTGTTTGAGGAGAATAGATGAAATCTGCATTTCTGCCTTTGATACTTTTGATTATAGGTAATGCGGAACCGCACTCACAATTACAGGTGTCGGTATCGAACTCCACGGAGTCACCTATTTTGTACCTGATGAGAGGGGTGCCGTGGGTTTCAAAACAGGTAACAATCATTTCGCCGTTTTCGTCTACCTCGATAACTCCTGTATCGGTGCAATAGTGAAGCTTTCCGTGAGCACACTCAGTAATAAAAGGTGCACCTTCACTGGATGCGTATTGATCGTATACTTTACATTTGAAAGCTTTTTCAATTGCTTCTCTGTAATGCGGCAACAGAGCTTCGGCTGTAGGGAAAACTGCAATTGGAGTAAAGGTGAGTTCTAAGTTGTTATCTAAAATATACCTTGAGACCTCATACATAGCAGAGGGGTATCCGTCCAGAGAATGGGGTTTGTAACTATTAAGTCCCTGTACATAGTATTTCAGATTTTTACCCTTACAATGGTATCCTGAGAAAATTCGCTGCTTCATTGCCTTATTATCTCGCCAGAATACATTCTTTGTTTGTTCTGCAGGGACAATTTTAGATGAATTGAAACTTGCTCGTTTCATTTTCATGTGTTCAAAGCCGAATTGTTTCTTGAAGTGATCGAGATAAGCAAGTCTTCTTTGATGGTCTCTTTCCTCATACACAAAAGTCATAGATTTGCCTGTTGTGCCGCTTGTGTTGGATACAGTTCCGCCATTGAGAGGAATGGTATACATTTTTTCAATGTTTTGCCTTACGGTTTCTTTCGGAAGAACCGGAAGCTTTTTCAGGTCTTCTACTGTTCTGACAGAGCTTATATCAATATCTTTGTAGAATTCCTTGTAGAAAGGACTGTTTTTATAGGCATAAGAGACAAGCTCCTGCACACGGGAATCTTGATAGTTTTTCAGAAAAAGACTATCCGAATAATCTCGGGATTCAAGCTCTTTCAGATAATCATAATAATGCTTACCAAAACGATGTTTTTTTAATTTGTATCCCTGAAGAGTGGTAAGAATATTTTGGATGAATATTGGTGATTTGTTATAGATTCTCATAGGATCCATAGCGATACCTCCGGGATTTTGGATTATAATTACCTGTTTTGAAAACGTATTATTCTTTGATCCAGAATTTTTCCGTCTTCAATGATTAGTGCGTCATTAAGAATGGGATTGTTATTATCTTCGATTAAATCATCAATAAAACGTACTACCTGCACAGAGATTTCTTTGCTGGCAGTTTTATATATTATTGAGGGTGTATGATCTACAACGTAATGACATATACCATCAACAGTATATGTTGGTTCATCAATTGTGGTCGGAATGCTGGTTTCTATCGCACCGTTGCGATCGCAGCTTATATCAATGATGAGTCCGTTCTGCTTCATCCTTTTAAGGTCGGAGCGATAGATAATATGATCTTTTCTGGATGTATCCCATAAAACAGCATTTACAACTACATCGTAAAAAGGCAGTTCCTTTTTGAATAATTCCTCGGTTTTTCTATTATATACGGTAGTGTCTGCACCTAAAAGTGTGAGAATTTTAAGAGCTCCGTTAGCAACATTACCACGACCCAACAGGGCAACCTTGGTTTCATATGGCATAACTCCATGAAGTGCGAAAGCTTGCATTATAGCAATTTCTCCCGCAAGTTCGTTGTTACGATAAAATATATGACGACCACTCTCGAACATATCTTCCCAAGCGTAGGCTGTGTTTTTTCCATTTACGATTTTGTCTGTTATAGATTTGTTCTGAACAGCATGTACCCATCCGAAAATCGTCTGATTTTGTAGAACACTCAAATATTCCGCGTCGCCGATCTTAGGGTCGCAAATAATTGATTGCATCAAAACTTCGTTGCGGGAAACTACATGACAACCGAGAGATTCGATTTCTTCGTCGCTGAATCCCAGCAGAGTTCCATATCCTTGTTCAAAATAAAGATGAGATTTGTTTTTTATTTTTTTGATTTCGTCTAAACAAAGAGCAATTCTGTATTCGTGTTCTTTTCTGCTTTTGATGAATCCGACAGTTTTCATAGTGTACTCCTGATTTTAAATTTGATGATACTTATAAATTCTCCTTATACCACTCAATAGCCAAGGCGATGCCGCGCTCAAAGCTGTAATCGGGGTCGTAGCCCAGAAGTTCTTTTGCCTTTGAGATATCGGCGTTTGAGTGTTTGATGTCGCCCTTTCTGTCGGGACCGAAGTTAGGCTCGATATCTTTACCCAGAGCCTTTGTGAGACCGTAGTAGATGTCGATGAGGTACTCTCTGCCGCCGTATGCTACGTTGAAAGCCTCGCCGGCAGCATCGGAAGATGCAAGGCAAGCCTTGAGGTTTGCCTCAATAACATTTTCAATGTAAGTAAAGTCTCTTGACTGTTTGCCGTCACCATTGATGGTGGGAACTTCGTTGTTGATAAGTTGCTTTAAGAATTTGGGAATAACTGCGGCGTATGCACCGTCGGGGTCCTGACGTCTGCCGAATACATTGAAGTAACGCATTCCGTAGGTGTCAAGGCCGTAGAGCTTTTTGTAGAGCTTGCCGTATTCCTCGTCAACTCTCTTTGTGAGAGCGTAGGGAGAGAGGAGGTTGCCCTCTCTGCCTTCCTTTTTGGGGAGGTTGGGCTCGTCGCCGTATACAGAAGAGGAGGAAGCATATACAAACTTCTTAACGCCCTGCTGACGGGCGGCTTCCATCATATTGAGAGTTCCGCCGATATTGATGTCTTCATAGAGCAGAGGCATCTCGATTGAGCGGGGAACAGAACCCCAAGCAGCCTGATTGAGAACAAAGTCAACACCTTCGCAAGCCTTCATACAGGTGTCAAGGTCGCGGATATCGCCCTCGATGAAGGTGAAGCGGGGATTGTCGATGAAACCATCCATATTGGACTTCTTTCCTGTGGAAAGGTTGTCGAGACAGCGGACGGTGTAGCCCATATCAAGAATTGCTTCGCAGAGGTTGGAGCCGATAAAGCCGGCACCGCCTGTAACTAAGAATACTGAATTTTCGGGGAACTGAAGATGTTTGTAGCCCATAATTTCCTCCTGATATTAAAACGTAACTGAAATTTTGTTGATTACTTTTTGACTATTTTGTGGCTGTCAAGATTTATCCAACCGGCGATTTCTTTATCCCATTCTTCGGGTTCGATGTTCTGACAGCAACCGCCGTGGTAGAAGGTGACTTCGCCGAAGTAAATCCTGCCATCTACATTATAGAGGTCAACTCTGCACATAGGGAAGGGCTCGGAGAGCTTCTTTGCAATTTCCTTCATACGTTCAAAGTTCTGCGGCTTTTCCACTGAACCTTCGTAACGATCTCTGCCCCATCGGATGGGAAGGAGATTGAAGTCCATGTCGTACATATTTCTGGGATAGCCTACTTGATATTTACCGTCGGCACGGAAGACACCCACGTCCATCATAAGAAGTTTGGGTTCTCCGTCAAAACAGAAAAAGCGGAAATCCTTGAGAGCTTCTCCCGAGGGGTCCTTGATAACCTCTTCCACAACGACCCGGGGAGGAATGTTCTTGTAATTCCATTCTCTGGATATCAGGTGATATTTTTGCTTGAGGCTCTTTTTGAAGTGCTTTCTCACGGACTTTTCATTGAAGTCGGGGTCACCGGGAGTGTAGAAAATCAAATCTCCCGAGCCGTTGTTGGTTTTGAGCACAACAGGCTTGGTGAATTTGGAAAAATCTATGTCCTTGGCACTTTTGTAACAAGCAACCTGGGGGATGAGAATATCGGCATAACCTTTTTCGGTGACGTATTCTCTTGCCAGATGCTTATCGGAGCAAAGAGTCATGAGAGGGTCGCGGTTATGAAGCTTCAGCCACCACATCTTTTCATTGGTGATAGTGGGATTTTTTAGGTTAAGCTTCTTACCTGTATATATTTTGTAGAAACATTTTGCGTAAATCTTGTCGGGGATAACTGCCAGTATATGAATGGCAATATTTCTGAAAAAGCCGTAAACCCGTTTGGCAGCAGGGGAGCTTTTTCGAAAAACAAGAATTTTATGCTTTAACTTTTGAAACATTGGATTATCTCCTTGTTATAAGCATTTAAAAGATATAGTGTGAAATTATGGTAAGTATTATCAGAGTCTCCAGTATTCGTAACCTGCAGCCTCGTACTCTTTGCGGTTGAGAAGTCCCTTGATGTCAAGGAGAACCTTTTTGTGCTCATCACAGTAGAACTTTGCCATATCCTCAAGAGTGAGAGAGGAGAACTCGTCGTGTGCTACTGCAAGAACAACAGCGTCCATATCACGGATGGTGTCTATATCCATGAACTCCATACCATATTCGTGGAGAGCCTCGTCCTTGTCGGCAACGGGGTCTGCGATAACGGGAGTGATGCCGTATTCTGCAAGTTCGTTAACGATGTCGATAATTCTGGTGTTTCTGGTATCGGGGCAGTTTTCCTTGAAAGTGAAGCCCAGAATTGCAACCTTGGCGGACTTAACGGGAACATCTGCGGCGATGAGCTTCTTTACCAGAGACTCGGTAACGTATTTACCCATATCGTCGTTGATACGTCTGCCTGAGAGGATAATCTGTGAGTGATAACCCATCTGCTCTGCCTTGTATGTAAGATAGTAGGGGTCAACACCGATGCAGTGACCGCCAACGAGACCGGGGAAGAACTTCAGGAAGTTCCACTTGGTGCCTGCGGCTTCAAGTACTGCTTTTGTATCAATGCCCATCTTGTTGAAGATGATGGAAAGCTCGTTCATAAAAGCGATGTTGATGTCGCGCTGTGAATTCTCAATAACCTTTGCTGCCTCGGCAACCTTGATGCTCTCTGCTCTGTGAACGCCTGCCTCAACAACGAGTTCGTAAACATTGGCAACTTCCTCAAGGGTTTCCTCGTCCATACCTGAAACGATTTTAACGATAGTTTCCAGACGGTGAACCTTGTCGCCGGGGTTGATTCTTTCGGGGGAGTAGCCGATTTTGAAATCTGTGCCGCACTTGAGACCTGACTCAGCCTCAAGAATGGGAATACATACATCTTCGGTAACGCCGGGATAAACGGTGGATTCGTAAACAACAATAGAGCCTTTTGTCAGATATTTGCCGAGGATGTGAGAAGCGCCCTCAACGGGAGTGAGGTCGGGGGTGTGGTCGGAGTTAACGGGAGTGGGCACTGCAACGATGTGGAACTTTGCCTCTCTGAGTCTTTCGGGGTCAGAGGTGAAGTCAACAGCACAGTTCTTGATAGCTTCGTCGCCGACTTCCTTTGTGGGGTCGATGCCGTTCTTGTAGAGGTCGATTTTTGCCTTGTTAACGTCAAAACCGATAACGTCAACCTTCTTTGAGAAAGAGACGGCAATAGGCATACCTACATAGCCGAGACCTACAAGGGAGATTTTTTCTTCACGATTTACGATTTTCTGATAAAGTGACATATTTATTTCCTCCGTTTATGTAATGGATTTTCAGTTTATTTCAAGATGTCCCAGCAACACTTCGTTAACCTTGCGGACATCAAATTTTTCTTTGCAGTAGTTGTAGCTTGCTTCGCCCATCCTGGTAATGAGAGTGGGGTCTTCGATAAATCTGCACATTGTATCGGCGAGAGCCTCGGCATCCTTTACGGGTACCATGAAGCCTGTCTCACCGTCAATGACGGTCTCTCTGCAACCCGGGGCATCGGTGGTGATTACGGGTCTGCCCATAGCCATAGCCTCCTGCACTGTGCGGGGGATGCCCTCGCGGTATGAGGGAAGCACAAAGACAGAGCACTGGCGGTAGTAAACTCTTACGTCGGGATGTTCGGGGTAATATTCAATAACGCCGTCATTTACGTAGCGCTCAATTTCAGCTTTGGAAAGAGAGTCCTGCATGCTCTCGTCAATCTCACCCAGATACATCATTCTGACCGAGGGGTGCTTTTTGCGGACCAGAGCGCAAGCCTCAAGATATTCGGAGGCGCCTTTGCAGTGGAGTGCTCTGGAGAGCATAAAGAAAACGGGCTCTGCGGGAAGTTCTTCTCTGCTGAATCGCTCCATATTTACACCGGAGCCGTTGACCATATAACACTTGTCCTTCCTGAGAAGTTTCAGCGATACGAAGTCGTCTCTGTCATCGGTATTCATAAAGATAACTTTCTGCGCACAGGCGAAGCCCATCCGGTAAAGCATCTTCACGATAATTCTGATAATTTTTGCCTTGTGGGTTTTTGCGGCAAACACATATCCCGCACCTGCTATCATGGAGTAGCGGTGCCTGACGCCTGCAAGTTTTGCGGCAATGGCGCCGTAGATGACGGGCTTTATGGTGTAGCCGAAGGTGACATCGGGCTTTTCTTTTCTGAAAAGTTTGGTGAGAGCAAAGAGGTGCTTCAGGTCCGAGACAGGGTTGACACCTGTTTTATTCATAGGAACCTTGACAAACCTTGCACCCAGCGCCTCGATTTTGTCTACATCCTTGTCGTCGGGACCGGTAACGATGACCTCGTATCCCTTTGCAATGATGTCCTTTATAAGGTCGCCCCGGAAATTATAGGCGGTGCGGTTTTTCGGTGAAATCAGTACAAATTTCATTTTGTTCCAACTTTCCGTATAGATTACATCCTCTGAAGGATGGGGTTCACTTAATTGGTAGATTTGGAAAAATCCCATTCGGTGAGATTCTTATAGAGCAGAGAGAACATTCTCTCGCGGGTGCCGTCGGATACGAAACTGTTGTGAGGGGTGATGATAACTCTGCTGTCACTCCAGAAAGGAGAGGTTTCCTCCAGCGGTTCGGTTTCAAATACATCCAGGGCAACTCCAAGGAACTTATCCTCTTTAAGTGCTTTAGCGAGAGCGTCGGTGTCAATAACGGCACCTCTTGCCACATTGATAAGGACAGAGGAGTCTTTCATACAGGAGAAGAGTTCTTCTGAGAAAAGTCCTCGGGTGCTCTCGGTGAGGGGAAGTGTCAGCACGGTGACGTCTGCTCTGGAGAGAGCCTCCTTCAGGCTGTCCATATAGTAAAATTCATCAATGAATTCGGATTTGCTGTCGAAAATATCAGCGCCGAGAACTTTTGCGCCAAAAGCCTTGAAGCGCTTGGCACACTGGCATCCCACATTGCCTGTGCCCACAATAAGCACCTGCTTGCCGCAAATTTCAAGAAGGTCGCGGTGTTTCTGCCAGATTTTCTTTTTCTGCTGTGCTGAGAATTCGGCGGACTTTTTATATATCTCCAGAGTTTTGAGGAGCACCCATTCCGCCATAGGGATGCTGTAAACTCCCTTTGCGTTGAAAAGCGAGATTCCCTTTGTGGCGAAATATCCCACAGGAACCCGGTCAAAGCCTGCACTTGTGAGTTGAACGACCTTCAGATTTTCAAAAAGCTCGGGAGGGTTGGACTTGAAAAGATTGTTGCATACCACAGCATCGAATGCTGAACAGTCAATGGAGAGAGGCTCGAGTTCATTCTGCACAAAGGTTATCTCAAACCCTGCATTCTGAAGCATTGTGAGCTGTTCATCGGTGTAACTGAAAGCTCCTGTCAGCAGAAGTTTCACTCAAATTCCTCCTTTTCGGCTTTGATTATACTGCGTATCAGACGGTGATTTCTTCCTTCTGAGCATCTTTGTTGGTGGTTGCGGTAGCCTTGGTGTTTTCGTTGTCAGCATTTGTAAACACCTTGAATATGGTCATAAAGAAGATTTTGATATCAAGGGAGAGGGAGACGTTTTCGTTGTACCAGCAGTTTAGTTCAATGCGTCTGTTCCACTCAACGTCTTTTCTGCCGTTTACCTGAGCCCAGCCGGTGATGCCGGGGCGTGTGTCAAACATATGAAGCTGAGCTTCTGTGTATTCTTCAATAGGCCAGGGATGGTATGTAAGGGGGGGTCTGGGACCGATAAGGCTCATATCGCCTTTGAGAATATTGAAAAGCTGGGGCAGTTCATCAATGCTGGTGGCACGGATGATTTTTCCGACTTTGGTAACTCTGGCATCGGTTTTTGAGGAGTACACCCCTGAACCTGTGTGTTCCGCGCCCTGACACATACTGCGGAACTTGTAGATTTCGAATACCTTGCCGTCTTTTCCCAGGCGCTGCTGCTTGAATATGGCAGGACCTTTGGACTCAAGTCTGATAAGTACTGCGGTTATGAGCATCAGCGGCCACAGGGCTAAAATTCCGCAAAGTGAAATGAAAATATCTGCAAATCTCTTTATGTGAAGATACATGATATGTATTCCTCCGTAATATGTTTATGGGTGGTCTGAAAGCAAAATTACTCACTATAACCCATATTAAAACATATTATATCATATAATGTAAAAAAAGCAATTAATATTTATATATAAAATACAAATATTTACACAAGTGAAGACAAAAGGTGCTGCGGGAAGTTTGAAATTGTTATCGGATATTTTGCGGGATGATAAATTTATCCTGTTGACTTATGTATTTTTGTGTATTATAATTTTTAATGAGTTACTATGGATAAGTGTAACTTTATCTATTCGGTTGCGATTCCTGATTTTATGGGATTTGGGTGTTTATGATGAAAAACATGAATGTGCGAAAAATGGCGATAATGGCGATAGATGCCATGATGCTGATAACCCTGGGTTTTCTGACAAATCTGGGACTTATGTGGGTGGATATTCTGCGGGATGTGACAGGCGTCGCAGGTTTTACGGTAGAGTGGTCCACGCTGACATTGGTGTTGGCAATAGAGGTGCTGTTCTGCTTCTTTACTTTGTATGTGACGGGAGCCTACACCTTTATGTGGCGCCTTGTGGGCAAACAGGTTTATCTTGCGTGCATTGTCGGTGTTACTGCGGGAATGGCTCTGTCCATAGCGCTGATGTCATTTTTCGGAGTTTTTGATTCTGATGTGCCTTACTGCTTCATATCGGTCCACTATGTGCTGATGATGGTGGGTACGGTTGTATTCAGAATGTTTGTGAAGAATGTTGTCCAGAGGTTGACGGAGGTTGGTCGCTCGGAAAATTACGAGCGAACCCTTATTGTCGGTGCAGGACGTGCGGCGATGATGATTCTTGCTGATATTGAGAATGCCAAAAAAGACTCCAACAACCCCTCCAGAAATATTCTTCCCGTAGGACTTGTTGACGATGACCGCAGTAAATACGGCAGTAAAATCAACGGAGTCAGTGTGCTGGGAAGCACCGAGGATATCCCGATGCTTTGCAAAAAAAGCAATATTTCAATGATTGTTTTTGCGATTCCTTCCTGTACGGAAGAGGAACGCCAGCGTATACTTGCACTGTGCTCCCAGACAGAGTGCAAAATCAAGATGCTTCCTTATCTCAGCCAGCTTCTCTTTGACGGAAATAATCCGCAGCTTCTCAGCCAGGTCAAGGACATCAAGATTGAGGATCTGCTGGGCAGAGAGCCCATTACCTTCGACAGAGAAGTAGTAGGGGATTTCATCAAGGGCAAGACCCTTATGGTAACAGGCGGCGGCGGTTCCATAGGCAGTGAACTGGTACGTCAGATTGCCGGTTACCGACCAAAGCAGGTTATTATAGTTGATATTTATGAAAATAACGCTTATGACATTCAGCAGGAACTTCTCCTTGAACACGAGAGTGACCTGGATGTGGTGACACTTATCGCCTCTGTCAGAGACTACGATAAGATGAACCTGATATTTGATAAATACCGTCCTCAGGTGGTATTCCATGCGGCGGCACACAAGCACGTTCCTCTGATGGAAACCTCTCCCGAGGAAGCTGTTAAGAACAATATTTTCGGTACTTTCAATATGGCAACTCTTGCCGAAAAGTACGAGGTGGATAAGTTTATTATGATTTCCACCGACAAGGCGGTTAACCCCACAAACGTAATGGGTGCCACCAAGAGATGCTGTGAGATGATTGTTCAGTATAAATCTCAGCATTCGGAAAAAACCGAGTTTGTAACTACCCGTTTCGGCAACGTTCTGGGCTCCAACGGTTCGGTTATTCCGCTTTTCAGAAGACAGATTGAAAGCGGCAAACCCGTTACCGTAACTCACCCTGATATCATCAGATATTTCATGACCATTCCCGAGGCGGTTTCTCTGGTGCTTCAGGCGGGTGCCATGGCTCAGGGCGGCGAGATATTTGTCCTTGATATGGGCGATCCGGTTAAGATTACCACCCTTGCGGAGAACCTTATCAGAATGTACGGAAAGGTACCTTATAAAGATGTGGAAATCCGCTTTACGGGTCTCCGTCCCGGAGAGAAACTCTTTGAGGAACTTCTGATGAACGAAGAGGGTCTTAAATCCACTGAGAACAAGAAGATTTTCATTGGAAACCAGATTTCCATTGATGAGGTGGAGTTGCTTTCAAAGCTTGAGATACTGCGCCGTGCCGCCGAGGATAACGACAGCGAAAAAACGGTGGAAATACTCAGCGATATTGTCCCCACCTTCAAACATAAAACCAATTGATATATTGTAAATTATTCTACTTGTGAAGGAGCAATTTTTATGTGCGGAATAGTAGGTTACATTGGTACAAAAGACTGCAGCGAGGTGCTGGTTTCTGCTCTGAGAAAACTGGAGTACAGAGGCTACGACTCAGCAGGTATTGCAGTTTTTGAAGATAGCAAAATCACCGTCAAGAAGGCTCAGGGCAGACTTGATGATTTAGAGAAAAAGATGGAGTACGAGGGCAGACCTCAGGGCCACGTCGGAATAGGTCACACCAGATGGGCAACCCATGGTGTTCCTTCCGAGACCAACTCCCATCCCCATCGCGGCGGTGAGAAGGTTACTCTTGTACATAACGGCATTATTGAGAACTATAAGGAGCTCAAGGAAATGCTTATGGAGTCGGGCAGAGAGTTTGTGAGCGAAACCGACACAGAGGTAGCTGCACAGCTCCTCGACTCAAACTACGACGGCGACCCCGTAAAGGCAATTTCAAAGACTCTTTCTCAGGTAGAGGGCTCCTTTGCTCTGGGAATTCTTTTCGCTGACAGAGTGGGAGAGATTTATGCCGTAAGACGCGAGAGTCCCCTTATTGTAGGTGTTGCAGATGGCGAGAGCTTCATCGCATCCGACGTACCCGCTATCATAAAATATACAAAGAATTACTATCTCCTTGAGCACGATGAAATTGCAAAACTCACCGAGGATGGTGTTATTTTCTGTGACCTTCATGGCAATCCCATTGAGAAGGAACTCAAGGTTGCCGACTGGAGTGAGGATGCAGCAGAAAAAGGCGGCTACGACCACTTTATGATTAAGGAAATCCACGAGCAGCCCACAGCTGTAAAGACTACCATCACTCCCAGAATTGTGGATGGTATGCCTAATCTTGAGGAGTGCAACATTACGCTGGATACTCTCAAGGACATTAATCAGATTTACATTGTTGCCTGCGGAACAGCTATGCACGCAGGTATGGTCGGAAAGTATGTTATTGAGAAACTTGCAAAAGTTCCCGTTATTGTTGATATTGCTTCCGAGTTCAGATACCGCGAGCCCCTTATTCACAAGGGTGACCTGGTAATTATAATCTCACAGTCAGGTGAGACCGCAGACTCTCTGGCGGCTATGAGACTTGCAAAGAGCATGGGTGCTCAGACACTCGCTGTTGTAAATGCCAAGGGCAGCTCCATTGCCCGTGAGGCTGATATGCTTATTTACACACACGCAGGTCCCGAAATCGCCGTTGCATCCACAAAGGCATATATGGTGCAGATAGCAGTTATGTATCTGCTTTCCTTTGAACTTGCTTTCGCAAAGGGCTTTATTACTGATGGTGAGTGTTGCAGACTCACAGACTCACTCCAGAATATTCCCGCCCTCATCGAGGATACCATCGACAAGACCAACGACCTGTGTCACGATATTGCCGAGAAACTTACAGAGGCAGACAGCCTGCTGTATATCGGCAGAGGTCTTGACTATGCGCTTTCCATGGAGGGTTCGCTGAAGCTCAAGGAGATTTCCTACATCCACTCTGAGGCTTATGCCGCAGGTGAGCTCAAGCACGGTACAATTTCCCTTATTACCGAGGGAATGCCCGTTATTGCCGTTGCAACCCAGAACTCCCTCTATGATAAGACCGTAAGCAATATCAAAGAGGTTCGAGCAAGAGGCGCTATGGTTGTGCTTGTCTGTGATGAGAAAGCCAATGTGGGTGCTGATGTGGCAGACTACATCATCCGTGTTCCCCAGACCGATGAGGTGCTGATGCCCATGACCGCTGCGGTACCCCTCCAGCTTCTGGCATATTACACCTCCGTGCTCCGCGGAAACGATGTTGACAAACCCAGAAATCTTGCAAAATCTGTTACTGTCGAATAAGAAAAGCTGCCCCAAGGGCAGCTTTTTTGTATTTTGCTCTAGAAAAACCTGTCGCATTGTGGTATACTCACAAAAGAAACATAGAAAAAGGGTGAACAATATGAGCAGAGCTGATGAAATTTACCGCGCAACATGTTTGGACATTCTGGAAAACGGTTTTTCCGACGAAGGTCTGGAGGTCCGTCCCCGCTGGGCTGACGGTACGCCTGCCCACACCATCAAGAAATTCGGCGTTGTCAACCGCTATAACCTGAAGGAAGAATTCCCCCTGATGACTCTGCGCCGTACCTACTGGAAGAGCGCCCTGGACGAGCTGCTGTGGATCTGGCAGAAGAAGTCCAACCGCATCGAAGACCTGGGCAGCCATGTTTGGGACGAGTGGGCAGGCGAGGACGGCACCATCGGTAAGGCCTATGGCTACCAGCTGGGTGTTAAGTACCAGTTCAAAGAGGGTATGTTCGACCAGGTGGACCGTGTGCTGTTTGACCTGAAGAACAATCCTGCATCCCGTCGCATCCTGACCAGCATCTATAACTTCCAGGATCTCAACGAGATGAACCTGTACCCCTGCGCATACTCCATGACCTTCAACGTGTCCGGCAACCCCCTTAACGGCATTTTGAACCAGCGCTCTCAGGATATGCTGGCTGCCAATAACTGGAATGTGTGCCAGTACTCCATGCTGCTGATGATGATGGCCCAGG
>JAZOMY010000011.1:0-4486 GCA_045654185.1 Ruminococcus sp.
CGCCCAGCATTGTCATTGATTTTACATTCAGCTTTAAGGGGCGGTGACCGGTTTCCTTCATCTGGCGTACTGTGAAGTAAAGGAAAGAGGGGAAACCGAAAATTCTTACGGGCTTACCCTGACGCTCGTAGTCCTCAAGGGTGCTGATTGTACCGTAAACATCAAAATCGTGGCCTTCGCCGTTGTATCGCAGAGCAAAGAAAGTGTCGTTAACAGGGGCATAGCTTAAAAGTCCGAGGTCGGTTTGTGCGGTGCCCAGTTTTTTGCTGATTTCTGCTGGCTCGTAAGTGAAGAGCAGATAGTTTGTCGGCTCGTCAGAAAGGAATCCGTAATAACGGAACTCGTTTTCAATCATAGTATTGCCGAAGTCGTAGGTGTCTTTGTCAAAAAACATCTGGCTTTTCTGACCGCTGGTGCCTGAACTTGTGGCGTGAAAGACAATTTCGTCCTCGGGAACGCTCAGAACTACATGCTTTTTAAAGAAATTTGCATGGATGAAAGGAATTTTTGCAAGGTCGTCTTCAGTTTGAATATCTTCGGGTTTGAAGCCCTGTGCTGCCATATACTTTCTGAAAAACTCGTTGTTTTCAATGTGGTGGCTCAGGCAGTCGCGCATAGCCTGAAGGAAGGTTTCTGAGGATCCCTGGTGATCGTACACATCTGAAAGCTTAAGTAATTGTTCTCTGGATGTCATAGTCATCTCTCCTGATTTTTTGAGTTTTTTATTGGATAAGGGTAAATATTTTAGATTTGTTTAAAACTGAAATGTTGCCTATAAGTAAATAATATCACAATGATATATAATATTCAATAAAATTATCGGATATTTATGCAAAAAATGTGTAAAAAATTAACATAGTTTTGCGGGCGATTGTGTTGGACTTTTGCGAATGGTGTGATATAATCAGTTTAGCAGACTTGAATTTGTGAGGGTGATGGCAATATGAATATCATACAGACTTTTTATGATAATTTGGCAGCAGAGTATGATAAGCTGTTTCGTGATTGGCAAGCGGCAACACGGGAGCAGGCGGTGATTCTAGATAATCTGTTCCGGGATAACGGATTTGACACGAGTGCTGATGTTCTTGACTGTGCTTGCGGAATAGGCACTCAGGCAATAGGAATTGCATCACTCGGATATAATGTAACCGCTTCGGATATAAGCAAGGCTGAAATCGCCGAGGCGACAGAGCGGGCTTTGAAAAACAATGTTGAGATTCGGTTTGAGTACGCTGACTTCTGTGCTTTGTCAGAAGTGTTTTCTCAGCAGTTTGATATTGTTATTGCTATGGATAATGCCTTGCCTCACATGCTTTCGGGTGAAGACCTGAATAGAGCCGTTGCGAGTATCACAAATCAGATTAAAACAGGCGGCATATTTGTGGCAAGTATCAGGGATTATGACGCATTTCAGGATAGTAAACCCACATATTCGCCACCCTATATACACAAGACTGATAAGGGGCAAAGAGTATCGTTCCAGACTTGGGATTGGAGCGGTGATTGCTATAAACTTACTCAGTATATTATTGATGATGAGGACTCTCTGCAAGTCAGCAGATTTGAGTGTGAATACAGAGCAACACGCAGAGAAGAACTGACAAACCTGCTTGTTGCGAGCGGTTGCAGTAAAGTGGAATGGAAATTCCCTGAAGAAACGGGATTTTATCAGCCAATTGTGATTGCGCGGAAATAATATATTTGCATTGTGCCGAATTTTTGCACGGTTGAAGTACAATGTGAGTAAAAGGTTATGGGTTGTATTCTGAATGATTGACAAGAAAATAGCTTGATGGTATATTATGATTATAGAAGTTTGCTTTGAAATTTTTGGCAAACGGGAAAGGAGAATTTCAGTATGATTTACAGCGAGGTAATTAACTGCTAACTGAATATTGGCACACAAATTAAACTTCGGGACTTTTGAGCCCCTTTGTTTGTTGTGCCGTTTAAAGAAACCTTTCGTGAATTCTATGACTGATGTTATAGCACACTCAAAAGGGGTGTGCTTTTTTGTGTCTAAAAATTGCTCTGATTCGTTCGGGTACAGAAGTGTATGATTATATGTTTCTATCTGCTCGGGTCGTATGCAGCATCAGATTGCTTATCAGCCGCAGAAATCCTTTGAAGGTTACTTTCTGCGGCATTTTTGCATCCTTTTCAGTTAGCAACAATATATGGATTCAACACACAACTGATTATGGAGGAAATGATATTGAATATAAATGATTTTGGATTCAAAAGCAGTATGAATCCCGAGAACAAAGGTGGCACTCCTGCCCGCATTACTTCTGTTCACAAAGGCAGATTTGGTATTGTGTCGGACTTTGGAGAAGGTTTTGCAAGTCTTAAGTCAAAGGAATATTACTTTGATGGCGAAGATTTTCCCACAGTAGGCGACTTTGTGCTTATGGACTATGTCGAAAACGGCGACAGCAGGATTATCAAAACCCTTAACCGCAAAACCTACTTTTCTCGCAGAGACCCCGACAAAGGCAGGGGAGAGCAGGCGGTTGCCGCAAACTTTGACTATGTATTTATTATGCAGTCGATGAATAACGACTTTAACCCCAAGCGACTTGAAAGGTATCTGACCGCAGCCCTTCAATCAAAAGCCGAGCCTGTGATTATACTCACAAAAGCCGACCTGGCCGATGATTATTTGCCGTATATTTTAGAAATCAGTCGGGTAGCCGAAGGCGTTGAAACTCACATAGTAAGTTCAAAAACAGGGTTTGGGCTGGATGAACTTTCCAAGTATATGACCAAGGGCAATACACTTGTTTTCCTGGGTTCATCCGGTGTAGGAAAGTCCAGCCTTGTCAATACCCTTGCAGGCGAAGAGATTATGGATGTAAACGGCATCCGTGAAGATGATAGCAAGGGCAGGCACACTACCACCCACAGAGAACTGATAATGCTCAAAAACGGCGTGATGATAATCGATACTCCCGGTATGCGTGAACTTGGTATGTGGGATGTTTCGGAAGGCCTGGGTGAAGCCTTCGCAGATGTTGAGAAGTTTGCAGACAAGTGCAGATTCCGCGACTGCAAGCACGAAAACGAGCCGGGCTGTGCCATAAAAAAAGCCATAGAAAACGGCGAGCTTGACCCTGCGCGTTTTGAAAGCTACAAAAAGCTTAAAGCCGAGGCAAAGTACAGCGAAAACTCTACGGATTACCGCAGACAAAAGCAAGAGTGGGAAAAAGCCTTAAGAATAGGAGACAGGAAGAAAAGAAAGGAAAAATTTTAAAATGAACAAAACTATTAAATCAATGGAGAATAAATATTTGCAGCCATCACTGGATATGGTAAGAAGAACCTTTACAGACAGCGAAACTGCCGAGGATGCTCAGATTGTTGTAAATTTAATTCAGGAAATCAGGTCAATGGAATATTATGTGCCTGAGCTGGAGCTTGTTATGGTGGATGAAAAAGATGAGGTGATAGGCTATTCAATGTTTTCAAGGTTCCATCTTGAGGGTAAGTTTTCAGATGAGCTTCTTATCCTTACTCCCGTTGCAGTAAAGACAGAATTACAGCGACAGCATATTTCAAAGGAACTTATAGAAGCTGGCTTTGAGAAAGCAAAGGAAATGGGATTTACGGTTGTACTCGTTGAAGGCAACCCTCAGAATTACCGCAACCGCGGATTCGTAACGTCTGTGGATTTCGGCATAGTTGCAGGAGAGAGTGTGGGTCTTCCGGCTGTCGAGTGCCTTATGGTAAAAGAGCTTGAAAACGGTGCTTTGGAGCACATCAGCGGTGTCTTGGAGTACACCGAATACAAAAGTCTTAGATGAAAATTCCGGAGGTATGATATGAGTAAACTAAAATATATAACATTAAGAGAAAAGCCCGAAATTATGGATGAGGCTGCTCAGTGGTTTCATAGCAAATGGGGTGTGCCCAAGGAAGCCTACCTTGAGTGTATGGAGGAATATCTCAACGGCAACACAGAATACGGATGGTACCTTTGCCTCGACGGTGATAAGGTTGTCGGCGGAATGGGCGTTATCGAAAACGACTTTCACGACCGCAAAGACCTTTCGCCCAATGTTTGTGCTGTTTATACAGAAGAGAGCCACCGCAAACAGGGAATCGCAGGGGCGCTTCTGAATATGGTGGCAGATGATTTGAAATCCAAGGGTATTTCACCCATATATCTTGTTACAGATCATACAGGCTTTTACGAGAGATATGGCTGGGAGTTCTATTGTATGGCACAGGGCGACGGCGAACCCGATATGACACGACTTTACATCCACAGATAACTTTGAAATCAAAGAAAAACACAGGGCATCTTTTTCCGATGTCCTGTGTTTTTTTATAATCTGCTCTGCAAATTGGAATTTGTCGGGAGTCCCGACAGCCGATTCCGCCTATTCGTAAGTACATATAACATTAACGTTTTGCTGACGGCGGTTTTAAAGCTTACTCTTATACCCGCCGTTTATGAACGCAAATTCTTAACCAAGCTTTT
>JAZOMY010000012.1:0-22482 GCA_045654185.1 Ruminococcus sp.
GGTGCAGTTAACCCCCACGATATCCTTGCTATCCTCGGCGCACAGGCTGTTCAGGACTACCTCATCAGCGAGGTACAGAGCACCTACCGTCTCCAGGGTGTTGATATCAACGATAAGCACATCGAGGTTATCGTTCGTCAGATGATGAAGAAGGTCCGCGTTGACGAGCCCGGCTCCACAGAGTTCCTTGGCGGCCAGATGTATGACAAGAGCGAGGTTATCTACGCCAACAAGAAGATTCGCGACAGAATCGCTCAGGGCGAAGAGGGCCTCAAGGAAGCAGAGTGGACTCAGCTTCTCCTTGGTATCACCAAGGCATCTCTTGCAACAGACAGCTTCCTGTCTGCCGCATCCTTCCAGGAGACCACCAGAGTTCTCACCGATGCCGCTATCAAGGGTAAGGTTGATCCTCTCCTCGGTCTCAAGGAAAACGTTATTATCGGTAAGCTGGTACCCGCAGGTACAGGTATGCGCCGCTATACTAACGTTGAGCTGGAGGAAAACTTCATTCCTCAGGCACCCCAGCCTTTTGACGAGCAGTAATTAATACAGCGGTTATAAGGCGAAAAACTGAATAACTTATCAGGCTCCGTGAGTGTAAGCTTACGGAGCCTGTTTTTTTTGCAAGGCAGTTGCAGGTGGGAAAATGACCTGTATTAAATATTATGTTTGCAATATTGGCTTGTTGGAGTTATAATAAAAATAAATGTAAAATTATTAAGAATTTCGGGTGATAATTTATGAGCGATGTTGTGTTTTTTACGCCAACGGGTAAGAGAAATCTGAATGCCGAATGCACAGGAACACTTCTTCTTGCTACAATTCTGAAGCAAAAAGGTATTAGTGTTGATATCTATCGTTTTTATGAATCGGATAATTCAAAGGGATTTGACGCATTTGTGGAGGAGACCGCAGATAAAATCCTTGCAAAACAGCCGAAAATAGTATCGTTTTACTGCAGATGTGACTGTTTCCTTGTCAATATCAGAATCGCCCAGAGAATCAAGAAGATAAATGAAGATATCACAATTGTATTTGGCGGACCCCAGGCGGACGCAGTGTCCGACTATCTCCTGAATGAAATTCCCGAAGTTGACTATTGCTGCAGCGGAGAGGGAGAGGAGACCGTGTATCCTCTGATGAGCGGTATCCTGAACGGAGGCGACGTCACAGGTATCGACGGACTTACATATCGCGACGCCCAGGGAGTGTCGGTAACAAATACCCGACCTGTCCTCAAGCAGAGTCTGGATACATTGCCCTTTGTGGATTATTCTTTAGTGCCCGAGGACGCTATGCAGGAAACAGCAAAAAACAACGCGTTTCCTTTGGAAGTGGGCAGAGGTTGTCCTTTTAACTGCGCGTTTTGTTCAACCTGCCTTTTCTGGAAGAGAAAATTCAGGATAAAAACACCTGAAAGAATAATCGCTGAAATTGAGCGTGTTAAAGACATGTATGGCGTCAGCAAGTTCAGTTTCCACCACGACCTTTTTACTGCGAAGAAACAAAATGTTCTGGATTTTTGCAAATATGTGAAGGAGAGCGGAACCGACATCAGTTGGCTGTGTTCGTCCCGAATAGATACACTGGATGAAGAAACAATAGAAGCTATGGCATCATCGGGGCTCAGCGGTATATACTTCGGTATCGAAACCGGTTCTCCCCGTATGCAGAAAATTACCCATAAGAACTTAAAAATTCCGCAGATTATCGATGTTTGCAAAATGCTTACAGACAGAGATGTGCGCATTACAGCATCCTTCATATACGGCTTCCCGGAGGAAACCGAAGAGGATTTGGAGCAGACATTACAGCTGATGCGCAAGTTGTTGGAATTAGGAGTGAAATCCCTTCAGTTTCATCTTTGTGCAATATTCCCCGGAACGGAGTATTTTGACAAATACAAGGAAGAACTGGTGTTTGCCGACAACTATTCCGACCAGGTATCCGATTTCGGCGTAAAGGAAAATTATGAGTTTATTACAACTCATAATAATCTTTTCCCCTTCTATTACGAGTATCATAACGAACACAGAGAAAAGTTTGCGCTTCTGAACAAGTACGCAGTCAGGTGCATAAATTTGTATAATACTTTGCTCAGACTGGACAGAGAGAAATACGAAGAAAAAACACTGGTACAGTTTTATCTTGACTTCATAGAAGCAAACAAGGAAACAATAAGTGGTATGAATGAAGGAGAAACCGATAAAACAGATATAAATGTTCTTGTGGATAATTATCTTGCGTCGAGGGGATACAGCGAAGAAGAACTCCGGAAGCTCAGAGAAATACTTGCTTTCATCAATGATGAAGGCAGACTGTATGCAAGTAAGGAAGATGCCATGGAAATTAAAAACTACGGTGCTGACATCAAGGCTTTCTATGAAAGAAAGAGCCTTGGGGAAATCGGTTCGGCACCCACAATGGTTGTTTTCAGAAAAATCGGCAAAGAGCTTTCTCTGGTGTTCCGTCCCGGAATGTAATCTGATCTGATTTGTCCCGGCATAGTCAAAAAAGTTGATAGTATTATTACAGGCTCCGTGAGTGCAGAACTTGCGGAGCCTGTTTTTTGTGGGTCGGTGCAGTTTCTGGTTTTATCCCGTGGGGGCATTATCCGCCTCTTTGTCCGCGAAAGGAATATATCGAAAGTACAGACTCCTTAATCAGAAGGCTTGAAACCCGGCGGTTGCTATTCCTGCAATACGCATGCAAAAACACAATGAAGGCAGCAAGACGGCATTTGGAACAGATGAACAATGCAGGTGGAGTGAAATGGGGATTTAGATTTTTTTCTTAAAATTTAGGTTGACAAAATTCATATTATTTGCTATATTAAGTAATTGTCGGATAATGCGCAAAAAGGGCTTTCCGCACTGGTAATAATGGTTACAAAATCCGCTTTTTTACTGCGTTTTTTGTGCCTTTTACCAATATATGCATACACTGTTGTTTCAGTGGCTATACTATCATAGCCCTTGAACATAAAATTTTTTGAGAAAGGAGAAATGCGAAAGATGCCTACCTTTAACCAGTTGGTTCGTAAGGGAAGAGAAGTTTCTGAGAAAAAGGCTAAAGCTCCTGCACTTCTGAAGGGTTGGAACTCCAAGAAGAACAGAGCTATCAACCAGAACTCCCCCCAGAAGCGTGGAGTTTGCACAGCAGTTAAGACTGCTACCCCCAAGAAGCCTAACTCAGCTCTGAGAAAAATCGCCAGAGTAAGACTTTCTAACGGAATTGAAGTCAGTTCCTACATCCCCGGCGTAGGCCACAACCTGCAGGAGCACTCTGTTGTTCTGATTCGCGGAGGTAGAGTTAAGGACCTCCCCGGTGTGCGTTACCACATCATCAGAGGAACACTGGATACTCAGGGTGTTGCCAATCGTAATCAGGCACGTTCCAAGTACGGCGCAAAGCGTCCGAAGAAGGGTAAATAAGGAATTGACAAATTAAACGAAAGAATTTTAAGATTTTTCGTATCTGTATTTTCAATACAGGGCTTTTCATATATACGGAGCCTATGTATTGGCGTACGGGAGTTTGTCGCTTTCGAGTACCTATGATATCTCAAATATTGTGAAGGAGGGAAGTAAAGTGCCAAGAAGAGGTTCAATTGCAAAACGTGACGTTTTGCCGGATCCTATTTACAGATCCAAGTTAGTTACACGTCTTATCAACAACATCATGCTCGACGGTAAGAAGGGTACTGCCCAGAAGATTGTTTACGGTGCATTCGATATTATTTCCGAGAAGACAGGTAACGATCCCCTCGAGACATTCGAGGCTGCCATGGAGAATATCATGCCTGTGCTTGAGGTAAAGGCTCGCCGTGTCGGCGGTTCTACCTACCAGGTTCCCATGGAGGTTAGACCTGAGAGAAGACAGACATTAGGTCTTCGTTGGTTAACCAACTATTCACGTCTTCGTAGTGAAAAGACTATGAAGGAAAGACTTGCAGCAGAGATCCTTGATGCTACTAACGGTGCCGGCGGCGCTGCTAAGAAGCGTGAAGACACACACAAGATGGCAGAAGCAAACAAGGCTTTCGCACATTACAGATGGTAATAAGTATCTACGTGGAATATATAGGAGGATTTTATGCCTAGGCAAGTATCTCTTGAAATGACAAGAAACATCGGTATCATGGCTCACATCGATGCCGGTAAAACTACTACAACAGAGCGTATTCTGTACTACACCGGTGTTAGCCACAAGCTTGGTGAAACACACGACGGTGCTGCTACCATGGACTGGATGGCTCAGGAGCAGGAGAGAGGTATCACCATTACTTCTGCTGCTACCACCTGTTACTGGAAAAACCACAGAGTTAACATCATCGATACTCCCGGTCACGTTGACTTCACTGTTGAGGTTGAGCGTTCTCTGAGAGTTCTCGACGGTTCTGTTACCGTTCTTTGCGCTAAGGGCGGCGTTGAGCCTCAGTCCGAGACTGTTTGGCGTCAGGCTGACAACTACGGCGTTCCCAGTATGGTATACGTTAACAAGATGGACATCATGGGCGCAGACTTCTACCGTGTTCTTCAGATGATGAAGGACAGACTTAAGTGTAATGCTGTTCCCATTCAGCTCCCCATCGGCGTTGAGGATACCTTCAAGGGTATCATCGACCTGGTAGAGATGAAGGCTGAGGTTTACTACGATGACCTCGGTAAAGATATGAGAGAAGAAGAGATTCCCGCAGATATGATGGAACTCGCAGAGGAGTACCGTGCTAACCTCATCGAGGCTGTTGCAAGCACCGATGACGAGCTCATGGAGAAATACTTCGGCGGTGAGGACATCACTACTGAGGAAATCAAGACTGCTATCCGTAAGGCTACCATCGCTAACGAGATGGTTCCCGTTTGCTGCGGTACTTCCTACCGTAACAAGGGTGTTCAGAAGCTTCTCGACGCTATCGTAGATTATATGCCCGCTCCCACAGACGTTCCCGACATCAAGGGTATCGACTGCGAGACAGAGGAAGAGTGCGTTCGTCATTCTTCTGACGATGAGCCTTTCGCAGCTCTCGCATTCAAGATCGCAACCGACCCCTTCGTTGGTAAGCTCTGCTTCTTCAGAGTTTACTCCGGTAAGGTTGAGGCAGGTGCTACTGTTTACAACTCTACCAAGGACAACCGTGAGCGTATGGGTCGTATTCTTCAGATGCACGCTAACGACAGAAAGGATATCGACTGCTGCTATGCAGGTGATATCGCTGCTGCTGTTGGTCTGAAGAACACAACAACAGGTGACACACTCTGTGACGAGAAGGCTCCCGTTATTCTGGAGTCCATGGAGTTCCCCGATCCTGTTATCCGTGTTGCTATCGAGCCCAAGACCAAGGCAGGTCAGGAGAAGTTGGGTATCGCTCTTGCAAAGCTTGCAGAAGAAGACCCCACCTTCAAAGCATATACAGATGCTGACACAGGCCAGACAATTATCGCAGGTATGGGTGAGCTTCACCACGAGATTATCGTTGACAGACTTCTCCGTGAGTTCAAGGTAGAAGCTAACATCGGTAAGCCCCAGGTTGCTTACAAAGAGACTATCCGTGCAGAGGCTCAGGTTGATACCAAGTACGCACGTCAGTCCGGTGGTAAGGGTCAGTACGGTCATGTTAAGATCAGAGTATATCCCAACCCCACAAAGGGTTACGAGTTCGTTAACGCTGTTGTCGGCGGTGTAGTTCCCAAGGAATACATCCCCGCTGTTGACCAGGGTATCCAGGGCGCAATGCTCACAGGTACCGTTGCAGGTTACAACGTTGTTGACGTTAAGGTTGAGCTCTATGATGGTTCATACCACGAGGTTGCCTCCTCTGATATGGCATTTAAGATTGCCGGCTCTATCGCATTCAAAGAGGCTATGAAGAAGGCTGACCCCGTACTCCTCGAGCCCATCATGAAGGTTGTTGTTATCGTTCCCGACGAGTACCTCGGTAACGTTATCGGCGATATCAACTCCCGTCGTGGTATTCCTTCAGGTACAGAGGCAGACAACGGTGTTACACGCGTTACTGCTAACGTTCCTCTCTCCGAGATGTTCGGTTATGCTACCGACCTTCGTTCCAAGACACAGGGCCGTGGTCAGTATGTAATGGAGCCCAGCCACTACGCAGAGGTTCCCAAGAGCATCGCTGAGAAGCTCACAACTAAGAAGGAAGACTAATTCCTAGTCTTTATTTAGGCTTTTAGCCTATAAATTTTCATAAATCTATTGCAATTTTATGTTAAAATTGTTAAAATGATTTTGTCTTTAGACTAAATTTACTTTATTTTAAGGAGGAAATTTCAAATGGCAAGAGAAAAATTTGAAAGAAGTAAGCCCCATATTAACATTGGTACAATCGGTCACGTTGACCACGGTAAGACAACTCTTACAGCTGCTATCACTAAGGTTCTCAACCTCGGTGGTGACGCAGAGTTCGTTGACTACGCTAACATCGATAAGGCTCCCGAAGAGAGAGAGCGTGGTATCACAATCAACACAGCTCACGTTGAGTATCAGACAGAGGCTCGTCACTATGCACACGTTGACTGCCCCGGCCATGCTGACTACGTTAAGAACATGATCACCGGTGCTGCTCAGATGGACGGCGCTATCCTCGTTGTTTCCGCTGCTGACGGTCCTATGCCCCAGACAAGAGAGCACATCCTTCTCTCCAGACAGGTTGGCGTTCCCTACATCGTTGTATTCATGAACAAGTGCGACCAGGTTGACGATCCCGAGCTCCTCGAGCTCGTAGAGATGGAGATCCGTGACCTCCTCTCCGAGTACGAGTTCCCCGGCGACGACACACCCATCGTAAAGGGTTCTGCATTCCAGGCTCTCGACAGCGCTTCCAAGGATCCCTCTGCAGCAGAGTATGCTTGCATCCACGAGCTTATGGCAGCTGTTGACAGCTTCATTCCCACTCCCGAGAGAAAGTCTGACCTTCCCTTCCTCATGCCCGTTGAAGACGTATTCACAATCACAGGACGTGGTACTGTTGCAACCGGTAGAGTTGAGGGAGGTACAATCAAGACTCAGGAAGAAGTTGAGATCGTTGGTCTTACAGACGAGAGACGTAAGGTAGTTGTTACCGGTCTTGAGATGTTCAGAAAGTCCCTCGACTTTGCTGAGGCTGGTGAGAACGTAGGTGTTCTCCTCCGTGGTGTTCAGAGATCCGAGATCGAGCGTGGTCAGGTTCTTGCAAAGCCCGGCTCCATCAACCCCCACACAAAGTTCCGTGGTCAGGTTTACGTTCTGACTAAGGAAGAAGGCGGCCGTCATACTCCCTTCTTCAACAACTATCGTCCCCAGTTCTACTTCAGAACAACAGACGTTACAGGTACTATCTCCCTTCCCGAGGGCACAGAGATGTGCATGCCCGGCGATAACGTTGAGATGGACGTAGAGCTCATCACTCCTATCGCTATCGAGGTAGGTCTCCGTTTCGCTATCCGTGAGGGTGGTAGAACAGTTGGTTCAGGCGCAGTTATCGCTATCAACGAGTAATTCAGCACCTAAGGTATATCCTTAATACTGAACCTAATATCAAGCAGTAATTATCGGTCTTCCGCTTCGGCGGAGGACCGATTTTTATTGTTTGCGGCGATTTGTTGCAATTTATCAGGAGACATTGGGTGTTTTAGACAAATAATCACGTCGGAACAATTCAATAAATTATCATATTTATACTTGCATTTTCTGAAAAGATGTGATAATATATTAGGGTCGTAAAAAATGCGATATGCGTTGCTAGCTCAGCTGGATAGAGTGACTGGCTACGAACCAGTAGGTCAGGGGTTCGAGTCCCTTGCAGCGCACCATAAAAAGACATAGCACTTTTGTGCTATGTCTTTTTGTTTTTGAAATATAGGGACTCGAACCCTGAGAGGGTGAGTGCCGTATAAAAAAGAGTCCGGGGTAGTATTTTCAGCCTCGAAGCGTGAGGCGGGTACCGAATGCGAAGCGTTGGGTCGCCGAGGGTGGTTGACTTTCCCGGAAAGGCAACGTCCCTTGCCGCGCACAGGTATCTTCAATTTTCATTATTATTTGACTCACTCACATATATTTGCTATAATTATTTAGTTAATGTACAGGAGTATACGTTCTTTCCTGCGACTTTTTCAGATTAGGATGATAACCTTGAAAATTATTGATTTCCACACACATATTTATCCCGACAAGATTGCAGAGCGGGCAACAGTTGCTATCGGTAACTTCTATAACCTTCAGATGGAGCGGGTGGGCTCTCTTGATACTCTCCTTGATAATTCCGAGAAGGCGGGTATTGACCGCTGTGTAGTTCATTCCGTTGCCACAAGCCCCAAGCAGGTTGAGACCATCAATGATTTTATTAAGGCAGAGGTGGATGCGTATCCCGACAGACTCTCGGGCTTTGGTACGCTTCATCAGGATTACGAGGATAAAATCGGCGAAGCAGACAGAATTATGTCTATGGGACTCAAAGGAATAAAGCTTCACCCCGATACACAGATGTTCAATGTGGACGATGAGAAAATGCTCCCGCTGTATGACTATATTCAGGGGAAACTCCCCGTGCTTCTTCATTGCGGCGACTACCGATATGATTTCTCTCACCCCAGACGCGTTGCAAGAATTTGCAAGATGTTCCCCCGTCTTACTGTAATCGGCGCTCACTTCGGCGGATGGTCTGTATGGGAGGAAGCATACGAATACCTGAAGGACACAAACTGTATGCTGGATACCTCCAGCTCGTCTGCTCTCACAGGACCCGAACTTTTTGAAAAACTCATAAAAGCCTACGGTGCTGACAGACTTCTCTTCGGTACGGATTTCCCTATGTGGGACAGTGCAGAGGAACTTAAAAGATTTATGAATGTGCGCCTTACCAATGAGGAAAGAGAAAAAATTCTCTGTAAAAATGCCGAGAAAATTCTAAATCTTAAGTAATCGGTTGATTTTTCTGACGACTTGATATATAATGTTTATATCTTTTATGAGGTGATTATTATGAAGAAAATTTTTGCTTTTACACTGGCTGTACTTATGATTTTCTCTGTGTTTGCCCTTGCAGGCTGCAAGAAGACCGAGACCACAAACATTTACGAGAATGCTGACCTGGGCGGTTTTAAGACACACGTTTCTGAGGACTCCCAGATTATCGGTGACTGGAAGCAGCTGGAGCCTGCATCTACTGCTGATGAGACAGTATGGCATTTCTTTGCAACCACAGGTATGCACATTACAGAAACAAAGAGTGGTATCTCAACATCCACCATCTGTGCATATAACTATTCCGATGAGACCAACGAGCTTTCTTATTATATCTGCTCAGGTAATACACACCCCGTTTATGATTTCAATGTTTCTGTTGTCGGTGATAATATGGAACTCACTGCAAAGGACGGCAGCGTAACATACAAACTCTCAAAGGTAAAATAATTGGTTGTTTTCCAAGTCGGCGACTGTTGCAGTTGCCGACTTTTTTTGCAATAATACATAGTACCATTACCTCTGCTGCGGAAGCTGCAAACAGAAAATATCCGGGTGCAGTATCTGATACCGATAATTTCGTTATGACATTTTCCTGTCCTTTTTCATATATTGTAAAGAGACGTCTTGTCTCACAAAGATAATGAAAGGAAAATGAAAATGGCAGTATTTTTTAATCAGGCAACCCTGACCTACAACGACACCACAGTAAACTCCAATATTGTTTCGGGTGAGATTGTGGGTGCCCTGGCGCTGACAAAAACAGCAGTAAACGAAAACTATGAGGACGGCGAAAGAATAACCTACGTTCTTAGTCTGACCAATACAGGTACCACAGATTACACCAACCTCACTGTAACGGATAACCTTGGTGCCTATACCTTTGGCACAGATGAGCTTGTGCCGCTGAATTTTGTCGAAGGCACTCTGCTTTATTTCGTAAACGGAGTAGTACAGCCTACACCCGAGATAAGTTCGGAAAATCCCCTCACCATAACAGGGGTAAATGTACCGGCAGGCGGCAATGCTTTGCTGATTTATCAAGCTGAAGTCAACGAATTTGCTCCTCTTGAAGCAGGCAGTGTCATTACCAATGAGGCAGCAGTCACAGGTTGCGGACTTGCACAGGAGATAACTGATACCGAGACGGTCCCTGTGGCTGAAGGCGCAAGACTCAGCATCACAAAGTCTCTGACTCCCACAGTAGTAACCGATAATTCCGAGATAACCTATACTTTTATGATAGAAAACTTCGGAAACGAGGCGGTGGTAGCAACTGATGATGCTGTAATCACCGACAATTTTGACCCCATACTCAGCAATATTTCGGTAACCCTCAACGGTGTGCCTCTCAGCACTCCGGCAGGATACACTTATAACGCCGCCACAGGAGCCTTTGCCACTGTGGCCGGTGTGATTACCGTACCTGCCGCCACCTATGCACAGAATCCCGTGACAGGTGAGTGGAGCGTCACTCCCGGTACCGCAGTTCTTGAGGTAACAGGAACAATCTGAAATAGTCTGATTTCGTCAGAATAAAAGAAAACGCCCTGCACGTTTATACGGCAGGGCGTTTATCATTTCTTTTGCTGGTTGTCTTTCATTCTGAGCCAGCTGAAAAATCCGTAAAGATCATTTATGAGAAAGACTGTAAAGCATATAACAACAGAGATATAGCTTGTATTCCCAACAGCCGCCATTATCCAGAGAATAATCAGAACAATGTCGTTTGCGGCATAGGCAAGGGCATAGAAAGGACTGCGTCTGAAGGTAAGGTATACCGCGGCGAAACTTGTAGCAACAGAGAGCGTGCTTACAAAAAGACTCCGTGTGTTGAAGTATTGCAGGATAAAGAAAAATATGACGGTGACAGCGGTTGTGACCAGAAGCAACACAGGAATTTCACGCAGGGGCAGAGAGTTGACCCTGACCTGTGATTTGTTGCCGTTGTAGGGGTTCCTGAGCCAGGAAATGAGTGATATCAGAGACATCGGTGCCGTCATTCCCAAATATGTTATCATCTCTCCGTAGTAACCGAATCCGAAGGAGATTATTCCGTAAAGAATACTGAATATTATCATCAGTATCTGTGATAGGGGGTTGCCCTTGGCGGCAAGTATCAGAGAGGTAACGCCGACAAGAGAGGCAAAGGTTTTCAGGTAGTTGCTTCTGTCAAAAATCAGAAATGACAGAATAATAAGGATTACGGAAAATATCCAGAGCAAAATTTCAAATAAAGAGAAATAGCCCGTGATTTTGCTTTGTTTTTTCATAAATACCTCCAGCAAAAAAGCATCCGTATGCACATCTTCAAAGACCTAACGATGTGCAGACGAATGCCTGTGCATTCACTACCCGGTGGCAGTGTGTAGAGTGACAAGCGGCAAGCCTGTCACAATTAAATTTTTATTCCGAAACTGTTTCTGCAAATGCCTCTGTGGGAATTTCCATAGTTTCCTCGGGAATGGGGTCGCGATTGATAAGGGTGTAGAGGAAGATGATTCTTGCAAGACCGCCTGTAACAAAAAGGTCAATAAGAACAACAAGAATAGCAATGAGGTTGTTTTCGCTCTTATCTTCTCTGAATATATCCAGTACATCCTTGAAGTAAATATATCTGATGACAGTGAGTGCAATGCCGGGGATGTAGTATAAAACTGATACAATAAGGCAAACAATCATACAGATCAGTATGCCAATGAGAGGAATATAGGTTGAGAGGATAGCAACAAAGATCATAGTCGAAAGAATAATGTTGAGAGCGAGGCTTCCCATGACGAATATCAGATATGACATACGTCTGTTCTGAATTCTGAATTTTTCCGAGAAGATTACAACCTCTTTATCTCCTGCAATATCCATCAGTGTGTAGAGCCTGAAGTAAGAACCAAAAACAGGTATCCATACGAGCCAGGCGTTCTTTCTGTCCATCTTTTTTGCCAGCTTATAGAGGGGGATTGCTTCTGCTATGTGAAAAATCAAAAAAGTCAGAAGAAGAAGGACCACCGCGAAAATAACAGGAATAAGAAGAAAAGCTGCCGAGAACAGACTCGCCAAAACCGACATTATTTGGTATGTGAAGTCATTGAAGCTTTCTACCATACAAAAGACCTCCTATATTTAATTGCGTACATTATAGACTTATAAATGAAAAATGTCAAATAGCAGAGAGCAAAATTTTTAAAAATTGCAAAAAAAAGTGAGCCTTTTTTGAAAAGCTCACTCCTTGAATTTTTTATTCAGTTAACGGGAATTTCCTCTGCCTCTACCTCCATAACCTTCTCGGGGATGGGGTCGCGACCCAAGAGGGTGTAGAGGAAGATGATTCTTGCAAGACCGCCTGTTGCAAAAATATCAATCAATGTGATGAGTATGGAAGTTGTATTGTTTGTATCCTTGTCAGCCTTGAAAATATCCAGCACATCCCTCAGGTAAACGTATCGGATAAGACCATATGTAATAATAATCACATAGTTGAGAATCATACATAAAAACGCCCCGAGGATATAGACGCCAAAAAAGAGAATGGGTCCGACAACGGGAATAAGACCGAGAAATGCGGAAAAAGTGAGAATTGTCATCAGAATTGGCGTAATAACGAATTTTATGATTAATTCCGTTCCCACACCAGCAAGGAATGACAGGTGCCTTTTGTCTGTTCTGATTTTTTTAGTAAGCACAAAGTCTTTACCGCTTGCAATATTCATCAGGGTGAAGAGTCTGAAGTAAGAACCGAAAACAGGTATCCAGACAAGCGCGGCGTTCTTTTTGCCCATCTTTTTTGCCAGCTTATAAAGCGGAATGGCTTCTGCGAAGTGAGTTGCCAGAGAAATCAGAAATGCGAACAGAAAAAATGCAAAGAACATCAGAAAGTAAATCGATAGTACGATGAGTACACTGCTTGATTCAGAGACAGTTGTGTTCATATAAATCCCTCCTATATAGTGTGGTAACCTAATTATAGCGATGTTTGTCTGATAAGTCAAACATTAAGCATCTGTCGAAAAAAGAGTGAGCTCTTTTGAAAAGCTCACTCTTTGAATTTCTTATTCAGTTAACGGGAATTTCCTCTGCCTCTACCTCCATAACCTTCTCGGGAATGGGGTTGTACTTGAGAATTGTGTAGAGGTAAATAACGCGGGCAAATCCCAGAGTTGCCAGTGCATCCAGAGCGGTGACAACAATAGAGGCGGTGTTGTTTGCCTTTTTGTCTTCCTTGAAGATATTAAGAACATCTCTCAGGTATGCATACTCAATGAACGCCTTTGCCACAGCGGGTACGAGGTTGAGCAGGGTAGAGAGAGCGCCGATTATCTGACCGATAACGGGCAAAACCTGAAGGACGCCAATGACAGCAGTGATAAGCGTAGAGCCGAAAAGGTCAATGCCCACATACATCCAGAAGGAGAGCGGTCTGTTTTTGAGCTTGAATTTGCCGAAGAACACAAGCTCCTTGTCACCTGCAATATCGGCGAGGACATAGAGGCGGAAGTATGAACCGAATACAGGCACCCAGGCAAGCCAGGCACGCTTTCTGCCTGTCTTTCTTGCCAGCTTGTAGACGGGAAAGGCTTCGAGAACATAGATGATAAATTTAAAAATGAATGAAATAATAGCGGATACAATGACGGTGATTATACCAAAAATCAGGATAGCACCTGCAATGCTTACCTCGCCCAACGCGTATCCAAGACCGAGGAACTCCAGAATCTCCTCAAGAAAATCATTGATTGAGCTTAAATCTGAAGTCATAAATTGCCATTTCCTTTCTGTTAATTATTTAATGTTATTTCTCCAGAGCCTTCAGGATAAGAGGCTCCAGATATTGTGTGGATTTATTGGCACCCTTAAGGCTTAAATGTTGATAATCGTAGAAATCTGCGGTGTAATCATAGTCAATAACCTCCTCCAGATCTATGAAGGTTATGCCTCTTTCGTTACAGATTTCACGAAGGTGATTGAGCTTTCTCAGCTCGTTCTTCGTGCTGGTGTAGGGGGAACGGTAGAAGATAAGCTCAACGTCATACTTCTCGCACAAATCAATGATTTTGTAGATGTATTTTGCGATATTCTCTTCAATTCGGCGGTACTCATCCTCCTCAATGTAATTCTGCTTACCGGGATAGTCCGAGATATCCCGGGAGGGATTTGATTTGTAGCCGTAATTTTTGAGCCTTGAGGTCATCTCATTATACACGTAATCCGAATTGTACCTGTGGGTTTTCTCAAACTCATAGTACATATCAACCTCGGTGAGAGATTCGTCAAGAAGTCTGTCCTTGTATCTTGCCAGGGGGAAGTTCATCTGGAAGACATCCAGCTCAAAGTCGCGGAGAACTTCGTTTTTCTCCTTGGAATAGGGAAGCCTCTCGATATTGCTGGTGAGGTAGTCACCAAGGATTTTTTCGGTGGAGTCGTAGGTCTCATAGGGATTTATGCCCCAGGTTTCCACAAAGGCGATTTTGGGAGGGTTTTCTTTGAACTTCTCTGCCATTCTCACATAGGTGGTGGGAATTATCTCGCCCGGGTTGCCGTAGACATAGGAACGGATTCCTGTGTTTTCATAGAGTTCCATAGGGTTGAATGATGTGTAGGAGTGGCAGGAGCCGAAAATCTGAACATCATAGTCCTCGCTGTAATGAGGGTCGTTTTCCAGAATGTAATAGCGGTTGGTGGATTTGGGAGTCAGAAACTCCCCGAAAATGCCGATAAGAAGGATTATGATAAGAGGAAATATGATGCAGGAAATAATTCTTTTTGCTTTCATCAGAAACCTCCGTACATAAAGCTTGAAACATCGTATCCGCTGCCGTATACACCCAGCAGAAGCACGTCAAATACAAGAGCAATATATATTGCCCAGCGGATGATAATGTGCTGACGGGTAACGATGCCGATAACATCCTCCTGCTTCTTGGTGACAAACTCCAGAATAACCAGAGCTATCACATGGAGAAGAAGAACGACAAAGGCGTTCTTTGTGACACCCAACTCAAACATGCTTCCGTCGAAGAGTACCCAGAAATCGGGGCGGGAGAACATAGTGAAAACATAACCGAAGGCGTCACCGAGAGTGGCGCTTCTGAAGAATATCCAGGCGAAAGTCACCAGGTTGAAGGTTATAATCCACTGATAGAATTTTTCGCTGAAAGAGCCTTCCTTAACGCCGATGAGTTTTTTGAACTTTGCCCTCAGAGGCAGGGTTGCCTGGCCGACAATCTGATACACTGCGTGTAGTGCGCCCCAGAAAAGGAACTGGAAACCTGCGCCGTGCCAGATACCGCTGACAAGGAATGTGACAAGGATGTTGAAATATTTACGCAGAGTGCCCTTGCGGTTGCCGCCCAGAGGAATGTAGACATAGTCCTTGAGCCAGGAACTGAAGGAGATGTGCCACTTTCCCCAGAATTCCTTAATGGAAAGGGCGTGATAGGGACGGTTGAAGTTGTTCACAAGGTCGATGGAGAACATAGAGGAAACGCCGCGGCAGAGGTCCACACAACCGGAAAAGTCCATAAAGAGCTGAATGGCATATCCTACTGCACCGAGATAGAGAAGGGTGGCACCGTAGTTCTCGTAATTATCGAAGACGGCGTTGACGAATATTCCCAGCCTGTCAGCGATAACCATCTTTTTCACAAGACCGAAAAGCACCAGAACAAAGCCGTTTCTGAATTTCTCGAAGGAGAACTTGTCCTCATTCAGAAGCTGGGGCATAAGCTTGTCGTATCTGGAGATAGGACCCTGAACAATTGCAGGGAAGTAGGAGAGGAAAAGAAGATACTTCCACAGGCTTTTTTCGGGAGCGATTTTTCCTTTATAGGTATCTGCCAGATAGCCGATAGCCTGGATTATATAGTAGGAAATTCCCACAGGAACAAGAAGCGTGAATTCAGGCACGAGGGTTTCTGTGCTGCTTCCCCTGAAGATGTCGTTGATAAGGGTCATAGTCCAGGGAAGTTCTTTGATTACAAACCATAAGAGGGTATTTGCGCCCACCGTCAGCCCCAGTATTGCCTTCTTATGCTTGGAGTCGGCAATAAGCCTTGCACCCAGATAGGTGCTTACCGCTACAAAGAGCAGGAAAATAAGGTATCTCAGGTCGAAACATCCGTAGAATACAAGGCTTCCTGCAAGAAGGATAATTCCTCTGACTTTTTTGGGAACAAGGTAGTAGATTAACAGCAGCACAAGTACAAATGCGGCAAATGTCAGCGAAATGTAGCTCAGTTTAATCACGTTCCTTTCCGTATGATTTTTATATTGCGATGACTTGTAAAGAAAAAATACAAATACATAATCCATTATAAGAAAAAGGTGGTGCGGTGTCAAGAAAACGAAGGGCCTTTTCTTCTGAAAAAGGCGGATAAATAGAATGATTCCGGCATTCGGTTTTATCTTGAAATAAAAAATGATAAATATAGTCCTTATCCGAAAGATAAGAGCACCTTCTGCTTTTTTGTATAAAAATATATTCTCCTTGTGTTTTTATACAAAGAATTTCACAGGGGGTTGGGCAAGTAACCGAAAAAAGGGCGGCAAAATTAAAGATACGGTGAAATTGTTGATTAAATTTTACAAAAATGTTATCATATGTTTAAGAATATTTATTACGGAGGAACAATTTATGAGACTCAGAAAAATTCTAAGCGTCATACTTTGTACTTGCCTTATTCTCACGGCGATACCTCTTCAGGGTATATCTGCCGCCGAGGTGAATCTGGCAGAGACCGAAGCAAATGTAGAAATAGCAGAGACCGGTGGAAATATATACGGTCTTGTTGACAATGTTCAGGACGGCCAGATTCTCCAGTGCTGGAACTGGTCATATCAGAATATTGCGGCAAATATGAGCAAGATTGCCCAGCAGGGCTTCTCTGCTATCCAGACATCTCCCATTCAGCCCATCAAGGAAACCACCAGAGAGTACTACAATACTGTTATGGGTTCTTCCTGGGTAGTATATCAGCCTATTGCGTTTACTATCGAGACCAACAGCTGGAATGCACAGGGCACTAAGTCCGACTTTGAGTATATGTGCGAAACTGCTCACAAGTACGGCGTGAAGGTTATCGTTGACGTGGTTCTCAACCATATGGCCAACGATATGTCCGGCAATACAATTCACCCCAACATTCCTTCGGAAATCAAGAACAACTCAGATTGCTGGCACGATATTTCCAAGGATATCTACAACTATGACAATCGTTATGATGTTACTCATTACTGTATCACAGGTCTGCCTGACCTGAATACGGCTAACTCTGTTGTTCAGAAGCACTGCACCAACTTCCTCAAGGAGGCAATTGCTGCGGGTGCAGATGGTTTCCGTTTTGATGCTGCCAAGCACATCGAGACCGACTGGGATGCAGATGGCATAAAGTCCGATTTCTGGAAAAACGTTCTTGGTGCCACTACTACTTACGCACAGGAGACCAGAGGCATCACTCCTTATTACTACGGTGAGATGCTGGGTGATCCCGGCGGCGGACTGAGCATCGAGGCTTACACTCAGTATATGAGTGTTACCGACCCCGGCAACTCCGATAATATCAGAAACGGCGTAATCAACGGTAATGCATCTGCTGCTGCATCCGGAAGTGTGAGCTATGGTGCGCCGAAGAACAAAATCGTTCAGTGGACAGAGTCCCACGACAACCACAAGGACCACGGAACATCAGGTATAAGCGAAGCCAATATCAACAAGACCTGGGCTATCATAGGCGCCAAGGATGATATCTGCGGAATGTACCTTGCCCGTCCCGAGAATATGAATACAACCATGATGGGCGATGCAGATATGACATCATGGTCCTATCCCGAGGTTAAGGCTGTCAATAACTTCAAGAACTATTTTGTAGGACAGGGTGAGTATCTTTCTTCCTACAATAAACTTGCCTGCGTTGAGCGTGGCTCCACAGGTATTGTTATCGTCAACACAGGCGGAACATATTACAACGATATCAATGTACCTGTTCACACTATGAAGTCAGGTACATATACAGATGCTATCACAGGCAACACATTTACTGTTTCCGGCGGTTACATTAAGGGTGATATCGGCGACACAGGTATTGCTGTTGTATACGATGTGGAAAACAGCGGTGCATTTACAGAGGGTAACGTAACAGACGTTGCTATTGCAGGTACTTTCAATGATTGGGATACCGCGGCAGACAAAATGATTGCTGTTGACGGCAATACTGCTTCTGTATCTATGTTCCTTGATGCAGGCACATATACCTTCAAGGTAGCAACATCCACAGGTATGTGGTATGGTAACAAGGGTACCATTGAGGATTCCACAGGCAGCGAAGGCTGGACAATGAAATCCTCTGTTGAAGATAACTGTACTCTCGTTGCCACAGGCGGTAAGTATACCTTCAAGTTCAATGTCAGCACAGGCAAGCTTGTGGTTGAGCATGAGAATACAACAGACAGAACATCCGCATTTTATCTGAAGGGTACTATGAACAACTGGGATTCATCTGCTCCCTTTATGTATGCAGATGATACCAATACGGTTACCACAACCCTGAAGCTGTCTGCAGGTACATATACCTTCAAGATTAATAACGAAGGCGACGATCTGTGGTACAGCAACGCAGGAACAATCAGCGACACCACAGGCGACACAGGCTGGACTATGAGAGTAGGACTTTCCGATAAGTGTACTCTTGTGGCAACAGGCGGTACATATACCTTCTCTTTTAACCTTTCTACTCAGAAACTCACAGTTGCGGCTGAGATATCCGAAGAAGAAACAACCGTGCCCGAGACCACATCACCCGTGGACGACGATGATGACGGCGGCAATACCGGCGGCACCACAGGCGGTGACCAGCAGGAAGCCTACACTCTGCCTTATCAGATAATCGACGGTCTCTATGCTTATGCAGGTGACGAAGTCGGCGGCACAAACGCATGGCAGCGCTGGGACAGAGTAAGCGGTGTGAGAAACTTCTATCTGCCTTCCTCAGCCTCCGATACAGAGGTTATCATCTTCAATACATATTCCTCTGATGTAGTGCTCAACTCTGTTACAATACCTGCGGGTGAATATGTCTCGGTACCTTATGTGTCCGGCACAACCTACACCTGCTCAGGCGCAACAACCCAGTCTGTAAAGATTCAGAAATCCGATGCAGAGGGTGCCATCTTCATCAACTCCGCACAGGGTATGGTTACGGTTGATGACGATGCAAACCAGACAGAAACAACCATCACCGATACATCCTACGACCTTTACGCATTCCTTACAGGCAACACAAAAAATCGCGAGGTTAAGAATGTACAGGGTGCGGTTGTATCCGGTGAAAACGGCATTATAGAGAATGCCGCAATCAATAAAATCAAAGGTCGCGGAAACACTACCTGGGACCTTGCCAAAAAGCCTTTTAATATTACATATAAAAACAGTGTTCAGCTTGATGGTATGAGCGGTGCCAAGTGGTCCCTTCTTGCCAATGCACAGGACAGCTCACTTATGAGAAACCGCCTTGTGTATGATATGTCAAGCGATGTCGGTATGAAGTATGCTTGTGATTCCCGTTTTGTAGATGTGTTTGTAAACGGTGACTACAAGGGCTTATACCAGCTTACCCAGAAGATTGAAATGGGCAAAGGCACCGTTATGTCCGATTTGGAAGAACCCAACACAGATGCAGAAGACGGTGCAGTTCCCACATCGGATTTCGACTTTATACTTGAACTTGATATGGCAGAAAAAGCCGCAAGTGCAGGTGACCTTACCTTCCTTTCCGGCAGAGGTCAGGTAATGACCCACAAGGTGCCCGATGCACCTACATCTGCCCAGGTAAGCTTTATGAAGGCAAAGTATCAGGCTCTGGAGGATGCTCTTTACACAGACAATATGCAGGCTCTGGAGAAACTCATTGATATCAACGACCTTGCAAAGGCTTATCTTATCAATGAAATCGCAAAGAATCTGGACGGAGCTCTGACAAGCTGCTATTTCGTTTATGATTCCGATAAAGATATGTTCTACGCTTCTCCTGTCTGGGACTATGACAACGGAGTAGGCAACACCGTAGGCCTTGAGGACAGAAAAGACATTAACGGCAACGTTCTGTATATCACCAAGCCCGACGGCTGGTACACAAGAGAAGTTATTCACATTGACAGTGCTTACGATCCCAACGGCGACGGCAGAACCATTTTCTCTCAGGCTTACTATATGACATCAGAAACCGCCCGGGGTAAGACCTTTGCAGAAATTGCACAGGAAATCTGGAATGAAGAGTTCTCGGGTCTTGCCGACATCCTGACAGGTCAGGCACAGTCCGCAGGCAGACTTCAGTCTCTGGATACTTATGCATCAAAGCTTGAAATTTCAGGCGCATTGAACTATTCAAATGCAGGTTGGGAGCTTAGCAACAGCACCAACAATTCCTGGATTGCAGACCATAGCGCTCTGATGTATTACACCTACAACGAAAGCGACAACACTATTTCCAAAGAGGTCAGAAACTACGACCAGACAACCTTCTCCGGTCAGGTTGACTACGCAGGAGACTGGCTGGTGTCCAGACTTAACTGGATGGATGCAGAGTTTGCCGGTGCAGAGTCGGATGCAGGCTACATAACCGTATACTTTGCAAATGTTAAAAACTGGTCCAACGTATTCATTTACGGTTTCTACGGTAATGAAGACGAAACTCCCGTTTCGGAGTGGACAGGTGCATATCCCGGCATGGCTATGACACACGTGGATACTGATGCAGACGGTGTCATGATATATTCAGCGAAGATACCTGCTGATATTGACTATATTAAGTTCTCAAACGGAAGTTCAAGTAACAGAAGAACAAACAATGCCGCAAACGACATTCTTTCTGACGGCATTTGCCTGGCAGCGGGTACTTCCGCAGGTACAAACAGGTACAACATAACCACTTATGAGTATAGCCCTGTGAATTCTTTCAAGGTTACATTCCTTGACTTCGACGGAACTGTTATTGATGAGCAGACCGTGGAAAAGGGCGGCTCAGCCATAGCTCCTGCGGCTCCCTCAAGAGCAGCGGATGCACAGTATACCTATACATTCTCAGGTTGGGATGAGGATTTCACCAATGTTACTGAGGATATAACTGTTACCGCTCTCTATGACAAGACCGTTAACAAGTATACCGTAACATTTCTTGATAAGGATGGCGACGTACTGGCCGAGGCTGAGGTTGAGTATGGTAAATATGCCAAGGCTCCGGCAGTTTCTGAAAAAGAATCAGACGCACAGTACACATACACCTTTACGGGTTGGGACAAGGATTTCACCTATGTTACCGAGGATATAACTGTTACGGCTCTCTATGACAAGGTTGTTAATAAGTATACCGTAACCTTCCTTGATAAGGACGGCGTTGAGCTTGACAAGGTAGAGGCTGAGTACGGCACAGCTGCAAAAGCACCTGCGGCACCCAAAGTTGAGGGCTACACCTTCAAGGGCTGGTCCGCAGACATCACAAATATCACAAGCGACATCACAGTAAAGGCACTTTACAGCAAGAATGCGGTGACCACATCAACAGGCAAACTCTCTGTATTGGTATCCGGCGGTACAGGCTTTACTGTCAGTGTGAACGGCGGTGCAGCAAGACCTCAGGGTTCAACCTACTACAACACCAAGATGCCTCTCAATGCAACTGTTACCCTGAAAGCTCTCGGAGCATCCAATTCCGAATTCCTTGGATGGGTAAATGCGAATATGGTAGTACTCTCCACAGAAGAGACATATACATTCGTGGCAACAGGTAATGACTACGCAATGGCAGTATACAAAACCGACCTTGACGGCGCATCACTTGTAATCTTCAAGAACGACAAGGCAGCAGCAGGCAAGGGCGCAATTCTCGATATGCAGTACTACGTAGCAGGCGAGGAGATCCAGGTTCCCGCAGATCCCAAGCAGGCAGGTTACGACTTTGACGGCTGGGATATGACTTATGACGAAATCGCAGCAAAGGTAGCCTCAGGCGAGAACGTAACAGTACTTGCAAAGTGGAAGGTAGCAGAAGTATTCGTAAACGTTAAGGTAAACGGCGGTACATTCGAAGCTTCCAAGGTAAATGATGATGGCAAGATCTATGCAAACTTCGCAGTAACAGCAACAGCAAACGCTGCAGCAGCAGGCGAGAAGTTCGCATACTGGACAGATGCAAACGGCAACATCCTCAGCTACAACGCAGAGTACAAGTTCTATCCTGCAAAGGATACAGAGATAACAGCAGTATTTGTGGATGAAGATGTAGAAATCGATTATAAGGTACTGGTAGGCATCTCCGCAGATCCCAACGCAGATACAACAAAGATCAGATACTACATGACATGGTACGTACCCGAAGCAGAGCTGGGATATGACTTCGTATCCGGCGGTCTCATCATCATCGACGAGACAAACTACGATGAGGATACATTCTATCATGGCAGCGGCGCATCCGGTATGCTCTATGACAATGCTCCTGCATCCGCACAGACAGCAGGTGCAAACCAGCCCGGCGCAGG
>JAZOMY010000013.1:0-17935 GCA_045654185.1 Ruminococcus sp.
GCAGAAGGAACTCTTAAATCTTAATCTATCGCAGAAAGGAAGAGAGTTATGAAGAAAATATTTATCATTATGCTTCTGGCTGCTATGATGTTTACAACTTCTGCTGCTGTTGCGGTGGAAATCCCGGAAACAGATAACAGTACAAAAATTGCCGATGACCTTAAATTGAAACTCGGAGAATTATCCGAGGATGATATTGTCGGTGTATGGGTGTGGTTTACTCATGGCTTAAGCGGTTCCGAGATTGACAGGCTTACCATCGAAAAGTACGGGCCTGAGATTGCGCAATTAGAGGGTGGAAATGAGCGGGAAAAAGTTAATAAATGGAGAAGAGCGAGAAACGAGATAATCACCGGGTTTTATGTAGAAAACAACGAAAGAATTCTTGAAGAGCTTGGAATAGAGGATCACGAGAGAGATTTTGTAAGTATGATGACTTCTTCGGCTATTCTCTATGTCCCTTGCAGTAAGGTGCTGTCTATGATTGAGCACCCTGAGGTTTCCGGTATTGACTACTATGAAGAAGCGGTGCCGTATCCTCCGGTAGATGATATTCCCAATCCACCCGCGGAAGATGTCCCAAATCCTCCCGCAGAAAAGGAGCCGGAAATTGAGATTCCTTCCACAGAGCCTGTTGTAGGAGAGAATTATGAGTTTATGAAGAACTTCTGGAGTTTTTGCACAGACAATGAGGAGTATTCCGCAGGCAAGGTAGAAATCTGGGACACAAAGAAGATAGGTGATGTCTTGATTTTTACAGGAGATCTTGTAGATGCAGAACAGGATCCTATGGAGGGTTACTCGGAAGTTCTGGGCGACTGGGTTGTTTCAAATTACGGATACTATACTTACGGACAAGGACTTTGTTTATATGCCTATGACGGCGAGAAGTTTTACACCATAAAAGAGGCTTGGGATAGTGGAATTATCATAGATCTATCTGAAGTTGAGGACTTTTCCGAGCCCATATATGTAACAAAAATCGGCGATGCCAACAGAGACAAGAAGATAGATATTAAAGATGCAACTTCTATCCAGAAGCATCTGGCTGATTTGACAACTCTCATTGTGGAAGATGGTTTTGGCTATGTCTATGATTATACCAAAGACAGCAATATTAATATCAAAGACGCAACCGCTATCCAGAAACACATTGCAGGGCTTGAGTAAAATAAACATAACACAAGGAGCTGTGAGAAATCACAGCTCTATTTTTTTGTGTGAAATTAAAGGTGTTGCAAAGATTTGCAAGGGAGAACTTTGACCCATCTGAAAAATGACTATGAGGAAAGGTAGCAGCGGTTTATGAATCGCTCCTGCGATTTTATGTAATTATACTGATTCGGGAAAAGCATCGTGTAAAAATAAGAAAACTAAAGCAAATTAAAGAAATAAAGAGAATAGGCGAGATAATGGCATAAAATACAACTGCGGAATGCGAAGTTTGACTTTTACTGACTTTGACTTTCTCTGACTAATGCTCTAGAATATAGTCAAGGTCAGAAAAGGTCAAAACTTTCTGACAACCTTAATAAGAGGTGATTGTATGAGACTAAGCGATGTACTGACGGAATATATAATGGAAATTCTTGACAGCGAAGGCGACGTTCAGATACGGCGTAATGAGCTTGCGGACCGTTTCGGCTGTGTCCCCAGCCAGATTAACTATGTTCTGACTTCCCGCTTTACTCCCGAGCAGGGATATGTGGTTGAGTCCAGACGCGGCGGCGGGGGATATATCCGCATTACCCGCATCCGTACTGATAAAAACACGGCTCTGATGCATATAATTAATTCAATAGGCGAGAGGCTTGATAACATTACTGCACAGGTGATGATTAAAAACCTCAATTCCTCGTCAATAATAAGTGAGGAAGCCGCAAAATTAATGCTCTCGGCAATATCCGACCGAAGCCTCTACGGAGTGCCCTCTGCGGAGCGCGACCGACTCAGAGCCCAGATGTGCAAGAATATGCTACTTTCCATAATGTAAGATTAAAAGGAGGAGATTATATGAAATGTCAGAAATGTAGAGTAAAGAATGCGACCACTCATGTGAAGAGAGTGGTTAACGGAGAGTATGAGGAATATATGCTCTGCGGCGACTGTGCCCACGAAATGGGATTTGACAATGTTTTTGATATGGATATGCCCGATATGTTCGGTGGACTTATGAAGAGCCTCTTCGGTGCGCTTCCAGCAAGGTCCGGGGCGGCCCGTTGTCCTTTGTGCGGCAGTACTCTGGGGGACATCACCAACACAGGCAAGGTGGGCTGTGCCAGGTGCTACGAGGTGTTCTATAATGAACTCTTGCCCTCGGTAAAGAGAATTCACGGCAACACAACCCACAGCGGAAAAACTCCCGGCAGACAGGCAATTCCTGAGAAGTCAAAAGAAAATTCCGAAAAAGAAATAAAAGATCAGATAAACAGTCTGAAAACTCAGCTCGACGAGGCGGTGGCGGTTCAGAACTTTGAACTTGCCGCAGAGCTCCGCGACAAAATCCGCGAAATGGAGGGAAAGTAAAATGACAGATGCAGTTAATATTTCATCCCGCATAAGGCTTGCCCGCAACCTCAGGGAGTATCCTTTCCCCGACAGAATGAGTGATGCTCAGAAGGCAGAGGTAATCGAAAAGGTGAAGGCTGCCATTTCAAATTCTTCAAAGAAACTTCTCTTTGTAAACCTTTCGGAACTTTCAGAACTGGATTTGGTATCCATGGTGGAGCGCCACCTTATAAGCCCCGACTTTGCCGACAAGCAGAGAGGCAGAGCCCTGGCGGTGTCCGAGGATGAAAGCATCAGCATTATGATTAACGAGGAGGACCACCTGCGGATTCAGGTGATATTGCCCGGACTCTGCATCGAGGAGGCATACCGCATTGCAGAGGAGATAGAGTCGGAGCTTTCTCTGTATCTCAACTTTGCCTTTGACAGAAATCTGGGTTATCTCACCCAGTGCCCCACAAATCTCGGCACAGGTATGAGAGCCTCGGTTATGATGCATCTCTGTGCTATGACGGAGACCCGCTCGGTATCGAGAATTGCCGCAAATCTCCAGAAACTCGGCATTGCCATAAGAGGCACCTACGGCGAGGGTACAGATGCTACATCCTCACTCTATCAGCTGAGCAATCAGGTTACCCTCGGTATCTCCGAGGAGTCAGCGGTGGAGAATATCCGCAATATTGCTCTGCAACTTTCCGAGACCGAGAAACTCACCCGCGAGAATCTTATGCAGAGTATGGAGTATCAGGACAAAATCAGCCGCAGTATGGGAATACTCCTTACTGCAAGGCTCATAAGCTACAACGAGGCGGTGAGACTTCTCTCCAATGTAAGGCTCGGCATCTGCGAAGGCATTATCGACAATGTATCTGTGGAGACTGTGGATAAACTCATTGTGAATATCCAGCCTGCCAGCCTTATGCGCAGAGAGGGCAGAAAGCTTACACCTCAGGAGCGGGATAAAATCCGCGCAGAACTTATCAAATCAACACTCAGATAAAAGGAAGGGTACTCAATTAATAATATAAATTCAAAACTTAATATGGTTTCACAGAGAGGATGAAAAGATATGTATAATTTCAAAGGTTTTACACAGAAGGCAAACGATGCTTTGAATATTGCAATATCTCAGGCATCGTCTATGGGACACACTTATATAGGCACCGAGCATCTGCTTCTGGGTCTTGCTCTTGAAGACTCGGGAGTTGCGGCGGTGGTGCTGAAAACCTCGGGACTGAGCTCCGATAATCTCACCACCCTCATCAGAAACTCCGTGGGTGTGGGCAATGTCACATCCCTCTCACCTGATGATTTCACACCCCGCTCAAAGCGGGTAATGCAGAATGCGGTGATGTATTCCGCCCGAATCGGCCACAACTTTGTGGGTACGGAGCATTTGCTGATGGCAATACTTTCAGAGGGCGACAGCTACGCTGTGAGATTTCTGGAGGAGTCGGGAGTGAGTGTTCAGGCGGTAATGAGTTCTCTCAGGGCAAGCCTCGGAGAGAATCCCCGCAGAAACTCTCCTTATAGTGGAGAGAGCAGCAGAGCAGAAGCAGAAAAAGCATCAAAGAGCAACGCCAAAACTCTTGAAAAATTCGGCAGAGACCTTACTGCGGCGGCAAAGGCAGGGGAGATAGACCCCGTAATCGGCAGAGAAGAGGAAATCACCAGAGTTGTTCAGATTCTCTCCCGCCGCACAAAGAATAACCCTGTGCTTGTGGGTGAGCCCGGTGTGGGCAAAACCGCAGTAGCAGAGGGTCTGGCACGAAAAATTGCCGAGGGAGATGTGCCCGAAATTCTCCTTGATAAAAGAGTGATAAGTCTTAATCTCACCTCTATGATAGCAGGTACCAAGTACCGCGGAGACTTTGAGGAGAGAATCAAGGCAGTCATCGAGGAACTCATGGAGGCTAAAGATATCATTCTGTTTATTGATGAACTCCACACAATTGTGGGAGCAGGCTCGGCAGAAGGCTCGGCGGATGCCGCCAATATCCTGAAGCCCTCTCTGGCAAAGGGCGACTTTCAGGTAATCGGTGCCACAACCCTTCAGGAGTACAGAAAGTATATCGAGAAGGATTCTGCCCTTGAGAGAAGGTTTCAGCCTGTGTCGGTAGCAGAGCCTACCGCGGAGCAGTCCGTCAGCATTCTTATGGGACTTCGTGACAGATACGAGGCGCACCACAAGGTGACCATTTCCAAGGAGGCAATAGAGGCGGCGGTTAAGTTGTCAGAGCGCTACATTGCCGACAGATTCCTCCCCGATAAGGCAATAGACCTTGTTGACGAGGCGGCATCAAAGGTAAGGCTCAGTGCTATGATACCTCCCGAGGAGTTTAAAAGTTTCGAAGCGGAGATAGAAGACCTTGAGAAAGAAAAGTCCGAAGCGGTAAACAGTCAGGACTTTGAGAGAGCCGCAAAAATCCGCGACAGCGTGAAACTGAAGAAAGAGGAATTTGAGAAATTCAAGGATGAACTTCGGGAGAAAAAATCCGCTCTTCATTCAGAGGTTACACCCGAGGATATAGCCGAGGTGGTAAGTTTATGGTCAGGTATTCCCGTCCGCGAGCTTACCCGCGAGGAAAGTGAACGGCTTATAAATCTGGAGAGCGAACTTCACAGAAGGGTTATCGGTCAGGATGAGGCGGTGACAGCAGTGGCAAGGGCCGTGAGGAGAAGCCGCTCGGGACTCCGCTCCCCGGACCGCCCCGTGGGCTCATTCATATTCCTGGGTCCCACAGGCGTGGGCAAAACCGAACTTACCAAGGCTCTTGCCCGATGTATGTTCGGCGATGAAAACGCAATGCTCAGACTCGATATGAGCGAGTATATGGAGAAGCACACAGTGTCCAAACTCATCGGCTCACCTCCCGGTTACGTGGGTTTTGACGAGGGGGGACAGCTCACCGAGAAAGTCCGCAGAAAGCCTTACTCCGTAATCCTCTTTGACGAGATAGAGAAAGCACATCCCGATGTGTTCAATATACTCTTACAGATTCTGGAGGACGGCAGACTCACAGACTCGCAGGGTCGCACCGTCAACTTCTGCAATACGGTGATTATTATGACCTCCAACGTGGGAGCGAGACAGATAGTAAGCGACAATGTGTCCTTGGGATTCACCTCTCAGAGCGGCAAGGAAAAGGCAGACAATGCAAAAATCCGCGATATGGTGATGCAGGAACTCAGAGGAGTCTTCAGACCCGAGTTTCTCAACCGTGTGGATGACATTATCGTATTCGGCAAACTTACGGAGGATGAAATCAAAGAGATTGCCGCATTGATGACAGATAATCTGGGAGACAGAATGAAGGCTCTTGGACTTGAATTTGAGGTAAGCGAAGAAGCACTCCTTAAAATCAGCAGAGAAGGCTTTGACGACACCTATGGCGCCCGACCTTTAAGGCGTGCCATTGTGACAAAGATAGAAGACGTGCTCTCCGAGAAACTGCTCTCGGGTGAGTTTGTCGGCGCAAAAAGGATTATCTGTGATGTAAAAGACGGAGAGTTTACCTTTGAGAAAGTGTGATTAATAAGAATTACAGCAGAGCGGCTTTGAGGCTTCTCTGCTGTTTTTGTTTATGTGGGATATATTTTGACGATATCTATTGAAAAATTCCTCCGAGTGTAGTACAATAAACAATATATTAAATTCGGAGATGATTTTCATGAAAAAGTTTATTTCTATAATGCTTTTGGTTATTATGGTCTGCTCTCTGGCAGCCTGCAAGCCTAACCAGATTGAGGTTGGTAACCCCGACCGTGCAGACGTATTTGACAGTAATTACAACAAACTCTCAAGCGAATACGGCAAGGGTGAATACAAAGTTGACCCCGAGCTGGGCGGTGTGCTCAGCGGTGTTGCTGTTATGAGACTTCTCGATTTCTCAGGCGACGGCAGCCCCGAGCTTTATGTTGCTTATTCCGACGGCACAACTCCCTATGCAAACAAGCAGCAGATTTACGGCTTCTCCAACGGTGCCGCAACAATTTTCTCTGATTTCTATGTAGACTCTCTGGAGTTTGAGGATATCACATCAAAGTCTTCAGCAGATGCCAAGGCTCCCTGTGTATGGCTCTATACCGACAAGTCAGGTCTCTCTTACCTTGTTGTAGGCGAGGACCTCTCCAAAGAGGCAAACTACTATTATATCAAGGCTAAGAAGCTGGAAAACGGCGACCGCGAGATTATGGAGCTTGCTTTCACAGAAGTTGACGGCAACGAGCTCAGCGGTACTTACGAGAAGATTGAACTTGCAGGTGTAAGCGAGTCTGATGCCGAGAAGGTTTTCAAAGAGAATGACAAGGTTCTCAAGAGTGTTCGGAGCCAGGGCAACAAATAATTGAATACTAAAATGAAATCCCGGAAGATTTGAGTCTTCCGGGATTTTTTATGTCCTTAAATATTCTGATATTTTACCTTACCCTCGGAGAGATAGGCAACTCTTAGGAAGCCGCACTCTTTAAGCAGGTTAAGTGCATCCTCAAAGCCGCAGGTGAGGAAATTCTTGTCGTGGCAGTCGGAGTTGATTATTACATCCGCACTGCATTCTCTGATAACCTTCAGAATATCCTTATGGGGATAGGGAGTAGTGCGAAGTCCTCTTGCCATAGCGCCTGTGTTTACTTCAAACAAAGCACCGCTTTCAGAGAGTTTTTTCACCGCTTTGGTGTAGGCTTCTATATATCGGGGATGGGTTGTGTCAAAGAGGGGAGTGCCCTTTTCGTCGTATTTGGTGATTAAGTCCGTATGCCCGATAATCTGTGCCGAGGTTTTCCTTGCCACATCAGATAGGGTCTCGTAGTAACACTCTGCAAGGGCGAGAGGGTCACCGCCGAAATATTTATCAATGCCGCCTGTGAGGATTTCTCTGCTGTCGTCAAGGGGGAGCAGTCCGTCTTCTACCTTAAGTCCGTGGACGGAGCCGATGATATAGTCAAAGCCCTCTGTGGAATTTTCACTGTAATAATCGTGCTCAAGGGCGCAGAGTATTTCTATCTGACCTCTGTATTTTTCCTTAAGGTCCAGGATTTCTGCCTTGTATTTTACTATATCCTCATTTGACATACACCAGTCGGCATCACCCAGAGGGCTGTGTCCTGAAAAACCCAGAACTTCAAGTCCCTCTTTAAGAGCGGCTTTCACCATCTCCTCGGGAGTGTCTTTGCCGTCGCAGTAGAGTGTATGAGTGTGGAAGTTGCCCTTAATCATACCATCTTTTCCTGCTTAACCTTGTGGTCGATAACGTGTCTGGAAGCAAGTTCTTTTCTGATATCCTCAACGGAAATGCCCATCTCAACCATCAGTACCATTACGTGGTATGCAAGGTCTGCAATTTCATAGACAGTCTCGGCTTTGTCGCCTGCTTTGCCGCCGATGATAACCTCGGTGCATTCCTCGCCAACCTTCTTGAGGATTTTGTCTACACCCTTTTCGAAGAGATAGGTGGTGTATGAACCCTCGGGAAGTTTTGCTTTTCTGTCAAGGAGCAGGGAATAGAGGCTCTCTATCTTGAAGCCGTCAGGCTCTTCGCCCTCGAAGAGAAGCTTTGTAAAGCAGGAGTCTGTGCCTGTGTGGCAGGCAGGGCCGTCTTTTCTTACCTTTACCACCAGAGCGTCACTGTCGCAGTCAGCGGTAATGGATACAATGTGCTGATAGTTTCCGCTTGTTTCGCCCTTGAGCCAGAGCTCCTGACGGGAACGGCTGAAGAAGCAGGTCAGCCCCTTTTCCATGGAGATTTTAAGGCTCTCCTCGTTCATATATGCAAGGGTCAGCACCTCGCCTGTGTCAGCGTCGCTGACAATGGCGGGGATAAGACCCTTTTCGTCGAATTTAAGTGTACTGATATCTATCATAATTATAACCTCACATTAATATTATTCTCTTTGAGAATTTTTTTGAGCTCGGGAATGCTCACTTCACCGAAGTGGAATATTGAAGCCGCAAGACCTGCGTCCACCTTGGGCAGAGTGTTGAAAAGTTCTACGAAGTCATGGGCAGAACCTGCACCGCCCGAGGCGATAACGGGAACATTTACTGCATCACAAACGGCACGGAGCATCTCAATATCAAAGCCGCCCTTGACGCCGTCGGTATCGATGGAGTTGAGTACAACCTCGCCTGCGCCTCGCTCCACGCAGGATTTAATCCAGCTAATTGCCTCCATACCCGTATTCTCTCTGCCGCCCTTGGCGAATACTCTGAACACGCCGTCGACCCTCTTTACATCGGCAGAAATAACAACGCACTGGTTGCCGTATTTCTGTGCCGCCGCATTAATCAGGTCGGGGTTGCGGATGGCGCCTGAATTGACGCTCACCTTGTCGGCACCGCACTTGAGCACTCTGTCGAAATCTTCCAGAGTGTTGATGCCGCCGCCCACAGTCAGAGGAATGAATATTGTCTTGGCAACCTCTCTGAGTATATCGGTGAAGAGAGCTCTGCCTTCAGCGGAGGCGGTTATATCATAGAATACAAGCTCGTCTGCACCGCAGTCGCTGTAAAACTTTCCGAGTTCAACAGGAGAAGAAACATCGGAAAGTCCCTGAAAGTTTACACCCTTGACAACTCGTCCGTCCCGGACATCGAGACAGGGGATAATTCGTTTTGTAATCATCTGGCTACCTCTAATGCTTCCTTTAAGTCTATGGCACCTATGTAGTAGGCTTTGCCGATAATGGCACCGTACAGATTCATATCTGCGAGAGTTTTTACATCATCAATGGTGCTGACACCGCCTGATGCCACAAGGTCGAGGGAGTAATTCTCGGAGAGTTTTCTGTAAAGCTCGTTGTTACTGCCCTGCATTGCGCCGTCACGGGAGATATCGGTGCAGATTACGGTTTTAACACCCAGGGACTCCATCTTCTTCATAAAGTCCTCTGCGGATTCCGCAGACTTTTCAGTCCAGCCTTTAATAGCCACGAAGCCGTCCTTGATGTCAACTCCAACGGCTACCTTGTCGCCGAAGGTGCTGATGGCTTCTCTCAGGAACTCCTCGTCGTTTACTGCGGCAGTGCCGAGAATAATTCTGTCCACACCGCTGTCGCAGTAAGCCTTTGCCACATCCATATTACGGATGCCGCCGCCTACCTCGGTGAAGAGAGAGGTGCTTTCGGTGATTTCCTTGATGATATCAAGGTTGCCGGGTTTGCCGGTTTTTGCTCCCTCAAGGTCAACAAGGTGCAGATGTGTTGCACCCATTTTTTCAAAGGTCTTTGCAACCTCCAGGGGATTATCATTATATACGGTCATCTGGTTGTAGTCGCCTTTGAAGAGACGCACCGCCTTGCCGCCGTATAAATCAATAGCAGGAAAAATATTCATATTAGCCTTCCTTGTGATGAGTTTCTTTGTGATTATTTGCAGAGGTCTGAAAATGCGCGGAGAATTTCAAGTCCCACTTTGCCGCTTTTTTCGGGGTGGAACTGGCATCCGTAGACGTTATCCTTGCAAACAGCGGCGGTCATAATCTCGCCGTATTCGGTGGTTGATGCCAGAGAGTCCTCGCAGTCCACCGCATAGTAAGAGTGGACAAAATACACACAGTCGCCCTCTGCGATATTCTCAAAGAGGGGGCATTCTTTGGTAAAGTGCAGACCGTTCCAGCCTATATGGGGAATTTTGAGGTTTTGGGGAAGTTTGCCCTCCATGGGCACGACCTGACCTTTCAGGATACCGAGCCCCTGGTGCTCGCCGTATTCAAAACTTTTTTCGAATAGCAGCTGCATACCGAGGCAGATGCCCATCAGGGGCTTTCCCTCCCGGGCACACTCCCTCACAAAGCTGTCAAGTCCGCTTTTGCGCAGTTTCTCTGCGGCATCGGAATATGCACCTACACCGGGGAGGATAAGTCCCGAAGCTTTTTTGAGTTCCTCTTTGTCGCCTGAGACAAAGACTTCCTCGCCGATGGCTTCAAAAGAGGATTTAAGGGAAAAGAGGTTTCCCACACCGTAGTCAATAATACCAATCATCAGAGTACACCCTTTGTTGAAGGAATTTCATTAATTGTGTCGGGGTCGAAGGACACCGCAGTGCGCAGAGTTCTGGCGACGGATTTGAAGACGCCCTCTGCAATGTGGTGAGAATTAGATCCGGCAAGTTTCTCAATGTGGAGGCTCATGGGACAGTTGCGTACAAAGGATACGAAGAACTCCTCCACAAGCTCGGTGTCAAATTCGCCGATTTTCTCGGTGGGATACTGTACAGTATAGGCAAGACAACTTCTGCCCGAAATATCAGCGGCAGAGAGGATGAGGGTCTCGTCCATAGGCAGAATAATGTGACCATAGCGGCGGATACCGCGTTTATCAGAGAGTGCTTCCTCAAAAGCCTTGCCGAGGCAAATGCCGATATCCTCAGCGCTGTGGTGGCAGTCAACCTGAAGGTCGCCTGTGCATCTGACGGTAAGGTCAAATCTGCCGTGGGATGCAAAGAGTGTCAGCATGTGGTCAAGAAAACCCATACCTGTGTTGATTTCGGATTTGCCTGTGCCGTCCAGATTGATGGCAAGATATATGTCTGTTTCAGCGGTTTTTCTGCTGATTTCGCTTGTTCTGAGCATATTATTTCTCCTTTATAATCTCCCTGATATTCTCGGTGAGGATGTCCATCTGCTCTTTTGTGCCGATGGTAATTCTGTTAAAGTCCTTGATTCTCTCCTTGGAGAAATGACGTACAAGGATTTTTCTCTCTTTGAGTTTCAGGTAAAGCTCTTCGCCTGTGACTTTATCGCTCTTTGCAAAGATAAAGTTTGCCTTGGAGGGAAGTACCTCAAAGCCCATCTCTGTAAGTTTTTCTACGGTGTATTCACGCACCTCGGCGATAACTTTGCACTTTTCTTTGTAGTAATCCTCGCACTCTGCGGTCTTTGCACCCAGAGCCGCGGTGAGGGAGTTGATGTTGTAGGGGTTAGTGGAGTATTTAATCTTCTCCAGATCCTCGATAAGGCTCTCGCTTGCGAAGGCATATCCCAGCCTTGCGCCTGCCATAGAGCGGGATTTGGAGTAGGTTCTGACTACCAGGAGGTTTTCGTATTTATCAATAAGAGGTAGAGCACTCTCGCCGCCGAAATCCACATACGCCTCGTCCACAACCACAACGGAGTCGGGGTTTGTACGGACAATTTCCTCTATGTCACAGAGGGGGAGAGCCTTTCCCGTAGGAGCGTTGGGGTTTGCGATAAAGATAAGTTTTTCCTTATTCTTATAGTCATCGGGGTTTACGGAAAAATCCTCGCCAAGGGGAATTTCCTCATATTCCACACCGTGAAGCTCTGCAAAAACGGGGTAGAAGCCGTAGGTGATGTCGGGGAATGCTGCACCCTTTGCGGAGAAAGCCATCATAGCAAAGTTCAGTATGTCGTCGGATCCGTTGCTGAGGAAGATATTACCGGGATTCACCGAGTAAAGCTCTGCCAGATTCTCCTTGAGCTTTGATGATGTGGGGTCGCAGTAGAGGCGGAGCCTCTCGATATCTGTACATTTAAGAAGGTTTACAACCTCGGGTGCAGGGGGGAAGGGAGATTCGTTGGTGTTGAGTTTTATGTACTCGCCGTCCTTCGGCTGTTCTCCGGGGGTATAAGCCTCAAGTATTGTGTAATTTTCTTTCAGAAATCTGCTCATTATTTACAGTCCTTTGTTCTGACAATAGCACTCTTGGCGTGAGCCTCAAGGCCTTCCTTCATAGCGAAGAATGCCACATCCTCGGCTACATCGCGGAGTGCTTCTTCTGTGTAGTAGGTGTACTGAATTTTCTTTACAAAGTCATCCACAGAGAGGGGACTCGAGAATTTTGCAGTACCGCTGGTAGGCAGGGTGTGGTTTGCACCTGCGTAGTAATCACCCAGAGCCTCGGGGCAGTATCTGCCCATAAATACCGAACCTGCGTTCTTTACCTTTGAGAGCAGGTCGAAGGGATTGTCTACAATAAGCTCCAGATGCTCGGGAGCGATTTCGTTGGAGATATCGATAACCTCCTCCAGATTATCGGCAATGATGATTTTGCCGTTGTTGTCAATGGATGTTCTGGCAATTTCGGCTCTGGAAAGGAGAGGTATCTGGCGTTCCAGTTCATCGGAGACTGCCTTTGCCAGTTCCTCGCTGTCGGTTACAAGCACAGCGCTTGCCAGCTTGTCGTGCTCTGCCTGAGACAGAAGGTCAGCCGCAACGTGTTCGGGGTTGCTCTTGGAGTCGGCAATAACCAGAATTTCGCTGGGACCTGCAATCATATCGATGGAAACCTGACCGAAAACCTGTCTCTTTGCCTCGGCTACAAAGGCGTTGCCGGGGCCTACTATCTTGTAAACTCTGGGGATGCTTTCTGTGCCGTATGCAAGGGCGGCAACCGCCTGTGCACCGCCTACTTTGAAAATGCGGGTGACACCTGCGATTTTTGCCGCAGCCAGAATAACGGGGTTTACCTTGCCGCCGAAGGTGGGAGGGGTAACCATAACGATTTCCTCACAGCCTGCTATCTTTGCAGGAATACTGTCCATAAGTACGGTGGAAGGATAAGCCGCGGTGCCGCCGGGGACGTAGAGACCCACCTTTTCAATGGGGGTTACCTTCTGTCCTGTGACAACACCATCCTTGTCGTTGATGATGAAACTGTTTCTCACCTGACGCTTGTGGAAAGCGGTGATGTTTTCTGCGGCACTTCTGAGGATTTCCAGAAATCTAGGTTCAACCGCTTCGAATGCCTCGTTGATTTCCTCCTCGGTAACCTCAAGGGAAGTAAGTTCTGCCTTGTCGAATTTAAGTGCATATTCAATGAGGGCTTTGTCGCCGTTTGTGCGAACATTCGAGATAATGTCCGACACAATGGCGCTGACGTCGTTTTTATCTTCCTGACGAGCGAATATTTCTTCTTTGGAAATATCGCTGTATTTCATTATACTAATCATTTTGACATCTCCAGTTGCTTTGCGAGACCCTCGGTAATGGCGAGAATCTCCTCATTTTTGAACTTGTAGCCTGACTTGTTGGCGATAAGTCGGGCGCTGATGGGAACAATGGTCTCCACAACTTCAAGGTTGTTTTCCTTGAGGGTGGTGCCTGTCTCTACGATATCAACGATAACATCGGAAAGTCCCAGAATGGGGGCGATTTCGATGGAGCCGTTGAGCTTGATGATATCTATATCTCTGGATTTGCTGCTGTAAAACTTCTCGGCAATATTGGGGAATTTTGTGGCGACTCTGATGGTCTTTGACGCAGAGTCACGGAAGTCTGCTTTGGCGGCAACCGCCATACGGCATTTGCCGAGATTTAAGTCCAGAAGTTCGTAGACGTCGGGGGAGTACTCAAGGAGAATATCCTTACCCGCAACACCGATGTCAGCGGCACCGCGCTCTACGTAAATTGCTACGTCGGAGGGCTTTACCCAGAAGTAGCGGACACCCTTCTCGGGGTTTTCAAATATAAGTTTGCGTGAGGGTTCCTCAATGGAAGGGCACTCAAAACCTGCGGCTTTGAAGAAGTTGTAGACCTTCTCGCCCAGTCTGCCCTTAGGAAGGGCTACATTAACCATTTTCTTCAAGGACAGTCACCATCCCTTCGCTGATTTTCATAAGTCTGCGGTATCTTTTACCCTTGGGTACTTCGCGGCATACCAGCACACCGCCTTCGCCTGAGAGCTTTTCGGCAAGTTCTGTGAGTGTGACCGCATCGGTATCGTCGCTGTGGAGCAGTACCGTGTCAATGTCGTAACCCTTGTCGTTTTCGTCATAACGCTCCAGAAGGTCAAGGTAAATTGCAAATCCGATAGCCGAACTTTGTCTCTTCATTTTCTTGAGGAGTCTGTCATACTGTCCGCCGGAGAGAACGCTCTCGGGAATACCCTCGATGTAGCCGTTGAGGACAACACCGGAGTAATATTTCATATTGTTACCTACGGAGAAGTCCGCCCTGACATTGTCACCGAAGCCGTTTGCGGCAAGGATATCAAAGAGAGAGGATAACTCCTCAAAAGCGGATTTTTCCTTTTCTGTGGTCATCAGAGCACCGAGGTTTGAGAGGATATCCGATGCCTTGCCTGTAAGAGTGGCAAGGGACAGAAGTTTATCTTTCTTAATATCAGCCACGCCTTCGCTCTCAAGGAGGGATGTAAGCTGATGGGGGTTCTTCTGATTAAGGTATACGAGGGCTTCTTTTCTGCCTTGGTCGCTGAGGTTCATATCCTCCATAATAGCAGCAATAAGTCCCATGTGTGAAATATCCAGAACATAGTTTTTGCTGATGAGCGAAAGGCTCTTTGCGGCAAGGAGCACAACCTCGGAGATTTCATAGAAACTCAGGTCACCTATGCACTCAAGTCCTGCCTGCATAATTTCCTTGAAGTTGTGTGTGCTCTGGGAAACTCTGTATACATTTTCGTTGTAATAGAGTTTTTCCACATATTTTTCTCTGTCAACTGAATTCTTGATGATAGAGAGGGTGACATCGGGCTTTAATGCCAGAAGACGACCGTTTTTGTCGGTGAAGGTGATGACCTCGTCGGATACAAGGAAGTCCTTGTTTCTCACATAGAGGTCGTACTCCTCGAAACGGCTCATTTTGTATCTGTTGTATCCGTAGCGGGAGTAGAGGTTTCTGAGCTCAAAAATAGCCTTCTCGTCGCTTCGGATAATCTTATCGTTGTTTATCATTTCAGAGTTTTCCTTCTTTCTCAAGACGCTCGATAACTGTGTTGTATCCGCCGTTTCCGTAGTTGAGACATTTATTGACACGGCATATTGTGGCGGTGCTCATACCTGTCTTTGCATTGATTTCCTGATAGTTCTGACCATCTCTCAGAAGTTTTGCCACATAAAATCTCTGGGCAATTTCCTTGAGTTCCTTGATGGTACAGGCATCTTCAAAGAAAAGGTAGCATTCATCTATGGACTGAAGAGAGAGTATCGCCTCAAAGAGAGCGTCGGTTTCTTCGTTTCTCAGGTTATTCATTTGATATCTTCCTTTCATAGGGCGCGACCAGCGGTATCGGTGTTGTCCGAATTACTTATGAGCCCGATTCTGAATAATTAATAGAATAAAAATACAAGTTGCATTTTAGCACAGTAAAGTGCTAAAGTCAAGTGATTTGGTTCTATTTATCAAATATAGGTGAATATAACAAAAGAGTGTAAATGATGGAGAATACTTTGTCAGTTTTGCAGAGAAAAATCAGAGCTTTACGGGGAGAAAATCCCTGATAACCATAGAGTCGGGGGTTACATCGGTATCAACTGCAATAATTTTTACTCCTGCCTTTTCGGCATCCCTCAGAGCATCCCCGAAGGCTCTGTGAGTTTCGTCATTGGGGATAAGGTGCAAGACTCCTTTGGTCTGCACAACAAAGAGTATACAGGCGCCGAAGCCTGAATTCTTCGCATCAATAAGCTCGCGGATGTGCCGTACACCTCTCTCTGTGGGGGCGTCGGGGAAGAGCATAATGCCGTCTCTCTCCTGAGTGACACCCTTGACCTCAAGGTAAGTTATGTGCCCCTTGTCGTCTGCCATAAAATCAAAGCGGGAATTCTTGTAGGTTACTTCCCGTCTGATAACGGCATCTTTGCTGAAAAGTCCGCTTACAGGCAGCCATCGGGCTACCTCCTCGTTGGGACTCTGTGAGTCCAGATTAATAAGGAGAGCAGGGAGATTTTCTCTCACTTTTTCCGCGGCGATAAGGTCGTATCGGGTCTTTCTGTCAGGGTTGTCGGCGACGGACAGATAAACGGTGCACAGGGGAGTGAGAAGTTCTTTGCATCTGCCGGTGTTTTTTACGTGGACAGTTTCCTCACAGCCCTCAATTTCAACACGGGCAATAAACCTGTTGGGTCGGCTTAAAAAACGGCCTTTGACAACTTCTTTGTATCTCACCCTTTACACTCCCATATATAAGATATAATTACATATATATAACAAATATGTCGCATCCTCGTAGTATATCACATTATATACGAAAAATCTACTGTTTTATCTAAAAAAAAGAACGCCTAAAAGGCGTTCCTGAAGTGTTATATAATTTTGCAGGTCATGGGGGTATTGCCCTCAAAGTCGCACCATCGGAATTCACCGTCTTCAAAGGTCATATATCCGTGGGGAGTGTTCTCCTTGGGGATGGAAACGGAGCCGGGGTTCATATAGGTGATATTTCCCACAGAGACACACTTTGAGACGTGGGTGTGTCCGCAGAGGAGTACGTCGCCCTTTTTGAGAGGCGGGAGGTTATCCTCGCCGAATTTGTGTCCGTGAGTGGCGAATATAATATTCTTTCCCATATCGATAATGGCGTAGTCGGCAAGAATGGGGAAGGAGAGCACCATCTGGTCCACCTCGGTGTCACAGTTGCCGCGGACACAGGTTATTGAGTCCTTCAGGGGATTGAGCATAGCAATAACTTCTTTGGGCGCATACTGGGTGGGAAGGTCGTTTCTGGGACCGTGGTAGAGAATGTCTCCCAGAAGAAGCAGTCGGTCAGCCTTCTCCGCCTCAAAAGCCTCCAGAAGTTTTCGGCAGTAGTAAGCCGAGCCGTGTATATCAGATGCAATTAACCATTTCATATTGCAAACCTCCGTGTATGTTTTGTTATTTTGAATTATACAGCATTATTCATTGAAAATCCATAACCTGCAGAAAAATTTACAAAAGTGTTATTTAAATTCTTCTGAATTCTGTTGCACATCAAAACAGACTATGGTATACTTTAAGTGAAAAGATAGTATTTTGCAAAATCTATGGAAATTCCCCAATATTGTGTTGATTTCCATTGATTTATCTTTATATAAGGAGTTGTTGATTATGAAAAAAATTCTCGGATACATCGCGCTCGGCGCAGGTCTTGTCTCTGCCGCCGCCCTTATTGTGCTGGGCGTTATCTACATTGACGAGGCTGTGGGCAAGCTGGGCACTGCCCGTAAGTTCATTGTGGACAAGGCTATGAATTCAAAACTCCTTGCAAAGACAATAAGCGGCGACAATTAATTCAAGAAAATTCACTCAAAAGCATCCTTCACGGGATGCTTTGTTTTTTTGCTATAATATGGTGCAAATTTACGATGTACAAGAAAATTACCAAATATTATTGAAAAATTAAAGAAATAGTAATATAATTATATGTGAATCAATACCGTTATGGTGTTGAACTCTATATCTGATAGAAAAGTATATTTTTATATTTTGAAAGGAGTTCTTGAATATGGGACTTATTAAAGCAGGAATCGGTGCAGTCGGCGGAGTGCTGGCAGACCAGTGGAAAGAATTTTTCTATTGCGAGTCACTTTCAAACGATGTGCTTGTAACAAAAGGACAGAAGAGAGTGTCAGGCCGCTCATCAAACACAAAGGGCAGCGACAACATTATTTCCAACGGCTCAGGTATTGCAGTAGCAGACGGCCAGTGTATGATTATTGTAGAGCAGGGCAAGGTAGTTGAGGTTTGTGCA
>JAZOMY010000014.1:0-173377 GCA_045654185.1 Ruminococcus sp.
GCATCCGCACAGACAGCAGGTGCAAACCAGCCCGGCGCAGGTCTCCTTAAGGGTAGCCTCAACCCCGGCGTAACATACTACGCAAAGACATGGGTTATCTACAAGGATGCAAACGGTGCAGAGCACATTGCATATTCTGACCTGCTGGTAGTGGACAAACTCTGATTTAATCCGAACTTTGTATAATCAGTAACACATAAGGAAAACCCCCGACAGAGAAATCTGTCGGGGGTTGTTTTGTTATGTGAGGTATATGAAATTTTAGCTTTTTTAAAATTATAATCTCTTTACAGGCGAGTTGGTGCAGATAGCGGTGGGATTTGTGTTAAAAAGAAGATTGGTGTCCGTAACATCCTTGAGGGCATTAAGACAACGCGAGATATCGGGAGTGCGGATAAAGGGTGTGTGTGCATCACTTGCAACAACATCAATAAGTCCGTCCTCCAGAAGCATATAGGCGATTCTGCGGGAAGTGCTGCCGTATCTGCCCATAAAACTGCCCTTGTTGGCCTGGAGTACACAGCCCATCTGTCTGAGTCGGGAGGCAAGTTCGGGACAGTATTTTATGAATTCGTAACGCTCGGGATGAGCGATAACAGGAGTCAGCTTCAGCTCCATAAGGCGCTCCACCATAAACTCCACAAACTCGGGGTCTTCGCCGAAATCAAATTCAGTCAGGATATATCGGGAGTTGTTGAGAGTGATAATCTTGTTGCTTCGGATAAGGTCAGGAACATCAAAGGTAACAAATACCTCCATTCCCGGCATCAGCCTTATTGGAATACCGGCGCTTTGAATGGCAGCGGCGGCACTCTGGAAAGCCGAGCGGTACATCTCGGAATAATAGTTGCCGTCCTCCCCCGGAATATTGCAGTGGGGAGTTGCCACTATGCCGCGGATTCCGCAATTGTATGCGATGCGAGCCATTTCAATGGTTGTTTCAATGCTGTCGGAGCCGTCGTCAAGCCCCGGGAGTATATGACAATGGATGTCTATCATATCGGCACCTCCTTGTCTGAAAGTTAGATTAATTGTGTGTTTTTTTAAATAACAACGAGAGAATGGGAGTCCTCAGGGGTATAATCCGTATCCAGACCTTGCTGAAAAAGAGCCAAAGAGGGCTTTTGGGAGAAATTTCCTTGCCCTTTCTTTTAACTCCGATAGCAAGTGCTTTGATTTGAGTTGATTTAATCGGTCCCTCGGTGACGGTCTGCCTGTCTCCGATAATATAATATCCGTCTTTTCGGATATATCGGATACGGTGGAGGACATAGCGTCCGTCGTCCCGTACAAAAAGAACAATGTCGCCTTTTCTGAGTTTCCTGGACGGCGCCTCGAGATAGACGAAGTCCCGTCCTCCTGTGAGGAAGGGTGTCATACTGGAACCGGCTACTACTGTGGAAACGCAGTGGCCTTGAGAGGCAATCTCACACAGCGCGTCCAGATAACTTTTAGTGTCAATGGTTTTCAATTATTTCACCTACACATCGTTGAGAACGCCACCGATTATGGAAATGTCACTTTCCGAAAGATGACCCAGTGCATCGTTGATAACATCGATGCGGGCAACATCCTTTCTGACAACCATAATTGCGGCATCAGCAAATTTTGCCAGAACAACGGAGTCGGTAAGAAGGCCTGCGGGGGCGCTGTCCAGAAGCACATAGTCGCAGCGTGCCTTAACCAGTTCAATCAGATCCTTCATACGCTTCTGGGAGAGCAGATGAGAGCCGTCTGCAAGTGCGGCTCCGCCGGGAAGGAACAGGAAGTTTTTGTAGGGGAGGTTGTTTTCTGCAACAGAGGCGTTTATATATTCTGCAAGCTCCATATCGCCGCTGAGATATTCACCCAGTCCCACGTTAGGACTCATGTTGAAGATGTACCTTACAGTGGGGTGTCGGAGGTCGCAGTCAATAAGTGCAACTGTTTTGCCGGTGGAGGCAAGAGAGAGCGCAAGGTTTGCAGCAAAAAGGCTCTTGCCTTCGCTGGCGGTAGCACTGGTAATAAGAAGAACTTTCTGATTATGTTTCTGAACGTGGTACTCAACCTTGTTCTTAATCATACGGAAAGGCTCCTGAAGAAGCTCTCTCAACTTGTGGTCGGTAATGAGGAAGTAGTGGGAAACATTGGTGCTTCGCTCTTTTTTGTTTACTTTCGGAACAGAACCCAGACAACTGATGCCCAGTTTCTTCTTTATATCTGCTTCGCTCAGAACTGTTCTGTTGGTTATGAACACCAGCAGTGCCCAGCCGACACCCAGCAGAATACCTATTCCTGCGCCCATAAGGGTTTCTTTTAGGAAGGTGAGGGAGTTGTCGGGGGAGGTGGGAACACCGCTTTCGTCAAGAATATTCATATTTACCTTGCCTATTATCGGCTCGGAAATAGAGGGGTAGTTTTCGAAAACGGAGTTAAGCGTTCTGTATGCTTTCTCGGGGTCTCTGTCGGTAACCGAAAGAGTAATGAGGTTGGTGTTAGGAACAATGGCAACGCTTATGCTTCCGGTAACAGGCTCACCCATGTCCTTTGCCACGGTGCGGTGCAGAAGACTGCTGGTGAGAATATAGGGGAAGGATTTGGCCAGATGTTCGGCTGCTGCGTTGTCGTAGTATGTGGCTGAGCCGTAGATGCTCTGCTCCTTCTTGAGAGTAACGGTGAAACTGGCGGAGGCGGTGTAGACGGGCTCGTAGGTTATGTAAGCGCGGATGTAGTTGAAAGCGCTTCCGATAATTGCCAGCACAAGAAGAACAATCCAGAATCTGGGCAGAGTTTTCAGGAAATCAACCACAATGGCAAGCTGGTCAATGGTGTCCAGATTATTATCTTTGCCTTTTTGAGAACTGCTCATTCTGTTGCCTCCTTTGAAGATTTGTGTTTTTTATCGCGGTAATGAGTGCCGCCGGGCTGACCGCCATAACCACCGTAACTGCCGTAGTTGGCGTATTTTCCATAATTGCTGTATTTGCCGTAGCCGCCGTATTTTCCGTATCTGCCGTACTTGCCGTATCTGCCGTAGGTGCGGTAGTTTCCGCCGTATCCGTAGCCATAGCCGTAGCCCACATTGATGACTGTGGAGGAGGAGTAGACATTGTTGAATACGCAGCCTGCAAGTCCGTAGCCGTAGCTGTTGAGCATATCGATGGTATCGTTGATAAGGGGAATGCGTGTACGGTTCTGCTGAACAACCAGCAGGGAGAAGTCGCTCATTGCGGCAAAGACCTCGGCATTTGCGCTGTTCTTTGCGCAGAGACTGTCGATAACGATAAAGTCATATTCCTCTCGGCACTGCTCAAGGAAATCGGTGAAATGGTCAAGTCTGATGCTGTTGCTGTCGCCGTCGTCAAAGAAACTGCGTTTCTCGGTAAGGAGAACGCTCAGGCTGCTCTCTGGCTTTGTAAATACATAATCTTCAAGCTCTGATTTTTCTCTGGAGTTCCATTCCTCATCAGGGGTGACTCCCAAAAGAGAAAGTATTGCAGAGGACTGGGTTTCGGAGATGATGAGCACCTTCTGATTTCTCAGAGCGTAGGAATAAGCAATGTTTGTGGCAATGGTGGTCTTTCCTTCCTTTTTGTCATAGGAAGTAACCAGAACAACTTTGCCGCCGTGCTTTTCCTGAAAGTAAATCAGGTTTGTTCTGATTTTTTTCATTGTTTCCGCAAAGCCGAAACTCACAGCAGGAGCGCCCATAAGCAGACGTTTCTCCCGACGCATAAGTCGTGCCTTCAGGTTGCGGTAGGGAGATTCGTGGTAGAGAACACCCATAAGTTTTGTATCCAGTTTTTCGGTGGCATCCCACTCGTTCTTTACGGTGTTTATGAGATAGGAGTATACACCGACTATGAGAATTACCGCTGCGGCGGCAATAAGAAAGCTGATGTTGATGGTTTTTGTGTAAACAAAGGGGTTTGAAGGAGAGGAAGGGAAGTTGGGTTCCTCAAATACTTCCATTACAATCTCACCCAGAACATCCTGCGATATTTCCGGGTAAACCTCGAGAAGTGTATTGAGCAATTTGAAGGCGGTGTTGGGGTTGGAACTTGTAACGTAAAGCTCCAGCAGATTTGTATTGGGAATAACGGAAACTTTTATTTTTCCGTCAAAACCTCTCACGCCCAAAGCCTCTGCTGTTTTTGTACGCAGAATCTTACTGCCCATTACAGCCTTGATGGTGTCGGTGAGTTTTTCTGTCTCGCTGGCATCGGTATAAACGCCAGAGTTGTTCATCTTCGCAGATACTACAAGAGTACATCTGGATGTGTACTTGGGGGTGTAGCTGACGGAAACAAATATAAATGCAATGAGGGCGGCCGAGGAAGCAATACAGAAAATCGGCAACCAGTTTTTAAGCACGTCTCTGAGAATTATATAAGCAACGTCTATAATTTTAGGTTTGTTGGTATTATTATGTTCCATATCAAGAACCCTTTCCTGAAAAATAAGGGGAAATCAATAAACTACAACTATCATACGGCTTTTGCCGCTGGCATTGATTCCGTGTACGATATAATCAACGTGGTATGTGCCTGTCACTTTGGTGTTTACATTGGAATCAATGGAAAGTTCGCCTTCTACATTGCTGCCTTTGTAGTAATCCTCTGCTTTGAATTTGGAATCTTTGGGCAGATACAGGATGTAATCGGTGAGACGGACATCGATACCTGCAAAGGTGCGGTCATAGACTTCAACCTCGGTGTTGAGGTATGAGATTTTTCCGCAACTGTCTGCGACTCTGAATTCAATGGGATATTTACCCGGAGTCATATTGTCAACCATTACGTCAAGTCCGTAGCGTATCTTTTTGGTGAGGTCTCCGTCAAGGGTGCTGGTGGCGGAGATATTTCCCAGAAAATTGATTTTGGAACCTATTACAAAGCTCAGGGGCTCGGAAAGTTCAAATTTCGGCATCTCGTAGTCGGTGTAAATCAGCGTCCTCTCAATGCGGGAAACGTTCATACTTTTGTCGATAGCACAGTATGTTACGATACGGGTGTTTTCGTCAATAAAGTTTGACATGTTCTCGATAACGAGGGATTTGCTGACATCGCCGTCGCGGTTATCCGTGGCAACTATACCGCTGATGAGTTCCTCATCGGTGATGTTGACGCTGGCAGTTATTGTTTTTTCTTCGCAGGTGATTTTCGGCGGAACGGTGTCCTCGGTGGATTTGTTATACTGGTTATAGACTGTGAACGCGCAGATGGAAATACCCAGTATAATCAAGCAGAATATATTCTTTTTCATAAATTTCTACCACTTTTCTTTTATGGGATAATATTGTATTTTTTGAGAAGCAGGAGCCTCTTGTTTCCGAGTCTGATGGATTCAATGGGAGTGTTATTGCTTTTTGTGTCGATTTCCCTGCCGTATCTGATAAGTCGCTGGGACCAGGCAACAGGGAGCAGAAGAGGATTTTTGGCAACATATCGGTACTGGGCGGAGAGACTCTTTGCCGATGGAAAAAGTCTGTTGCGCAGGCTGCTTTTTTTGCCTGTGGCAGCATCGAGAGTGATGCCGCTGCTGTGCCGTCTGGCACGCTGGCTGCTGCCGTATATTCCGGCTGAGAGGATATCCTCCAGAAGCGGTGCTTCGTCCACATCGGATTCCTGCCATTTTTGTGGAATGCCCGCAAGGGTATAGTCAAGGGTAAGGTGTCTGTTGCCGATTTTAAAGATAGCAGCGGCAAAATCCAGTGCTCCCAGTTCGGAACATTTATTGTAGATGTAATTCCAGTCGATTTGCTTTCCTGAAGCATTTGCGTACAGAGATATGTCGCATATCTGTCGGATGCCCACGCCGCCGGCAATGAAGTGCTTGAGGGCATGGAGAATAAGAAAGAGCAGGTGGTCTGTGTGGGAGAGAGTCCGTACCTCGGTATTGCCTATCAAAACAGAAATGCTCCTGCTGTATGCACCCTCGAAGGCACGGTTGTATTTTTCAAATATCTCGGAGGAGTTGGAAAAAAGACTGCGGTGCAGTTCAATGTGCAGACCCGAAGGACTTATAAATGACGTCTGGTAGTGGTCGTCGTTTTCGGCACCCGAGGGTACAAGTCCCAGCTTCTCCATAGAATCAAAATAAGTTTTGCTCTGAGAAGGCTCTATAAGCAGGTCTTCGTCAGAGGAGCACCGCAGGTCAGGCTTGGGGTATAGATTGCGGCACACAATTCCCTTTACCACAATGGGGTAAAGTCCCTGTGAGTTCAGTGCTTTGTAGGATGACAGAAAGCGCTGACTTACGACAACCTGTCTTGTCACAAGAAGCTTTGCGTGGGCGCGGATGTTATCTCTGGCGCCCTCAGGAATGGAGAGGTATGCTGCATCAAAAATCAGCGGCAATACCTTGTGATTCTCGGCAAGGAGAATGATATGTCTCAGTTCCGCTTCCGACAAGAGTGTATCGGATTTTATCTGAGTACCTTCAAGTGAGGCTTTCAGCGTTTTTAGAAAAAAATCTTTATACACATCAATTCCCCCCTCTTCTTGTGGTTATATATAAAAACATTATAGCACAGTTTCGGAGGATATAAAAGTATAAAATTTATTTTTTGTAATTTTTTCTTCAACAATGTGGAAAACACCTTGCCGGCAGTATAAGGTGGCCTTTTAAGTCAAAAATAGACAATATCCGAAGAAATTTGTCGTTAATAATCTTTTTATATTAACAATTAATTCATTGATATTGAAGCGCTTGTATGTTATGATGATTATGGATAAAACTCGGATTTTACCAAAACTAAATTCAGGAGATGAGAAAATGAAAAAGGCGATATCTTTAATTATGGTGCTCTGCCTGATTTTCACTGCAATTCCTGTTGCGGTGTATGCAGCAGATACCACCGAAGAACTCGGACCCAACCCGGAGGCATATCCCAGCTTTGAACTGGATAATTGGGAAGCTCTCTATGCTCACGGCACACTGGGCGGTGACAGCAAGGAAGCCTGGCAGAAATGGATGAAGGATTACGGCGGCATCAATGCCGAAGAGGGTGTAAGATACTTCTTCCTTCCTGCGACAGCCGACGACAGCCGTGTGGAAATTTACAACGGCTACAACGAGGATGCGGTAATCGGCGAAGTTACCGTGCCCTCCAAGACAAGCGCTTTTATTGATTATATCGAGGGCGAGGCCATTTCCGTAAAGGTGGGCGAAAACAGAAACTACACCTTTAAGGTATATAAGAGCGACGCCGAGGCATCTCTTTATATCAACGATACAACCAACTCCTATGTTGACTACGAGGGCAATGTGCAGGAGACCGATATGTGGTCCTTCCTTGTTCAGAATAAGGAAAACTACGTAAATGGCGCCAGCTACTCCATTGTCAGCGAAGACGGCGTTCAGGATGGTACTCTGAAGAAAATCAAGGGCAGAGGTAACACCAACTGGAGAGAAACCGACAAGAAGCCCTTCAACATCAACTTCAGTGATATGACCACTATCGGCCATACCACAAGCAAGAAGTTCTCTCTTGTTGCAAACGCAAAGGACTCCACACTTCTCCGTAACACAATTATGTATAACCTGGCACACGATATAGGCAACCCCTATTCATCCGACCAGAGTTTCATTGATTTCTTTGTAAACGGTGTATACCGCGGTTCCTACATTGCTTGTCAGAAGGTAGAACTGGGCAAAAATTCCTCTGTTTCCCTGAAGGATGAGTCCGAGGATCTGGAGACAGGCTTCAACTTCCTGGTTGAGGTTGACGTATGGAACTACAAGCTGGATACCTACTTTGTTTCCGAAGAAGGTTATCCCGTTGTTCTCAAGACTCCCGACCTGGAGGATTTTGAGACAGGCAGCCCCGAGTGGCAGGTAAGATACGACTACATCAAGGAGACATATCAGAAGCTGGAGGATGCCCTCTATGGCGGCACTCTGGCTGACCTTGAGGCTATCTGTGATATGGAGAGCCTTGCGACTCAGTATCTCCTCCAGGATTTCGGCAAAAACTGTGATGGCGGATATACCAGCACATTCTTCACATACAATGCAAAAGAAGACAAATTCTACGCCGCTCCCATTTGGGACTGTGACTCTCACTTAGGTGCCGTTGACGTATGGCGTGACGGCTGCACCTCATCCACCAGCGACCACAAGGGCTGGACAACAAGAGATGCAAAGTGGGAACGTACCATCAATCCTCTGGGTCAGCCTTTCAGAATGAAGGGTGAAACCTCCGACGGCAAGACATACCTTGACCTCTGCAAGGAAATCTGGAAAGATAAGTTCCTTCCCAAGATTGACGTGCTCCTTGGCAAGGCTGAGCCTGCTGAGGGCGATAAACTCAAGAGCATCGACACTCTTGCGGCATCTATCGAGAAGACCACATACATCAACTACATTATGTGGGATTTCATGTGGCTCTGTCAGGATAAGAACTCCAGCATCAAGAAGACCTACACCGAGGACGTTGCAGGCGAACTTGAGTATATGAAGGACTGGATTCAGATGAGAGCCGAGTGGATTACCAACGAGTACGAAAACGGCTCCACCACCCCCTCCGAGCCCACAGGTGAGAGAGAAGTATACTTCACCACAGAGCTTGACTGGACTGATGTTCACTACTATATATGGGGCTCAGGTTATGTAGGTATGCGTTGGCCCGGCGAAGTTGCCGAGGTTGCAGGCGTTGACGAGAACGGCAACAATATCTACAAGGCAGTTGTTACCGATTCAAAGGTTCAGAAGATTATCTTCAACGACGGCGTAGACGGCGCACAGACAGTAAATATCGACATCCCCACAGAGAAGTGCCTCTTCTATACCACCGACGAGTCCGGCAGAATCAACGATGCAGATATGCCCTTCTACAACGTAGAGGTTCGCGAATATCCCGAGGAGAAGCCCACAGAGCCCTCCGAACCTTCGGAGCCTTCTACTCCCACAGAACCTTCGGAGCCTTCCGAGCCCTCTGAACCCTCTGCTCCCACAGAGCCTTCCGAACCCACAGAGTCTACTGCTCCCACAGAGCCCGAGGAGCCCACACTCCCTGCGAATACTATCACAGCATTTGTATTTGACAGTACCGATAAGGTTGCAGGCGAGAAGCTTGAGGAGTATGGCAGCAAGGAAGGATACAAGGCAACCTTCGGAGAAGGAATGCTGGTAGCCTCTGTTAACTCCGACGGATACAGAGCTCTGGAGTGGTCCGAAGCAGAATACGGCGAATCCGAACTTGAAATAATTCCCATTATGGCAGCAGGAAACAAGAACCCCTGGGGCGATAATCCCTACGTTGAGATTACACTCTCTACCAAGGGATATGAAGACCTCGCAATTTCTCTTACCAGTGCAGGTTCCAAGAAGAGTCCTGCAACATGGCAGCTTGCATATACTCTGGACGGTGAGAATTTCACCGATATCGAGGGTGCCAGATACACAATTCCTCAGTCAGGAAGAAAACTCCTTGTGAGTTATTTTGATAATCTGGCTCTCCCCGAGGCAGTAGCCGATGCAGAGACAGTTACCCTGAGACTCTATGCGGTATCTGCCGATACCATCAGCGGCGGCACAACAGCAGACGACCCCACAGGCGGCGAACTTGCGCTCAACAATATTATCATCACAGGTAACGCTATCGGCGGTGCAGAAGATGATATTCTCGGCGATGCAGACGAAAACGGCACAGTAAATATCAAGGACGCAACCCTTATCCAGAAGCACGTTGCAGGTCTTGTGACTCTTGAGGGCAAGGCAGTTGACCTCTCAGATTGTGACAGAGATACAAAGGTTACCGTTAAGGATGCAACCGCTATCCAGAAGTTTGTAGCAGGACTTATCGACGAGTTCTGATTAAAACTGCAAAGAAAAACTTTTAGAATAATAAGAAGCACGGAAATCCGCGGATTTCCGTGCTTTTCTTTTCAGGAGAAAACTTATTTTCTCTTTTTCATATCCTCTTCGATATCCCTCTTCCAGTCGGCGGTGAGGGGACGGCTTTCTCTCATTTTTGCAACTGCGCATCCCACAACCTCGTAACCCAGGCGGGTTCCTTTCTTGTCGCTGAGGTAGCTGACTGCTCTGTCATCGCTGATGCCGTAGTTCCTTGCGGTTTCCACCGCATCAATGTTAGCCCCCAGAAAGAGAAATTCCCAGCCGTATTTTTCCTTCTGATGCTCTATCTTGCGGCGGATTTTCTCCGCAGAATACTTGCGGCTTGAATTTTCCATGCCATCGGTGATGATTACAAATACGGTATGCTGCGGCACATCCTCACGGCGGGCATATTTGTGAACATTTCCTATGTGGTGAATGGCTTCTCCCAACGCATCAAGCAAAGCGGTGCTTCCTCCCACCCGAAAATCCTCTTCGGTGAGAGGCTTTATATTGCGGATGTCCTCCCGGTCGTGGATAACAACGGACTCGTTGTCAAAGAGTACGGTGGAGACAAAGGCGTTGCCCTCACACTTTTTCTGCTTATGGAGCATAGAGTTGAAGCCGCCGATGGTGTCTGCTTCCAGCCCGTGCATAGAGCCGCTTCGGTCAAGGATAAATACCAGTTCTGTTAAATTTGTTTTCATAGAAAAAACCTCCTTAATGTTTTCTTTGTCTACATTATAGGAGGTTTTGATATTCATTTGGTCGCGTGGTGTGCGACCTTTTGATTTTATTTAAATTTTATCGTCAATACACCGCCGAACCCAGCAGAGGCTGGTCATAATAAAAGAGTGCCTCGTTGATTTCGAAAATATCGTAGTTGCCATTGGAGATGAAGTATTCCACAATAATGTCGAATTTTTCACTGGGGGACAGAGCGAGTCCGGCTTTTTTGAGAAGTTCTTCGGTTTCTGCCATAGAAAGTTTAAGAGAAACCGCCAGGGCAAGAGCGGTGGTTTTCTTAGGAGTGTAGTGGATATCGCCCTTTATTTTGGAGAAAAGCTTTTTGTCGATATTGGCCTTTTTGTAGCATTCGGAATTTTTCATTCCTTTTTCGGCGATTTTCCGCATAACCATCTGAGAAAAACTCTCGTCCACGGTGTTGAGCCTGTCTTCAAGAGAGAAGAATTCACAGGCTTTCGGTAATGCACAGGGGATGGCTTCATCAGAGACACAGTCCACAGGAATTTCTCTGCGGCTTTCATACACTATCCCTCCGCGGTTGCGGCGAGTGTGGCGGCTCACATAGTTTTCGTCGATAAGTTCTTCGATATCGGGGAAGAATTTTTTGCCTGCAAAGAGGCAGTCTTTGCCGAAAACCACAATGTAGACCTGAAGGGAGGTATCCTCGTCAATCAGGAAATCTCCTATGGCCGAGAGGGCGATTTTCAGGGCTCTTTCAGGGGGATATCCGAACTTTCCCGTGGAAATAAGGGGGAAAGCTACGCTTTCAAGTTCCATACCGACTGCGGTCTTAAGGGCGTTTTTGTAGCAATCGGCAAGGAGGACATCGCAGTGGGTATCGCCCTTTTTGTAGACAGGGCCCAGAGTGTGGATAACGAATTTTGCAGGGAGATTATATCCCTTGGTAACGCGTATGTCTGCCACGGAAAGTGCTTTAAGCGTGGCACATTCGGCGGCAAGTTCCCCGCCTGCGGCAAAGTGAATTGCGCCGCACACTCCTCCCGAGGGGGTAAGTGTGGCGTTGGCGGAGTTTACTATGGCGTCAACCTGTATTTTGGTGATGTCGTTGCGGATTATTTGCAGAGGCATTTAAATCCCTCCTTCGATGTGATATTCAAAGAATATCAGAACTTGCGGAGTATTACAAGAGCCAAAGGGCAGGAGAACAAAAAACAGGCAACCGAGGGATGCGGTTGCCTGTGCATTTGATATTATAAATTCAAAGTTTAGTTCCAATAATCGGTTTTGTGGGGAAGGCTGATGTTCTTTGCCTTGAATACGGGGTCTTTACCCTGCTTGCGCTGAATTACATAGTCATCAAGGGCGCGGAAGGCATATCTGCCGAAGATTACGATTATGGGGATGTTGATAAGGGTCATAGCACCCATAAGAATGTCGGAGATATTCCACAGAAGTTCGGAGTTGAGAGTTGCACCTACAAAGATAAGGAGCGAGAGTACGATGTTGCTGATGATTTTGAATGCTTTTGAGGGCTCTTTGCCCAGAATGAAGCGGTATGCCTTGTCAACATAGAAAAGGTTTCCGATAAGAGTTGTGAAGGCAAAGAGTGCCATAGCGGCGGTGATGAATACGGGGCCTGCAACGCCGAAGGTTTTCTCCAGAGAGAGCTGGACGTATTTTGCACCCGAGATTTCGTCTGTGGGAGTAACGCCTGAGCACATACACATAAAAGCTGTGGCAGAGCAGATGAGAAGTGTGTCGATGAATACGGAGAGAACCTGCACCAGACCCTGTTTTACAGGATGGCTTACCTCGGCGCTTGCAGAGGCATTGGGGGCAGAGCCCACACCGGCTTCGTTGGAGAAAAGACCTCTCTTGATTCCGTACATCATACAGGAGCCTGCGATTCCTCCGAATATAGCCTGAAAGTCAAAGGCATCGGTGAAAATCTGAGTAAAAACAGAGGGGAGACTTTTGATGTTGATTACGGTGATGATAAGTGCCACAAGAATATATGCCATTCCCATAAAAGGAACTATCAGCGTGGTGGCGTTGATGATTCTCTTGCCGCCGCCGAAAAGGCAGATGCACACAAGCAGAGCAACAACTCCGCCGATAACAGCAGGGATGGGATTAAATGTAAGCGCGTTGCCGAAGAGGCTGAAGCTGATATTCTGTTTGTAGAATTCGTAGGAAGAGAAGGAGTCCTGGAGATTATAGGATGCAAGCATATTGAATCCCACGCCATAGGTGAGAATCAGAAGCACCGAGAAGACAATGGCAAGCCAGCGTTTTTTGGTGGTTGCCTCTATGTAGTAGGCAGGGCCGCCGTAAGGACCGTCCAAGCCGCGTCTTTTGTAAATCTGTGCCAGAGTGCTCTCCACAAAGGCAGAGGCACCGCCCAGCAGAGCGATAATCCACATCCAGAAAACAGAGCCGAAGCCGCCGAGACACAGAGCGGTGGAAACGCCCACGATGTTTCCCGTGCCTACACGGGAAGCGGTGGAGACCATCAGCGCCTGAAAGGAAGACACGCCGCCTTTCTTTGTGGGTTTCTCCATAACGGAGCGGATTTGCTCGGGAAAAAGTCTGAACTGAACGAACTTTGTCCTGAAAGTAAAGTACAGTCCGCCGAGAATAAGCACGATTACAAGAATATAGGTGTAAAGATAACTGCTGATGTTTGCTATTATCGATTCAAACATTTAAATCCTCCTCTGAATGCGTTATATATAAAAGTATACTCAATTTATGGGAGACTGTCAAACTGCGTAGAAATTAGTGGAAGTTTATACTCTTAATTGTGTTGAAGACGGACTTTGTTTGTGGTATAATTTTTTTCGTAGTTTGATTTTTCCTATGGGAAAGAAAGGAATTTTTATGGATTTCAAGTCGAAACTTTCACAAGAGTTCGGGATAAAGCCCGAATATGCAGAGAATATAATAAATCTTCTGGACGAGGGAAACACCATCCCCTTTATCGCCCGATACCGTAAGGAGATGCACGGCTCAATGGATGACCAGGTTATCCGAGAAGTGGCCGAGAGACTGGATTATCTCAGAGGTTTTGAGGCAAGGGCAAAGGAGATTTGCGAGCTTATTGATGCTCAGGGAAAACTTACCGACGAGATAAAGGAGTCTGTCGCCCAGGCGGAGACTATGGCGGACCTGGAGAATATCTACCGTCCCTTCCGTCCCAAGAGAAAGACCCGCGCCTCTGTTGCAAAGGAGAAGGGTCTGGAGCCTCTGGCAGAGTATATCCTCGCTCAGGAAGATACCGAGAGTTTCCCCATTGATTTGGCAGAGAAATATGTGGATGCTGAGAAGGGCGTGGAGACTCCTGAGGAGGCACTTCAGGGTGCAAAGGATATTATTGCTGAAATCTGCTCCGACGACCCCAAAATCCGCAAACGACTTTTCCATATTATCTGGCTTGGCGGTGTGCTTAAAAGTGTTGCCGCTGACAAGGAAGCAGACAGTGTATATGCAGGATACTATGAGTTTTCCGAGGCAATAAAGAAGATAAGCGGACACAGAGTTCTTGCCATTAACCGCGGCGAGAGAGAAAAGTTCCTGAAGGTGTCCGTAGAGATAGACGACGAGAAGCCTCTCACTATGATTAAGAGCGTAATGGTAAAGGGGAATTCTCCCTGCTCCGATGCGGTGGTTGAAGCCGTTGAGGATGCCTATACCAGACTTCTCTTTCCCTCCATTGAGAGAGAAGTCCGCGCAGAGCTTACTGAAAATGCAGACGTTGCCGCAATGAAGCTCTTTGCCACAAACCTGCACCAGCTTCTGATGCAGCCGCCCGTCAAGGACAGAGTTGTTATCGGTCTCGACCCCGGTTATCGCACAGGCTGTAAGGTTGCGGTGGTTGACGGCACAGGCAGAGTCCTTGACACTACTGTAATCTATCCCACCCACAGCGAAGCAAAGGTGCAGGAGTCCAAGGTGAAACTCCTTTCACTTATAAAGAAATACGGCGCAACCGTGCTCTCCATCGGCAACGGTACCGCAAGTAAGGAAACCGAGATTTTTGCCGCCGGGGTTATCGCCGAGGCAAAACGTCCCGACCTTGCATATATGGTGGTAAGCGAGGCAGGTGCCTCTATATACTCCGCAAGCAAACTTGCCGCCGATGAGCTCCCCGAGCTTGACCTGACACTACGAAGTGCGGTTTCCATAGCAAGAAGACTTCAGGACCCTCTGGCAGAGCTTGTTAAAATCGACCCCAAGTCCATCGGTATCGGACAGTATCAGCACGATATGCCCCAGAAACGTCTGGGTGAAACGCTGGATGGTGTGGTTGAGGACTGCGTAAACTCCGTAGGTGCTGACCTGAACACTGCGTCTCCGGCACTTCTCAGCCGTATTTCGGGTCTCAGCAGTACAGTCTGCAAGAATATTGTTCAGTACAGAGAAGAAAACGGCAAATTCCTAAGCCGTGCAGAACTTAAAAAGGTTCCCAAACTTGGCCCCAAGGCTTATGAGCAGTGCGCAGGATTCCTTCGTGTTGCAGACGGTAAGGAGGCGCTTGATAATACAGCGGTGCATCCCGAGTCCTACAAAGCCGCAAAGGAACTCCTGAAACTTCTGGGTTATACCTCTAAGGATATCGCAGGCGGCGGAATAAAGGGTATCGGCGAGAAAATCACCGATAAGGTGAAGACAGCCGAGGCTATCGGCATCGGTGTGCCTACCCTCACCGATATTGTGTCGGAACTTGAAAAGCCCGGTCGCGACCCCAGAGAGAGTCTGCCCCAGCCCGTACTCCGTACCGACGTTATGGGTATGGAGGACCTCACCGAGGGAATGGAACTGACAGGTACTGTCAGAAATGTTATCGACTTCGGTGCGTTTGTGGATATCGGCGTGCATCAGGACGGACTTGTGCATATCTCCCAGATTTGCGAGAAATTTATAAAGCACCCCTCTGAAGTTCTCAAAGTGGGCGACATTGTAAAGGTAAAGGTTCTGGCGGTAGATGTTCAGAAAAAGCGAATTTCCCTTACTATGAAATAAGTGATATCGGGAGGATTTTATGGTTACTTTTATTTGTTATCCCAGGTGTACAACCTGCAAGAAAGCCGAGAAGTGGCTTGAGAGCAGGGGTATTGAATACACCTTAAGAAATATAAAGGAAGAAAAGCCCACAGAGGAAGAGCTGAGAGTGTGGCACTCAAAAAGCGGCGAGGTGCTCAAAAAGTTTTTCAATACCAGCGGACTTCTCTATAAATCCATGGAGCTGAAAACAAAACTTCCCGAAATGACCGAGGACGAGATGTATGCTCTTCTGTCAACAGACGGAATGCTGGTGAAAAGACCCTTGCTCATTACAGAGGATAAGGTTCTCGTAGGCTTCAAAGAAGCTCAGTGGGCAGAATATTTCGGTGAATAATGACGTAAAAAACAGCACGGCGAGTCCGTGCTGTTTTTTGTTATGCATTTCTGCTGTCGATGTTTTCTTTGATGCTTTTATATGTGACGCCGTATTTTTCGGCAATGTCTTTGGCGTAGCTGACACCCTGAGGGGGTGCTATGAAAATCTTGAAGGAGCGCTCGCCGTTTTCAACACCCGTTACCATACTCTCCACAAAGCTGTCGCCCTCGGTGTTTTCGTTCATTTCCGGGAGATTCCTTGCCAGGTCGTGCATATGGGTATTGAACACACATCGCACTCCCAGATATCTCATTGCCTTGATTACATCTTTCGCGATGTAAAGTCCCTCCGAGACATTGGTGGTGGCAAGGCTTTCGTTGAGAAGCAGCAGGCTGTGCCTTGTGGCGGTTTTGAAAATTTCAGAGAGGCGCTTGCTCTCCTCTCCCAGTCTTCCAAGGTCAACGGTGTCATTTTCGTCAGCAGGGAAGTGGGTGTAGATATTGTCGCAGGGGCTGAAGCTCATACTTGATGCAGGAGCGTAAATGCCGTGCTGTGCCAGCAAAAAGCATAGTCCCACCGCCTGGGTAATGGTGGTTTTGCCGCCGCGGTTGGGTCCGGTGAGGATATATATTCTGCCCTTGTCGCCAAACTCAAAGTCGTTGGTGATGATTTCGGCAGAACTGTTTTCCTGCACCGCCTTTATGGCAAGTTTGAAGTTGTAGATATCCTTTATCTCGCAGGAGCGTGTGCTTTTATCGGTTACTTCCGCTTTGCACAGAGGAAGTCCCTTTGCTATGATTTTGTCGCAAAGCTCTGCAAAGCGGATGTAAAAGATGATTTCGGGCATGAGGCTTATGAAGGAATAGCCGCTGATACCCACATATTTGTTCAGCATGGATTTCAGGTTGTTCACCGTTCTTTTCAGAATATCCGTCACAACTCTCTTGAGCGCATCCGACATAGGGTCGGCGCCGGTAAGACCGGAGTTTTCGATGTGGTTCAAGTCCTGCTGCGCACCAATAACAGGCTGGCTGAGACCAAAGGAGGAGGTTATGGGATTGGCAGGATGAAAAGCGGTAAAACCGGAAACGTCGGTGCCTTCGTGAAGCTCACTCTGCTTGCTTGCGAAGTTTAAGAATTTCTTCAGCAGTCCGCTGTCGGTAAAAGGCTTGTCGTTAAGGCATACCACGCCTACTGCTTTGGGGCGGAGCATATCGTCAAGGTTGACTCCCAATGTGATGCTCTTAACCTTTCTTACTTCCTTGAGGGTGGTTTCGATATCCGCTTTGAGCAGAGGGAATCCGCTGTCATTATATATTGCCTGCACCTTGCTCCTGAGAGTGATAAGACCCTGTGAGCGGATATCTGTTCCCTCAAGAGTGGTTTTTATCTGAGTTATGCAGTCCACATAACTGTCCATTTCCCTCAGTCGGTTCACAAACTGCCAGAGCGAGGAGGACTCAAAGTCCTTCTGAAACCGCTCAATTTCTCTGAGGTCCTTGAGTTTTGCAAGGAGGGCGGTCAGACCTTCTCTCAGTTCAGGAAATTTCAGGAAATCCTCAAAAACATCCCCGCGGTATCTGATAATCTCCTCGTCACAGGTAATCTGTACAAGGAGTTGTTTGATGCTGTTTTGTTCGAAGGGGTCCTTCGTGAGGGCGTCCACAAGGTAGTCAACAGACAGGTCGTTTACAGCCTCTTTTGGAAGACACAGAGCTTCGGTGCCGGAGCCTTCGGGATAAAACAGGCTGAAATCTTCGCTATGCATATAATCACTCTTTCGGGAAAATGTTTACGTATTTATGATAACACTTAAAAAAGTTATATTCAACAGAAGATTTGGCTTGAAAAAAACCGATATTCGTGTATTATATTATAGGTTACCCTAAAGTTACAGAGAGGTGATAGGAATGGACAGCACACTCAAAAGAATCAATGAGCTTGCGAAGAAGAAAAGGGAAGAGGGACTGACACCGCAGGAGCAGGAGGAGCAGAAGGCTCTCTACAAAATTTACCTCGGCGGCATCAGAACCCAGTTTGAAGCAACTCTTGATAACGTAAGCGTTAAGGATGAAAAGGGTCAGGTTGTACCCTTCAAGGAAGCTTACCAAAAGAAAAAATGACAGCCGTATCCGAATGAATTCAGGCCCCGCAAAGATTTCAGGTATCTTTGCGGGGTTTTTTGTTTTTAAAATGTGTCCATTTTTTGCTTTATGGTCATATTATATGTTTTTGAAGATAATGGTAAAAAATATTTGTAATATCTGACGAGTATCTATTGTAAATAAGGAAAGGGTGTGATAAAATAAGACTGAATGACTGCACTTTTTTGTGTAGAGAAAAATGAAAGGATAGAAGACTATGAAGAAACACGGTCGACTCAAAGCACTGCTCAGTATTATACTGGCACTTCTTTTGGTTGTAGGAACTACAACCGTCGGAATGCTGTCTGTTTCTGCTAACAGTTTAAGCAACGGTCTTTTCCTCAGAGGAAATATGAACGGCTGGAACTGTTATGACCAGTACAGATTTGTAGACGAAGGCAACGGAATCTACACACTCGTACTTGATATGACAGGCGGTAACTATGAATTCAAGATTGCTACTCCCAACTGGAGTACATCAATCGGACACCCCAGTAACGATGATAATAACGCAACACTCGTTATCGAGGCAGACTCTATCATCAAGTTTACTGCTGACACAAAGACCAGAAACTACAAGGCTGAGTCCATGAACACAAAGGCTGATTTCACCCTGGGTGCTTCTGCTCAGACTATCGAGGCTGAAAAGTACACCTACGCTCTGGGTGCAGTAAGCGTATGGGATGATGCAAAGGCATCTGCCGGTAAATACGTAGGCGCTTTTGATGAGGGCGATTCCCTTAACTACGGTGTTACCGTAAACGGCACAAAGGCTCAGACATACAAGTTTGAAATCAATGTTGCATCCGAGACAGATGACGGCCTCTTCGATTTCAACGTAGGCGGCGAGCCCTTCTATGCTTACTTCACAGCAACCGGTGCCTGGCAGACATACAAGACCGTTGTTGTTACAAAGACTCTCAACCCCGGCTACAACAGAATCACAATCGACAACTTCAGCGGTACATACAACGTTGACAAGATTGTTGTTACTCCCGTTGATGCTGCCGACTCTATCGCAAAGGGCGAGACAAAACTTGACTTTGCAGGCTTTGACGCTGCTTCCGATGCTGCTCTCATCAAGAACGGCACCTTTACAGCAAAGAGCGTGGGCGACTTCGCATCTGTAATTGTTAAGCCCGAGCTTGACGGTGTTTACAAGGTAACTCTTGATAAGAACGCAGCTATTCAGGTTGGCGACAATGTTTACGAAAACGGTAACAATATCGTTATCGAAGGCGAAACCGAGCTTCTTATTATTGCTGAAGAAGCAGGCACAACTATCAGCGAGATTAAATTTGAGTACATCAACGATGTTGCGTTGATGGGCTATGGCATTTATGATGGCGACAACTGCGGCTATCGCTTCAAGAACACAATGGCAGTTGAAAAAATCGTCATCGATGCAACTGCAACAGGTGCAGAGGCAGGCAAGGTTATCCTCTCCAATGGTAAGGAAATTGAGATTCCTGCTATTGAGGCTGATTCCGCAGAGCCCTACACAATTAATTTCGAAACACCCGAGAACATCACATGGTTTGTATACAAATCTGATGTTTTTGCAATTGCAGACTTCCAGGTAATTGGTACAAAGGTAATGGATTCTTCAGAGGATATTGCTCTTGACGGCTACGTCAGTGTAACAGACGGCTGGGTATCTGCCACTGAATATCCCTATAAGACCACTACCGCTACCGAGGGTAAGGTAGGCTTCGGCTTCAACAAGGAAGTTACAGTAGATAAGATTGTTGTTATCGGTACAGACAACACTCTTCCCGCAAAGGCAACCCTCACAACTGCTGACAACAAGTCCGTTGAGCTTACAGGCACAAAGTCAGGCAACGACGTTGTATTTGAAATCGAAGATGCATATTCCTTCGGCTTCTACCTTGATTTCGGTCAGGAGATTACTTTTGCCGCAATTCAGGCTTACGGCGACGACACCTTCAAGGGTGGCACAACAAATGTAAGCAACAGACAGGACTACACTCTGTTTGTCAATGGTCTCACCGAGGATGATTCCCGTGTAATCGCAAACACAGGCGACCACATCCTTACATCCGAGACAGGTTCTGACAGAGAGTGGAACTACGAATTCCTCGGAATGGGTGAGGCACCCACTTTCTCTGCTCCCAATACTCCTCTTGCTGAGGCTGCATACAACCTCACAATGGACGAAATCTTCAAGAGCATCAACTACGATGAGACTTTTGGCGATGTATTCTACACAGGTACAAACTGGCACAAGGTTTGGACCCGTGACACAGCTATCTCCATGCAGTACATCCTCTCCTGGATGTTCCCCGAGATTTCCACAAACTGTGCAAACGCTAAGGTTGTAGGCAAAGACGGCAACCTTACATTCGAAGAAGATACAGGTACAGGCGGTTCCTACCCCGTATCCACAGACCGTATCATTATGATGCTGGCTGTATGGGAGACCTACCTTGCAGATGGTAATACCGAGACTCTCGAGTATTTCTATGAGGTTGCTTCCAACACAATTCAGCAGGACTACACAGTAGTTTATGACAAGGAAGCAGGACTCTTCCGCGGCGAGACTTGCGGTCTCGACCACAGAGACAAGACCTACGCTGACTGGACAGGTGAGGACGACCAGAACGGTATCGTTACCATTGCAGAAGGCAAGGCAGCTTCTACAAACATCATCTACTGCCAGGCAATGAAGATTCTCTCCGAGGCAGCTACTATACTCGGCAAAGACGAGGCAGAAGCTAAGGCTTGGGCAGACCTTGCCGCAGACCTTGAGGAAGCTATTTCCACAAGACTCTGGCACGATGAGCTGGGCACATACTCCTCTTGGGAGTATCCCGACTGGATGGGTTCACCCCTTGCTTACAAGCAGGACGTTCTTGCTAACGGCTACGCTGTATGGTACAACATCGGCGGTCAGGAGAAATCCGACTCCATTATGGAGAACCACACACTCGTACCCTTCGGTGCAAACACAGTTTATCCCCAGAAAAACGCTCAGCGTTGGACTGACTATAAGTACCACGACAGCGGTGTATGGCCCGGTTGGGAAGCACTTCTGATGATCGGTGCTGTTAATAACGCAAACGAAAACAACCTCCTTGCAGAGGAAATCTGGAACTCCTGTATCCGTGGCGCAGTAGCTTGTCTCACAAACTACGAGGTTATCGACTACGAAACAGGTGAGGGTCTCCACTCCACACAGCAGCTCTGGTCCGTTGCCGCGACAATGGCAGGTTATTACAGAGTTCTCTTCGGTATGGAGTACACTACAGACGGTATCACCTTCGACCCCTATGTTCCCGAGTGGATGGATGGTCCCTTCTATGTAAGCAACTACCAGTACAGAGATGCTACTCTTAACCTTGAGCTTCACGGCAAGGGCGACACAGTAGAGTCCATCTACGTAAACGACGAGAAGGTAGCAAATGACTATGTTCTTCCCACAGACGCAAAGGGTGATATCTACATTGTAATCAACCTTAAGGACAGCGGCGCAGAGGACAAGATTAACCTCAAGGACGAGAACACAGCCAAGGCTCCCAATGCTCCTAATGCAACACTCTCCGGCACCACACTCAAGTGGAATGCAGTAAATAACTGCACATACAAGGTATGGACAGGTACAGAGTATGTTGATGTAACAGGCACAACTTACACAATTGATACAACCAAGTATGGTGTTTACAGCGTAATCTCAGTTGACAAGACAACAGGCCTCTGGTCCGAGCTTTCTGCTCCCAAGGAGTACAACCCTGCAGGCACAAAGGTTACTGTAAATGCTAACAACTACTACGATAAAGCTCCCACAGTATCCGGCTCCGTAGATGCTGGCGACAAGAAGACAGTTTACTTTACCAACAACAAGGGCTGGAGCAATGTTAACATCTTCTTCTGGGGCGGTTCAATGAGCACAGGCTGGCCCGGTGAGGCTATGACCTATGTTGGCAAGAACGACGGCGGCGAGGATGTATATTGCTACTCTATCTCCAAGGATACACCCAATGTTATCTTCAACAACGGCTCCGAGCAGACTGTTGACATTACAACAGGCGTTGCGGATAACGCAGGCTTCTATCTCAACAGCAATGCATCAGGCAAGTGGACAGTAGGTACATGGACCAACACCACATTCTCTCCTGCTGATTCTGCAAGCGGAAAGACATTCACAGTTAATGTGAACATTCCCTCAGACGGCGTATATCAGATGTCAGTTATCCACTCCAACCAGGGCGATCCCACCGCAGGTATCACAGCAGCTATCCGCTCCGTATACATCGATGGTGAGGACGTTGGTACTCTGGTATTCCCCGCAATGAGTTTCACACGTCAGCTTAGCTCACACCTCAGACTTGAACTCACAAAGGGTCAGCACGAGGTTACCATCAAGTATGATACCGACAACTGGTATGACAGAAATATGTCTCAGGCACACGGTGATGCAAACAACAACGTAACTTACCACACAGTACAGTTTGCACGCACTGGTGCTATCGGTGAAGTTGTAGGACCCACAAAGCCCACAGAGCCTCAGAAGACTATCCTTCTGGGTGACGCAGACCTGGACGGTAAGGTAAATGTTAAGGATGCTACAACTATCCAGAAGTCCGCAGCAGGTCTTGCACTTCTCTCCGATGATGCAAAACTTGCAGCCGACGTTGATGGCTCCGCAACAGTAAACGTTAAGGATGCTACTGCTATCCAGAAGTTTGTTGCTGATATGAAGACAGGCTTCGCTATCGGCGAACCTATCAAATAATCTCAGATAATTCGATAATTATCTCTTAATTGAGCGAGAAGGCTCCCGGTTTTCCGGGAGCCTTTTTCTATATGGGGGAGAGTGCACATAGGAGATAGGAGTGATAAGCCGTATTTATTTGCCGGACAGGGTTCAGAAGTGCTACGGTGAGTGCATATATATTGGTATAGTGCAAAAAGTTATCTCTGAAAAACTGAGTTAATAAAATTCTTTTGAGTAATATTACCAAACTTCAAACTGGCGACTTGGTGATTAATACAAAAAACTCGTCAAAAACTGAATAATTATTGATTTTTTTGCTTAAAAGGAGTAAAATCAGCATGTACGTATAACTAATAGTGCGAATTTATCTAAAAAAGGAGTGTTACCCATGGGCTTTTTCAGCAAAGCAGTTGATGAAATGGTACAGGAAAAAATGCCCTACAAGAAGCGTAAAGCGCTGATTATATTCATCTCCTTGCTGACACTTCTTTCTATGACAACCTCAACTGTTGCGTGGTTCAGAGTCAACACATTCGCAGGCGTTGATACACTTGACCTTCAGATAAGTGTCAGTGCACAGCTTAAGGTTTCAATGGAAGATCACGGTACTGACCTTGACAGATATGAAAAAATCATTACCAATGAGATGATAAACGGTTATCTGGCAAACTACAATACCAGCCTTGAGGAGACTCTCCTGGATCCCGTTACCACCACCTATGGTGATGTGTTCACTAATCAGCGAGGAATGGAAAGGGCACCTAATGACCGCTCATACCTTGAGTTTGACTGCTACTTTATCGCTACCGAGGATATGTGGGTTCACCTCACTACCGAGAGCACAGAGGCAGGTAACGACGACGGTACCAAGGTTTCCACCAATTCCACAGGTGCACAGGCAGATGTTGTCAACTGCACCCGCGTAGGATTCGCTACTGACCGCAACGGTTCTGCTATTTACGAGCCCAACAAGGGATATCCCGTAAACGGCCAGACAACCTTTGACCTGCCCGCAGGAACAATGCAGTACACCAACAACACCAGACTCTTCCACCTCAACGCTATGGAGCCCACAATGGTAACCATCAGACTGTGGATAGACGGCGAAGACCCCGAGTGTGATGATGATGTACAGAATGCACACCTTGCTGTTCAGCTTGGATTTATCGGTTGTGACGAAAACAACATCCCGATTTCCTAATTGTCAGCAAACTTTCCTTATATATATTAAGGAAGAGGGACTTTCCCTTAAATAATCAGCCCGACGGAGTTGATACCAATGTTCTTCAATAAAAAACCTAAAATTGAACAGCCGATGACTCCGGAGGAGTTCAGTAGTTTTAACGACAAGAAGATAGCCGATGCCGAGATAGAACGCTTTCACGTTAAAACCGACTCGGCAGAAATTGTCAAATATGACAAGCGCAAGAAAATCCTCGGCATTACGCTGGGTGTGTGTCTTGCGGTTCTGCTTCTTCTCTTCATTATATCCATGCTTCTCACCCAGTGGGGCGACCTGATTATCAGCGTTGACTCTCCTGCTGTGAAGAAGGGTATCGTTATCAGCGAAGACCCCGAGTTCAAGACCTACGGTGCCAAACTCTCCGCTACTCAGGTTAAGGATGTTACCAACATTACATACTCCTGGCTTCCCCAGGACCTTGACACCAGCGAGAACGGCTCCCACAATGGAGAGAATTACGTGGCATATACCTTCTACTGCAAGAACAACGGACAGTTAACTCTGGACTACGAGGCATATCTCGAGGTAACCGGTGTTGCAAAATCCGCCGATGAAGCAGTCCGCGTAATGGTCTACAAGAACGGCGAGCCCGCTATTTACGGCAAGGCTTCCTACAATGACCGCACAGTAGCCGAGACCGACTGTACAATGTTTGAGACAGATACCAAGGTAATGACCACCGTAACCGAGGGCTTCGAGGTTGACCAGATAGACAAGTATACCATCGTCATCTGGGCAGAGGGCAATGACCCCGAGTGTATCGATGATATCCGCGGCGGCCACGTCCGTATGAGAATGCTCTTCAATGTTCTCGACGACGAAACCGACCCCACCCACTTCGGTGCAAACGTATTCAATTAAAGGTATTTAGTGCGCAAGCACTGATATAAAATCAAAAAACCCTATGGTGTTTTAGGGGCAAAAAAATTATTTTTAGGAGGAATTTCTCATGAAAGCAAATTCAAGAAGAAGAGTTCTCATCTCTTCAATGGCTATGCTTCTCGTTGCTCTCGTAGCACTCAGCACAGCAACATTCGCATGGTTCACAACCAACACATCCGCAACAGCTAGCGGTATGAACGTTTATACCGTTAAGTCTTCCAAGCTCGAGATCTCCAGCGCAACATCCGCATGGGGTACAATCGTTGACTACGAAGTAGACGACAAGGCTCTGCTTCCCGCTTCTTCTGCAAACGGTACTGCATGGTTCAAGGCTGAAGCTGTTAGCGAGACTGACGGTTCCGCTAAGGCTAACACATACGCTAGCATCAGCGATACTGCTTCTTACGTAGTTAAGGATCAGCTCAACATCAGAAATGCTGGTGAAACTGCTATCAACAATGTTACAGTTACAATTTCCGGTCTCGAAAACTATGCTCGTGTTGCTCTTGTTCCCACAACAGCTCAGGGCACAACTGTTGCTAACACCGGCACATTTGCAAACTGCGTATTCGATGCTGAAGGCGAAGAGTACACTCCCCTTTCTGAAGCAGCAGCTCCCGCAGCTGACGCAGCTACAATCAAACCTAACGGTACTGCTGTACTCAACGTTGGCAACCTCGCTTCCGAAGCAGCAGTATACTACAACCTCTACGTATGGTTCGAGGGTCAGGATACCGATTGTAACGACAACACAATGAACATAATCGACGACCTCTCATTCGCAGTAGCAGGTACACCTGCAGCATAATTTATTCTTAATAAATTGTCGCAAGTTTAAACTAATTTGATTGGAGACCCCTTATGAAGAACGGTAAAGCAAAAAAAATATTTAACACCATTGTTGATGTTTTGGTTGTTATGGTGCTGATTGTATCAATCCTTGTGGTTATACTCTCACTCACCACCAAAAAATCAGGGGTCCCCAATCTTTTCGGTTATGCACCCTTCAACGTACTGACAGACTCAATGAAGGGCACCTTCAACGAAGGCGACCTTATTATTGGTAAAGTCACAAACACCTATGATGCAGAATATAAAGAAGGCGATGTAATCACCTTCAATATAGAAATTGCCGGTGTACCCACCTACAACACTCATAGAATTGTTAAGGTGGAAGCTGACCCCGATAATAACATTACATACTATCAGACAAAGGGTGATAATCCCGAATATCCCGTGGACGAAGAGCTTCAGATAGCGGGCAACATTGTCGCTGTCTGGACCGGTATCAGAATACCCGTCCTTGGTGATGTAGTAAGCTTTTTAAGACAACCGATCGGATTTTTCTTCTGTGTTCTGCTTCCGATGATTCTCTTCTTTGTCTATGAGACAATCCGTGTTGTTATGAACATCGTTGTCTACAACAAAGAAAAAGCCATTGAAGAAGCCAAGGTAGCAGTTCAGAACGCTGAACTCACCGACGAGCAGAAGCAAAAGGCTATCGAGGAATACCTCGCATCTATCGGGCAAAAACCAGATTTGGAAAATGAGTCCGGTGTACAAACACCTGCACAGGACAATACTTCCGAGTCGGAGTAAGAAAGTTTACATTTAATTAAAAATTAATTTGTCCCTAAAAGCACACAGGGGTGCTTAAGTAACGGTTATATTTCTTTTCCGCCGTCTGGCGGAAAAGAAATATATAGTTACATTATCTTTAAGAAGGGGCGCAGGCTGTCGCCCCGGATGTAAAAATCCGAAGAATGTCAAAACGTTTAAACAGGTAGATTTTTTTAAGGAGACGAAGAACCGTGGATACAGTATTTAAGTTTCTGTTTGAGTTTCTCGGTCAGTTTTTTGGCTCACTGTGGTCAATAATCGCCGCAGCATTTAAAGGAATAGGAGAAGCTTTCAACCTTCCTGCCTATGTTAACATCATTTATGCATACACCACCGAACTTGGCGGTCTTGCATGGATAGTTGCAATAGTTGCAATTGTGCTTCTCGTAGCTGTACTCGCACTTACAGTATGGCTCATCATTGTCTCTGTAAAAAAGTTTATCCGTTCTCACCGCAGAAGAAAGGATACCGACTCCCTTGTCAGAGAAGTTCAGGCTCTCAACAAAGAGGTTATGCGCCTCAACCTTGAGAGAGACAAGATTCTCTCCATGAAGGTTTCCCAGATTGGTCTCAATCCCAACGAAATCAGCGAGCTTACCGGCGAAGAGCTTGAGACACTTAATAAGGGTGAGGAAGATACCAAGGGCGACAAGAGATTCTACAAACTTTCCGAAATCGACGAGCTCTGGGCAAACTATCAGCCCCCCGTATACGACTACGATGTTACTCTGCCTGAGTTCTGCGACCGCTTCCGTCTGTTCGCTTGTTCTCAGCTGGGTCTCTACTACGATATCAAGATTATCCGTCTTTTCATTGCATCTTTTGCATCAACAAGACTTATTATCCTTCAGGGTATTTCCGGTACCGGTAAAACTTCACTTCCCTATGCTTTCGGTAAGTTTATCAACAACCCTGCAATTATCGCATCTGTTCAGCCTTCATGGCGTGACCGCTCCGAGCTTTTCGGTTACTTCAACGAATTTACCAAGAAGTTCAACGAGACAGAGCTGCTTCGTGCAATGTACGAGGCTTCCTATAATGAGAACATCTACGCAGTAATCCTGGACGAGATGAACATCGCCCGTGTTGAGTACTACTTCGCTGAGATGCTCTCTATCCTTGAAATGCCTTCCCGCGATGAGTGGGTAGTTGACGTTGTTCCCAATGCATGGAAGTCCGACCCCAAGCATATTGTTAACGGACAGATTCAGATTCCCGGCAATATGTGGTACATCGGTACAGCTAACAACGACGACTCCACATTTGCTATCACAGATAAGGTTTACGACCGTGCTATGCCCATCAACATTGATACCAAGGGTGTGGCTTTTGAGGCTCCCTTCACCGAGTCTATCAACATTAACTACAACTACTTCGAGGAACTCCTCAACCAGGCTAAGGCAAACAACGTTGTTTCTGAGGAAAACCTCAAGAAGATAAATCTCCTCGACGATTACGTAATCGAGCACTTCCGTATAGCTTTCGGTAACCGTATTGTTAAGCAGCTGCGTGACTTCGTTCCCGCTTATGTTGGCTGCGGCGGCACCGAAATCGATGGTCTTGACTATGTTCTGGCAAGAAAGGTATTCAGAAAGTTTGAATCCCTGAACCTTTCTTACATCCGTGACGAAATCGACGGTCTTTGTGCTTATATTGATGAGCTCTTCGGCGAAGAGAATATGAATGAATGTAAAGGTTATCTGCGTATGCTCAAGAAGCTTGTATAACATAGCGACACTAAGGGCGAACAACGTTCGCCCTTATGTTGGTGTTTTGCTTGGCGGATAAGATTATTTAGTGAGGAGTACAGTACACATGGCTGACTTTGGAAAATATTACAGAGCGTATATGTATATGCAGGAACTCCTGCAGAACGACTTCACATACAATTACATAACCGCAAGCTTCAAAGACGGTGACGAAGGCAAAGACTCCCTCTCCGGTAAGACCAACGAGAAAGTCATCGATATGGATTGGGTTGAGGCAATCGAAGAATGCCTGCCCTATATTCAGAAGGCTATTGATGAGCAGAGACGATTCATCAAGCAGATTGAGAATGTTGTCCGTATTGAGCTTGCCCGTAAGACCGGTCCTGACTCGGTAAAACACCTCTCTCAGCATACAAACTATATTGCTAAGGTTGAGGGTGATATGGTTACCCCCAACAAGATTCTCGTTTCCGAGCAGGAGGAATCTTTTGCCATTTACGAGAACCGCGTACTTATGACGCTTATTCGTCGTGCACTCCACTTTGTAGAGGATAAGTATTCCAAGATGAAGGGCGTGCCCAATGACACCTATACCAACATCAAGGTAATCCGCAGTGCGGAGTTTGATGACAAGAAAGTCGACTTCGCCTTCAATTATATCAATGAATCTCATGAAACTCTGGCTGACGATCTGGATGTTCTGGATGTTTCCGAACTTTCTGACTTCGATAGAATCAGAAGAATAAGAACCACCCTCAACGAGTTCCTCCAGACTCAGCTTATGCGTGAGATTTCCAAGGAACCTGAGGTTCGACCTCCCGTTACACAGACCAACCTTCTGAAGAAGAATCCTAACTTCAAGAAGGCTATGGAGCTCTGGACCTTCCTCGACAGCTACAAGCGTCCCGGCTTTGAAATTGTCGGCGAGGAATTCAAGGGCGAAATGAGCGAGGATGTTCAGCAGGCTGCTTATTTCTCAATGGGCTTCCAGCATTTCATGATGTCCATTGCAACAAACCCCGGACTCAAAAGACTTCTCCACGAAAAATACGAAGAAGAAAATGTCAAAATTGCCGAAGAGAATGCCAAGCCTGAGAAACTCAAGGCCGCGGCTATGCAGGCAAGAATTGACGAAGTAAGAAAAGAGGAAATGGAAATCCGCCTCAAGGAAATCCGCGAGCGCGAGAAGAAAATCCTCGACCTTACCAATGAAGTCAGAAACCTGAAGGTTACTCTCGAGCAGAAAGAACAGCAGATTCTCTCACTCAAGGGTCAGATTTCAGCACTTCAGGACGAAATAGAAGAACTCAAGGAAGAACTCAAAATCACCAAGCTCAAGCTTCTCGAAGCAGAGCAGGAAATCGAGCGTCTCAAGGAAGAGAACGCAGCTCTTAAGGCTGAAATCGTCGAGCTTAAGAACACTATTGTTGAACTGAAAGCCAGGATTGACGAGCTCAATAATATTGTTGCAACCCTTAAAGCCAGAGTTCAGGAACTTGAGGAAGAGAACGCCCGTCAGAAGCAGGTAATCGCTGAGCAGCAGGCACTCATTGCAGTTCAGACTGCTCGTATTGCAGAGCTTGAACAGCAGGTTGCAGAACAGCTCGCCAAGATTACCGCTCTCACCGAGCATCTCCGTAAGGCTCAGGCGGAAATCGAAGAGAAGAACGCACAGATTACTGACCTTACCAATAAGAACGAAACCCTCACAAATACACTTAATACAGAGCGTCAGCAGCACAAAGATACTGTTGAGAAGATGACCCGTGAGCATAACGACACCGTACAGCGTATGACAGACGAGCATAACAGTACGGTTGAGAGAATGAACACCGAGCATAAGGACGCAGTTGATAAGCTGAACGCCGCCCACAACGACAAAGTTCGCAAGATGAACGATGACTTTGTGGCACTCACAAAGAAAAACGAAGAAAAACATAAGGGAGAGGTCAAGGCCCTCCAGAATAAAATCGACGATGCAGAGACCAAGCACACCTCTTATGTGGCTAAACTCAATGCAGACTTTGCCGAGAAAACCAGCAAAGCCGAGCAGAAGCGTCTCAAGGAGCTTGCCGAGAGACAGGCAGAGTTTGACAGTCAGCTCACCGCTGTGAGAAAGTCAAACGAAGATGCCGCGGCAGCAGTGGAGGTCAAGCACGCATCCGAAATCAGAAAAGTCCAGAAATCCGTCGACAAACGTGTGGAAGCAGCAAGAAAGGACGAAGAGAAGGCATACAATGCTAAAGTCCGCGAGCTGAGAGCACAGTTTGACAAGGAACTGGCAGAAGCCAAGCGCAAGGCAAGAGAAGACGTCAGACTTGCCAAGCAGAGAGCAAAAGACGAGATCAGACTTGCCAAGAAAAAAGCAAGAAAGAATCTCTTTACAAAGGAAGAACTCCTTGAATTAGAGGACTAAAGTCCTCGGAAAGGAACTGCCATGAACAGCACAAATATGCCCGAAAAAAGAAAAACGGGCGGACTTATGGGTAAAAACTTAATAATTTTCCTTGTGCTTCTGGTGGTATGTTCACTTTCCATCTGGGCATGGTTTACCGTAGGCGATAGTGCAAAAGCAAACGGTATCAATGTCCGAGCAAGGGCCGATGGAGTAGAGGTTTCCTGGGATGAAAAAAACTGGTACAAAGACCTCACTGCCCGAGAGAAGAGCGGTGTAGATGATGAGACCGGTCCCTCAAAAAACGTAGGCAACCCCGAACCCTTGAGCCTGATTACAGGCGACGGCCTCAAGTTCTTTGAGCCTTACCTCAACCGCAGAACAGGTACAGTTCTGATGAATGGTACCGTATGGCAGGGCAAGGATATTGTTCCCTCCAACAGCGAAGGAAAATACATTGACGTTGACCTCTATTTCAGAGGCACAAGTGAGAGAAGTGTTTATCTTGCTGCTGACAGCTTGGTTGCGCCCAAGAACATTACAGGTAATTTCAGCGACTTCGGCGCTTTCTCCAGGGACTATATCGCCGCAGCTTCCCGAGTAGCTTTCCTTGACGCAAAAAAGCAAAACGTAAGCTTCATCTGGGCACCCAATGCCGATGTAGAACTTGTATATGACGAGTCTGGTTACACCAGAGTTACCAACACAGAAACAGCTGGTGGCGGTGCTTCTGCAGGCGATTTAGGCGATGTCATTGACTTCACAACAGAAAACGGATCATATTACTTGTGGATACCGGACAATTACTCCAGTGACCCTAATACTCAGGCCTCAAACCTGACATCAAAGAAGATGGATTTCACTGTTTATGACCGTGCAAACAATACAGGTCTTTATACATGTGAATACACTATCACAGAGCCAAATACCGGAAGCAACCCCACAATTATTTATTATATTAACCGAAGTGGAACTTCCTGGAACAGTAACGATATTTCCTATGTAGATGTTTCTAACAGTAAAGCTAATAACGACACAAAAGATTCATATCCCAAGGTTGCATTAGCAGATACATTTAACCTCACCGGTCAGGATAGAAAAGCACCTGCTTTCTATATCGATGGATTTAAAACTCAAAAAATTACAATAACAATAGGATATAATCCTGTGACCAGAGAAGTTGTTGTTGTAGGCTATTCCAGCTCAGGTGCTCAAACTAAAACTTACAACAGAGCCGGAGAAGCAACAGCAGAGGTCACCTACTACGAACTTGAACACAACACACAGTGCGCACTGGTAAGCCCCAAGGCAAGCGTTGCTGCTTCTTCAGGCGAGCACTTTATGAAGGCTGTGCGTTTCACTGACAGCGCGAAAAATAACATCAGCCCTCTGAGTATCACATCAGCTGAACGATTTATCGTAGAAAAAACAGGCGACGGCTACGAAGCAACTTATAAGTTCAAGAATGCCGGCACCAATTCATATCTTTCTGTGGCAAACGGAGTAATTTCTCTCAACGCCACCGGTTCAACCTTCACTCTGATGGCAGACGATAATTTTGTTGGTCCTGTTCTCAAGTCAGGCAACTACTATCTGGTGGTTGATGGCGGCAGTGTGAAGTCTGTCACAGCCGATAAACTTGATGTATCAGGTGCGGTTACAGTCTACACAGGCTCAACCAACAAGGTTAATACCAAGGTCGATGATTCACAGACCTATCAGTATTATGACGCAGAGGCTGATGAACTGAAGTCTCTGGGTAACTCTACAACACCGAAACTCTATACTTCTGTACAGAACTGGTCTGAAAATGACCTTATCAAAAATGCCGCAACTACTAAGGTTTGCGACACAAAAATTGCAACACTCACAAAAGCAAATGAAGAGGACGAATACTACACCGCCCATATTGTTATGAGAATCTGGGTGGAAGGTACCGACAGAGAGGCAAAAACTCCTCTCGCAGATGGCATTTTCGACCTTATGCTTCACTTCACATCACAGTAAGGAGGGATTAAGTTGAAACAGATTAAACCCAGAACAAAAAGCAAATTAATAATCATCGTCAACTTGTTCCTCATCTGTACTCTGATGACGGTTACTGTTTATTCATGGTTTGCTACTCAAGCTGACAACAGAGTTGATATCTATGAAATTCAGGTTGAGAGCAAGAACGCTCTGGAGCTTTCCTTTGACCAGAAGACATGGAGTGGTTCTCTGAACCTTGCCGACTATAAGGTTGATGGCAAGAACGTTATGGATAGTCTCAAGCTTGTAGAGATTACAGGCGATGGCAACACATTCCGCGTTCCCGAGCTTGAGCAGAAGACAGAGTACGCAGTGGTTAAAACCAACGGTCGTTGGGAGGATGCAAAAGCAAATCAGGACTATATTGATTTCACTGTTTATATGCGTTCCAAGGATCCCCTCAATGTATTCCTCAGCTCTGATTCTGCCGCTGTTCCCACCCACACCGTTCTTGTGGGTGAAAATTGCGAGAATCCCAGCAGCTATGCAAAAGACGAGAATGCATTCTCAAAGGACTGCATTGTGGGTGCGTTGAGAGTTTCTTACCTCAACTCCGCGAATACAAGAAAAATCTGGATTACAAATCCTAATTTCCATCTGACAAATCTTATGGGTGACAGCGTGTATACAATGGATACCGAGGCGACCGCTACCAAGTACACAAATGGTTCCGAGTCAACACCCGGTAATCCCTTCTATTGGAACAATCCCTATCACCACTATTATTACAATGCTTCCTATCAGATTCAGGATATGACAACAAATGTTATCACAGAGCTTCCTGAAACTATTACAGAAGTTCCCACATCAGCCGATACAAAAATCGCAGTTCTCTCGGGAACTCCCGATGCAAACGGCTATTATACAGGTGAGGTTACCTTCCGTATCTGGATCGAAGGTTGCGACACCGAAGCAAGACGCGCACTGGTTGACGGTTCTTTCAGCCTTTCTCTGGTGTTCGACGCATTCGAAATCTGATAAGCAAAAACAATTAGCCAAGGAGGTGCTGTTGTGAAAAAATTAATAGGTAAAAAGAATTTTATAATGTCCGCAATAGCCCTTCTCCTTATTGCTGTAATGGTAGCAGGTGTCTCGTTCAGCTGGACTGAAGGCGGCAATAAAGGCTCTGTTAAAGGCAACGATCTTATTATCAGCGCAGGCAGCAGCCTTAAAATGCGACAGGATGGCAAGGTTACGAACTCCATCATTATTCCTGCAGGAACTCTTGAGGAGACCTCCAGCGCTGACGGACGCAATTTCTTCTTTCCCTTGGTAAGCAATAAGAAAAATACAACTTCGGATATGATATTCCGCGAGGGCACCCCTGCTGACGAGAACAAACGCTACGTCAGCGTGGATTTTGAGCTCCAGGCAGGCGACAAGCCTACACCCGTATATCTTGGTGCAGGTACCATCATTCAGTGCAAGAACAAACCGGTACTCGATGCTCTCAGAATGTCCTTTAACCTCAACGACGGCTCTGACCCCATTGTTTTCAAGCCCAATCAGATGCCCGGTGTACACGAGGAAATCAGCTATTCTCCCATTACCGCTATCAGCGGTGCAGGCGTTGCAACTCAGGGTACAACTGCGACCAAGTCCTACGGTGACTTTTACTTCAAGGGCGAAGAGAGCAGCACACCTCTCTTTGAACTTGCGGCAAACGAAACCCTCAACATCACTCTCGCACTCTGGCTCGAGGGTACAGAGTTCAGCGGAAACGATATTTCCGACAGCGAACTCAGTGTATTCATTGACTTCACAACAACTGTTGACGACCTTGTGAAGTACAACTTCGTTGATAATACCCATGGCTATACATATAGTGATGATAAAGCTTATGCCGAGTACTGGGTTTCCAAGAAAATGGAACAAGGTGCCAACGAATATAACACTATGATGTATATCTTTGACAATGATACACAGAGATACTACGCCATGGAGAAGACCACAGACGGCGGCACAACAGCTCCCTCCACCTGGTCAGCCTACGTTCCCGATACTATTAAGAACTTCTACTTCCGCCGTTACTCCATTGACATCGACCATTGGTGGAATGAGTGGGAGCCCAATATGGGTAGCGGAATACTCAAGGACCCCAACGGCGAACATACCTACGTTGCTATCTGCGGTAACCCCAATAACAATGACGGTACAGATATTACAGGTTGCTTTGGCTACTGGAAAGACCAGTATGGTACCTTCCGTATCTATTTTGAGATGAAGGCGCCCTTTAGCGAACTGCGTTGCTATACATGGGATTCCAAGGGCGATTATTGCCCTACTACCGGCGAATGGCCCGGTGCGGAAATGCAGCACATTGATGCAATTAAAGACAAAAATATGTACTATATCGACCTGAAGGAAACCGACGATATAGCGGGTATCCAGTTCAACAACGGCGGCGAAACCCGAGTATATCTGGAAAACTTCAACTATGAATCAAACACAGCAGCCTATGTTCATTTTACTGATAAAGACGGCAACAAGAAGGAGCCGCTTGGCGTATGGAATAATTCTGTTGCCGGAACAAAAGCTACTTATGATTTAAGCAATTCGGTTGGTAAATATTTTGTTGATTTTACTGTATCACAAGGTAACCAGGACCGCGCTTTCTACATCATTGCAAACAACTGGAATAATGGCAGCCAGTTCCCGGGCAACGGCAGTAGTGGCGCAGAGGGCAAAATCGGCAGAGTTTACAGATTTAATAATGGTAGTACAACTCTCCAGAAACTTGCAGGTCCCTATGAAGTCAGCACAGAAAACGGAAGTCTCTTCAAGATGAATTTCAACGGTGCTTGCTTCTGGTATGAAAACGACAGTAGCAACGGCTTCTATATTTACACCCAACCCCACGAGAGTCTTATCTACTCCAAAAACAATCCCAATCCCTAAATTCTGAAAATTACTCAAAGGAGGTGTCACGATGACTTCTAAAACTTATAAAAAATCAAACAAAAAGCAAATATGGATGTCGGTAGTGGCACTTCTGCTGATTATTTTAACTGCGTCGGGCATCGCTTACAGCTGGATTGAGGGTGGTACCACCTACACTATGGAGACAGAAGAGGACAAAGGTATCACTATCAAGGCGCCTGAAAATTATCCCGGTACCCTCAATATTGACCCCGGTCACACAGGCACAATGACGCTCATAAACTATGACCTTGACACCAGGAACTACAACGACCTTATTTTCTCACCTATGTCCAGCAAGGACGGCGAGAATTTCTATATCCCCGAAGCCGTTAATTCAAGCGGTAATACCACCAGATACAGAGCTGTAACAACAAACGACGTGGGAAAGAACCACATCAGTTTCAGCTTTGACTATAATGTTCCCGACACTACCGATGTATTCTATCTGGCTCTGAAAGCGAAGCCTCAGATTACAGCCACCAAGAGCGGTGTGGCAGTTTCTGATGTATCGCCTTTCAGAATTATGCTTTCAAACGGTACAGATAAGTACATTTTCGCAGGTGACGGTACTGCCCAAACCACCAATGTTGTCAACTCTGTGGGTGGTGGCACTACTTCCTTTACAACAAAGGCGACAACAAATTACATAACAAATTCCACCACAACCAAGAACAGACTCTTCGACTACAATGATGGTTACACAGGTACCATTCAGGTAGTTGTCTGGCTTGAGAGTTCTGCTGATGCTTCAGCGCTCAACGCTCTCCACGGCTCGGATATTACAATAAGCTTTGGTCTGGAAGTTCAGTTTCCTTATTACCTTATTGGTTACAATGCTTACACTACCAAATGGAATACTACAATTGGCGATTATATAGGCCAGAACAGTTTTTCCGGCGGAACCATTACTATTAACGGAAACTCAAAGACTTCCAAGGGTATGTACAAGATTCTTGAGAAGAGCCCCATTACCCTCAAAGCGGAGCCTAAGGCAAATTATGAATTTGAGGGCTGGTATCTTATAGAAAATGGCATCGAGTCAAAATTGGAGTCAACACAACTCTCCATTTCAAAAACTCCGACTGATGATGTTTTCAACCTCAACTATGTGGACAGTGTCAATGGTAATAACACATATTACGAGGCACGATTCAAAGAAAAACCGAAATATACCATCAGCGTTGCGGGCAGTCCCACCGAGGGTGGTACAGTATCGGTAGGTGCTACCAACACTGCAACCACAACTTCCTACACAGGCTATAAGGACTCCACAGCGGTGCTCAAGGCTGTGGCAAAGGACGGCTACAAGTTCGTTGGTTGGTATGAGAATGCAGACGGTACAGGTGATGCAGTATCCACGGATGCAGAGCATACAGTTACCATTTCTGCAAACAAGACATACTACGCATTATTCCGCGCAAGTCAGACCACAACCATATATATTGAGAAGCGAGACAACTTCGCAAGCGGTTACCACGTCTGGGCATACCAGAAGATAAATGGTATCAGCAGCCACTACTCCGGTGACACATGGCCCGGTGATGCAGCTGCTCTTGACCCCGCAGGAAGCGGATATTATGTTTACAAGTTCGATACTGCCGATGTTGGTAACTTCTGGGTAATTATCAGCAGTAACGGCGGCAACCAGGATCCCAAGGATGACGGCAATGCTAATACCAATGACGGCTTTATGGGAGAACTGGGCAACACATATATTATTACAGCCGACAGTCACATGGAACAAATCGGTCCCGGTGATATGTTCACCCTCCACGTTGCGGCTACACCTTCAGCAGGCGGTACCGCAAAGGTAAGCGGTGTGACCTCATTCGTTGAGAATTCCGATCAGGTTATGATTCGAAACGGTGATCAGATCAAGCTTTCTGCATCTCCCAAAGGCTCCTATATATTTGATGGTTGGTACAAGGATGCAAACTGCACCCAGCTTATCACCAATGTAGCCAACACTACAATTACTGTGAACAAGGCTGCAAATGACGATCAGGAGCCCACGTACTATGCAAAATTCAAGCTTCCTGTCAACTATACCGCAACTGCTCACGCAGTAACAGGCTCTACAAATAACAGCTCCGTCGGTGGTACTGTTACAATTGATACTGCCACAGCGGCAGCTCAGGTATCCAAGACCGTTGTCGAGGGCACAACCGTTACCTTCAAGGCAACTGCTAAGTCAGGATACGCTTTCGAAGGCTGGTATACTGCCGTTTCAGGCGGAACAAAGCTCAGCGGTGACCTCAATTATACTGCGACAATTACAGGCACCACAAACGTTTACGCTCGATTCAAGCAGTCAACATCCACCAGCTATACCGCAAAGGCTTATGCTGTATCCAACGGCACAAGCAGTAGCACAACAGGTGGTAAAGTTCAGGTAACAGGCGGCTCAGCAGGTGCTTCATCTACCGCAACCGTAACTTCCGGCACAAGCGTAACCTTTACAGCTACAAAGGTAACAGGATATACCTTCAGCGGATGGTATACAGGTGCTACAAGCGGAAGCCTTGTAAGTAAGGATGCTGAATACACCACTACAATTTCTGGCGCAACTACCTTGTATGCAAGGTTCGACAGAGTGATCTACTTTAAACCCGATACTACAAACTGGACACAGGCAAATGCAAGATTCGCGGCTTATGTATGGGATGGAAGCGGTAATACATGGTACTCGATGACAGATGATGACGGTGATGGTATTTATAGTGCTGTTATCGATCCCAAGTATACAAACGTTATCTTCTGCCGTATGAATCCCGCAAACACAACCAATAACTGGGACAACAAGTGGAACCAGACCGGTGACCTTACAATTCCCAGCGGTAAGAACTATTACCAGAAGACAAAGACTACATGGGATGGTGACACCAGCGGTACCTGGTCCACAAAATAAACTAATCCTAAATCTTAAGAAAGGCGGTGATACCATGAAAAAAGCTATGAATATCTGCAAGTTAATATCCTGTATCGCTATGGCTGTGCTTATGGCGGTGATGGTGGTGGGTACCTCTTTCTCGTGGTATGACCGCACTCAGACTGTGGACGATGCCAAGTACGGTATACTCAACTATACCCAGGTGGGTAAGGTAACCAGCAAGAGCGCTACCTTTGATACCTATCAGGGTACAGTTGACAATGGCGCCATAAGCTATGCGGAAACTGCCCTTGCAAAGAATGCAAAGGTTTCTGTGCCGGCAGGTGAGGCGGTTTACTTCAAGACCCTCATCACCAATGGCAACTACGGCAAAAGTTCCGTTGCGCTCTATCTTGATGATGCTAATAAATACGGCAACCTCGATATCGGCATCGTTTCCCCCGAGAAAACATACAAGACCTACAAAGGCGGAGATATGCTCTGCATAGAAGATTACATCACAATGGATTCTCAGCAGACTGTTGAGGTTTACTGGTTTGTTAAGGCAGGTTCTGCTATGACCCTCGACCTCTCTCAGATGTATATCGTTTATGTCTAAAGAACATTAACCGAAAGGTAAAACTGTTTTGAAAAAGATTAGCAAAATTTTATCCGCGGTGCTTCTGTCGGTTACCTTCATTATGGTGCTGTTTCTGGTTGTCACCAAGGTGCAGGGTGAAACTCCTCAGCTTTTCGGATTTCAGGTATTGAGGATTTCTTCCTCCAGTATGACACCTGTCCTGAATGAGGGTGACATCATTCTCTCAAAGCGTGTGAAGGATATCACAACCCTCAAAGCAGGAGATATTATCACCTACGACGGTGAAGCAGGCAGTTATGCCGGCAAGAAAATCACTCACGAGGTCATTGTTGAGCCTTATGAGTCCGACGGAAAGTATTATCTCCAGACGTGGGGCGTCAACAACGGCTACATCGATGCCACAATATCAGAAGACCAGGTTACGGGAATAATGGTCTGTGAGCTTCCCGCGGTTGCGGCGATCTATGATTTCTTCCGTACCCCGTGGGGACTTGTGGTTACGCTGGGTTTCCTTGGTATATTCTTCGTCAATGAGCTTATGAACCTCATAAAACTGGTGCGAGAAAAAGACGACCAAGACGAGGAAGAGACAGAAAACAATAACTCGGCAGAGAATGCCATGGAGGGCACAGAATCCGCAGTGTCAGAAGAGTCTGCCTGTGAGGAAGACGGGATACAGGACTTCTCCACTCCTTCTTTGAACGAGGATAAATAAACAGATTAAAAGACAGCGGACGTATGCTCTGCTGTCTTTTTTGCAATAGTATGGTGATTACGATGAAGAAAGTTTTAGCTGTTTTTAAAAAAATCGCAGATGTTTTCTGCTGGTTAATTCTCGGCATCCTGATTGTTGTTGTGGTTGTAGCCTTTGTGTTTCATATGAAAGGCGATATTCCCAACCTTTTCGGCTACTCTATCTGCCGTGTTTCAAGCCCCAGCATGGAGCCTGAACTGATGGTGGGAGATGTTATCCTCGGCAAAGAAGTCGAAGATAAAACTGCTATCAGGGTGGGGGATGTGATTACCTTCAAGGGCAGCGGAGAATACGCAGGTATGTTTATTACCCACAAAGTAATTGTTGCCCCTGAAAAGGAGGATGGAAAACTGATGCTCCAGACTCAGGGCGTTGCAAATGACACTCCTGATGCTCCCATCGATGCCGAGACAGTAAAGTCTGTGGTAGTGACCACGCTCCCTATAATGAGAGGATTTTATAATTATTTTTTCTCTCCCTGGGGACTGGTTACTATAATTGCCCTTATTGCATTTGCGTTTATTGATGAGCTTATCCTGATGGTAAAGACCATAGCAGGATACGACAAAAAGGTTAAAGAAACAGATATAAACGATATAATCGGCAAAATCAAGTCGGAATCCGACACAGAAGAGAGCAGCTCGGCAGATACGGATACTCTCAGAACAGAGATTTCTGATAACGTGGATAGTGGTGAATTATGAAAAACAGTCTGACTAAAATTCTGGCGGTAACCCTTGTGCTTATAATGGGACTTATTCCTGCGTCTTTTGTTACTGCCGCTGCCGATGAATACGAAAACACCCATATCAATACGGGTGATTACCGAACAGACCTGATATCGGTGGCGAAAACTCAGTTGGGATTTCGCGAGGGTGAATATAATGACACGAAGTACGGTACCTGGTACGGTCTTCCCAATCAGCCCTGGTGCGCAATGTTTGTCAGCTGGTGTGCACGTCAGGCAGATATTCCCACAGACATTATCCGTAACTGTGCCATAGCCGCCCCCGATGACGGATACTTCAGCGTACCTTTTGTGGATGGCGAGGAGTATACTCCGCAGCTTGGCGACCTGTTCTTTACAAAAACTTTCAGCCATGTTGGTATTGTTTACTATGCCGACGGGGATTACTTTTATACTCTCGAAGGCAACTCCAACGATACAGGCAGCAGCGAGGGTGTGGGCGTTTTCTCTCTCAGGAGAAAGACAGCGGATTACTACTTCGGTGTTCCCGAATATGACAAGCACGAGAGTGCCGACCATATCTGTGACAAGTTGTATTTCGCCACAAGTGACGAAATGCATCCCCATCTGTCGCTGTACGGATGCTCTGTCTGCGGAGAACTCAGTCGTGATTACAGAGAAACCTCCACTTGCGAAATTTGCTCTGAATGCAATCCTTCCTACAAAGTTGAGATACTTGGTGACGCCAACGAAGGCGGAATTGTGAACATCAAGGATGTAACTGCCATACAAAAACACGTGGCGGGAATTGAAATTCTCAGCGATACAGGGGAGAAGCTGGCAGATGCAGACCAAAGCGGAGAGGTAAACGTAAGGGATGCTACGGCAATACAGAAATATCTGGCGGATATCCCTACTTCGTACCCTATCGGTGAGGTTGTCCGTTAAAAAACAATAATTATTAAAGCTTCTGCTTATGCAGAAGCTTTTTTTGTTTGGTGCATCAGAGTGTGTAAATAAAAAACGAGCAGAGTAAAAGGCTATACTAGAAGAGAAACTGTTGCCGACGGTGAATGATGAGGTGTAGAACACGAAGTGTTTGTGTCAAAATGAAAGCACGACCTTTCCATATCATCCGCTTCGCTGAAATTCAGCACCTTTCCCTCGGAGGTAAGGCTTTTTGAGACCCGTTTGCAGGCGTGGCTTTGTAACGCTATACCACGACCGGGGAGGGCAGAGCAAACTGTCTGCACATCAGGTGGTCTTTTGATTTGTATTTTTTCAATTTGGTTTGAAAAATGACAATATTGAAACTGATATAAATGCTCTTTTTTTGTTGACAATGTTCCATAAAAGTGGTATTATTTTTAAAAATGAACATAATTCCCCCGAAAGTACCTGAAAATTCATACTGAGCGGGGGTTTTTGATTTGAAATAAGTATTTTGGAAAGGAAATCCAATATGTCGATAACACGCAAACAGTTTGCAATACTTACACTTTTGGAACACGAAAAGAGAAAAATCAGCCAGCGTGAGATTGCTGAGCGTACAGGTATGTCCCTGGGCTCTGTCAGCAGAACGCTCGAGGTGCTTCGAAACGAGGGCCTTACAGACGGAGTGAATGTGACAGAGAAGGGGCTTCAGGTGCTGGAGCCTTACAGAGTCAGGAGAGCGGTGTTTATTGCCGCAGGTTTCGGCTCGCGACTTGTGCCCATTACCCTCAATACTCCCAAGCCTCTGGTGCGTGTCAACGGCACACGAATGATAGACACCCTTCTCGATGCGGTTGTTGCCGCAGGAATAGAGGAGATTTATCTGGTGCGAGGATATCTCAAGGAGCAGTTTGACCAGCTGCTTTACAAGTATCCTATGATTAAATTCATTGATAACCCCATCTATAATGAGGCAAACAATATTTCCTCCACACTCTATGCACGAAACCTCCTGCAGAACGCTTATGTTTTCGAGGCTGACCTGGTGCTCTATAATCCCGCACTTATCACCAAGTATCAGTATACTTCCAATTACCTTGGTGTACCTGTTGAGAAGACAGACGACTGGTGCTTTGAGGTTAAGAACAGAGTCATAACCAAGCTCTGCATCGGCGGCAGTGACTGTTACCATATGTACGGTATTTCCTATTGGAACGAGGAAGACGGCAAGAAGCTCGAGGAAGACATCAAGAAGGTCTTTGAGATGCCCGGCGGCAAAGAGCGATACTGGGATCAGGTAGCTCTGGAATTCTGCCTTAAAAACTATCAGGTTGAGGTCCGTCCCTGTACCTTTGAAGACATTATCGAGATAGATACCTACAACGATCTGAAGAATATTGACCATACATACATTTAATTTTACGAGGTGTAAAATGAAAAAAGGTCTGATTATTTTAGTAATCATAACACTGCTCTTTACTGTGCTGGCCGATTTCGGCGGCAAGGAGACCATTGTTATCTGTGCCTCCACAGAGCAGTTCAGAAACGATGCTCTTCAGGAGCAGCTTTCCGAGAAATTCCCCCAGTACAATGTAATTGTCACATATATGTCCACAGGTAAATCCGCGGCAAAGATTTATGCCGAGGGTGAGGACACCGAGGTGGATATACTTGTGGGTCTGGAAACAGGCTATATGAACAAAATCAAGAACGAGCTTGAGAATATTGAAGGAATGAGCAGAATTCCCTATACCGAAGGCTTTACCCCTGCGGATAATGACAACCTCTGGGTTACCTGGGAATGTCAGGCAGGCGCCATTATCGTCAATACAGAGATTCTTGATAAACACGGACTTGAAGCTCCGAAGACCTATGAGGATTTGCTGAAGCCCGAATATAAGGGTCTCGTGGCAATGCCTGACCCCAAGAGCAGCGGCACAGGCTATTTCTTCTACAAAAACTGGACCAATATCTGGGGCGAGGATGCTGCACTTGAGTATGTTGACAAGCTTTATCCCAACCTGAAGCAGTTTACCGAATCAGGTTCAGGTCCCATCAAACTTCTGAAACAGGGCGAAATTGCCGCAGGTCTTGCCCTTACCTTCCAGGGTGTCAATGAGCGCAACGACGGACAGCCTTTTGAGATAATATTCCCTCCCGAGGGCTCCCCCTACTCTCTCACAGGAACCGCCATTATCAAAGGCCACAGGGAGAAGAAGGGCGTTGAGGAAGTTTTTGATTTCATAATCAACGATTTCATTGTATATGACAAGGAGAATTTCTCTCCCGAAACAATATACGAAGGACAGACACACAGTATCCCTGATTATCCCGTTATCAACGAGGACTATGTTTACGCAGACATGACAGGAATTCAGGACTACAATGAGAAAGAGAGGCTGCTGTCAATATGGAAGTATTAAACACAAAACTTTCAGTAAAAAATCTTACCAAAACCTACGGTGGAAAAACCGTTCTCAATAATGTTTCTTTTGACCTTATGGAGGGTGAGTTTCTCTCCATTCTCGGTCCCTCAGGCTGCGGAAAGACCACTCTGCTGAGAATTCTCATCGGCCTTGAAAAAGCAGATTCCGGCGAGATTATCAAGGGCGGCAAGGATATTTCCTCTCTTGCAAGTTTCGACAGAGGTATGGGAATAGTTTTCCAGAACTACGCACTTTTCCCCAATATGACAGTACTTCAGAACGTTCAGTACGCCCTGACTCTCAGAAAAGAGACAAAGAAACAGGCAAAGGAAATTGCAGAGAGAACTCTGGAGCAGGTGGGACTCACCGACCAGATGCACAAGCGCCCCCATCAGCTTTCAGGCGGTCAGCAGCAGAGAGTTGCAATTGCCCGTACTCTGGCAATGAATCCCGACGTCATTCTTCTTGATGAGCCTATTTCCGCCCTGGACGTTACCAACCGCGAAATTATGAAAGCAGAGCTTAAGTCTTTGCAGAAGAAGTTCAACGCCACAATGCTCTTCATCACTCATGACCAGGAGGAGGCATTCTTCCTTTCAGACCGCATAATGGTAATGAGCGAGGGTAATATTGAGCAGATGGCAACACCCCTTGAACTCTACAAGAACCCTGCAAACGACTATATCAAGGAGTTTGTAGTTGAACAGCTTGACAAAAAATACTACGACCTTATCGGATATACAGGAAGAGGTAAATATGAAGATTAAGAAGAACAAAGGCTATTTCGGCTTGAAGTTTCTGCTGATAGCGTATCTTCTGGTAAGCATTGTTCTTCCGATCATTTACCTGTTCAGCAGTATCAGGGGACAGCATATATCTGATGTTTTCTCGTCAGCCCAGTTTTTCCCCATGCTTCAGAATTCGGTAATAACCACAGTTATTGCCACCATAATATCGGTGAGCCTCTCTTTTGCGCTTGCGTGGATGCTCAACCGCTCCAACATTAAATTCAAGTCCTTTTTTGTAGTGCTTTTCACAATACCTATGCTTATTCCCAGTATTTCCCACGGTATGGGACTTGTGTTCCTTTTCGGAGACAACGGAATTATCACTAACTTTACAGGACTCAATATCGGACTTTACGGATACAAGGGCATCATAATGGGCTCGGTGCTCTATTCTTTCCCCGTATCCTTCCTGATGTTCAACGATTCCTTCCAGTATGAGGACTACACCATATATGAAGCGGCAAGTGTGCTTGGAATGTCAAAGTTCAGACAGTTTGTGTCCATAACCCTGCCTTCCATGAGACGTACCATTGTATCTTCAATTCTTGCTGTTTTCACAATGGTGTTCACCGATTACGGTGTTGCGCTGATGACAGGCGGCAAGGCTATGACCCTGCCTGTATATATGTACCGCGAAGTTATCGGAATGATGAATTTCTCAGGCGGTGCGGTAATCGGCGTGGTGCTTCTGCTTCCTGCTTTGATAGCCTTTATTATGGACCTCAGAAACAGCGGTATCAGCTCATCTGCAAGCACCGTTACCAAGGCTTATGTTATCGAAGAAAACAAGACAAGAGATATCCTTGTGTATGTGATTTTCGCAGTGGTTATCCTGCTTCTTTGCCTGCCAATATTTGCATTCGTTCTGCTGAGCTTTGTGAAGCAGTACCCCGTGGATATGTCCTTGAGTTTTGAGACAGCCAAGAAGCTTCTCTCCTCGGGACTTGGCCAGTATTTCATCAATTCCATTTCCGTGGCTCTGCTTACATCTCTGGTGGGTACCTGCCTTTCATATTTCTCGGCATACATCACCGCAAGAAGCAAGAAGTCTATCCCCAATGGTCTGCTTCACTTCATCAGTATGCTCTCTCTGGCGGTGCCGGGTATAGTTCTGGGTCTTTCTTATGTTATGACCTTCAAGAATGTTCCCATATACGGCACCATATTCATACTTGTAGTGGTTAACATCGCCCACTTTTTCTCATCTCCCTATCTTCTTGCGTACAACTCTCTCTCAAAGTTCAATCCCAACCTGGAGGATGTGGCAGATACTCTGGGCATAAACCGCCTCAAACTGCTGTTTTCGGTATATATCCCCTCAACAACAGCCACTATTGTGGAGATGTACAGTTACTTCTTCGTCAATGCAATGATTACCATCTCTGCGGTATCATTCCTGATGAATTTCCGCACAATGCCTCTGTCTCTGCTGATTCCGCAGCTTGAGTCCCAGTCTTTCATTGAAGGTACCGCTATGGTATCGTTGATGATACTCCTTATCAATCTGCTGGAAAAAGGCATTGCCTACGTGGTGAAAAAACGCGCCTCCAAAGAGGAAGCCAAAATCCTCGCCACCCAGACAGAAACTGTGGATATTTAAAAAATAAAATGAAATAACATGATGACCCTGAGATGTGTATGGCACACCGATCTCAGGGTCATTTCTTTTTTGCGGGATGTGCTGAAAGCAGACAGTATGGGCATTGTGCTTAAAAATAGAGGGTGAAAACTGTGAGGTTACAATATGTAGTGTTTGCGATACAGGTTTATGGTATATATAGAGGAAAATTGCACCGACATAGACCTTTTTTGCCTTTTCCTCTTTTTATGCTTGTTGGGCAAAATTTATTGATAATGCTCTGAATTTTTGGTAATATATAATAAATTATTATGTGTAAGTGTATCTATGCATAAAAAATAAAGGAGGAAAAACTATGACATGGAAGAAAATTACCAGTATGGTGTTACTTCTTTGCATGCTGATGTCCATGTTTGCTATGCCCGGTGTAGGCGCGGCAGTCGTTGACACAGCAGAGACCGGTGCTAATGTAGACCTTGCTCCATTGGGCGCTAATGTATCCGATGGTACAAAGATTTACTTTGATGCATCCAATGTCGCCGAAAGTGGCGCGGTCATTCAGTTTATGATCGGTCACGGCTCCTGGTCACAGGGCTACATTATGACAAAGGTTAGCAACTCTAACCTTTATTATGTAAGTATGCCCCTGTGGGAAGGTGCCACAGAATACGCTATTTTCGGATGTAACGAACATTGGGAAGGAGAAGGAAGCTCTGTTACAAGCAGAAAATCATGGGCTCCCTGGTCCACATCTGTTATGAGTGCAACGAACCTCAGCGGTACCGTTATTCTTACCGCTAACAGTTCAGGCACCCTCTCAAAGAGCAGCGCTTCTCTCAATACAAACCAAACAGCAACAGCCTGCTATCAGTCGTCAGGCGGCGGCTCTTATACCACAGGTACCACAGGCGGTACAGTTTCTGTATCTGGTTATCAGATTTCGGGTACAACAGGATCCGCAAAGAGCAGCTCGACCTCAGGTACAGCTATCAGTTCAGGTATCGGTACAACCGTTACCATGAAGGCAACTGCTGCAACAGGCTATACCTTCAAGGGATGGTTTACTTCGACTACAGCTACTTCTGCTGAAAGCACAAGTGCAACCTATACATATACCAATACAGGTGCTGCAAAGACCCTGTATGCAAAGTTCCAGCTGAACGGTCCCTACACCGTAACCGTTCAGACAAACAGCACTTCTCAGGGTACTGTTTCCACATCTTCCAGCTCTGCATACTGGGGAAAGACTGTAACCCTGACAGCGACTCCCAAGACAGGCTATCATCTGTCAAGTTGGGCTATTACATCAGGTACAGGCTCTCTTTCCAGCACAACAGCGCTGAAGCCTACTCTTACCGTTAAGAGTGCGGTTACCGCAAAGGCTACCTTTGCCGCCAATACAGGTAAGGTTACCTTCTCCGCAGGCACAGGCGGTAGTGTTTCCAGCACAGGCGGTTCCACCACTTATTCAGGAACCAAGGCTTCAACTGCTTCTGCTTCAACAGGTTATTACTTCACAGGCTGGACAATTTCAGGCGGTACTCTTAATACTGACTATAAGATTACTTCGGGCTCTACCTCAAGTGCATCTATCACTATTCAGCCTATTACAAACGGTGCGGCAATTACCTGTAAAGCGACTTTCGGCACACAGTATAAGGTTACCACTCAGCGTAACTATGCTCTGGGCACAGTTACCGGCACAACTTACGTGACCCCCGGTAACACAGTAACCCTTACTGCAACACCCTCAACAGGTAACAGCTTCAGCGGATGGACATTCCCCTCAGGTTCCGGTAACTTCAGCTACACCTCGGGAAATTCCGGTTCGTCTACAATTACAATCAAACCCACAGGTAACCTTACTGCACAGGCGAACTACAAAGCAGGTCTTCACATTTCTGCAGGTACAGGCGGTAGTGTTTCTCCTTCAGGTGATAAATACTACAATTACGACACAGAGGTAACCATTACCGCGACACCTTCAACCGGTTATCATTTTACCGGTTGGACTTTTGGTGGTACCTACGGCGGTTCGCCCAGCACAAGCGCTACATCCACTACCATCAAGGTGCAGAACAACACTACTGCCAAGGCAACATTTGCCATTAACACTTACACCGTAACCTTCAAAAACTACGACGGCACAGTTCTGGCAACAAAAACCGTTAACCACGGCGCTGCTGCCACAGCTCCTTCTAATCCTACCCGTCCTGCCGATGCGCAGTATACCTACACTTTCTCAAAGTGGGATAAGGATTTCTCCAAGGTTACAGGCAACCTGACCGTAACTGCGGTTTATACCCAGACTGCCAATAAGTACACCGTAACATTCAAGAACTGGGATGGTAGCACTATTGCTACAAAGAGCGTTGAATACGGCAAGGCAGCAACCGCTCCCGCAGCGCCCACAAGAGCGGGCTGGGAGTTCACAGGTTGGGACAAGGATTTCTCCAACATCACAGGTAATCTGACAGTTACCGCTCAGTATAAGGATATCCAGTATTACCTTATGGGCGATATGAACAGCTGGGGCGGCACAGTTATGTCCGAATCCGGTAACATAGCAAGTGTCAAAGTTCACCTTGAACCCGGCACATACAAGTTCAAGATTACAAAAGACGGTACATGGTGGGGTAACAACGGTACTATCGTTGACACAACCCTCAATACTTCATCTACGGGTTGGGAGATGTATACCTCCGCAGGTGACTGTACCCTCAGCGCATTCGGCGGAGATTACACCTTCAACTTCAACAAGTCCACAGGATTCCTTGAAGTTATCTATGAACCCGACAGATTTACCGTAACCTTCTTCAACTGGGACGGTACCCTCCTTCAGTCAAATGTTGTTATGAAGGGTAAAAACGCAACACCTCCTGCCAATCCCACAAAGGCAGGTAACGCACAGTATACATACACTTTCACAGGCTGGGACAAATCTTACACCAATGTTCAGTCAACTCTGGATATTTTTGCTCAGTTTGCAGAGACAACAAATAAATATACCGTAACTTTCAAGAATTGGGACGGCACAACGCTTGCTACAAAGACCGTTGAGTACGGCAAGGCAGCAACCGCTCCTTCCAATCCCACACGTCCCGCTACTGCACAGTACACATACACCTTCACCGGTTGGGACAAGAAGTTTGACAACGTAACAGAGAATATTACTGTTACAGCTCAGTATTCATCCACTGTCAACAAGTACACAGTAACATTCAAGAACTGGGACGGCACAGTGCTCTCTACACAGACCGTTGAGTACGGCAAGAGTGCCACAGCGCCCTCAAATCCCACTCGTCCTGCCACAGCGCAGTACACCTACACTTTCTCAAAGTGGGATAGTTCTTATAGCAACATTACAGGCAATACAACTGTTACAGCAGTTTACACATCCACTGTCAACAAGTACACAGTAACATTCAAGAACTGGGACGGCACAGTACTCTCTACTCAGAGCATTGCTTACGGCTCTGCCGCCACAGCTCCTGCAAATCCCACCAGAACAGGTAACGCTCAGTACAGCTACACCTTCTCAGGCTGGGATAAGTCCTTCACAAATATCACAGGTAACCTGACAGTTACTGCTCAGTTTACCCAGACCACAAATAAGTACACAGTTACATTCAAGAACTGGGATGGCTCAACCATCGTTACAAGAACAGTTGAGTACGGCAAGGCAGCAACAGCTCCTTCTAATCCCACACGCCCTGCAACTGCACAGTACACCTATACTTTCACAGGCTGGGATAAGTCCTTCACAAATATCACAGGCAACCTGACTGTTACTGCTCAGTATTCCTCCACAGTAAATAAATACACAGTAACATTCAAGAACTGGGACGGCACAGAGCTTAAGAGCCAGTCCGTTGAGTACGGCAAGGCAGCAACAGCTCCTTCCAATCCCACACGCCCTGCAACTGCACAGTATACCTATACTTTCACAGGCTGGGATAAGTCCTTCACAAATATCACAGGCAACCTGACTGTTACTGCTCAGTATTCCTCCACAGTAAATAAATACACAGTTAAATTCCTTAACTGGGACGACACAGAGCTTTCCACTCAGAGCGTTGAATACGGCTCTGCTGCCAAGGCTCCCGCTGCCCCCACAAAAGAGGGTAATGCTCAGTACAGCTACACTTTCTCAGGCTGGGACAAGGATTTCAGCAATATTAAAGGAAATCTCACTGTAAAGGCTCAGTTCACCCAGACTACCAACAAGTACACCGTTATCTTCAAGAACTGGGACGGCACACAGCTTTCCAAGCAGAGCATTGAGTACGGCTCCGCCGCTACCGCTCCCACAGTTCCTGCAAGACCTGACTTCAAATTCACAGGTTGGGACAAGGATTTCAGCAATATCACAGGAGAACTCACTGTTACAGCACAGTTTGTTGACACAAGAGTTTACATCCCCGGTTCCTTCAACGGCTGGGCAACAGATACTCCTCTCACCGTCAAGTCCGGTGACATTGTTACAACTACCTTCAGAATCGAAGCAGGAACCTACAACTTCAAGGTTCTTCATCAGGATGTATGGTATGGTAACTACGGTACCATTGAGGATACCACTCTTGCCACATCTTCCATCGGTTGGGAGATGACAGACGGCGCCGCTGACTGTACCCTCAAGGCAACAGGCGGTACCTATACATTCAATTATAATATCTCAACTCACTTCCTTGAGATTATCTACACACCCGATACATATACAGTTAAGTTTGTAAACTGGGATGATACACTGCTCAAGAGCGAGACTGTTATCAAGGGTCAGTCTGCTACTGCTCCCGCAACTCCCTCACGCCCCGCTACTGCACAGTATACCTATACCTTCAAGGGTTGGGACAAGGAGTTCACAAACGTTCAGAGCGACCTTACTGTTAAGGCTCAGTTTACAGAGACTACCAATAAGTACACCGTAACCTTCAAGAGCTGGGACGGAAACGTTATCACAACTCAGTCCGTTGAATACGGCAAGAGCGCGACTGCTCCCACACCTCCCTCAAGAGCAGGCTACGAGTTTACCGGTTGGGATAAGGATTTCTCAAATGTAACAGGTAACATCACAGTTACTGCCCAGTATATTGACGCAAAGGTTTACCTCTGCGGTGATTTCAACAACTGGGGCGTTAACACAATTCTGACTTCAGCCTCAGGCAACATTGTTTCCACAACCCTGAGAATTGAGGCAGGCTCCTATAAGTTCAAGATTCTCCACAAGGATAACTGGTACGGTAACTGGGGTACTATTGAGGATACCACAATTACCACATCCGATATCGGTTGGGAAATGCAGACAGGTACAGATAACTGTACACTCAATGCAACAGGCGGTACCTACACCTTCAATTACAACACCTCAACCCGTATGCTTGAGGTTCTCTTCTCACCCGATTCCTATACAGTAGTATTCCAGAACTGGGACGGTACAGTGCTCTCTACCCAGAGCGTTGTTCACGGCTCTGCCGCCAAAGCACCCGCAACTCCCTCAAGAGCAGGTAACGCTCAGTACAGCTACACCTTCAAATCCTGGGATACTGATTTCTCCAATGTTACATCTGACCTTGTTGTTAAGGCTACATACACCCAGACAACCAACAAGTACACAGTAACATTCAAAAACTACGACGGCACAGTGCTCAATACCCAGCAGGTTGAGTATGGCAAGGGTGCTGCTGCTCCCAAGACTCCCACAAAGCCTTCTGATGCTCAGTACAGCTACACATTCAAGGCATGGGATAAGGACTTCTCCAAGATTACAGGCAACCTGACAGTTACAGCAACTTATACCCAGACTCTTCAGAAGTATACCGTTACATTTGTAAGCTGGGACGGCTCCACAATTGCTACCAGAACTGTTGAATACGGCAAGGCTGCAACAGCTCCCACACCTCCCGCAAGAGCAGGCTATGAGTTTAAGGCTTGGGATAAGGACTTCTCCAGAATTACAGGCAACCTGACAGTTACCGCACAGTATACCGACATTCAGGTATACCTCCCCGGTGATTTCAACGGTTGGGCAACTGACGCCCCCATGGCTGCCAAGTCAGGCAATATCGTTACCACCACACTCCAGCTTGAGGCAGGAACATACAAGTTCAAGGTTCTCACAAGAGATGTTTGGTATGGTAACTGGGGTACAATTGAAGACACCACTCTCACCACATCTTCCGTAGGCTGGGAGATGGTAGACGGTGCCGACGACTGTACACTTCTGGCAACAGGCGGCGCGTACACCTTCAACTACAACACCGAAACAAGAATGCTTGAGGTTCTCTTTGAGTCCGACAGCTTCACAGTAACCTTCGTAAACTACGACGGCACAGTGCTCAAGACCGAGTCTGTCAAGGCAGGTCAGTCGGCAACTGCTCCCGAAAATCCCACCAGACCCGCAGATGAACAGTACACATACACCTTCAAGGGTTGGGACAAGGAATTCACAAACATTCAGGAAGCAACAACAGTTACTGCTACCTACACACAGACTCTCAACAAGTACACAGTTACATTCAAGAACTGGGACGGCACAGTGCTTTCAACCCAGACCGTTGAGTACGGCAAGGATGCAACCGCACCCGCTGACCCCGTAAGAGACGGCTTTGAGTTCACAGGTTGGGATAAGCAGTTCACAAACGTAACAAGCGACCTGACAATTACCGCTCAGTACAAGGGCAATGCGGTTTACCTCATGGGAAGCTTCAACAACTGGGAGCAGAATACCCAGATGACCGCTTCTTCAGGCAACATTGTTACTACCTCCGTAGACCTGGCTCCCGGTACCTACACCTTCAAGATTCTTGCAGGTGAAAGCTGGTACGGTAACTGGGGTAACATCGAAGACACAACCACAAAGACCTCCGATATCGGTTGGGAAATGACCGAGGATGCAGGTGACTGTACTCTTACAGCAACAGGCGGTAAGTACACCTTCAACTTCAACACCGATACAAAGATGCTTGAGGTCCTCAGCGAGATTAACTACTTCAAAGTTACCTTCGTAAACTGGGATGGCACCGAGCTCAAGACAGAGTCTGTCAAGAAGGGTTCAAATGCCACAGCTCCCGAAAATCCCACCAGACCCGCAGATGCACAGTATACATACACATTCAAGGGTTGGGACAAGGCATTTACAAACATTCAGGCAGAAACAACAGTTACTGCAACCTATACCGAGACTCTCAACAAGTACACAGTTACTTTTGTAAACTGGGACGGCACCGAGCTGTCTTCGCAGACTGTTGAGTACGGCTCTGCTGCTACTGCTCCCAAGAATCCCACAAGAGAAAATACAGCAGAAGTTACCTACACCTTCGCAGGTTGGGACAAACCCTTCACAAACATCACAGGCGATACAGTAATCACCGCTACTTACACATCTTCGGGCAGCACCTATACCGTAACCTTCGTTAACTGGGACGATACAGTGCTCAAGACCGAAACAGTAGCCTTCGGCACAGCGGCAACTGCGCCCGATGACCCCACCAGAGACGGCGACGCACAGTACAGCTACACCTTCGCAGGATGGGACAAGAACTTTGACAATGTAACAACCGACATTACAGTAACAGCAACATATATTGTTTCTGTAAACAAGTACACAGTAACCTTCGTGAACTACGATGGTTCCGTGCTTAAGACAGAGCAGGTAGCATACGGCTCTGCCGCTACTGCTCCCGTTAACCCCACAAGACCCACAACATCCCAGTATATCTTCAAGTTTGACGGCTGGGATAAGGCGTTCAATTACGTCACAGGCGACATAACCGTTAAGGCAACTTATACTGCAACTGTAAACTCCGGCGGAACAGGTAACAACATCTACAACCTTTCCGGCGAGATTCAGAAGGGTCAGATTCTCCAGTGCTGGAACTGGTCCTACAATAACATCAGATACAATATGCAGGAGATTGCCAGCCAGGGCTTCTCGGCTATCCAGACATCGCCCATTCAGGCAACCAAGGAAACTACCAGAGAGTACTACAACACAGTCTGGAACTCCTCCTGGGTAGTATACCAGCCTGTTTCCTTCAGCATTGAGACCAACTCCTTCAATGCTCTTGGCACAAAGTCCGAGTTTGAGGCAATGTGTAAAGAGGCTGACAAGTACGGCATCAAGGTTATCGTTGATACAATCTTCAACCATACCGCTAACGATATGTCCGAGAATACAATTCATCCCTGGGTTCCCTCGGAGCTCAGAGATAATCCCGAATGTTGGCACGATATTTCCAAGAACATCTGGGATTTCGGCAACCGTTACGATGTAACTCACTACTGTCTCACAGGTCTTCCCGACCTTAACACAAGCAACGCAACAGTTCAGAGATACTGCATTAACTTCATGAAGGAAGCTATTGCAGCAGGCGCAGACGGCTTCCGTTTTGACGCCGCTAAGCACATCGAAACCGACTGGGATGCAGACGGTATCAAGAGTGACTTCTGGATGAACGTTCTCGGCGAGGCAACAGCTTATGCCCAGAGCACAAAGGGCTTCACTCCTTACTACTACGGCGAGTTCATCGGCGGTCCCGAAGGCGTGGGCATCGATGCTTACACCCGTTATATGAGCGTTACCGATACAGGCGCAAACAACATCAGAGAAGCTGTTGTGAACGGTAATGCTTCCGCTGCTGCAAGCTCAGGCATCACCTACGGCGAGGCTGCAAATAAGGCTGTTCTGTGGACAGAGTCCCACGACAACTTCAAGGACAACGGCACACGCTTTATCTCCGACCACAATATCAACAAGACATGGGCTCTGGTTGGCTCCAGAGCAGAGGCTTGCGGACTTTACCTCGCACGTCCTTCCAATATTGACACAACCCTTATGGGTCAGGCAGACATAACCTCATGGTCTTATCCCGAGGTTAAGGCTATCAACCAGTTCAAGAACTACTTTGTAGGTCAGGGCGAATACCTCTCCTCCTACAATAATCTGGCTTGCGTTGAAAGAGGTTCCACCGGTATGGTAATCGTAAACGTAGGCGGCACATACTTTAACGGTATGTCTGCTCCCGTTCACACCATGCAGGCAGGTATCTACACCGATGCTATCACAGGCAACACCTTCACAGTATCCGACGGATACATCACAGGTGACATCGGCGACACAGGTATCGCAGTTGTTTACCACGTAGGCGACAACGGTCCCTTCACCGCAGGTAATCCCACCGAGGTATCTCTCGTTGGTTCCTTCAACGATTGGGATGCATCAAGACACGTAATGGTTGGTACCGACAAGACCAAGGCATCAACTACTATCTTCCTTGAGCAGGGCACATACACCTTCAAGCTTACAACTTCTTCAGGTCTCTGGTACGGTAACTCCGGTACCATCACCGACTCCACAGGAAGCACACCCTGGTCAATGTACGCAAATGTATCCGACAACTGCACCTTCAAGGCAACAGGCGGCAGATACACCTTCACATTCGACAGCACAACAGGTAAGCTTTCCGTTACCCACGTGGCAAATTATGACTATAACTCATCAGTTTACCTCAAGGGTTCCTTCAATGACTGGGGCACAACTGCTCCCATGACCTATTCAGGCCAGAACAACATTGTAAGCACAACACTTAACCTCGACGCCGGTACCTACACCTTCAAACTCAACAACACAGGTGTCAATGTATGGTACGGCAACACAGGTACAATTTATGACACAACCGCTACTTCTGCTGCCTCAGGTTGGGTAATGAGCACAGATGTAAATGACAACTGTACTCTGGTTGCATCAGGTGGTACCTACACCTTCAACTTCAACCTCAGCACAAATCAGCTGGTTGTGCTCCACACACTGCCCACATACACAGTCACATTCAAAGACTGGGACGGCACAGTTCTCTCTACACAGACAGTTCTGAAGGGTCAGGCAGCATCTGCTCCTGTATCCCCCTCCAGAGAGAGCGACGGAACTTATACCTACACCTTCACAGGTTGGGATAAGGCATTCAATAATATCACAGGCGACACTGTTATCACCGCTCAGTACACAACTGCTGAGAATGTATACACAGTAACCTTCCTTGACCACGACGGCATCGTGCTCTACTATCAGGTAGTTGCAAAGGGTGAGTCTGCAACCGCTCCCGAGGACCCCGTGAGAATCGGCGACGCACAGTACAGCTACATCTTTGCAGGTTGGGATGGAGACTTCACAAATGTTCAGAGCGATGTTTCCATTACCGCAACCTATACTCAGATAGTGAATGAGTACACCGTAATCTTCAAGGACTACGACGGCAAAGAAATCGACACCCAGAAGGTAGCATACGGCTCTGCCGCCATTGCTCCCGAAACACCCGCAAGAGAGGGTAATGCACAGTACAGCTACACATTCAAGGGTTGGGATGTTGACTTCTCCGAAATCAAGGCAGACCTTACAGTTACAGCAACTTACACCGAGTCTGTCAATGAGTACACAGTCACCTTCAAGGATTTCGACGGCACAGTCCTCAAGAGTGAGACCGTACCTTACGGCAATGGCGTAGAGGCTCCCGAGAATCCCACAAGACAGGGCTATGTATTCACAGGCTGGGATAAGAGCTTCGACACAGTTACCGAGGATATCACAGTATACGCACAGTATGCAGAGGATATCGTATACCTCATCGGCTCCTTCAACGGCTGGACAGAGAACACAAAGATGACAGCTACCGAAACAGAGGACGTTGTCACCGCTACTGTCAAGCTGGATGCAGGCGAATACAAGTTCAAGATCAAGCACATCTTCAACTGGTACGGCAACACCGGTAACATTGAAGACACCACAACAAAGACTTCCGACATCGGTTGGGAAATGTCCACTGATACCGATGACTGTACTCTCACAGCATCAGGCGGTTTCTACACATTCACATTCAATAAGTCCACCAGAATGCTGGTAGTTACTTACATTTCCTCTACTCATACCGTAACCTTCCTCGACTACGACGGCACAGAACTCGGCACAGTAGAGGTTGACCACGAGGGTACAGCCGTTGCTCCTGTTACACCCGAGAGAGAGGGCTACCTCTTCGCAGGTTGGGACAAGGATATCACTAAGGTTACAGAAGATATGACCATTACCGCTACTTACGTAGAGGCAACAGAGGAGTATACAGTAACCTTCCTCGACCACGACGGCACAGTGCTCTCCACCCAGAGCGTAAAGGCGGGCGAGAGTGCAACTGCACCTGAGGCTCCTACAAGAGAGGCTGACGACAAGTTCACCTACACCTTCAAGGGTTGGGATAAGGACTTCTCCAGAGTTGTGGCAGACATCACAGTAACAGCTACCTATACAGCAACACCCAACAAGTTCACAGTAACCTTCGTTGACTTCGATGGTACAGAACTTGCAAAGGTTGAAGTTGAATACGGCAAGGGCGCAGAAGCTCCCGAAGTTCCCGAGAGAACAGGCTTTGTATTCACAGGTTGGGATAAGGACTTCTCTGAAGTTACATCCGATATCACAGTTACTGCACAGTACAAGGCAGCCAATATTCACCTTATGGGCTCCTTTAACGAGTGGCTGGAAACAGACCTTATGACCGAGGGTGAGGAAGATGGTATTGTTTCTGTGACTCTCACACTTGAAGCAGGTACATACTACTTCAAGGTTAAAGACGTTGACACATGGCTGGGCAACGCAGGTACAATTGAAGATACCACTCTCAACACCTCTGAAATCGGTTGGGAAATGGCAGACGGCGCCGACAACTGCACACTTGTTGCAACAGGCGGTACCTACACCTTCAACTATAACCCCGAGACCAGAATGCTTGAGGTTCTCTTCACACCTCCCACATTCACAGTTACATTTGTTGACTGGGACGGCACAGTTATTGAGAAAGTAGAGGTTTCCAGAGGTCAGGATGCAACAGCACCCGCAGACCCCGTGAGAAGCGGCTACAAGTTCATCGAATGGGAAGGCAACTTCACAAACGTTCAGGCTGATGTAACAATAACTGCACTTTATATCCAGTCCAAGATTACCTATACAGTTACATTCCTTGACCATGACGGCACAGTCCTCAAGAGTCAGATCGTAACTACGGGTGAAGCGGCAGAAGCACCCGCAGACCCCGAGAGAGAGTTCTACACCTTCCTCGGCTGGGATAAGGACTTCTCCAACATCACATACAACCTTACAGTCAATGCTCTCTATCAGGATACCCGCTCTTACCTGACAGGTTCCTTCAATGAGTGGAGCAAAGACACCGTGATGACCGAGAACGGAAATATCGTAAGCACAGAGCTTCTGCTCAGAGCAGGCGAGTATTCCTTCAAGCTCATCAGCAAGGATACATGGTACACCAACACAGGCGTTATCGAGGATACAACAACTACCACTTCCGACATCGGTTGGGAAATGGTAGGCGACCTTGAACTGGGCGACTGCAAGCTTATTGCATCAGGCGGTAAGTATACCTTCAACTTCAACCTGGATACAAAGATGCTTGAAGTTATCTACACACCTGTTCAGTTCACAGTATCCTTCGTAGACTACGACGGCTCCGTTATCAAGGAACAGACACTGGGTCTCGGCGAGGATGCATCAGCTCCCGAGGTTTCCGACAGAAACGGCTTTATCTTCGTTGGTTGGGATAAGGAGTTCAAGGATATCGAGAGCGACCTTACAGTAAACGCAGTTTATATCCCCAACGACACTACTTATACCGTTACTTTCATCGGATTCAACGGTGAAGTTATCAGCACCACTCAGGTTGGCTACGGTCAGCAGGCAACAGCACCCGAGGCTCCCGAGGTTGACGGCTACGTATTTGTAGGCTGGGATGAGGCATTTGATAATATCACAGGCGAAAAGACAGTAACAGCAATTTATAAGGAAGATGTTGTATATATCTTCGGCTCCTTCAACGAATGGGCAGAGGGTATCAGGATGACCGCAGGCGAAGGCGTACACGAGTACACCCTCACACTGGGTAAGGGTACATACTACTTCAAACTGAACCACATTGACAGCTGGTTCGGTAACACAGGTGCTATTGACGACACAACAACCGCTACCTCCGCAGTAGGCTGGGAGATGGTTCTTGATGCCGACAACTGCACACTGAACGCAACAGGTGGTAAGTACACCTTCAGATACAACACCGAAACAAAGATGCTGGAGGTCTTCTATGAGCCTCTTGAGTACACAGTTACCTTCAAGGGCTTCGACGGCGAGGAACTCCTGACATCAACCGTTAAGCTGGGCGACACAGTCACAGCGCCCGAGGCTCCCGCAGTTGAGGGCTACATCTTCGTAGGTTGGGATAAGGACTTTGAGTATGTTGCAGAGGATCTTGAAATCAACGCAGTGTACATCAAGGACAGCACCACTTACACAGTAGTATTCAAGGATATGGACGGCACGGTTATCGCTACTCAGGAAGTTGAGTACGGCGAGGCTGCTATGGCTCCCAAGGATCCTTCCCGCGTGGGCTATATCTTCACAGGTTGGGACAAGAGCTTCTCAAAGATTACAGAAGACACTGTTATTACCGCTCAGTACAAGGATAATCAGATTTATCTGGTTGGTACCTTCAACGAGTGGAACACAGACCTCCACCTGAAGAGAGAGGGTACATCCGATATCTTCTCCGCAATGGTTGACCTTGGAGCAGGTTCATACTTCTTCAAGCTTCTCCAGAATGACGTATGGTACACAAATGCAAGTACCATTATCAACACAACTAAGGTTACTTCCGACACAGGTATTGAGCTGAGAACAGACTCATCTCTGGGTGATATCATCCTCAATGCTTCAGGCGGTACCTACAACTTCAGATTCAACGTTCTTACAAACGAACTGGAAGTTATCTTCTATGCAGGTGTAATTGAGAAGTACACCGTAACCTTCGTAAACTACGACGGCACAGTTCTTGACACTGTTGTAGTAGCAGGCGGTAAGGATGCAAGCGCTCCCGAGGCACCCACAAAGCCCTCCGATGATATGTATGACTACATCTTCGCAGGCTGGGATACCGACTTCACAAAGGTTACCGAAGACCTGACAGTTACAGCAGTGTTCACACAGGTTCTCAAGAAGTACACAGTAACCTTCCTCGATGATTCAGGAAACGTTATTGCTACACAGCAGGTTGAGCACGGCAAGGGCGCTAATGCTCCCGACGCTCCTGTAAAGGACGGCTTTGTATTCAATGGTTGGGATAAGGACTTCTCAAATATCACAGGCGACCTTACAGTAACCGCCAAGTACATCGCAGGCAGAGTCAGCGGCGTAACTCTTGCGGGTACATTCAACGGTTGGGATGCATCCAGAAATCCCTTCCTCATTACCACAAATAACGATAAGGTATCCCTCCAGATGAAGCTTGCTGAGGGTACATATCAGTTCAAGGTAGTCGAAAACGGCTCCTGGTATGGTAACTGGGGTACAATTGCAGACACAACCATTACAACATCTGCAACAGGTTGGGTAATGGATCCCTATGCAGGCGACTGTACACTTATCGCAGGCGGCGGAACCTACATCTTCACATACACAATTTCCACTCATACTCTGGAAGTTGAGTATATCGGCAGCGAGTTCAAGGTAACATTTGTAGACTGGGACGGCACTGTTATCAAGACCGAGGTTGTTGAGCCCGGCGGCAGTGCAACAGCACCCACAGGTACATTCACAAGACCTGACGACGAGGGTTACACCTACGTATTTGAAGGCTGGGATATGGACTTCACAAATGTTATTGCTCCTCTGAGAGTAACAGCACAGTACAAGGCTACTCCCAAGACCTACACCGTAACCTTCAAGAACTGGAACGGCGTAGTTCTCAAGACTCAGAGTGTCCAGTACGGCACAGCTGCTACTCCTCCCGCAGACCCCACCAGAACAGGCTTTATCTTCTCCGGTTGGGACGGCGACATCAACTATATCACAGGCAACACCACCTTTACCGCCCAGTTCACCGACAACGGTGTATACATTATGGGTGACTTCAACGACTGGCAGGGAACAAAGCTTACCTATCTCGGAAACAACATCTATCAGGGTAAGATTTACCTCTCCGCAGGTCAGTACAAGTTCAAGGTAAAGCAGGGTTATGACTGGTACGGCAACAACGGATGGATAGATGACACCACAACCTACACATCAGCAACAGGTTGGGAGATGACCTGGGATGCAGGCGACTGTACTCTCAACGCATCAGGCAGCACCTATACATTCAGATACAACGCATCTACCAGAATGCTTGAGGTTCTCTATGTAGCACCTACATACACCGTAACCTTCAAGAACTGGAACGGCGCAGTCCTCAAGACACAGTATGTCACAAGAGGTAATCCCGCTTATGCTCCCCAGAATCCCACCAGAGCAGGTTATATCTTCACCGGTTGGGACAGAGACTTCTCCTGGATTTACGAGAATACAGTAGTTACAGCTCAGTTTGCACTGAATACTGTAAGCGTAATGGGCGACTTCAACAACTGGGAAGGCACAGGAATGATCTCAGCAGGCGGTTCAAATTACACAGCTACAATTGAACTCCCCGCAGGAACATATAAGTTCAAGATTAAACACGTCGACACATGGTATGGTAACGGCGGCACAATTGAAAACTCCACTCTGGCAACATCAGCTGTCGGTTGGGAAATGGTATGGGATCAGGGCGACTGTACACTCAACGCTTCTGGCGGTACCTATATCTTCAATTTCAACACCGACACAAGAATGCTTGAGATACTCTACAAGGGTGCGATTTACACAGTTACCTTCCTTGACTATGACGGCTCAATAATCAGCACACAGCAGGTAGAATACGGCAAGAGTGCCACAGCTCCTGCAAATCCTGTAAGAGAAGGCTATGAGTTCTCCGGTTGGAGCGGCGACTTCTCATTCATTACAGGCAATACAACAATTATGGCTCAGTACGGCGGTGACACTGCTGTGTATCTGAGAGGTACTTTCAATAACTGGGATCTCAGCTCTCCCATGAGAGGCACCGATACTCCCAAGGTTTACACCTACGTTCTCGTGCTTGAAGCAGGTGAGTACACCTTCAAGATTAACATCGGCGATGTATGGTACGGAAACAACGGAGTGATTGAGGACACAACAGTTCTGACCTCCTCCACAGGCTGGGATATGGATGCATCTGCCGGCGACTGTAAGCTTGTTGCCAAGGGCGGCACATATCTCTTCAGATTCAATACTGAGACCAACAAACTTGAGATTCTTCGCGTAACAGATGAGCTCACAGTAACCTTCAAAGACTACGACGGTACCGTGCTTAAGACAGAGACTGTCAAGTACGGCGACACAGCAGTTGCTCCCACTGATATTGTGAGACCCGGCTATGTATTCGTTGGTTGGGACAAGGCTATTGACAATGTAACCGCATCAATGACTGTTACCGCTCTTTACAGAAAGGGCGTTATCCTCTACGTTGACACTGCTGATAAGGCAGGCGCAGAGATGATTCTCGGCGAAAGCGGCGAAAACGAAGTAATCGTTACACTGAAGAAGGGCACACACAAGTTCAACATCAATATCGGCGGCGTTGTTTACTCCGCAGAGAGCACCTTCGGCGATAACATCGAGGGAATCAAGCTCTTTAACGATATGGGTGATTGCACAATAGTTGCAACAGGCGGTGTCTATAAGTTCTCCTTCAATGAGGAAACAGGAATTCTCACCGTTGTGAAACTTGCAGACGCAACTGACGACGAACTGGATCCCGACAATCCCTCAACAGGTGACGAGATTGATCCCGACGGTCCTGCAACAGGCGACGAGATTGATCCCGATGGTCCTGCAACAGGTGATGAAATCGATCCCGATGATCCTGACAATCCTGATACTCCCGACGTAGATGAACCCGAGGAGCCTGAAATTATTGAACATCTGGTAGTATACGTAAATCCTGATGGTAAGTTTATAGGATTTGAGAATGTTCTGGATGGCGAATCGGTAGCAAATTCACCCACGCCGACATATTCGGATGAAGGATATATCTACACCTTCATAGGATGGAATGTCGACCTGAGAAATATCAAGGGTTACACAGTTGCAACAGCTGTATATTCCAAGGTTCCCAAGAAGTTCACAGTAACCTTCGTTGACAGAACCGGCAATACAATTGCGGCACAGAGTGTGCCCTATGGCACAGCGGCATCCGCACCGGTAGCTCCCGAGGTCGATGGATACACCTTCATCGGTTGGGATAAGGCATTCAGCAATATCACAGGTGATATCACTATTGTCGCAAGATACAGAAAGGCCACAGACTCAGAGGCTTCTGATGTGGGCAAGCTCTTTGTTGAGGTTGTCAGCGGCACAGGCTTTACAATCAGCGTAAACGGCTCTGTTGCAAGACCTCAGGGTACATCCTACTATAATTCCGGTATGCCTATGGGCGCTACCGTTACACTGGTAGCAAGCGCCGCAGAAGGCATGGAATTCCTTGGTTGGATTAACGAAAACGGCGTTGTTCTCTCCACAGAAGAGACCTACACATTTGTAACAAACGGCAGAGATTATGCAAAGGCAATGTACAGAAGCGACCTTGATGGTGCAAGCCTTGTAATCTTCAAGAATGATAAGGCTGCAGGCGGCAAGGGTGCTGTACTTGATATGCAGTACTACGTAGCAGGTGAGGAAATCGTTGTTCCTGACAATCCCTCACAGGCAGGTTACGACTTCGCAGGTTGGGATATGACCATGGAAGAAATCATGGCAAAGATTGAAGCCGGCGAAAACGTAACAGTACTTGCAACATGGAAGATTTCTGAAGTGTTTGTAAATATCACTGTTAACGGCGGTACATTTGTTGCAAACAAGACAAACGCAGACGGTAAGATTTATGCATACTTTGCAGTGACAGCCACAGCAAATGCGGCTCCCACAGGCAAGAAGTTCGCATACTGGACTGACGAAAACGGCAGAATCCTCAGCTATGATGAAGTGTATAAGTTCTATCCCGTAAAGGATACCGAAATCACCGCAGTATATGTATCCAAGTCCACAGATGTTGATTATCAGGTGCTGGTAGGAATCTCAGCAGACCCCAATGCCGACACATCAAAGATAAGATACTATATGACATGGTACGTTCCCGAGGCAGAGCTTGGATATGAGTTTGTATCCGGCGGACTTATCATCATTGATGAAACAAATTATGATGAAAACACCTTCTATCACGGAAGCGGTGCTGTCGGAATGATGTATGACAATGCTCCCGGTTCAGCCCAGACAGCAGGCGGCAACCAGCCCGGCGCAGGTCTCCTGAAGGGCAGCTGCAACTCCGGTACAACCTACTATGCAAAGACATGGGTAATTTACCTGGATGCAGACGGCAACCAGCAGATTGCATACTCCGACCTTCTGGTTGTTGACAAACTCTGATAGCAAATCGGAACTGCGTAAAGCAAAACAGATTAATGTAATCTGAACAAATCCCCGACAGAGAAATCTGTCGGGGATTTTTATTGCACGGCATTTGCCATAAAGTGCATACAATGCTATGGACAAACGAAGTATATCCTGTTAAAGAAAATGGGTTAAAATATCACAATGTGAGAGATAGTATTGAAGTTTGCAGAAATATGTGATATAATTATCACATACAGAGGCGTGGTGTTGTTGCACAGCAGTGCATCAAAGCACCACCCGCTTACATTATACGGAAACAAGGTGAGTTTACTTGCTAAAAGAAATCGTGAACTGGCTTTTCAGCCAGAACAACTCTTCGCTTCAAATCGGACTTTTTGATGTATGGCATTTTTTCTATCTTTTTCTGATTTTCGGCGGCTCTGCATTTCTTGCAATATTACTGGGAAACAAGTCGGAAAAAGCCAAAGACAGAACCATTAATATCTTTGCGTATCTTACCATCGGGCTCTATGTGGCAGATTTCTTTATAATGCCTCTTTCGGACAGTTACAGCGGAATCAGCGAATACAAACTGCCCTTCAATATCTGCACGATTATGGCGGTGCTGGTGCCCTTTGCACAGTTCAATCGGCATTTTGCCAGGATAAAGCCTGTTATTGTAACCCTCTCCATAGCATCTTCCACGATGTGGATGTGCTATCCGGGCACAGCCCTGGGAGGACAGCCGCCTTTCTGCTATATAATTTTCCAGACTTTTATGTACCACGGATTTTTGTATGCCTGGGGATTTCTGAACCTTGCATACGGCAGAACAGAGCTTCACTTCAGGAATATCTGGAAAGAGTTCGTGGCAATACTGATGATACTTGTGTGGGCATCCTTCGGCAACGCTGTGTATGACGGAGTCCAGAACTGGTTCTTTATCGAGGAAAGTATATTCCCCTTCCTTTCAGACGGAATTATGCCTTTTATGGTTGTGTTCTGTGTTTTTGGTACCTGCTTCCTTGTATACTGCGGATATTTTGCAATAAAGGGGATATTAGGGAAAATCAAGAAAGAAAAAACAGTCCTCAAAAAAGCATAATATTATTTAAAGAGCCGCGGTGCAGGTTGCTGCGGCTTTTTTATATTTGGGAAAAATTTGAGATTATTCGGTGCCGATAACTGTTTTTGATACAAAACAGATAAAAATGGGAAAAAGCCTTGTAAAAAGTCTCGGTTTGTGATAAAAATATATTATGTATGATTACTTATATAATGGGGTAGAAGGGGCAATTTAGTGAAGTAACTCTTCGCTCCCCGATACAATGATTTTTATAGGAGGAATGCTGCTGTGAATATGTATATTGACCCCGGTACGGGTAGTATGCTTTTTACCATACTCATCGGCGTTATCGGTGCAAGTATATACTCTCTGAGAATGTTTTTTATCAAACTCCGCTACAAGATGGGCGGAGGCAAGGCGGAGGAAACTGACAGAAAGACCCCCCTTGTTATCTTTTCCGACAACAAGCGCTACTGGTCTATTTTTGAGCCTGTTTGCCGCGCTCTTGAGAAGAAGGGTATTGAAGTAAAATACATCACCGCGTCCTCTGATGACCCTGCGTTCGAGACAAGCCTTACCAACGTGAAGGCAGAGTGTGCCGAAAGCGAAAACAAGCTTTTCACCAAGCTCAACTTCCTCAATGCATCGGTGGTGTTTTCTACCACTCCCGGTCTGGATGTCTACCAGTGGAAGCGTTCCAAGGATGTAGATTACTATGTTCACATTCCTCACGCTGCCAACGACATCACTCTTTACAGAATGTTCGGTATCGATTATTACGATTCAATACTCCTCTCCGGCGACTACCAGATAGAGGATATCCGCGCTCTGGAGAAAATCCGCAACCTTCCCGAGAAAGAACTCGTTAAGGTTGGTATCCCCTATATGGACGAGATGGCAAAGCGCCTTAAATGTGCTCCCGCTCCCGAAAAGCACGAGAGAACCGTTCTCCTCGCTCCCTCTTGGGGCAAGAGTGCTATCTTCGGTGTGTACGGCTCAAAGATTATCGATGTGCTTCTTGCAACAGGATATCACGTTATTATCCGTCCTCATCCCCAGTCCTTCGACTCTGAAGCTGAGCTCATGGAGAAACTGATGAAAGAGTACCCCGAGTCTGACCGCCTTGAGTGGAACCGCGACAGAGATAATTTTGATGTCCTTAACCGTTCCGATATACTCATTTCCGACTTCTCGGGCGTTGTGTTTGATTTTTCTCTGGTTTACGACAAACCCATTATCTATACAAATCCCCAGATTGACACAGGTGTCTATGATGCCTGGTGGCTCAAGAAGCCTCTGTGGACAGCCTCCGCTCTCCCCAGAATCGGTATGGAGCTCACCGACGACAACATGGAAAACCTGAAAGAACTTATCGACACCTGCATAGGTGACTCCCGATTTGCCGAGGGCAGAGCCGAAGTCAAGGCTGAGACCTGGGCAAACTTCGGCGGCGGTGCTGAGGCAGTAGCTGATTACCTTGAGGCAAAAATCAAGGAGCTCACTCCCGCAAAGCCCGAAATTCAGGAGGAGAATGTTGACGGCAATGTTTTCACGGAAGAAACTTCAGCCGACAATACTCAGGAAAGCAACGACACAGACAAAGACGGTTTAAACACCGAAGAGGGTAAGTGAAATGTCAATACTTGAAATTTTAGAAGCGCTTTTTATAGGGCCTCTGAAGATAGTTTTTGAATTCATATTCCAGATTGCCGACACCTTTGTTGACAATCCCGGAATCTCCATTATCTTTTTGAGCCTTACTATGAATATACTTGTTCTTCCTCTCTACAAACGCGCTGATGCTATGCAGGAGGAGGCAAGGGATATCGAGATGAAGCTCCACGACGGAGTTGCTCATATCAAAAAATCCTTCTCAGGCGACGAGAAGATGATGATTCTCCAGGCGTATTACCGCCAGAATAACTATAAACCCACTCAGGCACTCCGCGGTTCGGTTTCTCTGCTTCTGGAGATTCCCTTCTTTATGGCGGCTTATCAGTTCCTGTCCAATCTGGGTGCGCTGAACGGCGCCTCCCTCGGTCCCATTGCGGACCTTGGCAAGCCTGACGGACTTATTGTAATCGGCGGATTTGCCATTAACCTGCTGCCCATACTGATGACACTTATCAATGTTATCTCCAGTGCGATTTACCTCAAGGGATTCCCCCTGAAGACCAAAATCCAGCTCTACGGTATGGCGGCTTTCTTCCTTGTATTCCTCTATACATCTCCCTCGGGACTTGTATTCTACTGGACACTCAATAACCTTTTCTCTCTTGTGAAGACTATCTTCTACAAACTGAAAAACCCCAAGAAAGTCCTGAATATCCTTTGTTCGGTTGTGGGACTTGCGGCTATTGTGTTCGGCGCATTTATCTATCAGGACAGCTATCTGCCCAAGAAACTTCTCATAGTTGCTCTCGGTCTGGCACTTGAGATGCCTCTGGTTCTCAGCATTATAGCCTCAAAGATTAAGAGCAGACCCTCCGACAGAAAACCCGCAGAGCCTAATAAGAAACTTTTCCTCTTCGGCTCAATTTTCCTTACATTGCTTGTAGGCGGATTTATTCCCTCAACATACATTGCTTCCTCACCCGAGGAGTTTGTGGATGTAACCGCATTTGTTAATCCTCTGTGGTATATTCTCAGCTCACTGTGCCTTGCAGCAGGACTCTTCCTGGTATGGATGAGAGTTTTCTACTGGCTGGCAACGGACAAGGGTAAGGTGATATTTGACAGAGTCGTTGTGGCGCTGTGCGGTGTTATGACCGTGAACTATGTGTTCTTCGGAACAAACCTTGGCGTTGTGTCCTCAACTCTGCATTACGAAACAGGACTCAGCTTCTCTTTGACAGAGCAGTTAATCAATATTGCAGTTGTAACAGCGGTAGCGGTGTTGCTCTGGTTCTTTGCCGCAAAACTCCAGAAGTTTGCAATGCCTGTTGTGATGATATCTGCCCTTGCGCTGGGTGCGGTAACAGGCTTCAATGCCTACAAAACCTATTCGGTCGTAAGCGGCATTGACCTTAGTAACGAAGACAGAGCGCACTTCTCTCTCAGCAAGGACGGCCATAATGTGGTTGTGCTGATGCTTGACCGCGGTGTCGGCGAGTATATGCCTTACTTCATAAACGAGAAACCCGAAATGAAGGAAATCTTTGATGGTTTCACCTATTATTCCAATATCGTTTCCTTTGGTGGCCACACTAACTTCGGTCTGCCTCCTCTGGTTGGCGGCTATGAGTACACTCCGGTTGAGATGAACAAGCGCACAGAGGAGTCTCTCCAGTCAAAGCACGACGAAGCGCTGAAAGTCCTTCCCGTACTCTTTGACCAGAACGATTATGAAGTTACCGTATGCGACCCTCCCTATGCAGGCTACAAGCAGATTCCCGACCTTTCGGTGTTTGATGAGTACGAGGATATAAACACCTATATCACCAAGGGAACTTACGCCAGCAAAGAGCAGATAATGCAGGTGACCAGCAACAACAAGAGAAACTTCTTCTGCTTCAGCCTTATGAAGACTATGCCCGTCAGCATCCAGCCTGCTATTTATGACAGCGGTGAATATCGCAGAGCCGCAACTATCAGCGAGGGCGGACTCACAAGCCACAAAATGATAGGTCTCACCAAGTCCACAGGATTTAAGAAATCTTTCACCGACTGGTATCAGGTTCTGCTGAACCTTGACGATATGACAAATATTGTGGAAGGCGACAGCAACACCTATCTGTTTATGAACAACGAGGCCAGCCACGAGATTATGTATATGCAGGAGCCTGAGTATGTACCTGCGGCAGAGGTTGATAATACAAAGTACGAGGAAGAGCACGCCGACAGATATACGGTAGACGGCAAGACCCTCATTATGGAAGATAAGAAGCAGATGGCTTCCTATCAGACCAATATGGCGGTTCTCCTGAGAATCGGCGAGTGGCTTCAGTACCTCAAGGATAACGATGTATATGACAACACCAAGATTATAATCGTTTCCGACCACGGATACTCTCTCTTCCACGACGAGAATCTGATTTTCGGCGAGACCAGAGATATCCACGAGAATGCAGAATTCTACTTCCCCCTTCTCCTTGTGAAGGATTTCGGCAGCACAGGCTTTAACGTTAGTGATGAGTTTATGACTAATGCCGATGTGCCCACTATTGTAACAGACGGTCTTATTGATAATCCCGTGAATCCCTTCACAGGAAAGGAAATCAACAGCGACGAGAAAACCGCCCACGAGCAGTGCGTGATTCTCTCCAATGACCACAATGTAAGCAAAAACCACGGCAACCAGTACAACGCATCCCGCTGGGCAAGTGTCAAGGATGACATCCACAACAGAGATAACTGGTATTTCGGTGCGGATGAGGAAGTCCTCACCGAGCACAAGGTGAACTGACAATATTAATTAAGGAGCTGACTGTTAATGCGGTCAGCTCTTTTTTGTTGACAAGTGAGAGTAAAGTTTGTATCATATACCTATACCCCGTGGAGTATATAAAGGAGGTTATTGTTATGTCAAAATGTATAGACAACGATGCCCTGCACAAGAGACTCAGACGAATAATCGGCCAGGTGCAGGCAATAGACAGAATGATAGACGAGGATGTCCCCTGCGAGGATGTTCTCTCCCAGATTAATGCTGCCAAGTCGGCACTGCACAAGTGCGGTCAGGTGGTGCTGGAGGGACATATCCGCCATTGCGTCCGCGACGGCATTGAGCACGGAGACGCAGACAAGACCATCGACAACTTTGCGAAAGCAATGGAACGTTTTTCAAATATGGGTTGAGAATATCATACTAAAAGAAACTCCCGAGAGCATTTGTGTGCCTCGGGAGTAATTTTTATGAGTTAATTATTTATTGCGTGCTCAAAAGCCGCCTTGATACCGCAGCCGTCATCGTGGAAGCGGTGATTCTGGCACATATCGTAGCCGGGGAGGCTGTTGCCCTCAACCATAACGGGGCCTGTGGGGGTAATTGCCACATCCCAGCCTACATATCGGATGCGGGGCTCAACGAGGGCGGCTTTGAAGCACATCTCTACTGCCTCTTTGAAGTAGGGTACCTTGAAGCCGATGAAAGGCACACCGCTTACAGGATGCTCGGTGTAGTAGGAGACGGTCTTGTCGCAGAATGTGGGATGAGTAATCTCGCCCTCGGGAGAGAGGAGGGTATACATACCGCCGCTGGTGACATTGTCCACGTCATTCTTGCCGCTGCCGATTCGGATGAGCGCATAGATGAGGTGGGGGTTGCCCTTGTCGCTGAGAATAGTCGCAATTCTTATAGTGTTGACGGAGCGGCTGCAGAGACGGTTCATTTCCTCGTGCTGAGTAATAGCTTCTTCGGCGAGGAACATTTTAGCCTCCATAAGCTCGTTGTAAATTTCCTCGGGATTTCCCTCGCCGAGGGTCACCTTCTTAACTCCCAGACCACCGAAGGACACAGGCTGCTTTGCAAAGAAAGCATCCTTGCCCTCTGTGAATTCGCGGAATTTCTCAAAACCTTCCTGCAAATCCACAAAATCTCTGCCCATAAATTCACCGAAAGTGCGGCTGAAAGTAAGCTTGTCCTCAAAAACTTCGTGAGCCTCTTTCTGATTAAGTCTTCTGGACATCTGGATGTTGTCGTCCATAGTCATAAAGGTGAGACGCTTTTCCTTTCCTATAAAGGCATAGCCGAAGGTCATATAATCAAGATATCCCACTCCGTAGCGGAACATGGAATACACCATATCGAAGAAGAGAATTATGCGATTTCTGCCCGACTCCTTGTGGACAAGATTGAGATTTCTGAAAAAGCGCTTGAAGCTGCCGGAGGCAACTCTGCGCAAAAAGGTCTTAATTTTGTTCATATTCATACCCTCGCAGTTTAATATAGTATAATTATACGGATTTTTCCAAGGTTTACAAGAGTTAATTCATAAAGCGGGAGCAAAGGAGGGACACTTGTTGTAAACATCCGGGTATGTTTCAGCCGCCCTTCGGAAAATAAAATTATCGCATAACTATTGACAAATGAGAAAACGGATGTTAATATACATATACCCCTATGGGTATGCAAAAGAGAGAAGCCGATGTGGAAAGTGTTCTTTTGGCGTGTTTTCCGGAGTGTTCTGCTTATGGAAAAAAAGCGCTTTGAGAAGGCTGCTTACTTCGGAGGAATTCTCTGAAAACATTAATTCATATTAATATATTATGGAGGTAGTTATGAAGAAACAGAAGAATAATTTAAATCCTGAGTGTCCCTTGGCAGCTGATGCGAAGGGCTTTGAAGCAACTTGTGGCGAGGATGTCGTCAGTGCTCATTCACACGACAATTCACATGGCAGTGACACAAAAATCCTGATAGCTTTTCTGCTTAATTTTGGCTTTGCCGTGTTTGAGTTTATCGGAGGTTTTCTTTCTGCGAGTGTTGCCATTTCCTCTGATGCACTCCACGATATGGGTGATGCGCTGTCTATCGGCATCTCCTGGATTCTGGAGCGTGTGAGCAAGAAATCCCCCGATGATGTTTACACCTACGGCAGGGGCAGATATTCTGTCATGGGTGCACTGATAACTTATGCAGTATTGCTTACAGGCTCGGTGCTTGTAATATCGGGTGCGGTTAAGCGCCTTTTGAATCCCGTAGAGGCAGATGCAGGCCTTATGATAATTTTTTCTGTGATAGGAATTGCTGCAAACCTTGTGGCAACTATTGTCACATCAAAGGGTGAGAGCCTCAACCAGAAGGCAATCAACCTCCACATGCTTGAAGACGTGTCAGGCTGGGTTGTGGTGCTTCTGGGCGCTTTGATTATGAAGTTTACAGGCCTGTGGTTTATCGACCCTGTTATGAGCATAGGCGTTTCCCTTTATATGATTTACAGAGTCTTGAGAAATCTTCTTGAAATCGGCGAGATTTTTCTAGTGCGTGCGCCTAAGGGCATCAGCGTTGATAAAGTCCGAGAGGGCGTTCTTTCCTGCGGTGGTGTCAGCGATGTGCACCACATCCACCTCTGGAGTATCACTCCCGAAAATATCTGTGCCACACTTCACGTTGTGGATGATGGCAGTAATGAGAAACTCAAAGATGACGTACGGGAGAGCCTTTTGAATCTCGGCGTGCATCACGTAACCATCGAGACAGAAGACCCGGGTGACAGCTGCGCATATCGTCTGTGTACCATAAGTGCTTCTTCGGCACAGGGTCATCATCACCATCATCACCATTGATTAAGGGTGGAAAACCTGAATATATTATGCTACAATATAAGGGATGACTTTGAAAGGGTGATTTTTGTGAACGAGATAATCAGGTCCTTAAAGGAGAGAAAATCCGTAAGAGCGTTTGAAGAGAAACCTATTGAGGCATCTCATAAGGCGGAGATACTGAATGCTGCCCTTGAGGCTCCCTCGGCGGGAAATATGACGCTTTATACCATAATTGATATCACCGGGCAGAAAACCAAAGATACCCTGGCGATTACCTGTGACAATCAGCCTTTTATCGCAAAGGCGCCCTTGGTGCTTGTGTTCTGTGCGGATTATTACCGCTGGTACCACGCATTCTGCCGCCATAGCGAAAATGTGAGAAAGCCCTCCTGGGGTGACCTGAGCCTTGCAACGGCGGATGCACTCATCGCGGCACAGAATGCCGTAGTGGCGGCGGAGAGTCTGGGTGTGGGCTCCTGCTATATTGGAGATATCACCGAGCGCTTTGAAGAGCATAGAGAACTTTTGTCTCTGCCTCGGTATGTTGTCCCTGTGTGTATGCTTGTAATGGGGTATCCCACAGAACAACAAAAAAATCGTGAAAAGCCCCGCAGATTTGATATAAATGACATTGTGCATACAAATGGCTATCAGAGAGAAAAAGCCGACAGAATGGAAGAAATGCTGAGAGTGCGTCAGAATATCTCTGAGGAGGCAATCTCAGAATATATAGACAAATTCTGCAAGCGGAAGTATAATTCCGATTTCAGCATTGAGATGTCCCGCTCCTGTGGGGAGATGTTCTTTGATTTCTGCAAAGAAGAATAACATCTGAACGTATAGCGAGGATTTCTTCAAAATCACATACTCGTATCTGGTACGAATAACTCGTTATCTGAAGACAGAACAGCGGCTTTTGTTTACAATTATATCGGAGTTGATTTTATGACTTTTTCGGATATTCTGAGACTTCTCATTGAGGAGAGGGGTATTACCCAGAAAAAATTGGCAGGAGACCTTCATATTGCTGTGTCTACCCTTGGCGGTTACGTGCAGGGTACCAGCGAGCCTGATTTCGATACGCTCAGACGGCTTGCCACATATTTTGACGTGTCGGTGGATTATCTTCTGGATTTTCGTTCGGGCAGGACAAATTCTCACGCCGAGGACGATATACTCAGAGTTTTCCGTTCACTCACTCCTTCGCAGCAGGAGATTTATCTTGAACAGGGCAAAGCCATTCTCCGCGTAAGTGCAAAGGGCGAAAATGCACAGTCTCAGGAATTTATGAAACAGCAATAATTGATTTGAGGGTGTCTTTTGGGATGCCCTCTTTTGTTTTGCAAAATATTATTGCTATAATCTTATATTGTGATATAATTTTAAGAAAAGAGCAATTTTTCGGGAAACGGAATGATTATATGCCGAAAGAAACGAAAAAAAGAATAAATCTCATCCGCGATTTTAAGAATAACAGGGGACATCTTTTTTGGCTTGTGAGACAGAGTAAGGGGTTCTATCGCTACATTGTGGGTTTTCTGCTCATAAACTTTGCAGCAATGGTGCTGACACTCATATCTTCCTTTGCGGGAAAATTTGTGGTGGACGCAGCGAGTCAGTTTGATGCAGAGGTGTTCTGGTACTACATAATTGTTATGGCGGTAACCACACTGCTGACCATTGGCTTTTCCTTTGTCACGACTCTGTTTACAAGCTATGTAGGCGAGAAGTATGCCTTTGCTATCCGCGGCGAGATGTTTGACAGGGTCCAGCGAAGCCGCTGGTTTGATATAAGCAAATTCCATAGTGCTGACATACTCTCAAGGCTTACAGGGGATATTTCCACAGTGTCAGGAGCCATTATCACCATAATTCCCACGGTGGTTGTTGCTTTTATTGAGTTTATAGTGGTGCTCTCGATACTTCTCGTAAGCGACCCTGTTATGGCGTTTATCGGCCTTGTGGTGGGCCCTTTGGGAATGCTTGCGGCAACGGTTTTCCGCCGTAAATTTGTAAAATATCAGAAAGCGCTTCGAGAGTCGGAGTCCGAGTATTACTCCTTTTTTCAGGAGACTCTCTCAAATCTCCCCGTAATAAAAACCTTCCGCGCAGAAGACAGAAACAACGAGTACTTCAGCACACTTCGCCAAAGACGCCTCGGACTTGTTATGAACAGTGCCCGACTCAGCTCGTGGATGAGCGTTGTGCTGAAGGTTATATATAAATTGGGCTACATTGCGGCTTTCAGCTGGTGCGCATACAGACTCTCCAAGGGCGACGACAGCTACACCTACGGCACAATGACCCTCTTTCTTTCCCTTGTGGGAATACTTCAGAGTACAATAAGCAATATGGGTACAATAATCCCTCAGGGCTTTTCTGCCGTGGTAGCGGCAAAGAGAATCCGCGCCATTACCGATATCGGCAGTGAGGAATATAGCGAAGAGGGAGAGATTCCCTCTGCTGTGGGACTGAAAGTTGAGAACCTCACATTCTCCTACGAGGACAGAGAGATTCTTCGTGACGTTAATGCCACCATTAAACCTCATAGCCGCGTCGGCGTTGTGGGTCCTTCGGGAGCAGGAAAAACCACATTCATCCGCCTGCTTCTGAGTCTTGTTACCCCTGACAGCGGAAAGATAGAGTATATCACCGACCAGGGCAATGCAGAGCCTGCCTCTGTTTTGACGAGGCGCTTTGTGTCCTATGTGCCTCAGGGCAACACCCTGATGTCAGGTACGGTCCGCAGTAATCTTTTGCTTGCTTCGGAGAATGCCACCGATGAGGAAATGTGGCACGCTCTCTATCTTGCGGATGCAGAGGATTTCCTCAGAAAGATTCCTTCGGGACTTGATACCGCAGTTTCGGAAAAAGCAGGCGGTCTCTCCGAGGGTCAGGCGCAGCGAATTGCCATTGCAAGGGCTCTTCTGAGAAAATGCCCCGTGCTTATTTTCGACGAGGCAACCTCTGCGCTGGACGAAGAAACCGAGCGGAGAATTTTTGAGAGGGTTATAAAGGAAGGTAACTCCACCTGCTTTATCATAACCCACCGCAAATCAATGCTCAGCTATTGCGATACGATAATGGAAATTGCTCCCGACGGCAGTGTTGTCACACGGGAAAATATAGCAGAATAATATACAGATAATATGTAAAGTCCCTGCATTTTGCAGGGGCTTTACTGTTTTGGGGGTATTGAAATTCCGCCTGTAAAGTAGTAACATATAATATATGTGTTTTTGAAAGGTTAGAAAGATATGAGCAATAAAGATAAAGAACAGAAAAAACAAAAACCGTCACATCATGTGGATAAGTTTAATGTTGTTGACACAGGTCTTGGTCTTCGCAGTGACGAGTCTATGGATGTGTATACAGTTGCGCTGGCTGTGGTGTCAGTGGTGCTTGCCATATTCTTTTTTGTCGGAGGTGCAGTGCTGATAGGAATCGGCTTCCTTGCGCTGGCGGGACTTCTGGTGCTGAGTATCTGGCTCTCCAGAAAGATAGTAGAAAAAATAAATCTTAAGAATAAAGAAAAAATGGAAAAACAAAAAACAGATTCAGACAGACAAGAGGAAACCAATGAGAAAGAATAAAGAAAATAAAAAAACCAAGGCACCGAACCTGATACGGTTTATGCCTTACTACAAAAGATACAGAGGAATAATGACGCGGGATTTGCTCTGTGCGGCGCTTACCACCGTGTGTGAACTTCTCCTGCCCCTTATTGTCAGGGAGATAACTATGAGAGCAGGGGGCACCGGTGCTGAACTTACCGTGAATTTTGTGCTGATACTGGGTGCTTCATATCTTCTGCTTCGCATTATTGATGCGGCGGCGTATTATTATATGGCAAACAACGGTCACGTTATGGGTGCGAAAATCGAAACCGATATGCGTCGTGACCTCTTTGCCCACCTCCAGCTTCTGCCTTATAAATTCTACGACAACACCAAGGTGGGCACCCTGATGTCCCGTATTACCTCCGACCTCTTTGATGTAACGGAGTTTGCACATCATTGTCCCGAGGAGTTTTTTATAGCAGGCATCAAAATTGTGGCATCCTTCATAATTCTCTGCACAATGAATGTGCCCCTTACCCTCATTGTTTTTGCAGTAATACCCCCTATGTTCTTTATCCTCTACTTCTTCAACAAACGTATGAGAGAGGGCTTCCGTAACCAGCGAAAAGAACTGGGCGAGCTCAACGCTGCTGTGGAGGACAGCCTCCTGGGAGTCCGCGTTGTGCGCTCCTTTGCCAACGAGAATGTTGAAGAGAAAAAGTTCGAGGACGGCAACAGCCGGTTCCTTAGTATCAAGGCGAAGAATTACAGATATATGGGAGGCTTTCAGGCTTCCACCCGCTTCTTTGAGGGCTTTATGTATATCGTGGTTGTGGTGGCAGGTGCCCTCTTTATGCTCAGAGAGTGGATATCCTCCTCCGACTTTGTTGCATATCTTCTGTATGTCACAACCCTCTTTGCAACTATCAGAAAAATCGTTGAATTTGCCGAGCAGTTCCAGCGCGGTATGACCGGCGTTGACAGGTTTTTTGAGATAATCGACACCAAGCCCGAAATCACCGACAAGGAAAACGCCGAGGAGTTAAAGGGCATCAAAGGTGAAATTGAGTTTTCCGATGTTACCTTCCGCTATTCGGAAGAAAACGAAGACGTACTCTGCAATGTGAATTTCAAAATCAAAGAGGGGGAGAGTGTGGCGCTTGTAGGCCCCTCGGGCGGCGGAAAAACCACAATCTGCTCCCTTATCCCCAGATTTTACGAGGTTGACAGCGGCAAGGTTATAATTGACGGAAAAGACATCAGGGACGTCACCCTCAAGTCACTCCGAGAGAATATCGGCGTTGTTCAGCAGGATGTTTATCTTTTCTCGGGAAGTGTCTTTGACAATATCGAATACGGCGCACCGGGTGCTTCGAAGTCTGAGATAATCGAAGCGGCAAAACTTGCGGGTGCTTATGATTTTATTATGGAGCTCCCTGACGGTTTTGATACTTATGTGGGCGAGCGGGGAGTAAAACTCTCAGGCGGACAGAAACAGAGAATTTCCATTGCCAGAGTATTTCTCAAAAATCCTCCCATACTGCTTCTGGATGAGGCAACCTCTGCCCTTGACAATGAGTCGGAGTTCATAGTTCAGAAGAGCCTTAGGAAACTCTCCGAGGGCAGAACGACCATAACCGTTGCCCACAGACTCACCACCATCAAGAATGCTGACAGAATTTTCGTCATTACAAAGGACGGTATTGCCGAGGAAGGCAATCACCGCGAACTTATGGAAAAAGGCGGAATATACAGAGAGCTTTACAGTGCATATTCCGATATGTAAGGAGAAATTTATGAAATTTATATCTTGGAACGTCAACGGCCTCAGAGCCTGTATGAATAAGGATTTCAAGGGGATTTTCGATACTCTTGATGCGGACTTCTTCTGCTTGCAGGAGACCAAGCTTCAGGAGGGGCAGATAGATTTTGCCCCCGAAGGCTACTACTCATACTGGAACTATGCCGAGAAAAAAGGCTATTCGGGTACTGCGATTTTCACAAAGCACCAGCCTCTTTCCGTTACATACGGAATGGGTATTGAGGAACACGACAAAGAGGGAAGACTCATAACTCTGGAGTATGAGGATTTCTATTTCATCACCGTTTATGTGCCCAATTCCCAGGATGAACTGCGGAGGCTTTCCTACCGTATGCAGTGGGAAGCGGATTTCCTCGGATATCTGAAGAAGCTTGAGGAAAAGAAGCCCGTTATCTTCTGCGGTGACCTCAATGTTGCCCACAAGGAAATAGACCTTAAGAACCCCAAGACCAACAGAAAGAACGCAGGTTTCACCGACGAGGAGAGAGGATGCTTTTCAAGACTTGTGGAGGAAGGCTTCATTGACACCTTCAGAATGTTTTACCCCGACTTGGAGGGGGCGTACTCCTGGTGGAGCTACCGCTTCAAAGCCAGAGAGAAGAATGCAGGCTGGCGTATTGACTACTTTGTAGCTTCAGGAGCTCTCAAAGAGAGAATAAAAGGAGCCTCCATACACCCCGAAATCTTCGGCTCCGACCATTGTCCCGTAGAACTTGTTTTTGAGTAAAATCCTTATTGTGTTTCGGTGATTATTTATGTTTGTGACTACTGCCACAATGGTGGCTATGCTTCTTTTATACGCTCTGCCCGGGTTTCTGCTGATTAAGTCAAAACTTGTGAAAGCGGATGTAATTCCCGGCTTTGCAAAGCTCCTTCTCTATGTCTGCCAGCCGGCGCTTACTTTCTATTCCTTTGACAAGGCGGATTTCTCTCCTTCTGTGCTGGTTAATATGGGAGTGATATTCATCATCTCTCTGGTGGGACAGTTGGGAATACTGATGCTTTTTTACTTCTTTCTCAGAAAAAAGAGTGCAGAGAATGTGAGCCTCAGGATTTTTAATATCTCGGTAATTCTTGCCAACTGCGGCTTCTTCGGAGTTCCCGTAGCGGAGAAACTTTTCCCCGAGAGAAGTGACGCGGCTCTTTACTGCATGGTATTCTCCTTTGCCCTCAACCTTATCTCCTGGACGGTTGTGATGGCGATTGTCACAAAGGACAAGAAATATATAAAACCCCGTCAGGTGTTTTTGAATCCTGCCACGGTTTCGTTCTTCGCGGCATTTCTGCTCTTTGCCTTTTCCCTGAAACTCCCGTCGCTTCTCTTTGAAGCGATGTCGGTGGTGGGCAAATTTGCAACAGCACTGTGTATGCTGATACTTGGAATGAGACTGGGTGCTACAAAGTTTAAAGTAGTCTTCGGCAGTCCCATGCAGTATCTTGCGGTGGCAATAAAGCAGGTAGCAGTACCCTTTGCGATACTGTGTTTGCTTTTCTTTTTGCCCGTGGATGATTTTATAAAGCAACTCACCTTTGTGCTCTTTGCCTGCCCCGTGGCAAGCAACGTGCTGAATTTTGCCGAACTCTGTGGTGAAGGTCAGGAGACCGCCGCAGGCACGGTGCTTCTGGGCACCATACTCTCGGTGGTGACAATGCCGCTGATGATGCTTTTAATAAGTTAAAAATCAAAAAAATACCGCCGCTTTACCTGAAAGCGGCGGTTTCTTTTGGACTTTCTGCTGATAAATTTTAATTTATTTTGTCATCTTGCATAATTCATATAATATAGCAAAAGGCAAAACTAAAAGACAAAGTATAAACATAAAATCATCCTTTATTAAAATATTTATCTGTCTGAAGCTATGTCTGGTAATGGTATCAGTATTCAATGAGACTGTCTATCAGGGAGTCGGGAGTGAGTCCTGCCAGATACTTCTGAATGGCGGTGACGTCCTTGACGTTGACACTGCCGTCCAGATTAGCATCTGCACAAAGTTTGCCGACTTCGTCAAAATCTCCCAGACCTGCAAGGTTTTTCTGAATGGTGGTGGCATCGAGAATATTTACCTTTGCGTTGCCGTCACAGTCACCCAGCAGATAGTGTCTGGTCTCGGGGAGTGTGGGAGTTGTGGGGATAACATCTGCTTCTTCAAGCTCGGTAACCTTTTGGAGAAGCACGTCCCTGATGAGGGCGTGACCCTTTACTGAGGGATGGATGCCGTCAGACTGAATTATGTCGTAGCTCTTCTGTGTATCGTAGTAATTGTCGAAAGCGGTGTATACATCGGCAACATATACATTCTCGTTCTTTTCTGCAAGTGAATAGAAAAGGTTGTTGAACAGGGGTGAGAAGTTATCCACCTTGTCCGCAAATGCCTTATATGAGGGGTGTGCATAGAGGGGGTTGTACTGTGTCTGGAAAATAATGGTGCAGTCAGCATTCAGACCGCGGATTTCACTTACAATAGCATTCAGATTGTTGGTCATCATATTGATAGCGGTTTTGACATATGCAGATTCGCCGCCCTTTGAGAGAATGTCCATAAGCTGGGTGGTAGAGGCTCCCAGGAAAAGTCCGATGAGGTCGTTGCCGCCGATGGAGATAAAGAGTACATCAGAGGTTCTGATATCCTCGCGCATAGGGTCGCTTGACTTGAGCCTGGAGAGAAGGTCGGTGCTCTTGTGGCCGTCTACGGCATAGTTGAGGGCATGATAGTTCTTCTCGTGGGAAACCTGATAGAAGTAACTGTCTTCAATGTTTTCCAGTCCGTAGCCTGTGGCAATGGAGTCTCCCATAAAGATTGCCTTCACAGGTTTTACATCTGCTGCGGCAATGCCTGCAAAAGAAAGTAAGGCAAGCAGAAGCGCAAGGCAAGAGGCGATAAGACGTTTTGAAATTTTTTTCATAATTAACACTCTCCTATATAATTTGTTAAAAAGTTTGTTTTTTATAAGTATCATCATAAAATCTGAATTATCAATCAAGTCCGACTATATGCTTTTGAATTGCTGTTGCATCTTTGATTGTAACCATGCCATCGCGGTCTTTGTCCTCGGGTCGGGATACACAAACAACACTTTTGTATTCTTCAAGACCCGCAAGAATTTTCTGTATCATTGTGGCATCCTTGACTGTAATCTCAAGATCATAATCCGCATCCCCGATAACATACACAAAAGGAAGCTCCGTTGCCACAGTATCTATATGAAGAACATTCAGTTCAAAGCCTTCTTTGAGAGTACGAATGACACCACTCTCTGTAACCGCAAAAAATCCCGTAGGATTATCATCGCTATGAGTATACTCTGAACCGATAATAAGAAAATCATCTATTATTTCTTCACTATATTCCTGAGACTTAACCTGTCCGCCTCTGAACAAGACGTACAATCCATCCATTCCAAAATAACACTCTACCGGAACAGCTTCGTCAGAAGTATTACCCAAATATTCTGTGTTATAAATCTCGGTGGCAAATTCAACGGGCTGTGCGTTGAAAGAAGCATCATATCCGCCTGTTCTGAGTATATTAACACCAAGAACCTTGTCATAAGATTCAAGCCTCTTTATGTCAACAACTGTCAGTTTTGTACCAATAGTACCTGCTGCACCATTAAAGCCTACAAAAGCACCATCAACAGCACCAAACTCATTATAGTAAAAGTCCTTAAGCTTATTTACTATTTGGTTTTCGGTTTCCGCACAGTAGGTTTTATAGTCTTCAATGACTGCATTTGCATATTTACTATCATCTTGAAAACGAGACATATTGATATCATTACGCCAGAAATATTCCCATTTATTCATTATCTTAATACCTGTGTAAACCTCAATCCACACAGACAAAACATCTGTATCTTCATGTTGAGCCAAACGGTCAAAAAACATCTGCGGGAACTTTCTATCCTCTGCCGAAGCGCTCACCAAGCCTATGGAGCAAAGGATAATAACGACAAGTAAAAATGATACTATTCTTTTCATACTTATCACTCACCTGATAATTTGTTGATGAAGTTTGTTTTTTCAAGTATATTATAAATTTGCGGAAAAATATTGTCAATAAATATAATTCGACAAAGAATTATTGACGCAAAAACATTAAAGCCATATAATTATCACAGATATTCAGGGCGGATGCCCTGTGACGGAGATGAAAATTATGAAGAAAAAACTGGGCCTCGTGCTGGGTGCAGGCGGTGCCAGAGGAATTGCGCATATAGGACTTCTGCAGGCTTTCGAGGAGAATTCGGTGGTGCCCTGCTGTGTGTCGGGTTGTTCGGCGGGAGCCATAGTGGGAGCGTGCTACTGTGCGGGAATGTCACCCGAGGATATTTTCGCAGAGATAATGAAACTCAAAAAGAACGACCTTGTGGACCCTATCCCCGTAATCGCGGGTCAGGGACTTTTCTCTCCTGACAGAATGGTAACAAAACTCAGGAGCGTTATAGGCAACAAGCGTATCTGCGATTTGGAAAAACCTTTCCGCCCTGTTGCCACAGATCTGATTAAGGGTGAACTCAAAATTTTTGAGGGCAGATACGACACCGCCAAAGCAGTTGCCGCAAGTTCCTGTCTGCCTGCGGTATTTGAGCCCGTTACCATAGCCGGAGTGCAGTACATTGACGGCGGCGTGCTCAGACGTCTGCCTGTATCCGCTGTGAGAGATATGGAGCCTGATGTGGTTGTGGCGGTGGATGTTTACCCCAAGGATAATAACCGCACCGAATATAAATATATGATAGACGTTCTGGAGAGAGCCTTTGAGCTTCTTGACAAGGACGGAATAAACTTCAAAACCAAGGAAGAAACCCCTGATGTGCTTATTCAGCCGGAGCTGGGGGATATGTCCCAGTATACCTTCAAGGGCTTTGAGGATGCCTACTACAAAGGCTATGAGGCAGGAATTGAATACATTAAGGAGATTAAGGCACTGCTTGAATAAATCAATAAAAAAGAGTTGCACTCATCTGTTGAGTGCAACTCTTTGCTTTTTTTATGGGAATGATCAGAATGCCCAGTTGCCGTTTGTGAATATGGGAACTTCCTTGCCGTCGGCAGTTTTAGCGGTAATGGAGAGGTCAGCGGTGCCTATCATAAAATCAACGTGGACAAGGCTGTCGTTAAGACCCATTTCTCTCATTTCTTCAAGTGTGCGGTTTTCGAAACCTTCGATGCAACTTGTGTAACCTTCACCGAAGGCAAAGTGACAAGCGGCATTTTCGTCGAAAAGGGTGTTGTAGAAAAGAATGCCGGAGTTTCTGATGGGGGAGTCATAGGGCACAAGAGCGCATTCGCCCAGATATCTGGCGCCTTCATCGGTGTCGAGAATAGAGTTCAGGAGTTCTTCGCCTTTCTCTGCGTGGGCTTCTACAATTTTGCCATTTTCCAGTCTGAACCAGAAGTTTTCGATGAGAGAACCCTGATATGAGAGGGGCATAGAGGCGTACACAACGCCGTCGGCACGGTTTCTGTCGGGAGCGGTGAAAACTTCCTCGGAGGGAATGTTGGCATTGTACTCCACATCACTTCCGAGAAGTGTGTCGCTTCCTCCCATAAATCGGCTTTCGGGAAGCAGACCTACTCTCAGGTCGGTGCCGTTTGCGGATTTGTAGTGGAGTTCTGTGATGCCCAGGGAGTTGAGATATTCATAGCGTCTCTTAAGGTCTTGGTTGTGTTCCTCCCAGTTTCTGATGCCGTCGCCTTCGGCTCTGGAGGTGTGGAGAATTGCCTCCCAGAGTTTCTCCACAGCAGTAGAGGTGCGCTCATTGGGAAATACTTTTTTTGCCCAGGCCTTGGAGGGTGCCGCAGCAATGCACCACTGATACTTGTTGTCCATCATATCGCGGTAGGGCTTGAATACACCGCGACGGATGCCGCTGCATTTTGAAAGTTTCTTCTGATTTACGCCCTTGAGACCGTCGGGGTCTTCGCTCTCAACATAGATAAGGGCGGGGAGAGTGTCAACCCTGTGTTTGATTTTTGCGATTTCCCACTCTTCCACTTTGGAAAGTACTTTTTCTTTCTGATAGCGGACGTGAAGTTTGGTCAGAGGCTGATAGCTCCACTCCACGGAAACTTTTGAGGCACCTGCCTTGTAGCATTCCTCCACAAGAATCCTGATGAATTCAGGCTGGTCAAGCTCTGCGAAAATCATAACCTCCTGACCCTTTTGCACATTGGCACCTTTAAGGGCGAGGAGCTTGGCGTAATCTCTCAGTATGGTCTTTTTCATATTTATATTCTCCTTTTCGGTATGGTGTCGAGTTCTTTCTATTTAATTATATCACCCGGAAGGCCAAGGTCAATAAAATATTTGTTGTTTATGTGACATTCTTTGACTTTTGATTGTATATTGTATAGAATATATAATTGATTATATATTAACAGACGGAGGTGGTTGCAATGGGAATGCCAGAAAAATCCCCATCAAAAAGAGGACTCGGGAGATTTGTTTCAGATAACAGATATGTTGTTCTTGCGTTTCTGATTCCTGCGGCGATTATGCTTGCTGTTTTTGCGGTGAACAGATATGCACCTTTCGGGAACAGGATGGTAATGGTCTCTGATGCGTGGCATCAGTACTATCCCTTCCTTGTGGAGTATCAGCGGATGCTCAAAGAAGGGGTGTCTGTGTTTTACTCGTGGAATGTGGGCGGCGGTGTCAACTTCCTGGGAGTAATTGCCAACTACATCGGAAGCCCCTTGTATCTGCTTTCGTATTTCGTACCTTCAGAGGGACACTGGCTTGAAGTCTTTATGATGCTGACTGTTGTGTTCCGCATCGGCGTAGCAGGCGGAAGTATGGCAATATTTCTCAGAAAAGCCTTTAAAAAGAACGAACTTTCCATAGTTACCTTTGGACTTCTGTATGCTTTCTGTGCGTATATTATGGGCTATTACTGGAATATGATGTGGCTTGATACCGTGGCAATACTGCCTCTTGTAATTGCAGGGGTGGTGTCGGTGCTGCGAGACAGAAAGTACTCTCTCTATATTATATCCCTTGCTCTTTCCGTATTATTCAACTTCTATATCGGATATATGGTCTGTCTGTTTGTGCTGCTTTTCAGCATCTGCTACACTCTGGTGAATTTCAGAGGACTGAAAAAGAGTTTCTCCGATGCAGGCAGAATGCTGGGTCTTACATTCATTGCGTTTATGCTGACGGCGTTTCTTACAGTACCTGCTTATATGGCACTTTCTGCTTCCGACAGCGCCAGCGATGTAAGCGGATTCCCCACGGAATATACTATCAACTATGCTTACGGATATACCGTACACAATATAAAAAACACTCTTATGGCAATAGTCAGAACCGCCACAAACCTGCTGGCATACACAAGACCTGTCAAAATGGACAAGGGTCTTCCCAATATTGCCTGCGGTGTGCTCTCCATAGTTCTGTTTGCCTTCTATCTTTTTACAAAGAAAGTGAAACTCAAGGAAAAAATAATCAGCGTTTCTTTCCTCGGCTTCCTGCTGCTCAGTTTTGTTGTAAATCAGCTTAATTATATCTGGCACGGAATGAATACCCCGGCTATGGTTTATTATCGGTTCAGTTTTCTTTTTTCGTTTTTGCTGATTACACTTGCATACAGGGCATTTACCCTTATGGACAGTTTTTCGAAGAAAACCTTTATTTTTGGCACAGGGGCTATGACTTTGTATCTTGCTACCGCCTTCTTCTTGCAGAGGAAGATTTCCGTGCTTGTTACGGCTGCCGCAGTTGTTGCAATAATTGTTCTTTTTGTGCTTTACAGAAAACGCAGGATTTCTTACGGCGTATTGTCTTTGGTTCTGTGCCTTTTGGTGATAGGAGAGGCGTCGCTGACTGCATTCTATTGTGTGAGAGTTGTGGGTTATACAAAGAACGATGACTTCCCGATGAATGCAACAGAGGTAGAGGAACTCTATGAAATTGCTCTTGAAAAAAGTGGAGAAGATATGTACCGCACAGAGTTTACGGAAACCTTTACTTTCAATGACGGAGCGCTTTATTCTGTTTTTGGAATTTCCACATTCAACTCTATGGCGGACTCCTCCTATGCAGATTTCTTTTCGGAATTCGGTCTGGCGGCATCCAAGTCGAATAACCGCTATGTGTACCTTGAAAACACCCCGGTTGCGGATATGTTCCTTGGAATAAGATATCTCATGGCGAGAGACGGAAAAACCGCATCGGACACAGCATTCAGACAGGTGGTAGCAACTACCGATGAGTGTATCCTCTACGAAAACAAATATGCGCTCCCTATGGGATATATGGCAGAGGATGGACTGCTTACATACGAACTGCACAAAACTGTATATTTGCCTGTGGACGGGCAAAACGACCTGTTCTCTCTTGCTGCGGGAATTGACGAAAATGTGCTGGAGATTCTTAAACCATCAAAAACTCTCTACGGTGACTATGGCAGTCCGGCGGTAAAAAGAGAGGGTTATGATTATTATTATGATATTGACCTCAGGGGGAATTCCGCAGAAGCAACAGAGGATGAGATAGCTCCCGCCTATGTGGACTATACCATTGAGGAGGACGGTTCTTACTATTCACTCTGCTATGCCTCCGAGGGCGAAAATGTCAATCACTATATTAACGGGGACTTTGAAAACCCCGTAGTGATAAATCAGAAGTACGCCTGTACAGGCGCGGTAGGCTTCCTTAAGGCAGGGGACACCGTAAGAGTGGAAATGGGCCTTGAAAATGACAAGAACAATCGCATCATGACATATCTTATAAAGCTTGATGAAGATGTGCTTGAGGCGGGCTTTGAGAAACTTTCCCGAAACACTCTGGATGTTACAGAGTGGACACAGACAGGGTTTAAAGGGAAAATAAACTCTGACAAGGCGGGACTCTTTACCACAAGCGTCCTCTATGACGAGGGATTTTCTGCCTTTGTGGACGGCAAAGAGGTGGAGATAACTCCTGTGGGGGAAACCTTCGTCGCATTTCCTCTTTCCGAGGGAGAACACGAAATCGAGCTTAAATTCTTGCCAAAAGGTTTGCGAGCAGGTGTTGCCGTTACTGCGGCGGGCATAATTATCTTTGCACTTGTGATGACCGCGGTTGCAATAAAGCGCAGAAAAAAGTCGGGGTTTGAGGCTCCTTTTGAGACTGTTTCCGAAAATGCGGCCAAAAGCGGAGAGACCACAGATTTTTCGCAGGAGAGCTCTGTTTCCGACAGCGAAAATGAAACATCGGACTGAATGAAAAATTGCACATATACGCAAAAAAAATTCTATGAATAATGTGAATTGAAAACCTACTTGTGATGTGATATCCTATATATGTATGGTTATACCTTGAGGCGTAGTGCCGATAGAATAAAAAGGAGGATTTTTAATGAAAATTAAGAAGAACGTTAAAGCTGTAATTTCGGCTGTTCTTGTTGTTCTGATGCTTATGTCCATGACTACTCTGGGCATTGCGGGCATCAGCGCTGCAGGCGGACTTGAGATTACATACAACTTTAAGTATCAGAATGCCGGATACGCAGAAGGCAGAGTTGAACTTAAAGCAGGCTCAAGTGCAGACTACGGTACATATTACCTCTACTGGGCAAACAACACAAAAGCCCTTGACGGTTATGCACCTATCACTACCATTACACTCAATACTTCAGTCAAGTATTTTGAGTTTGACGAGTTCACAGCTATCCCTGCAGATGCTACAAAACTCATCGCAGTGAAGAGCACCACCAACAAGACAGTTGCTTCTGCAGCTGCTGTTTTCAACATTCCTGCAGATAAGCAGTTCGTCGCAAAGGACTCCGAGAAGATTTATAACTTCCAGACTCTCTCTGATATCCACATTCACAAGGACAACTACTACACCTACGCTAAGGAGCATTGGCTCAATGCTCTGAACGTGGCTGAGGCCAGAGGTGCAGAGTTTATCTCAACTTGCGGTGACCAGACAAACTACGGTGCCGAAAGTGAGTGGAGTGATTACCTGAACATTATTGCAAACTCTGATTTCACAGGTCACGTTTACGAGGTAAACGGTAACCACGAAACATACGAAAAGGGCTCAATTCCCAACTCTACACACACTGCCAACCTTAACCGATACATGCTCGCAACAGGTCTCGGCACAGAGCTGGGAAAAATGCAGTCTGAACTTTACTACGAAGTAACAGCTCCCAACGGTGACCATCACATCTATATGGCACTTGAGCTTGTTAATGACGAATTCCACTCCGGCCTTTCCGACAACTTCACAAAGACTCAGATCGACTGGCTTGAAGGTCTTCTTAACAAGTATAAGAATGACGGTAAGAAAATCTTTATCTACGAGCACGCTCCCTTCAAAGGCTACGGCGCAGGTGACAACAAGGTATCTCCTCACTACGGCGAAGCACTGATGAATATCAACAAGGATCTTTATCCTCAGGTTTACAGATTCAAGGAGCTTCTTGAGGCAAACAAAAACATTGTATGGTTCAGCGGTCATACACACATTGACTTCAAGGAAAACTATAACATTGATAACGAGAACGGAACATCCGCTTACTCTATTCACGTTCCTTCCACCGCTTCTACCACAGTAGTAAATGCCAGCGGAACACTGGACAGACCCCAGAGTGCTGACAGCTCACAGGGTTACTTTGTGGATGTTTACAAGAACCACGTTGTTATCAACGGTACTGATCTTGTAAAGAACGAGATTCTTCCCGCACATACATACCTCATCGACTATACAGGCGAGACACTCAAGGAAAACGAGATGCCCGACAAGCCTGTTGTAGATTACAAGAATGTTCAGATAGTTGTTGATGTAGCTGCTATTTCTGAGAATCCCACCGCTGTGAAGGTTAAGCTTTATGGCGCTGACGATAAAAACCTCTACAAGGAAGTTACAATGGCTAAGGCTACTGACGGCACATACGTTGCAACTGCTTCCACCCAGTTCACAAAGATGCAGTTCCTTGTAAACGGCGGTACAGGTTTCGTTACATCAGGCGAATATAGCGTTGCAAACTGTAAGGTTGTTCTTGGCGGCCTTAAAGTTAAGGTTAATCTTTCAACTATCAAAACAAAAGAAGGCGGCAGCTGCACAAGCTGGGCAGTAGTTAATGCTTATTCATGGAACTCTGCTACAAACCAGAATACAGGTGCATGGCCCGGAACTGCTATGACAAAGGAGTCTGACGGTTCATTTACCGCTCTGCTTCCCGGCGGAATCGACCCCAATATGATCATATTCAATAACGGTTCTTCTCAGACAGCCGACCTGACTATTGATTCTTATATTGTGGCTGAGTATGAGGGTAGCTACACAGTGACAGATGGCTCAGACATCGAGACATTACCCACCAAACCCACAGAGCCCAAGGAAACCGTTACAGTATATTTTGTTAAGGAAAAATCCTGGGCAGATGCATATATCTACGGCTTCTATGGCGTTGAGGGCGGCACTGCAACAGGTGAGCCTCTGGGCGCATATCCCGGCACAAGAATGACCTTTGTTGAAACAGATGAAAACGGCAAGGCTATTTATTCCGCTGACGTTCCCGCAGATATTGATTACATCAAGTTTGTAGATGGTCCCACAACCAACCTCCGTACAAACAATGTTCCCAAGGCACAGATTGCAGATGGCACCTGTTACTGCCTGGGTTCCTCAGCAGGTACAGACAAGTGGAATGTAGCAACTTATGAATATGATCCTCCCACAAAGCCCACTGAGACTGATCCCATTGAGACCGATCCCATCGAGACCGATCCCATCGAGACTGATCCTATCGAGACTGATCCCATCGAGACCGATCCCATCGAGACTGATCCTATCGAGACAGAGCCTATCGAGACAGAGCCTACCGAAACAGAGCCCACAGAGACAGAGCCTGTTGAGTACCTCTATGGTGACGCTGACCTCAATGGTGTTGTAAACATCAAGGATGCAACAACTATCCAGAAGTATGCAGCAGATATGATTACACTTGATGACAAGGCCTTCACACAGGCAAATGTCAGCGGTGACAAGGCAGTAAACGTCCGTGATGCAACAGCTATCCAGAAGTTTGTTGCGGGTCTTCTTGAAGTATTCCCTGTCGCAAAGAAAGAAATTGTAGCAGTAGGTGCAACAGCAGCACAGCTTTCAACTCTTGTTTCCACTGTTGATACAACTCTCATCAACGAGCGTCATTATGCTTCATACGATGCATATATGGACCTTAAGAAAGCTTATGCGGAATACAAGGATTCCTCTGATGTTGATAAAGCATATAGTGCTATCAACAAAGCCTTCACAGACTTCAACACAATGAAGAAGAATAACCCCAACCATGTAAAGGTGACTATTTCTGCTGGCGGTCTCCCCACAGGTACAACAAATAATGCAACCTCAATTGACGGAAGCAAGACCGGTACATACGCTATCAGAGGCTCCTTCAATAACTGGGGTAACTCAGGTCTGGAGTATATGGTAGAGAAAAACGGCACATACAGAATTTCCTATCAGCTTACCAAGGGTACCTATGAGTTCAAGTTCTTTGATGGCAGTTGGTATGGAAATACCGGCACAATGGATCCCGGTGAGTCAGGTTGGACCTTTACCACTTCCGAGCAGACCAACTGTAAATTGAACGCTACACAGGACGGTGTATATACCTTTACCTATAATTATTCCGACGGTAAGGTTAAGATCGGTGTTTCAGTGTCATAATTAAAGTGATACAAACAGAATAAAAGATATAAAGCAAGGGGCTGACCATTTTGGTCAGCCCCTTATTTGTGACTTGTGATAATATTTTGAGTGAATTCAGCAGCCAGGTGTCAGGCGGTGTGAGTTACTTGTTTGTCAGCTGTCGGACTATCTGTGCAAGGTCTTCGAGAGCCAGTTCACCGTAAAGAAACATAAGTGCAAAGTATTTGAGTGCCTCCTTGTAGCATTTGTTTGCGGCATTCACTCCGTACATCTGTCGGTAGTAATAACCCTTGTAAATGCGCAGGTATCGTTTTCTGTCACTCTCAGGCATAATCATCTTGTTCAGGGTGTTGGTGATAATTTCCAGATGCTCGTTAAAACGGAAAATTTTGCTCTCCTTTGTGCTGTCACCCAGAGACATACTGGTGGGATACATAATATATCCGTAAAGAGGTTCGTCGACATATCCTCTCTTGTGCTTGTAGTAAACAGGCATAAGCATCTGCCAGTTCTGACCGCGTCGTGCGGGAAATATTCTGCGGTCGGGGTTTGTTTCGAGAAAAGCAGAGGTGCGAATCATATGACAGCCTGCGCAGAAGATAGTTTTGCTTTTTAGTAGCAGCAAGAATTGTCTGGGGTGACTATTCGTTGCTTTGCAGGCATCGGCAACATTACGAATCGGAGTGTTAAGATCGGTGTCGTTGTAGATGTTTGCATTGCTGGAAACACAGCCGAAGTCGGGATTTTCAAGGAGAAAATTAAGGCGTATTTCAACAGATTTCTCCATAAGGAAGTCGTCGCAGTCTATCCAGCAAAGATAGTCTCCGGTGAAATTGGCAAGTCCCGTGTTGATAGCTCCGCCCAAGCCTTTGTTTTCCTGATAGATATAACGGAGAGTCATACCCTCTTTTGCAAATTTTTCTTCATACCGGTGTATGATTTCGGAAGTATCATCGGTGGAGCCGTCATCCACGGTGATAATCTCCAGATTCTTATATGTCTGTGCAAGTACGGAGTCAAGACAGGTGCGGATAGTCTTGCTGCCGTTATAGCAGGGGATAATAATGCTGACCAAGGGTTTGATTTCTGCTTTCATAATTTTCTCACCAACCGAATATTATATAAAATTATTATAACATATTTTGTCAGAGAATTCAACAACAGCAACTTTTATAGTTTTGCATCAAAAAACCACCCGAAGATGTGTTTCGTTCGGGTGGCTTTTTATGTGAGTTGATATGTTTTCTTATAGGGGTTACCCGCTTAAGAAGCTTTCTTCCTGTTTGTGTTTCGGTAGAAAAGATTTTTATCAAGACTTGTGCACATAGCCTTCAGTGCCATTGCCAGCATTATTGTAATCACAAAGATTACAATGTAGAATGATATATAGGTGGGGTCGTTTGTCGTAAAAGTATTAAAAAGTCTGGATACAGCCTTCTCTTGGATAAGGTAAATTTCCATAGAATATCCGCCTATCCACACAAGGAAGGTGCCCACAAATCCAAGCTTTACTTTGCTGAAGAATGCCGCTGTGAGGAATGTAATAGAGAGGGCATAAAGTGTTCCTACATAGCGGTAAACATAGAGGAAGTCGGTGGTGGAGACAGGCTTGAAATAGTAGAATACTAAAATTCCTGCAAATAGGGCGGCTATGGGAAGAAGCCACAGCCAAGAGATGGTTTTGCTGTTTTTTACAAGTTTTCCCATCCACGCACCAATTACAAATGCAGGAATTCTGGTCAGCGCAATTTCGATGTTTGAGTATATATCAGGGGCGAAATTCATCAGAATAACATTTATAGCAAGAACACCGATAACGATAATCAGCATACCGTAAATCCTTGTTGACTCAAGGAGCTTGTGCAGCGCGGGATAAATGGCGTACAAAACGATTATTAAAGCGAAATACCAGAAATATCTGACACCGTCAAAGTAGAAGTTTAAGAAGAAAACGTTATAGAGATAGTCCCAGAGACTGGTTGATTTGCCCAGAGCATACCATATAGCCGCCACAATGAGTACTGGGGGCAGAATACGTGTAGCGCGTTTTTTGTAGAAATCTTTGAGCGACGAATTGCCTGAGAAAGAATAGTAAAGACCGATGCCTGACATAATCAGGAAGATATCCACCGCACTGTTGCAGTGGTCCTGAATGGTGTTCAGAAACTTTGGCAAAAACTCCAAATCGGGAAGCAGAGCATTGTAGTTTATGTAAAATGAATGATAGAAGAATATCATCAAAGTTGCAAGGCCAAAGAGTTGCCCGCGGGCTGTGCTGAAAGCAGACAGGGAAAAGCCTTTTGAGGTAGCAGATTTTGTCATAATCTTCACACTCCTTTTAAGCCTTTGCCTTTTTGCCGTCGATATAGGCACAAGCGGCAAGGGCTGCAACTGCACCGTCAGCGGTGGCGGTGGTTATCTGGCGCACACTCTTGGTGCGGCACTCGCCTGCAACAAAGACGCCCTCGGTATCGGTGAGACAACGCTCGTCAGAGTTTACATATCCCTGCTCGTTGAGTGCGGTGAGGTTTCTGAAGTTTTCTGTGTCGGGAGCGAGACCGATAGCAACAAACACGCCGTCGGGTCTGATTTCGGAAATGGTGCCGTCGGTGGCTGATTTCAGCACAACTGTCTCGAGGTCTCCCTCGCCTGTAAATTTCTCTACGGTGGTGTTAAGGATAATCTCAACGTTGTCCTTTTCAAAGAGTGCGTCGATGAGTCTCTGCTCACCTGTGAGATACGAGAGATTCTGGACAATGGTAACCTTCTTGCAGATTTCAGAGAGGAGGGTTGCCTCTATCAGAGCGGAGTTGCCGCCGCCGATAACTGCAACTTCCTTTCCTGAGTAGAAAGCACCGTCGCAAACTGCGCAGAAGGAAATGCCGCCACCCACGAAGTTTTCCTCGCCCTCGACACCTAAATGGCGATGCTTTGCACCTGTGGCGATAATAACTGCGTTTGATGTGTATTCGCTGAAATCCGTTTTTATAAGGAATGTGCCGTCGGCATTCTCTGTAATCGCCAGGGCTTCCTCGAGCTCTACGTCTGCACCCTGTGAGAGTGCCTGCTCCACCATCATATCAGCAAGCTCTGTGCCGCTGACAGAGGTATGGGAGGGATAGTTTTCGATTTTGTGAGAGTAGGTAATCTGTCCGCCGAAACCTGCTTTTTCAAGGACAAGCACGGTTTTTCCTGCGCGACGGGCATATACTGCGGCGGTAAGTCCGGCGGGACCTGCGCCGATAATAACTATATCATACATAAGAGTGTCCTCCTGTTACCCTATATAGATGTAATCCGCCGCAAGGTTTCGGAAAACTTTGCGGCGGGATTATTATGTGTTCAAATCAGAAAATTATCAGCCGATTTTCTGGGATTTCTGCTGAATGTATCCTTTGATAGGAGCAACGTTTACATACTTCTCGATGCTGCTGCCCTTTACCTCTACCAGAGTGGGAGCCTGACGGAGCTCAAGTGCCTTTGCCAGTTCCTCGTTATCCTCTACGTAGATTTTCTCGAAGGGAATACCTGCTTTGTCCAGAAGCTGTGCCATAATCTTGCAGTTGGGGCAGCTCTTTGTAGCAAAGAGGTAAATGCCGTCGCTGAGGGGAGAGGTGTTCTCGGCAGGAGCTTCGCACTCGCAGGTGGAAGAAACGCCGTTTCTTCTGAGAACGCTGTTTTCGATGTTGTAAACCTTTCTGTCCTTGAACTCCTGAGCCTTACCGTCGTTGAAGTTCTGAACGGGACGGTAGTAGCCTGTGATTCTGGAGTAAACCTCAGCATTTTCGCCGCACTCGGGACACTGATAGTGCTCGCCTACGATGTAACCGTGGTTCTTACATACGGAGTATGTGGGAGAAAGTGTGAAGTAGGGCAGTTTGTAGTTCTCTGCAATGGAGCGGACAAGCTTTGCGGCAGACTGCCATGTGGGAAGCTTCTCGCCCAGGAATGCGTGGAATACTGTGCCGGAGGTGTAGAGGGTCTGGAGTCTGTCCTGAATATCAAGGGCAGAGAAGATATCCTCTGTGTATCCTACGGGCAGGTGTGAGGAGTTGGTGTAATAGGGAACGCCGGACTCCTGATTTGCAGTAATGATGTTGGGATAGTACTTCAGGTCGTGCTTTGCAAGACGGAATGCAGTACTCTCTGCGGGAGTTGCCTCAAGGTTGTAGAGGTCACCGTACATCTCCTGATAGTCGGAGAGACGCTCTCTCATGTGGTTGAGAACTCTCTCGGTGAAGTTCTGGCACTCGGGATGAGTCATATCCTTGGCTACCCACTTTGCGTTGAGGCCTGCCTCGTTCATACCAACGAGACCGATGGTAGAGAAGTGGTTGTTGAATGTGCCGAGGTAGTGCTTGGTGTAGGGATAGAGACCTTCGTCCATAAGCTTTGTGATGATGCCTCTCTTAATCTTCAGAGAACGTGCGGCAATGTCCATCATATGGTCAAGCTGCTTGTAGAAGTCTTCCTCGTTATCTGCAAGGTGTGCGATACGGGGCATATTGATGGTAACAACGCCGATGGAGCCTGTGCTCTCACCTGAACCGAAGAATCCGCCGGACTTCTTTCTGAGTTCTCTGAGGTCAAGACGGAGACGGCAGCACATTGAACGTACATCGTTGGGCTCCATATCGGAGTTGATGTAGTTGGAGAAGTAGGGTGTGCCGTATTTGGAAGCCATCTCGAAGAGGAGACGGTTGTTCTCTGTGTCGGACCAGTCAAAGTCACGTGTGATAGAGTAGGTGGGAATGGGATACTGGAAGCCTCTGCCGTTGGCATCACCCTCGATCATAATCTCGATGAATGCCTTATTGACCATATCCATTTCCTTCTTGCAGTCCTTATATTTGAAGTCCTGCTCCTTGCCGCCTACGATAGCGTACTGCTCGGCAAGATCCGGGGGAACTACCCAGTCCAGAGTAATGTTGGAGAAGGGAGCCTGTGTACCCCAACGGGAGGGGGTGTTAACACCGAAGATAAAGCTCTCCAGAGCTTTCTTGGTCTGCTCATAAGTGAGGTTGTCGACCTTTACGAAAGGTGCGAGGTATGTGTCGAAAGAGGAGAAAGCCTGTGCGCCTGCCCACTCGTTCTGCATAATACCCAGGAAGTTTACCATCTGGTTGCAGAGAGTTGCAAGGTGGCTTGCAGGAGAGGATGTAACCTTGCCTGTGATGCCGCCGAGACCCTGCTCGATAAGCTGACGCAGGGACCAACCTGCACAGTAACCTGTGAGCATGGAGAGGTCGTGGATGTGGATGTCAGCTCTTCTGTGAGCGTTTGCGATTTCGTCATCGTAAACCTCGGAGAGCCAGTAGTTAGCAGTAATTGCACCGGAGTTGGAGAGAATGAGACCGCCTACGGAATATGTGACGGTGGAGTTCTCCTTAACTCGCCAGTCGTTGATTTTAACGTAGTTGTCAACGATTTCCTTGTAGTGGAGAATTGTGGACTTGAGTCTTCTGAGCTTTTCTCTCTGACGTCTGTAAAGCATGTATGCCTTGGCTACGTCGCCGTATCCTGTCTGGATAAGAACATCTTCTACGCTGTCCTGAATGTCTTCAACTGCAATCTTGTTGTCGATAATCTTGGGGGCGAAATCTGCGGTAACCTTCAGTGCCAGAAGGTCGATAACGGAGTCGTGATACTCCTTGTTGGTTGCTTCGAAAGCCTGCTTGATAGCAATGGTGATTTTGGAAAGGTCAAAATCTACGGTTTTGTTGTCTCTTTTAATAACCTGATACATTGGTTCCACCTCTTTATTAATAGTTTTTTGCAATATTTTTATCGTGCTACATCATAATACACAAAAAATTGTGGTTTGTCAAGTAACAAACCACAATATATTGTGACAATATTGTTAATCTTAATTGCTCCGAGGAATTAAAAACAGGGGCAAAAACCCTACAAACCGCATTCCCATCGGGTTTGTGGTATTTCTTGAATATTTTGTGTTGTGAGAAAATTTAACCACAATATTTTGTGGTCTGCACAAAATATTGTGTTGAGAAAAGTTGATTTGTCAACATAATTCTCCGAGGGAAAAACAAACGCTGTTTTATATTCCTCTGAGCTGGGTTGCGGGGAGGCGGCGCTTAACCTCTTTGTACATAGCCGTCAGCTCCTCGTTTGTGTAGCCGGTGGTGCTGTTGTCGATAAGGTTTCCAGAATCCACAAATTGTTGCAGGAAGTAAGCATCACAACCCGAGAGCCATTTTGCTATATGCATAAGGTCGTCAAGGGTGTGGAAATTCCTTGTGACGGTGGTGCGGAATTCATAGTCCACCACACCGCTTTTGAGAAGCTCCACACTGTCGCATACCGAGGAAATATCAAAGGCGGTCTTGCCGATAGTGGCGGTGTATTTCTGCTTGGAGTTTTTTATATCCATAGCAACGTAGTCAATAAGTCCGCTTGAAATGAGAGACTCCAGTCGGTTGGGGAAACTGCCGTTGGTATCAAGCTTCACGAGAAAACCCATAGCTTTTATTTCTCCGATGAATTCGCGGATATCCGCCTGCATAAGGGGCTCGCCTCCTGTGATGCACACTCCCTCAAGAATTCCTTTGCGTGTTGAGAGGAAACGGAGCACATCTTCTGTGGAAATTCCCTCTGCGGATGCCTCTGTCACCAGACCTGCGTTGTGGCAGAATGGACAGCGGAAATTACATCCGTGGGTGAATATGGTTGCCGCCATTTTTTGCGGATAGTCCAGAAGAGTCAGCTTCTGCACGGCTTCGATTTTCATACAGACCACCTCCGTGGGATTTGATTACTGTTGTTACCTGTATATTATGTATTAACACTGTGAAAAAGTAAATATACCACCGAGAATTATGTGGAGATAATTAAGATGAAAAGTTCCCCATATTGACTAAACAACAGAGGTGTGCTAAATTATGAGTATCAGTAAATTTTTAGGAGAATGAGTGATGGCAAACAATTTCAACGCAAATGTCGGTAATTCTTTCAGAGTGGATGAACTTGCCCGTTATGTGGCAGAAAAGTACAGAAGTAAGGGCTATTCCGCTGACATACATAATAACGGAAATGCAACATCCGTAAAGATTTCGAAAAATACAGATGTCATTTATATGTTGATTGGTATGGTAGAAAGTGTAGTTGTAAATCTTAAGGTTGAGAATGGAACACTTTCCGTAACATATACCGAAGTTGAGTATGCAAGTAAACTTATTGCCGGAATAATCGGATTTTTTATGCTTTGGCCGATTTGGATTCCTATGATAATCGGTCTGGTTAAACAGGGTGAACTTAATGACGGTATATCCAGGGATATCAAGGCTTATTTAAGCGGTAATGCGGTGAAAAAACCTTCTGAGATTCCTGTTCAGAATGCATTTGTACAGGAAACACCTGTTCAGCACACCGATGTACAGGAAGCACCGGTACAGGAAGAAACTGTGCAGGAAGAAGCGGTGAAGGAAACATCCGACAGTGATGAAATCTTTGCCCATGACGATACAGACCTTGACAAGACCATGGGTGTATTCTGATATGAAAGCAGGCAACCGCCTTTGTGCAGTTGCCTGATGTTTTTTGACAGGGAGGTGGCAGAGTGATTTTTAAAGTCCGGGATATTTCGTCTCTCGGCGAAGCGGATTATATCCGCGCTTTCGGGGAACTTCCTTTATGGAGACAGGAAAAGGCACAGAGATACAGAAATATTGAGGATAAACGCAGATGCGTTTTTTCCTATGCACTGCTGATTTCTCTTGTCAGAGAGCATACAAAATTTGAAGGCGATATAGAGATTTATCCCGATGAAAAAGGAAAACTGAGACTTGGAAATCTGCCTTTGGGAATAAGTATTTCCCATAGCGGCAACTTTGTCGCTGCTGCGTTAAACAGCGGTGAAGTAGGTATTGATATCGAAACCTTCAGAGATGTTTCGGTTTCGGTTATAAACAGAGCTCTTAATGAGGAGGAGAGAGAGTATCTTTGCCTTTCGGGTGAGAGGGAATCTCTTTCGGCAGAAAGCATTGGCGCAGAGCGCTTCTTTGAACTCTGGACAGCCAAGGAGGCTTATGTGAAGTTTACGGGAGAGGGCCTCTCAGGACTTAAATCAGCGGTAATGGATACAAAAGGCAAACTTTCCGTAAAAAACAGCACCTGCAAACTCCTTACCGAAAAAACAGATAGATATATATTATCGGTTGCATATGAATAAAAAGGCATAAGAAAAGCGGCGGTTCGTTTGAACCGCTGCTTTTGTATGATATGAAAATTTATCCGTGGATGTTGTAGTCTTCTGCAAGAAGATTCATTGCCTTAAAGAATTTTATGAAATAAACAAAAGGTCCGACAAGAATAAACGCCCCCAAGAAGTACCAACCCCAGAAATCCATGGGAGAGAATTTGTAATCAATTTCGCGCCTTGCAAGTTCGTCACCGATTCTTTCAGAAAGTTGATGATACCATACCATACGCCAGATTCCGGAAGTTAAGGGAGCGAGCACAAAGTTCATCAGACAGTAATGCATAGTATCTTTTTTGTCGTACTTTGAGGCTATGGAGTTGATTTCCTCGCTGAATTGAGACATAACTATTATTCCATAGACTCCGCAGGTGATAATATCAAGTAACAAGAACACAACGTAGTTTCTGTCTGATTTAATATTGCGCATAAACTAACAACTCCTTTTCATTTTACTTATTAATATTCTATGATATTTGTCGTAAGTTGTCAATGATTATGAGCTTTTGTGCCTTGCGGAAAACTATGTAAAAAGCGGCGGTTCAGACGAACCGCCGCTTTGAGTTAATTGTTTGTAATCAGATGAAGAATGAGAAGAATCCCATGCCGAAGGATAAGATAGTAATAATCAAATCTACGGTAAACTGGAGAACAAGTGCTACGATACCGAGAATGAGGCCGGCTACTGCCATGCCCTTCATAGGCTCTTTGCGGGCAATTCCCACAATACCAAGGATAATTGCAATCAAACAGGGAAGATAGCAGGGGTTGAGAAGAAAAGATATAATACCTAAAATAAGCGCTGCAATGCTGGTTCCGCTGCTCTTGGGCTTTTCTTCAACTGTGTAAATCTGGTTGTTGTCATAGTTTTCCATAAGAATAATCCTCCTTTTTACAATAATTTTATATTAATAGAAGGATGTTGTCAAGAAAATTGTTAATTTGTCTAAATTTGTCCGGTTTATGAGGAGGAAATTGTAATGTCTTAAATGTTGACATCTCAACAAAATGATGCTAAAATACGCAATGTTGATACCTCAACAATATTTCCACTTCAGAAAGGGGAACTGTGTGTGATAGAACGCTATGCAAGATTTTCATCGGCAATATCGGGAATTAATCAGTACATTCAGAAGATTGAGTCCGACGAAATGAAAAAATATAATCTCAAGGGCTCCTGCGCCCAGTATCTTGTGGCAATACTCAACAGCGACGAGGCACTTACAGCAACTTGCCTCAGCGAGATTTGCAGAAAAGACAAGGCTGCGGTATCCAGAGCAGTGGCAGAGATGGAGGAAAAGGAACTTCTGGAGCGTACCGGCAAGTGTGGCAACCGCTATCGTTCGCCAATTGTGCTGACACCAAAAGGTCGCGAGGCGGCACAGGCGGTGGCTGACAGAGCCTGTCGTGCAGTAGAATTTGCAGGTAAAGGCTTCCCCGATGAGGACAGAGAACAATTTTATAAAATCCTGGAGCTTCTGTCAGGAAACCTGAAAGATATTTCTCAGAAGGGTTTGGATAATTACCCCGAGGGAAAGTAAAACTTATTATACAGAACAAAAAATTTGAGAGGTTAATATGAATACAGATAACAAAAAAGTCAGAATTATTATTGATTCAGCAGCTGACATCAAGGAAGGAATCAAAGATGAATTTATAATACTTCCTATGAAGATATGCTTTGGTGATACCGAATATACAGCAGGTGTTGATATTGATAACAAGCAGTTTTACGAGAAGCTTATTGAAAGCGACGAGCTTCCCGTTACAAGCCAGATAAAGCCCTTTGACTACAAAGAAGCATTTGATGAGGCAGAGGCAAATGGAGAGAGCGTAGTTGTAATTGCATTATCCTCCAGACTTTCAGGCACATACCAGAGTGCGCTTATAGCCGCAGATGAGAGCAACGCCGAGGTTTATATTGTTGATAGTCTCAATGTGGCTATGGGTTCAGGAATTCTTGCGGAATACGCACTTGAACTCAGAGACAAGGGAATGAGCGCAAAGGAGATGGCTGAAGAACTTAATAGAGTAAAGGGTAATATCCGTCTTGTGGCTCTCCTCGATACTCTTGAGTATCTGAAGAAGGGCGGCAGAATCTCCCGCACCACAGCCTTTGCAGGAGAGCTTTTGTCAATCAAGCCTGTTGTAGCAATAAGCGACGGCGAAGTAAAGATGCGGGGCAAAGCCCGAGGCTCCCGTCAGGGCAACAACCTGCTTGTGAAAGAGATTGAGTCCGCAGGCGGAGTTGACTTTGATAAGCCCGTGCTTCTCGGATATTCCGGACTTTCTGACCATATGCTCAAAAAGTATGTGGAAGACAGCGAGGCTTTGTGGGCACCAATGAAGAAGAGTCCCGAGAGTGCCATTATCGGAAGCGTTGTGGGTACACACATAGGCCCCGGTGCAATTGCAGTGGCGTTTTTTGCAAAAGAAAGTTAAAACTGCACAGAGGCAACAGTTCCATACTTCTCCTGCGGCAATATAGCGGTGAAAACGCCATAAAAATCCAAATATATTGATAAAAAGGTTTACAAACCACAATATATATGGTAATATTTTAATGTATTATGGAGTTTTATGACTATGCCGTATAAGGAGGCGCACCGCTATGGGTTTATCCAGAAGTAAAATTGAAGGATATATGATTCCCGCGGTAAAGGGTAAGTATTACGATAAGGCAACTGTGGATGCGTTTTTACAGGATATCGCATCGGATACAGATGACACTCTGCTGGAACTTGCCGAGAGCAAGAAGAGAATCCGCGAACTTGAGAAGCGTGAGGAGTCTATTGCTCAGGCTCTGATTATCGTCAAACAGCTCTCGGAGCAGATAGTCTCCAAGGCAAAGGCCGAGGCGGAGAAGATTATTATGGAGAGTACCGCCAGGCAGATGGAGGCAGAGCAGGAGGTCGCAAGACTGGAGAAACTCCGCGATACCTACCGCGACGAGCTGGAAACTCAGGTGAAATCTATGATGAACGATATCCTCCTGAGAGTCAGAAACGAAGAGAACGTATAACGTATAAACAGAAATTTGAAACAGACCGCAGTTTCCGTGAAGGGGACTGCGGTTTTTTGAATATATATCCCCCAACGGTCAATAATATAGCCGGTGATGAAAATGAAAGATAAAGAAAAACAAAAACCAACTGCGGATTTTTATATTGCCGTGACTGAAAATGAGAGGGCAATAAACGATTTTGCCACAGCAGGTGTTTCGGGTCAACAGATGCTCCTTGCCAAAATGCAGGACGACATAGCTGAGGAAAAGCGAAAACAGGAGTGAAAAAGAGTGGTCTGCTTATTTGAGGGCGGACCGCTCTTTTTGCGGGTGTATGGCAAAAAAAGATTTCCTTCAGGATTTTTTTGTGGGGATGTCCGAAGGGACGCTTCCGAAAACTTTGCAAAGAATGGCGGAAAAACAGAAAATTTGCAGCACGATAATAAGAAAAAAGAATTATAGAGACAAAATTTGCATAATTCAAAAAGAAAAATTGCATTTCTTACAAAATAAAGGCTTCAAAAGGGGCAAAATGACTTGAAATTCTCAAGCACTGTATGTTATAATAATTATTAAGTATAAATAGGTAGTGTGTGCATTTGAAAAAGAAACACTCTGTTTACAGTCTGTTGGTTATTTATACCATGTTTTGCACTACAATTATCATTGACAAATCGTTACATAATTACTATTGAAATAAACAGAAAGGCAGTGATTATCTTGACACCAAAATATAACTCCTACTCACAGAATTCTCCCGTTATAGAACAACTGTGTGCCAAGTGCGTCGAAAATTCACGCATCGACGCTGACCTTTATGCCAAATTCGACGTAAAGAGAGGGCTCCGTGACTTAAACGGAAAAGGCGTTCTCACGGGTCTCACCGAGATTTCGGAAATCCGCCAGAACAAGATTGTAAACGGTGAGGTTGTTCCCACTGACGGAAAACTCTTTTACAGAGGAATCAATGTTACCGACCTGATTACAGGTTTTGTAAATGACGGCAGATTCGGCTTTGAAGAGACAATATACCTTCTTTTCTTCGGCAATCTTCCCACCGAGGAGGAGCTCAGAAACTTCAATAAACTCATTGCGTCTTACCGCACTTTGCCCAAGAACTTTGTGCGCGACGTTGTAATGAAGGCTCCTTCGGGTGATATGATGAATACTCTGGCACGAAGCGTTCTGACACTTTATTGCTACGATACCAACGCAAACGATATCTCTCACGCAAATGTGCTCAGACAGTGCTTGCAGCTTATTTCTGTATTCCCTCTGCTTTCGGTTTACGGCTATCACGCCTATAATCACTACAACAAGGGAAAGAGCCTCTTTATCCACAATCCCGACAAGAAACTCTCTACCGCAGAGAATATTCTGATGATGCTCCGTCCCGACCAGAACTATACCGCTCTGGAGGCACAGGTGCTGGATATCGCTCTGGTTCTCCACGCAGAGCATGGCGGTGGTAATAACTCCACCTTCACCACAAGAGTTGTTACATCTTCAGGCACAGATACATATTCCGCTATTGCGGCGGCTCTCTCTTCTCTGAAGGGACCCAAGCACGGCGGTGCAAATGCCAAGGTTGTGGGTATGTTCAACGAGATGAAGAAGGTAGTCAAGGACTGGACCGATGAGGAAGAAGTCAAGTCATACCTCAGAAAGCTCCTGCACAAGGAAGCCTACGACAACGCAGGCCTTATCTACGGTATGGGACACGCAGTATATTCCATCTCTGACCCCAGAGCAAAGGTGTTCAAGGGCTATGTTGATATGCTGGCTCACGAGAAGGGTCTTGACAAAGAATTTGCCCTTTACTCTCTGGTTGAGAAGCTTGCCCCCGAGGTTATTGCCGAGGAGAAGCGTATCTACAAGGGCGTTTCCGCAAATGTTGACTTTTACAGCGGATTTGTTTATTCCATGCTGGGTCTCCCCATGGAGCTTTACACACCTCTCTTTGCAATTGCCAGAATTGCAGGTTGGTCTGCTCATCGTATGGAGGAGCTCATCAATGCAGGCAAGATTATCCGTCCTGCATATATGAGTGTTGCTGAGGAGAGAACATACAAGGCTCTCTCGGAGAGATAAGACTATGATTAAAGGCTTGATTTTTGATATGGACGGTCTGCTCATTGATACCGAGCGACTGTCCTATAAAGCGCTGGTCCGTGACTGCAAAGAGAGAGGCTTCGAGCTTACAATGGAGCAGTTTCTCTCCATCCGCAGTTTGTCTATACCGAAATGCGAGGAAAAGTTCAAAGGGTATTTCGGTGAGGATTTCGATTTTGCAGATTCCTTTGACAAGCATTTTTTATATATGCGGGAGCATATAGATGAGTATGGCGTGCCTATGAAGAAGGGCGCGGATACCATACTCAAATATGCATCCGAAAAAGGGCTTCGTATAGCTCTTGCCACCAGCACTCCTCTGGATATTGCCAAAGAATATCTCAGCTCTCTGGGACTTTGGGACTATTTCCATAAGGTCCAGAGTGCCGCTGATATCAAAAACGGCAAACCTGCCCCTGATGTGTATCTGGCGGCGGCAGAGCTTCTGGGGCTTTCCCCCTCGGAGTGTATGGCTTTTGAGGACTCTCCCAACGGAGTCCGCAGCGCATCCTCCGCAGGATGCATCACCGTTATGGTGCCTGACCTGTCCCGTGCGGATGAGGAGCTGAGTGCGCTGATTTACAGAGAGATTGATGACCTCTCTGAGGCAATAGGACTTATAGAAGAATACAGGGAATGATAAAGTATCAAATTTTGCGGAGGCAATATGACTGATATCATTTCCGGACTGAATGGTTATCTGTGGGGTTTCCCGATGATAACCTTTTTGTTTTTTACCCATCTTTTTTTCTCGGTTTACACAAAGGGAATTCAGCGGAAACTTCCTTTGGCAATAAAGCTTTCTTTCATAAATCCCAGGGGGGACTGTGGCGGGATAAGTCCTTTTACCGCCCTGGCCACAACCCTTGCCTCCACTCTGGGAACAGGGAATATAATCGGCGTGGCTACGGCGGTTTCTCTGGGAGGCCCCGGGGCAGTATTCTGGTGCTGGATAACGGGGGTGCTCGGGATGGCAACACAGTATGCAGAGGTGCTGCTCTGTGTAAAGTTCCGACAAAAAACCGCCCCGGGAGAATATCTGGGCGGTCCTGCTTATGTAATAAGAAAGGCAGTGGGGAGCAGAGGGCTCTCCTGCTTTTATGCTATGGTGGCGGCGGTGTCGGTGTGGATTACCGGTTCGGTAATACAGTCCAATGCCATCGGCACGGTTGTGGCGGATACCGTTAACCCAAAGACACAGACAGGAAAAATCCTTATGCTTCTGGCGGTGGGAATTGCAGCGGCAATACTCACGGCGGCAGTGATTTTCGGCGGACTCTCTTTTGTGGGTAGTGTGTGTCGGATAATGGTACCTTTTATGGGCCTTGTATACATTGCAAGCTGTCTTGTTATTCTTTATATTAATCGCGACGTGCTGGCGGATTCCGTTGTGCTGATAATCAGGAGTGCTTTTTCGCCCCGTAGTGCAGGCGGTGGTTTTGTGGGTTCGACTATTCTTACCGCCGCACGGTACGGTGTAGCAAGGGGACTTTTCTCTAACGAAGCGGGAGTTGGTACCTCTGCTGTTGTGCCTGCCTCTGCCAACACACCGAATCCTGTCAGACAAGGACTTGTCAGTATGACTGCTACTTTCTGGGATACGGTTGTGATGTGTCTGGTGACCGGACTTGTAATTGTCAGCTCCGTAATGTCTTGCGAGACGAAGGCGTTTCCGGACGGCGGTGAATTATGCACTCTGGCATTTTCGAGGATTCCCGTCATCGGAGGCGGGATACTGCTTTTCTCAATGGTGGTTTTTGCCTTTTCCACCATAGTGGGAATGTCCCCTGTGGGGGTAAACTCAGTAGAATTCCTGTTTGGAAAAAAGGCAAGAAAGCCCTATCTTCTGCTGTGGACAGCAGGAGTTTTTGCAGCACCCCTTATTCCTTTGGATGCGGTGTGGGAACTTGCCGATATCTTTAACGCTATGCTGGTAATACCGAATGTTTACTCTCTCTTTGTTCTGGCAAAAACAGTGAAGAGGGAAACACATAAATTTATAAAATATCCTGACAAGGTTGCAGGGGCATAGAGAAAAAGAGTTTTGCAAATGAATTTGGGAATACATAGAAAAACGCCCGATGCTTTCGCACCGGGCGCGTTTTTTTCAGGGATTAAACGAAGTATACGTCCATCTCTTTCTCTTCACCGTCAGCAACGTAGTATGCCTTGCTCTCTTCGGGCTTAACATATACAGTGATCTTCTTTGCTGTGGTGCCGTTTGCCTTCTTAACGTTCTTTGTGATTTCGTCAACGGAAACCTGAACGCCGCCAAACTCGATGAACATCTCAACCTTGGTGGTTGTCTTCTTTGCTGCGGGCTTCTTAGCAGCAGTCTTTGTCTCGGTAGCCTTTACCTCAGTTGCCTTTGTCTCTGCAACCTTTGTCTCTGCCTTAGCAGCAGTCTTCTTGGTAGCAGTCTTTGCTGTCTTTGCAGCAGTTGTCTTCTTCTCTGCCATAATAATATACCTCTTTCAAAATAATCATCGGGAAACAAGCGCACTTCGCTTTATCCTTATTATATCTATATGCAAAATTATTGTCAAAGGACTTTGTGCAATTTCGGCTAATGCGATAAAAAATGACGATATAAAAAATAAGAATATAGTAATAGAGAACATAAAAACAGGGATATTTTTGTAGTATTTAACAGTAAAAATCACACTTAAAGATAAAAAGCGGATAATAATAAGCCGGGTTTGTGCTAATAATCGGCAATTTGCAAATTGCCACCAGTCAGAATATACAGGTAAAAACATAATATCTGTGCTTGTAAAGAGGTTGTTCATTGTGATATAATTACTGTGTCTATCATTGAATTTATACTTACAGGAGGTGGGCGGATGCAGAGAATCATCCTGGCCTCGCAGTCCCCGAGACGACGGGAGCTTATAAATTTCATTTCCGATAATGTACTCTGCGTGAATGCAAAGGACGAGGAAGTTGTTCCGGAGGGAATGTCGCCAGCGGATATTCCTGCTCATCTGGCGCTTTTAAAGGCGCGTAGTGTAAGACACGACTATCCCGATGATGTAATAATCGGCAGCGATACGGTAGTTATATACGAGGACAGGCTGCTTCTGAAGCCTGCGGACAGAGATGATGCATTGAGGATGCTTACATTCCTCGGCGGCAAAACCCACCGCGTTATAACAGGATGTGCCATTATAAAAGGAGAGAGGGAATTGACTTTCTCCGAGGAAACTCAGGTGGAGTTCTATCCTTTGAGTGAAAGGGAAATCCTGGAGTATATAGAGAGTGGTGAATCGGATGACAAAGCAGGAGCGTACGGAATTCAGGGCAGAGGCTCACTGCTTGTAAAAGGAATTAAGGGTGACTATTTTAATGTTGTGGGACTTCCTGTGGCATCACTTAAAAGACACCTTGATAAGTTTATGAAAAATGAATAAGGACAGGTGGGAATGTATGAGGCATATTTTTATAATTAATCCTGCGGCAGGTAAAGTCAACCGCGCCGAGGAACTGAGAAGAAAAATCGACAGTCTTAATCTTGAAGAAGTTGAGGTTTATATCACTGAGGGCGCAGGTGAGGCAGAGCGCATTGCTCGCACAGAGGCAGAGAAAGGCGACGAGATACGAGTATACGCCTGCGGTGGTGACGGTACAGCCAACGAGGTTCTCTCGGGTATTGCCGGATACAAAAACTGTGCTATGGGTATTGTGCCCATTGGGTCGGGCAATGACTTTGTCCGTTCTCTGAAAGACTACCAAAAATCAGATTTTCTGAATCTGGAGCGTATGGTAAGAGGAGTGGCACGTCCTATCGACCTGCTGGAGTGCGGCGGAAGATATGCAATGAATATTTTCTCCGTAGGGTTTGACTGTGCTGTGGCAAACAAGGTGGAAAAGTTCAAGAAACTTCCTCTTGTCAGCGGAAGCCTTGCATACAAGATGTCCATTATCTACTGCCTTTTCACCGAGAGAAAGCACAAACTCAAGGTCTGGGTCGACGATGTGAGACTTGAAGTGGCAGATTTCAAGAAGACTACGCTCCTGGCCATTGGCGGAAACGGAAACTTCTACGGTGGTGGAATCAAGGCGGCACCCCTTGCCGTGCTTGATGACGGACTGATGGACTTTGTCCACGTGGAATCCGTCTCTGTTCCCCGATTTCTTTCTCTTCTGGGCAAATACATAAAGGGTGAGCACGTCAATAACCCCAAGTATCCTTTCGTAAGATTCAAGCGTTGCAAGCAGATCAGATTTGCGGCTGACGGCCCTGTTGATGTGAATTTCGACGGCGAAATTTTTGTTATGGAGAACCCCGTAATCAATATAATTCCCGGTTCTTTGAGGATAATTGAACCTGCGTAAGGCTTGAACATGCCAAAATCATAAAAACAGACATAAAAATTCATTTTTTTATTGACTTAATATAAAAAGGTTTGTTATAATCAATTTGGATTTGTATATGCTTTTACAAAATTCTGATATTTAGGAGATGTAATTATGAAAAAGATTACTCGTATTTCCGCTCTGGTTATGGCTATTCTTATGGCTGTGGGCGCTTTTGCTATGACAGCAGGTGCACAGGGCTTTGTAGAGACAGGCGATGCAGACACAAACGGCACCGTAAATGTCAAGGATGCTACAATTATCCAGAAGTTCTCTGCTGAACTGACAACACTGGGTGATGAGTATGTAGCTGACGTAAACTACGACGACGATGTAAACGTCAAGGACGCAACTGCTGTTCAGAAGTATGTTGCAGGTATGGGCGAGACCATTGAGGAAGCCGCAGGAGTTGACCTGACAAAGGACCTCACTATGCCCACAGAGCCCGCAAAGGGCGAAGAGAATCCCGCAAGTGACTTTTTCTATAAGACACTCAATGATGGCACCATTAAGATTATTGGTTACATCGGCAAGGACAAGACTGTAACCGTTCCCGAGAAAATCGACGGCAAGGTTGTTACCACTCTCGGTAAGTGCGCATTCAGCCCTGCGCTGGACCTCAGCAATGTTGATATGGAGATTTCTACCATTGAGTCTCTCTGGATTCCCGATACAGTCAAGGAACTTGGCGACGGTCTGGTAGCATATCAGTATGAGCTCACCGACCTGAGAATTCCTGCTGACACAAAGGTTATTCCCCAGTGTATGGCTCTCGACTGCTACAAGCTTGCAAACTTCGTTCTCCCCGAGACAGTTGAGAAGATTTCCTACGCTGCATTTGAGGACTGCCGCAGAATGGTTGCATACACTCTCCCCGAGGTTTGCACAACAGTTGAAACTCAGGCTTTCACACGTAACGACAGACTGGTTTACATCAACCTTGATAAAGTTGAAACAATCGGCGATTGGGCATTCTTTGAGTGCAACAATATGGATGAAACTCTCACTCTTACAAACATCAAGACCATGGGCGCACACGCATTCCAGGCTTGCAGAAGCGTGAGAACAATCACCATCGGTGAGGACTGCACTGCTATCTCCGGTCATTGCTTCAAGAACATCTTCAAGCTCAGAACAGTGGAACTCCCCCAGGGTCTCACATCTATCGGCGAGCTTGCATTTGCTGCTTGCGACAACATCGAGAGCATCAATGTTCCCGCAACCTGCACAGTTGCCGCTGATGCATTCGCAAACGACAGACCCGAGTACTACTGATAAACTTAATCATAAACAGTCACTTAATAGCCCGACGCTTTTGCGTTGGGCTATTTTTGCAAAAACAAAAGGAATGGGGTATAAAAATGAAAAGAGTATTATCAGCAATTCTTCTTACCGCGATGCTTCTGTCCATCCTCACAATGGGCGGTTGTTCACTTTTTAAGAAACACTCCGATCTGCCGGACTTTGAGAAGGGTAAGCTTTTCTATGCGGACGGTTATGTGTTTTACCTGAAGGGTGATGAGGTACAGTTACTCACCCACGAAAATGCTGAAGGTGACGATGAGATTAACAGACCTCTCGGGGCTCAGGGATACTACTACGATACCTTCACTGACGGAAAAACCATTTATTATGCATCATACGACGGCACCGTAACTACATACGAGGATTTCGACAATGGTGTTCTGAAAATGGATGATTTGCTGGATGACGATGATATATACGACCTCTTCGATATGGACGAAAAGTCGTTTTTTAACTCCAATATGATGTCGTATTGGCAGGTAGTGGGAGACAAAGCATATTTCATAGTGCTTCCTGATATGGAATATTTAGTTTTAGGTTCTGAATATTACTACAAGGTTGGATGGATGTCTCTGGATGGAAGAGACGGAGGCCTCTTCGATGTTTCTGCCAGCTCCTTTGCGGTGTCGGGAGACAGAATCTATTATTTCAGCAACGGCTACGAGGGTGGTAACCTTGATTTTGATGGCGACCGCGGACTTTACAGTATGAATCTCAACGGCGACGACCATGAAGAAATCTATGTTGATGAATACGATATACAGAGTTACGGAGAATCGTACCCCTTTGCTAACCGAATGAAGGCAGTGGGGAAATACATCTACTTTATCGATAGCTCTGAAAAGGGCGAAAACAGAGTTGCCCGACTTGACACAAAAGCCAATGATGTAGAGCATATTACCGAAAAAGGCGCATTCAGCTTTGCTGTTGACGAAAAAGGCAAGAAAGTTTACTACGCAGAGGGCGAAGGTGAAAGAATCAGTGCTGACTCCAGAGAACTCCGTGTTGCGGACACCAGCGGCAAAGACGATGAGAAGCTTTTTGAGCTGAAAGCTGAGTCAGGCTTTAACAACTGCTTGCTTTACTGCGATGGCGGGTATCTCTATATCAGCAGTTACCATACCAGAGAGTCTTTCGGCAGACATCCCGAAGAAGATAATCCCGCAAAACTCGGTGCAAGATACGATATTAAGAAGGACGAGATGGAAGTGCTCTTCGGATATGTCGAAGAAGAAACCGAGCAAAAATCCGTCCCCGGTCCCGGCGGAAACATCACTCAGGAAATCATCACCGCCAGAGAATACTTTGCATACTGGGAAGAGGATGACTCCATCATCGACTGAAATGTCGTAATATAAAAACTAAAAGCCGCCATTTTGGCGGCTTTATGTTTATCACTTACTCCCCGATTATTTAATTTACTTTATGAGGAAACTGTTGTATAATCTAATCGGTAAAACCTGAACTTGTGGAGGATACATTAAATATGCAAAGAATAGACAAAATAATATCCGAACATACATATTACACAAGAAAAGAAATAAAGAAGATGATTTCTCAGGGTGCGGTCTATGTAAATGGAGAAGAGGTAAAAAGACCGGAGTGTAAATATGATGAAACTAATGTATCTGTAATAATAAACGGAAAAGAAATAGAGATTAAAAAGCATCTGTATTTACTGCTTAATAAACCCAAAGGTTATGTGTCAGCAACAGAAGATGAATCTCAAAAGACAGTATTGGACCTGATTCCGATAGAATATAAATACAGAAATTTATTTCCTGCAGGACGGCTTGATAAAGATACCACAGGGCTGATGCTGATAACTGACGATGGTGAATTTGCCCACAATATTTTATCACCAAGAAAACATGTACCAAAAGAATATGAAGTTACCCTTGACGTTCCCGTCACTTTGGCTATGGTAGAAGAGTTTAAAAGCGGTGTTAATTTGAATGACGGGGAATGTAAGACTGCTGATTTGGAAATAACAGGCGAGTACACGGCGAAGGTAACTATCACCGAAGGAAGATATCATCAGATAAAAAGAATGTTTGGTTGCTTTGGCGCTAAAGTTTTAGAACTGAATAGACTTCGTATGGGTAATCTGTATTTGCCGAAAGAATTAAAGGTTGGCGAAGTAAAAGAAGCAACTCAAGACGAACTGCAAAAAATACAGGAGAGAAAATGAAAGTTAAAGCGATAAATATGGGTTCGGAGAGGTATGAGATGAAATATAGTGAAAATACAGCAAAATACAGATTTCGTGATACTGATGACACAGGTTGGGATGAATATGATATTGAGGGAGAGGACTATCGCGAGTTGATAGATACTTGCTGTCAATATTGTTCGATTGTTTCATTTGATATATATCCACAATACGAAGATGCGGAATATCTAATTCAAATACAAAAATACATGATAAAGCGTGAGGATACATATAGAGTGGTTTCCGAAGAATTCGGAAGTTATACAACAGGAACGGATAAGCGATATTATAGAGTTTGCTCGGAGATGAGCGACTTGTTGAAAAAGGAAAAGAATATATTTTCTTGGCTTTGGGAAGAAAAGAGTCCGTTTCATTTTGAAAATCTGACTTTCTACAGGGAAGATGGAACTGTATTTTTTGAGTCTATAACACACGAAGGAGAATGTTATCTTTATGCTAAAGAAACAGAGGATGTAAGCAAAATCGTATCGAATCAACTTTGGGAGAAAAATCCGAAACCGCCGTTACAGTTTGATTTAACCCCAAAAAATGAGGAGTGGGGTTTGGAGTATAATAAAGAGCTTGAACGTGTAAAAATCGAAAAATATAATCAGGATTTGAAATTAGCTAAAGAAAAGCTTGAGACCACAGACTGCTGGAATAAACTCGCTTTACAAAGCTGCCCTGATATAATGAAAATTGCTGACAAATTCGGCTTCCACATTGACAAGGTAATTGATGATATTTTTGCGTTGCAATAATGATATTAGGATATCAGAAAATTCCGATTTGTAAAACTAATAAAAGCTATGAGAGTGAGAAAAAACTCTCATAGCTTTTTATGCTTTATTGAGATAGGTGCATTCTGCCTTCGTGGTCGGTGGTGTAGTCACCTTCGGGCAGGAGTTCGGATATGGGCACGAATTCGTAGCCCTCAGCTCGCACGGCATCAATAATTTGTGGCAGGGCTTCGGGGGTGTTCTTGGCGCCGTTGTGCATCAGGATGATGCTTCCGTTCTGAAGTTTGGAGGTAATCTTTTTCACCATCTCCTCAGGGGTGGGGATTTCCAGCCGAGGGAATCAACACTTGATACAAAAGTAAAGATGTATTATTGTGTAATTTACTTTATATGATAAATGTAGTATAATCTAACCCATAAACTAGAATTTGTAGTGGAGGATTAAGCAATGAAAATCTACGATATCTCCCAAGAAGTTTTCAGTTGTCAGGTGTATCCCGACGACCCGACGCCAGGAAAAAAGATGCTTAAATCAATGGGAAATGGTGAAGTATATAATTTGACGGCATTTAATATGTGTGCGCGCAACGGCACGCTTATAGATGCACCATTTCATTTTATTAAAGATGGAAAAACTGTAGACGAGATATGCTTAGAGGCATTTGTAGGAATGGCTTATGTGGCAGAACATCATGGGATTGTTACTGGCAATGATGCTGTAGAAATAATTGAAAAAGCGAAAAAACAGAACAAAGAAGCGACAAAGCGACTTTTGATTAAAGGAGATGTCGAAGTATCATTAGAGGCGGCAAAGGTATTTGCATCTTCGGATATTTTGCTTCTGGGAAATGAACCCCAGACAATCGGACCGCAAAATGAACCAATGGCAGTGCATCTTGTTCTATTGGGTGCTAATGTTATCTTGCTTGAAGGAATTCGTTTGTCAGAGGTATCTGAAGGTGTTTATTTTTTAAATGCTGCACCTCTGAATTTATCAGGTGCGGACGGTTCACCATGTAGAGCTGTATTGATAGCTTTCGAGAAGTAAATTCCAATTTGTAGAACTAATAAAAGCTATGAGAGTAAGAAAATCTCTCATAGCTTTTTTGTTTATTCTGAAAGGTGCATCCTGCCTTCGTGGTCGGTGGTGTAGTCACCTTCGGGCAGGAGCTCGGATATGGGCACGAATTCGTAGCCCTCGGCACGCACGGCATCAATAATCTGTGGCAGAGCCTCGGGGGTGTTCTTGGCGCCGTTGTGCATCAGGATGATACTTCCGTTCTGAAGTTTGGAGGTAATCTTTTTCACCATCTCCTCAGGGGTGGGGTCCTTCCAGTCGAGGGAGTCGATGTCCCATTGAATGCAGTACATATTCTCTGCTTTTACAGCACCCACAACGGCGTTGTTGTAGTCACCGTAAGGCGGACGGAAAAGGGTGGGAGCGACGCCTGTCAGCTCTTTGATTTTCTCATTGCAACTTACAATTTCCTCCTTCATCTGCGCCTCACCCAGCTGTGTCATATAGGGATGGGTGGAGGAGTGATTTCCCACATCGTGACCGTCTTTTGCAATGCTCTTGACGGAGTCGGGGAATTTTTCCACCCAGTCGCCTACAAGGAAGAAGGTGGATTTTACATTTTTCTCCTTGAGAATTCTGAGCAGAGTTTCCGTCTGCTCATTGCCCCATGCGGCATCAAAAGAAATGGCAACAACCTTCTTGTCGCTTTCCACGCAGTATATGGGGATATCTCTCTGTTCAGAGGCGGTTGCGACAAATTTCGCCGTGGTGGAGAATGCCACCGTCAATGCCGCCGCTCCCAGAAGTACAGTGGAAAAAAGTATAATCAGGCTTCGTTTTGTGAATGTAAATATCTTCATAGCAGACACCTCTATGAAATATATGCCTCAGATGCACAAAAAAGCACCCCGGAATTGATTTTCGGGGTGCTATGTTTAGGTAAGAGTTATTTTAATTTCAGGCTTTTTTCCACTTGATGCCCTGAGGAGTGTCCTCCAGCACAATGTTTCTTGCTTTCAGTTCGTCGCGGATTCTGTCGGCAGTTGCCCAGTCTTTCTCTGCTCGTGCCTTCTGTCTCTCTGCAATAAGTGCCTCAATCTCAGCAGCCTCGTCGTCAGAGACACCTGCATTCTTCTCGGCTCTCATTTTCTCTGCGGCTTCAAGAAGTCCCAGAGAGAGCACCTGCTCAAAGTCTTCAATAAGCATAAGCTTTGTGGCATCGCTAACGGGTGCCTTCAGCACATCATAGAGGCAGGTAAGTCCCAGAGATGTGTTCAGGTCGTTGCCCAGAGCATCCTTGAACTTCTGCTGATATTCCTTGGCACTTTCGAGGTCTGCCTCGCCATCTGTGTCGAGAGCGGCAATTCTTGCCACCAGTTTGTTGTATGCCACAACTGCATTGTCAAGGCTCTCGAAGGTAAAGGTGAGAGGCTTGCGGTAGTGAGACTGGAGACAGAACATTCTGTAAACAAGGGGGTCGTAGCCTTTGCTCTCAAGGAGAGATACGGTGAGGAATTCGCCCTTGGATTTGCTCATTTTACCTGTGGAATCCAGCAGGTGCAGTACGTGGAACCAGTGGGGACACCACTCGTGGCCCAGGAATGCCTCGCTCTGTGCGATTTCGTTGGTGTGGTGGGGGAAAGCATTGTCAACGCCGCCGCAGTGAAGGTCCAGATACTCGCCGCCGTGCTTGATGCTGATTGCAGAGCACTCAATGTGCCAGCCGGGGTAACCCAGACCCCAGGGGCTGTCCCATTTAAGCTCCTGGTCGTCAAACTTACTCTTTGTAAACCAGAGAACAAAGTCGGTTTTGTTGCGCTTATGCTCGTCTTCCTCAACACTGTCACGAACACCTACTGCCAGGTCCTCTTCGGTCTGGTTACCGAAAACGTAATATTTGTCGAGCTTTGATGTATCAAAGTAAACATTGCCGCCTGCCTCGTAAGCATAGCCTTTCTCAAGGAGAACGGTTACCATATTGATAAATTCGGGGATGCAGTTTGTAGCGGGCATTACAACGTCGGGGGTGCGGATGTTGAGCTTTGCGGCATCTGCAAAGAAAGCTTTGGTGTAGAAGTCGGCAATTTCCAGCACGGTCTTCTTCTCGCGCTTGGCACCCTTGAGCATCTTATCCTCTCCTGTGTCGGCGTCGCTGGCAAGATGTCCTACGTCGGTAATGTTCATAACGCGGTTGACATCGTAGCCTTCATATCGAAGGAATTTGTCCAGCACGTCCTCCATAATATAGGTGCGGAGGTTGCCGATATGGGCATAGTGATAAACTGTGGGGCCGCAGGTGTACATATTAACCTTGCCGGGAGTGTGAGTCTTAAACTCCATTTTCTTCTGTCCGAGAGTATTATAAAGAATCATTTTTCAAGTTCCTCCAATTTCTTCTTAAGCACGTCTAATTCGTATTCCAGCTTGCACATCTGCTGTGCTACGGGGTCGGATACGTGGATATGGTCCAGAGTGTCAACTTTGACACCGCCCTTGCGGACAATTCTTGCAGGGACACCTACTGCAGTGCAGTCTGCGGGTACTTCGTTAAGCACTACCGCGCCTGCGGCAATTCTTGCATTATCACCGACCTTGAAGGGACCCAGCACCTTGGCGCCTGTTCCGACAAGGACGTTGTTGCCGAGGGTTGGGTGACGTTTGCCGTGATCCTTGCCTGTACCGCCCAGGGTAACGTTCTGATAAATTGTGCAGTTGTCGCCGATAATGGTGGTCTCGCCGATAACAACACCCATTCCGTGGTCGATAACAAGACCTTTGCCTATCTGTGCACCCGGGTGGATTTCCACACCGGTGCGGCGTCTTGCACTCTGGGAAATCCAGCGGGCAATGAATTTCATATTGTGTTTATAGAACCAGTGCGCCATTCTGTATGAACGGACAGCCTTGAAGCCCGAGTAGAGGAGGTAAACTTCCAGTCGGCTTCTGGCGGCAGGGTCGCGTTCAAGGAATGCATCCAGGTCGTTTATAAGATTTCTGAACATATAGTCAACTCCTGATGTGAGAGATATTCGAAGCAGAAGGCGGACAAATAAAAAAAGCCGTCCCTCAGAGAAAAGGGACGACATTGTGCCGTGGTTCCACCCAAATTCAGCCGATATCAAAGATACCGACCCTTGGTGACCTTTAACGCAGTCACGCGCAGAGGACTACTTTGTCGGCACATGCCGATGTTCGCCCTGTGAGCTCCCGGGTGCATTTCGCCTTTTCGGACATTAAGACGGCTCTCAGCCTGCCACCGTCATCTCTGTTAAGCCGATAGGGGTACTTCTCCCGTTCATAGCTTTTGAATATTTATTACATTATATATATATAATGTGAAAAAAGCAACAGTTTTTTATTTCTTCGTGATTACAGGAATGAATTACATATCCTTGATAGCCTTGCGGTTGTCCTTGATATAGATAATTCCCGAGATAGCGGCAAAGAATCCGCTTATCCACATCAGCACCTCGCCTGCCACAAAGAGCCAGAAGGTGAGAGTGGTGACAATTTCAGCAGGGAGAGGGATAACAGAAAGGTTGCAAAGCTCCAGAAAATACTGGAATACAAATACTGCAACAAGAGCGATAATCTGAGTAACGGTCTTGACCTTGCCCCACATATTGGCGGCAATTACCGTGCCGTTGGCGGCGGATACAAGGCGGATAGAGGTAACCGCAAACTCTCTGAAAAGAACAATGATCACCAGCACAGGGTCGCAGAGTTTCAGGAAAACAAAACAAACCAGAACGGAAATTACGAGAATCTTGTCAGCCAGAGGGTCGGCAAATTTTCCGAAATCGGTGATGAGGCCTCTTTCTCTGGCAATTTTTCCGTCGAAGTAGTCGGTAAGTGATGCGGCGCCGAAGAGAAGTCCCGCTACCAGATAGTGGTGGGGGAAATTGATAAGCAGAGCCGCTACCATAAAGGGCACGAGACAGATTCTCAGCACAGTGAGTTTGTTGGGTGTATTCATATCATCAGTCCAATCGTAATGAAAAGATTTAATTTATGACGAGACAACCTCGCCGATAAGGTCACAGTCAAGGGTGTCTGTGATTCTGACATTTACAAAGTCTCCGATTTTCACAGGAGTTTCCGAGGTGAAGAAAACATTGGGGTCAACCTCGGGTGCATCGGCGGCGCTTCTGCCGAAGAAGCACTCGGCGTAGCGGTCAAAGCCCTCTACAAGTACCTCTACGGTTTTGCCCAGTTGCTTTTCGTTGTATTGCTCCATTATGTACTGCTGTTGCTCCATAATGGCATTTGCACGGAAGCGGCGCTCGTCTTCCTCTACCTGAGGGAGCTCTGCGGCAGGGGTATCCTCCTCGGTGGAGTAGGCAAAGCATCCCAGTCGCTCAAAGGCAATTTCCTTTGCGAACTCTGCGCATTCGTCAAACTCCTCTTCGGTTTCTGTGGGGAAGCCTGCGATGAGGGTTGTGCGAAGAACAACACCGGGGATGCGGTCTCTGATTTTACCTATCAGGGCGGTGAGGGACTCTCTGTCGCCTCGTCTGTTCATAGTCTTCAGCACCCTGCCGTTAGCGTGTTGCAGGGGCAGGTCAATGTATTTGACTACCTTTTCCTCATTGGCAATGGTGTCAATGAGCTCGTCGGTGATTCTGTCGGGATAGCAGTAGAGGAGTCTTATCCAGCGGATGCCATCGATTTTCGCAAGCTCTCGCAGAAGCTCAGGTAGCATCAGTCTGCCGTAGATATCCTCGCCGTATCGGGTAGTATCCTGAGCGATAACATTAAGTTCGCGGACGCCTCTCCCGGCAAGTTCTTTTGCCTCAGCCAGAATATCCTCCATTGTTCTGGAACGGAAGGTACCTCTGATAAGGGGAATTGCGCAGTAGGTGCAACAGTTGTCACAACCATCGGCAACGCGGAGATATGCATAGTGCTGAGGTGTGGACTGGAGTCTTTTGCCTGAAAGAGGCATAAGGGATTTGTCGGGGAATGAAAGGTGGCGTGAGCCTGCCAGCACATCCTGAAGAGCCTTTACGATGTCGCCGTTTGCGCCGAGACCGATAACTGCATCGGTTTCGGGGAGTTCCTTGGCGATTTCCTCCTTGTATCTCTCTGCAAGACAGCCTGTGACAATAATGTGCCTGATGGTGCCTTCTTCCTTGAGTTTTCCAAGTTCGAGAATCTCCTCGATGCTCTCCTGCTTGGCGCTCTCAATAAAGCCGCAGGTGTTGACAATGGACACGTCGGCTTTTCCGGGGTCTTCCTCAAGGGTGTAGCCTGCTTCTCTTATTTTGTAGATCATCATTTCGGCATCAACGCGGTTTTTTGCGCAACCGAGGGACACCATAGCAACTTTGATTTTTTCCATATAGATAACCTTATTCAGTAGTTTTTTATTATTCGTAGTAATCCTCTTCGTCAGAGGTGAAGTTCTGAAGGGCGACACGGATATCGCCGTAGCGGTATCCTGCTCTCTGCAAGGCGGCGACAACACGCTTCGTGCCGTTTTCCTCGGAGAGTTTGCGAAGATACTTTTTCTCAATGAGGGCAGAGATTTCCTCTACCGGGTCGATGGAGAGTTCATCCACGATTTCCTGTGCAAGTTCTTTTTGGATGCCCTTCTGAGTGAGTTTATAAGTTATATTCTGCGGGGACTGGTGCTTTCTGTGAAGCTCCTCGGCGTAGCGCCTTGCCACTGCTTCATCGTCGGTGAGATTCAGCTCTTTCATACGTGCTACTGCCGAAGCGGCGGCTTCCTCGGAGAAGTCCTTGGTAAGTTTCGAGAAGAGCTCTCCCTCGGTGTGGTCGCGGTATGAGATAAGCCACAAAGCTTTGTTTTTGGCGCGTTTTACCTCGGATTTGAAAATCAGTTCCCGAAGGTCCTCATCGTCAAGCTCGGTGCCTACGGTGATGCGGTTTTCAATGAGAGCCTCGGTGTCGAGCTTGCCGAAGAATTCTCCGTCCACATAAATTGCCGAGAGAGCTTTGCGTCTCGGCTCAATAGCGGTGATTATCATCAGTCTTCAACAAGAATGTCGAGTTTGGAGTTAGCCTTGGGTGCTGCGGGAGCCTTTGCGGCAACAGGGGTGATGGTGGGGGCTGCCTTTACGTTCTTGGGTCCTTTTGAGTAAAGCTTGTCGGCATTCTCCCAGAGTTTAGCCTCGATTTCAGCAGCAAGTTCGGTGTTGGCTTTGAGCAGTTCCTTGACGTTGTCTCTGCCCTGACCAAGTCTTACATCGCCGAAATTAAACCATGCGCCTGACTTCTGGATAACATCTGCCTTGACGGAGAGGTCGATAAGTTCGCCGATGCGGGAGATACCCTGTCCGTACATAATATCAAACTCAGCCTCCTTGAAGGGAGGTGCAATTTTATTCTTGACAACCTTTGCTCTGGTTCTTGAGCCTATCATTTCGCCGTTTGCCTTCAGGGTTTCAACGCGGCGGATATCAATACGTACGGAGCTGTAAAATTTCAGCGCTCTGCCGCCGGGGGTAACCTCGGGGTTGCCGTAAACAACGCCTACCTTCTCACGAAGCTGGTTGATGAAGATGGCAACGCAGTTTGACTTGGAGATAGCACCTGCCAGCTTTCTCAGAGCCTGAGACATAAGTCTTGCCTGAAGACCTACGTGGCTGTCGCCCATTTCGCCCTCGATTTCAGCCTTGGGTACAAGAGCGGCTACGGAGTCGATAACGATAACATCGATAGCGCCTGAGCGGATAAGTGCCTCTGCGATTTCCAGAGCATCCTCACCTGTGTCGGGCTGAGATACCAGAAGGGACTCAACGTCAACACCCAGAGCGGCGGCATATACGGGGTCCAGAGCGTGCTCAACGTCGATAAATGCAACGTTGCCGCCGTCCTTCTGACCCTCTGCGATACAGTGGAGAGAGAGGGTGGTTTTACCCGAAGATTCAGGTCCATAGATTTCAATAATTCTGCCTCGGGGCAAACCGCCGATGCCCAGAGCTATATCAAGGGAAAGAGAGCCTGTGGAAACGTGACCCACGTTCATAGCCTCGTTCTGACCGAGACGCATAACGGCACCCTTGCCGAACTGTTTTTCAATCTGACCGAGAGCGGTCTCCAATGCTTTGTTCTTATCGATTGCCATAGTTTGTACTCTCCTTATTCGTACATATTCGTAAGTTTGGGTTAATTCTGTAACCCTTGTGGGTAGATAAAAAATTATCCAACACCGATATTATAAGACATTTTAAGACTAAATTCAATAATTTTGACGAAAAATTCGAACAAAATTTCTATTATTTTCTGTATATTCCCGTAACGGCGCGGTGAATACCGCCGAAGTCATCATAAATCCTGATATCCTCAAAGCCGTGCTCGCCCATAATTTCCGAGACAATTTCGCCCTGATGTGAATCAAGCTCAAAGGCGAGCATACCGCCATTGCTGAGTTTCTTTGAATAGAGGGAGACAATTCCCCGATAAAAGTCGCATCCGTCCTCGCCGCCGTCAAGGGCAAGAGTTGGCTCGCGGAGGACTTCCTTTTGCAGAGAGGCGATTTCGTCGCTTCTGATGTATGGGGGATTTGAAATTATAAGGTCAAGGGATGCATCCTCGAAGTCCTCTGCACAGAGGAAAAGGTCGTTGTGGACAACTCGCACAGATGCCTGATTTTCAGTTATGTTCTTTTCGAGGAACTTCACTGCATGGTCGGAAATTTCCACCGCAGTCACGGTGCTTTCTGGATATTCGCATCCGAGAGTAACCGCCAGAATACCGCTTCCGGAGCAGAGGTCAAGTATGGCGGGGGAGTGGTTGATTTTGATTTTATCCAGATGAGGAAAAGCTGCGCGGAGCACCACCTCGGTGTCATCTCTGGGGATAAGCACACCCTCGCCTACGAAGAATTTTCTGCCGTAAAAATACCAGTAGCCGATTATATACTGGAGAGGCTCACCCTTAATGCGTCTTTTCACATAATCGGAAATCTTCTCCAGAGTGTCCTCCGAGGGGGTACAGTTGAGGGACAACATCAGATGATGTCTTTCTGTATCCGCCGCGGCACATATCAATTCAAGAGCTTCTTCTCCGGCATCATCGATGCCTGCAAGAAGGAGTGCCTCGGCAATATCTTTTCTGAGACTCTGAAACGTCATATCAGCAGTTCACAATATCAGAGCCGTCCTCGGGAATAACGGGAGTGATAGCAGCAATGGCTACCTCCAGCATATCGTCGGTAGGTTCTTTTGTGGTGATTCTCTGCGCCCAGAGACCGGGAGCAGCAATAATGCGGGTGATAAAGTTGTCGTGCTTGCCGCAAAGCTTGATAAGCTCATATCCGATACCCACAGAAAGGGGCAGAAGCAGAAGCTTGATTGCGGCGCGGAGTATTGTGCCAACGACGCCCAGTGCGGTAAACTGAGGAACAAAAAGACCGATGAAGAAGCCCAGCAGCAACATAATAACCATAAAGCTTGTGCCGCAACGGGGATGGAAACGGCTGTGTTTTCTGATGTTTTCCACAGTCAGTTCCTCGTCGCTCTCATAGCAGAAGATGGTCTTGTGCTCGGCTCCGTGATACATAAATACTCTCTTCATATCCTCCATCTGGGAAACCACGATGATGTAGCCGAAGAAAAGGATGAGCTTGAGAATAACCTCAAAGGCAGACTGCACAATACCCATATCGATAATGGGGTCTACTACGGGATGAATGGTAAGACCTGCGATGAGGTCATAGAGGAAGGTGGGCATCCAGAAGAAGAGTATCAATGCCAGAGCGATACCTAAAACGGAGGCGAGAGTCATAATGACTCCCATCAGTTTGTCGCCAAGTTTGTCGGTGAGCCAACGCTCGAACTTGCTCATTTTTTCTTCTTCCATATCCACGGAGTTGATAGCCTTGTCGGCAGAGAGCATCAGGGATTTGTAGCTTAAGCGGAAAGAGTCTATCATTCCCACGATGCCTCGGATAAGAGGAAGTCTGAAGAACTTGCCCTTTGAGGAAATGGTGTCCAGAGTGATTTCTTCACTCTCGATTTTGTCGGGGGAGGTTCTTACCGAGACATTGATGCTCTTGGGACCTCTCATCATAATTCCCTCTATGAGGGCGCTGCCGCCGATAGAGGTGATTTTCTTAACGTTTTCTTTACATTTCTTTGCCATAGTGTATATCCTTTGCAAGTGAATTTGTGAAAGCTCAGTCGGTGCACAGGGGCAGTGATATGGTGACGGTTGTGCCGACGCCGATACCGCTTTCTATATCAAGGTTACCGCCGTGGAGAGAAACGATTTCGTCAGCAATGGCAAGACCGATTCCCGAGCCGCGGACAGACTGATTTGCCTTGAAGAATTTATCTTTAACTCTGGGCAGGTCGTCAGGAGCAATTCCGCAACCGGTGTCGGTAACGATAACCTTCACCAGCGTTTCGTCAAGGATAAGCTGAACACCTACCACACCCTCCTTGGGGGTGTACTTCAGAGCATTGTCTATAATATTGATGAATACCTGTTTGAGCTTGTTTTTGTCAGCCATAACGGGAGCGATGATGTCGGGCTGGTCATAGAGAAGATGTTTGCCTTCGTTCTGAGCACGGTCGCGCATCATATAGAGCACCTCGTCAAGCTCTGCCGAGATGTCAAGTTTTTCCTTCATAAGCAGGGTCTGTCCGTTCTGCATACGGGAGAAGTCCAGAAGCTCCTCAACAATACCTGTGAGTCTGGTGGACTCTTTGACAATGATATCCATACCCTTGTCAAAGGTCTCCTTGTCGGGGACGCCGTTGCCGCCCTGCATGGTCTCTGCCCATCCCTTGATAGCGGTGAGAGGAGTTCTCAGCTCGTGGGATACGCTGGAGATAAAGTCGTTTTTCATTCTGTCAGAGGCACCCAGTGCCTTTGCCATATCGTTGATAGAGTCGCACAGGTCGCCGATTTCGTCATCGTACATCTTGTCTATCTGAGCGTTGAAATCACCCTGAGCGATTTTCTTTGCAGTGTCGGAAATGTTCTGTACAGGTTTCACAATGGAACGGATAAAGTATGTACCCGAGAAAATAACCAGTCCGATAATGATAATTCCCACCAGAGTGAAAACTGCGATGGCACCGAAGATAACCTTGTTTATGTCAGCCATGGAGGTTAAATATCTGACAGCACAGATTTCCTCGCCTTCGGAATTGCGTACAATTCGGGTGACAGCGGTGACTTTTTCTCCCGAGGAGAGACGTCCCACCCATTTTCCGTAGCCTGTGTTGCTTGCTTTGGCGGAATCGTAGTCGGGCATGGAAACAGAGGTATCGGGGGCGAAACCTGTGGAGTTTACAAGAATCCTGCCCTCGCTGTTGATAACAATGATTTCCATACTTTCCTTGTCGGGAAAATTCTCCACGTAGTCGCGTGCAGTTGCGGCAAAGGTGCTGTCGCTGTCAGAATTGAATTCCGAGAGAATGTTAGCAAGCTCAACGCTTCTGCCGCTGAGAGTCTGCTCTACCGAGGAGTAGAAGTAGGTCCATACGGCAAAGGAAAGGGATATAACCGCAAACAGAACAATGGCTACAATAGAACACAGGGTGTTGAGAATCCAACGCCTTGTAATGCCCTTGCCCATAATGAAAACCTCCTTCCTGACGATTTGTTAAAATTAGTGTTGCAGGGTAAAACAGTGGGGAGAATTATGCTTCCCACTTGTAACCCAGTCCCCATACGGTGACAATGAACTTGGGGTTGGAGGGCTCGTCCTCAACCTTCATTCTCAGACGTCTGATGTTAACGTCAACAATTTTCTCTTCACCTACATAAGCCTCGCCCCATACGTGGTTGAGGATGTCGGTACGGTCAAGAGCCACACCGGGGTTGGAGAAGAAATATTCGATAATCTGAAATTCCACCTGGGTAAGCTCAATGAGTTTGCCCTGCTTCAGGAGGGAACGGTTGCGCAGATTAAGTGTAAATATGCCGCTCTTGATTTCCTCTTTGAAGTTGTTTTCGTTTCGCTGTTCGGCAAGAGCGACTCTGCGGTAGAGAGAGTCAACTCGTGCAGTAAGCTCCGAGGGGGAGAAGGGCTTTGTGACATAGTCGTCAGCACCCAGCATAAGGCCTGTGACCTTATCCATCTCCTGTGTACGTGCAGAGAGCATAATAATGCCGATACTGCCGTTTTTATTACGAAGCTCCTTGCAGACCTGAAGTCCGTCCATACCGGGCATCATAATGTCAAGAATTGCAACGTCAAAGTCGCCGCCCTGCTCTTCGTATTTCTGCAGAGCAACTTCGCCGCAGTCAGCCTCTACTACTTCGTAGCCTGCGCGACGCAGATTGATAACCACAAAGTCGCGGATAGCGGCCTCGTCCTCGCATACAAGAATTTTTTTCATATAATAACCTCCGTCTCTGTAATAATATCAAAAATATTCCGGACAGGCGGAAATTCCGCCGATGATTTTAAAATTTCGGGAAGCCGTCCCTTACATCAGAGAGAATGCCTCTACCACCTCATCGTTGGTGAGGAGCAGGGAGCTGTTGCTCTGGGGGATGCTGAATGTGTACACATAGGTGTCGTTTCGGGTAATCTCTGTGTAGCCTCTGGAAGCCAACTCGTCCTCCCACATTTCGGGGGTGAACATCTTGATGACAAGGAGCTGGTCGCCGAAGCCGTCTTTTTCACTCCACTGGCAGAAAGTGATTTCATTTGTGGAGAAATTTGCGTAAGCGGTTATGTCCTCGCCCCAGTGCTGGGGAATGGTGAAGTAGAATCCGTACACAATGGAAGCAGCATCTTTCTCATCAATTACCATATTGCCGAGAGAGGTGTACTCGCACCAGTAGATAAGTGCCGCGGGGACAACATCTACCTGTGTCTGGTCCATATTCATCTTAAAGGCGTTGGGGATTTCGATGATTCCGTCCGAATCAATATCACAGGACTTGAATGCGTAACTTCGGGCAGCCTGGTTTGTGGGGGAGTCTCCTGTGAAAGAAACCCTCTGGAGAGAGGAGAAGTACTCGCTGAAGTACAGAAGCTGTGTGCAGTATGCACCTGAAGAAGTAACGCCGTCTATAACCACGCCGGGCTGACCATCAAAGACGTTGCCGCAGAGAAGCTGGGAGAAGGAAACCACGTCATCGTCAATAGGTGTTTCTGAAATGGCATAGATGCTGTTTTTTGTGTCGTTAAGGGTTACAAGAGATGCGGTAGCGGGTCTCTCGGGAGTATAGAGTGAGAGAAGCATAAGTTCTTCTTTTCCGCTTGATGTGAAGTCTCCTGTGAGAATATCGGTATAGGTGAAGTTGGATGGGATTTCGGTGCTTTTTTCTTTATCAGTAAGGTAAAGGGAAATGGAATTGATAAGCGAGTTGTAGGAACCCCAGCCAACGATGATTTCCTTGTTGCCGTTGCCGTCCAGGTCTGCGAATATAAGTCTGTCAACGCGGGTGCTGTTGCTGGGGTGGTCGCCCACAACAGTCCACTCTCCGTCAAATTCTTTCATTATAAGCAGATGAATGGTCTGGGCCTCTCCTGCGGGGAGATAGAAAGCAACTGCTTCCTCGTCACCGTCGCCGTCATAGTCGGTGGTGGTGACCGCCGAGCGGTATGCTCCGCTTTGCGGATACTTCAGGGTATAATTCTCACCTGCGTGACTGTCTATCAGTTTCTGGATTTCTGCATTTTCACCTGTTGCCTTGGGCGGGTGCATCAATTCGGAAACATTAAGGGTAAAGCCTGTGCATCCGCTGAGTGTAAATGACAGCAAAGCGGCAAGCACGAGGGTGAGTATTCTCTTTTTCATTCTTAACCGCCTCCTTATGTCAGTTTCCGTGATAAACAGCGGTGAGATATTTGATGAGGATGCCCTCGTCGGAGAACATCTTCTCGTGTTCTGTTACGATGTTATCCTTCACATCGCTTTTGTGCAGGTCGTAGGTGGTGTATGTAATCTCAAATCCGCTCTCGGCAAAGTACTCAAGGCTTGCCTCAAAGAGCTCGTCGTTGTCGGTTTTGAAACGGATTTCGCCGCCGGGGACAAGGAGTTCTTTGTAAAGATTAAGCTTTGTAGTATGCGTGAGGCGGCGTTTGTTGTGTTTGCCTCGGGGCCAGGGATTGCAGAAGTTGATGTATATACGGGAGACTTTATCCTCGGGGGCGAGGATTTTAGTTATCTGTTCAACGTTGTAGGCGGTCAGGCGTACATTGTTGCACTCCTTGCCTTCCTGCTCAAAGAGGTTCACGATATTACGTCTTGCAACGCCCAGCATATCACTTTTGATATCCACGGCGATGAAGTTTACATCGGGGTTTGTGAGCGCCTTCTTTGCAACGAAGGTGCCTTTGCCGCAACCCACTTCAAGCTCAATGGGGTTTTCGTTTGCAAAGCTTTTCTGCCAGTTGCCGCGGAGCTCCTCAGGTTTTTGTATGAAGAAGTTACAGGCATCAAGCTCAGGCTGAGCCCATTTCTTTTTTCTTATTCTCATTAAATCACCAGAAAACACAATATTTTGATTATAAACATTCTTAATCAGCATCTATTATATCAAAATATAGTGGTTAATGCAATGCTTTTTTCGGTATTTATTTAATAACTTATAATATATTTTTTGTGTGGGTTTTGAGAAGGGGTGAGTTCCCCCGAATGTTACTGAAAGCGTACAAAAAAACACGGAGCCGAAGCTCCGTGTTCCGAATGCGTTAATTTGATTTTCAGCAGGATTTTATACTGCCTCTGCGGGTGCTTTCAGGGTGGTTGATTTAATGAAAGCAACCTCAGGGAAAGCCGCTGACAGTTTATCTCTGAGAGGGGCGATCACCACATCCTCGGTGGCAAAGTGTCCTGCCGCCATAAGTGAAATTCCAAGTGCCCTGCTCTCTGAAAATTCGTGGTGTTTTGCCTCGCCCGTTACCAGGGTGTCAGCTCCCAGAGCCGCGGCTTTATACATGGAAGATGCACCTGCACCGCTGGAGAGAGCCACGGTTTTCACGCGCTTGTCACCCAGGGTGAATTCCACCGAAACAGCCCCCAGAGCCTCTTTCGCAAAAGCGGCAAATTCTCTGACTGTGACCTCTTCTTTGAGACTTCCCACAACAAGGAAATTCTCGGGATGAAGGGTATAATTTTCAAGTTTCAGAGCCTCTGCAAGGCATATATTTACGCCTGTGTCCTCTGCAATATCCAGATTTGTGTGAAGACACAGAGCGGACAGGGAATTCTTTGCAAGGAGATATGCAGGGGAGTTTGTGTCGAGACTTCTCAGGGGATTAAAAATAACGGGGTGATGGCTCAGGATAAGCTCCGCACCCGTATCGGCGGCTTCCTCAATAACCTCGGGGGTTATATCCAGCGCCAACAGAACTTTTGAGACAGGGGTGTCTGCATTTCCCACCAGAAGACCGCAGTTGTCAAAGTCAGCCGCGGTAGAAAGGGGTGCAAAGCCCTCTGTGAAATCCATAATATCGCGTATAGTCGTCATAAGGTTTCAAGCCTTTCGCTGATTTGGTCTGCAAGAAGTGCATATCGGGGGTCTCCTGCGCTTTGCTTTTGGAGCATTCTCACCTGAGTTTCCAGATATTTTTTATCTGCGGATTCGACCTCGGGGGAGAGTTTTCCCACATAGGAGAAAAGTTCGTCGGCAGGAGAGATGTCGCCGGTATATGTGGCAGCTATCACCGTGTAGACTTTGTCACCTGCCACGCAGGCTTTCTGCATAGTGATTTCAAAGCCTTCCTTATAGAGATATTCCACCACAAGATGAGTCTTTGACATAGGCTGAAGAATAAGCCGCAGACGGCTCTCTTTCACCCAAGGGGCTCTCTCAAGAATACCGATGATGGTCTCGCCGCCCATACCTGCAATGACAATGTCGTCAACTTCGTCGGGAGAAATGCCCTGAAGTCCGTCAGAAAGCCTCAGGGAGATTTTATCCTCAAGGGCGAATTTCACCACAGTTTCGGTACCGCTTTTAAGTGGTTCGGCACCGATATCGGCGGCAATGGCACAGGGGATTTTCCCCGAGAGAATCAGATGTACAGGCAGATATGCGTGGTCTGTGCCGATGTCGGCAACCCGCGAGCCGTCCCTTACGAACTCTGCACAGAGTGAGAGCCGTGCGTCAAGAGAAGGCGTTCTCATCAGCAACCGATTTTCTCGTTGATTTTCTTAACCAGCTCGTCAGCATCTGCAGAGTGAACCTGACAGGCTTCCTCAATAGTCTCGCCTCTTGCAGCAGGGCAACCGAGGCAGTGCATACCCATCTCAAGGAAAAGCTCTGCGGTTTCGGGGTATCTGTCCAGAACGTCACCGATGATTAAATCTTTTGTAATTGCCATATTTATTACCTCCGTAAAGATGAATTTATTACTTTATATCCGATTATACCACCAAATCGGAAGAATTGCCACACCTTTTCGCAAAAAGTTTCAGGAAAAGATTGCATTTTTCGTAGGGGTCAGAAATAAAAGCGGGAAATAAAAATAAGCAACACATCCAGTGAATCCAACGCGCCAGTTGCGAGGGATTATAGTAGTACTGCTTCTTGATAATAATAGCACATATTTGTTTTGTCACTAAAAACAAGAAATAATAAAAAAGATACAGAGACTACAATTACGGGTCGCAACAAGGAACTTGCTACGCTTGAACCGTACATCATCTTTGTATCCAACAAAATCATATCCAATTCCAATGATAAAGTCAATAAGAACACTTATTCCTTCGGTGATAGGAGGTTACTTCTATTAAAATAACCGAAAAACCAGAAAATCAACAGAAAACGCCTTGGGAAGCCCAAGGCGTTTGTACACAAAAAAATTATATCGAAGCTATGTCCGAAGAATTATTCTGCGTCTGTACCTACTGCATTTCTTTTTGCAAAGCATTCTCTGCAATAGTAGTCTTTGCCCTCCATGGGAGTAAAGGGAACAGAATCCTCTTTGCCGCAATCGGCGCAGATGATAGCGGATCTCTCTCTCTGAGGTCTGCCGGCGTTCTTGCGTGCCTGTCTGCAAGCCTTGCAACGCTGAGGCTCATTTACAAAGCCTTTCTCAGCGTAGAATTCCTGCTCTCCTGCGGAAAAAATGAATTCTTCGCCGCAATCCTTGCAAATGAGTGTCTTGTCTTCGTACATGAGATTTACCTCGCTTTGGAAAATAATAATATTTTTATCCCGTGCGGAGTTGCACCGCATAAACTTTTCGGGACAGATAGCATAGTAATGGAAGCGTATCAACTCAGCGGGTGCTGAGCTTTTTCTTTATGCGCTGGAGGGCATTGTCCACGGATTTGGATGAAACATCAAGCTCCAGTGCAATATCCTGATAGGACATACCCGAGAGATATCGTCTGAGAACCCCAAGCTCAAGGGGTGAGAGGGCGTCGTTGAGGCGCTTCTCAAAGTCCAGCGCCTGCTCTCTCTCAAGAAACAGGGTTTCGGGGTTGAGGGAGTTGTGGTCGGAGATTTCAAGCTCCTCAATAGGCACAATACGGTCAGAGGGAATGGCGCGTTTGGTGTTTGCCTTGCGAACCATTGACAGATACCGCCTGTTGATGCACAGGGCGGCAAAGTTTTTGAAGCTGGAGTTTCTGTCGGGGGAGTAATACCTGCACGCCCACAGAAGACCCAGCAGGCCTTCCTGAAGGAAATCGTTTCTGTCAAAGCCGTATGCGGAGTACTTGGAAGCAACGGAGGCTATGAGTCCCTTGTACCTTTCACTGAGAAGCGAAAAGGCGTCGTTGTCACCGCCGCGGACTCTTTCGGCTAAAGCAACATCAGGGAGATTATCCTGAGCAGATAACAGTTCAGCCAAAACAAATCCTCACATTCCTTTTAATCATATCAAATGATAATACAAAATATCGTAAAAGTCAATAAAAATATCTAACTTTATCTCTGTAAATCCAATAGATTATACAAAATAGACAAAGAGACGACGGGATTTTTGTATGGCTAATAAGGTGAAATAGTGATATAATATAAAAATAAGAGAGTTTTTTAGAAATAATGGTCGCTTTTCGGCTGACAAACAGATTTTGGTGGTGAGGTTATGGTAGTAAAAGTTGCCAGTATGGGCCTTCTGGGAATGGAAGGCTATCAGGTTGAGGTTGAGGCTGATGTATCGGGCGGAATGCCTGCCTTTGATATTGTCGGTCTGCCTGACACCGCGGTAAGGGAAAGCCGTGACAGAGTCCGTACTGCTATGCGCAACTGCGGCTATGGTTTCCCTGTATGCAGAATTACCGTAAACCTTGCCCCCGCAGATATTAAAAAAGAAGGCCCGCTCTACGACCTTCCCATACTTGTTGCCATAATGAAGGCAACCGCACAGCTAGAGAGGGATGTTTCCGACTGCGCCTTTGTGGGAGAGCTTTCTCTTTCGGGAGAGGTGCGCTCCGTCAACGGAATTCTCCCTATGGCAATAAAGGCGAGGGACTGCGGCTTCAAGAGGCTCTTTGTGCCCTATGATGACGCGGCGCAGGGCGCAGTTGTTGAGGGGATAGATGTCTATCCCGTGAGGAATGTCAACCAGCTTGTAGAACATCTGAATCACAGAAAAACAATAGAAAAAGCTACATATATACCTGAGGAAGAGAGCGATGTTTTTCTCCCTGATTTTGCCGACGTCTGTGCTCAGTACGAGGCAAAACGTGCCATGGAGGTTGCGGCGGCAGGGGGACATAATATATTGCTTATCGGTCCTCCCGGCTCAGGCAAGAGTATGCTTTCAAAACGACTTCCCTCAATCCTTCCCGAGATGACCTTTGAGGAGAGGGTAGAGGCATCCAAGGTTCATTCCGTAGCGGGTACACTCCCCGCAGGCAAGCCTCTGGTATCGGGAAGACCTTTCAGGAGCCCACACCATACGGTATCGGCTGTGGGACTTTCGGGCGGCGGTACGGTTCCCCGTCCCGGAGAGGTGTCGCTTGCTCACAACGGCGTTCTGTTTCTGGATGAACTTCCCGAGTTTTCCCGCTCGGCACTGGAGGTTCTGCGTCAGCCTGTGGAAGACGGCATTGTGACTGTTTCCAGAGTCCACGCCACAGTAAGTTACCCCTGTTCGGTAATGCTGGTGGCGGCAATGAATCCCTGCCCCTGCGGTTACTATTCCCATCCCAAGAGAAAGTGCACCTGTAATGCAAATTCCATAAGAAAATATCTCTCCAGAGTTTCCGGTCCCCTTCTGGACAGAATAGACATTCATATAGAAGTTCCCGCAGTGGAATATGACGAACTCACAAGAAAAGAAAAGTCAGAGTCTTCTGCTGAAATACGCAGGAGAGTTAATCGGGCAAGAGAAATTCAGCGGAAACGTTTTGAGGGCACACCCGTTACCTGTAATGCCCGGATTACCGCAGATTTGATGAAGAAGGTCTGCATTCTGGATGAGGGTGCCGAAAGAGCGATGAGACTGGCGTTTGAAAAACTTTCCCTTTCCGCCAGAGCCTATGACAGAGTTTTGAAAGTCGCCCGTACCATAGCGGACCTGGATGCAAGTGAAATAATACGGGAGGAGCATGTGCTGGAGGCAGTTCAGTACAGAACCCTTGATAAGAAATATTGGAGTGGAGAAGAAGTTTGATTCTTCTCGGGAAATAAAAATGGAACAATATGTCAAATTGCAGACATGGCGTTGGCATTTTTCATTAAAAAATCTGTGGGAGGAGGCTTTTTGGCACAAGATTACCAAAATTAAGTTACAATTCTAAATATCGGTTGACAAGACACAGTTTCTGTATTATTATTTTGGAGTAAGTTAATGGTGGAATTGTCTAAATTAGCTTATTTTCTTTTGTGTAATACTGCTAAAGAAAAACGGTGAAAAATCCCATTGAATGGGGATTTTTTCAAGAACTTTACACATAGGTTTGTGTGTAATCCTTTTGCGATAACAAACAATATTGTAAACCCCTGATTATATTTATATCGGAGTGTGCAGATTTGGAAAAATATATAATTAACGGCGGAAAGGTGCTTTCCGGAGAGGTTACCATCAGCGGTGCCAAGAACGCGGCGGTTGCTATTATCCCCGCTACCATCCTCTGTGATGAGCCCTGCCGAATTGAGAATATACCCAACATCAGTGATGTTACCTTAATAGCAAAGATTCTTCAGAATCTGGGTGCCAGAGTTACCCGTGTCAACAAGTCTACTCTGGACATTGACCCCAGACCTATCAATACTTACAGCGCAGTGGATGATTCCGTCCGCGGAATGAGAGCTTCCTACTATCTTCTGGGAGCTTTAATCGGCAGATTCAACAATGCAAAGGTGGCACTCCCCGGCGGATGCAACTTCGGTCTGCGTCCTATTGACCAGCACCTCAGAGGCTTTGCCGCTATGGGCGCTCAGTGTGATCTGATTAACGGTGCCATTGTTGATGCTCATTGTGACGGCCGTATTCAGGGTGCTTCCATTTACCTTGACACAGTTTCTGTTGGCACAACCATCAACCTGATGCTTGCCGCAGTCAAGGCCCAGGGCATGACAATTATCGAGAATGCAGCCAAGGAGCCCCATATCGTTGACCTTGCAAACTTCCTCAACTCCATGGGCGCAAATATCCGCGGTGCAGGTACTGATGTGATTAAAATCCGCGGAGTGGATTATCTCCACGGCATAACCTATTCAATCATCCCCGACCAGATTGAGGCGGGAACATATATGGCGGCTGTTGCAGCCACAAGGGGCAAACTTCTGGTCAAGAACGTTACCCCCAAGCACCTTGAGTCCATTACCGCAAAGCTTAAGGAAATCGGCGTTTACGTTGAGGAATTCGACGAGGCGGTGCTTATTGACGCAACCGACAGACGTCTTCGTCGTTGCAACCTCAAGACAATGCCTCACCCCGGTTTCCCCACCGACTGTCAGCCCCAGTTTGTGGCAATGCTTGCCACCTGCGAGGGTACCAGTATTGTGACAGAAAACGTGTGGGATAACCGCTATCAGTACATCAGGGAGCTTCTCCTGATGGGTGCTCACATTTCCGTTGAGGGCAGAGTTGCCATTGTTGACGGAATGATGCCTCTGCACGGCGCTCCCGTTAAGGCAACCGACCTGAGAGCAGGTGCGGCGCTGATTATTGCAGGACTTGTGGCAAGCGGCGTTACAGAGATTTCTTCCATCCACTACATCGAGAGAGGATACGAGGAGATTATCGAGAAACTCCGTGCACTGGGTGCTGATATCAGAAAGCAGTATGTACCCGGTGAGGAAGCTTCTGCTACTGCATAATGTCATAGAGTTTCAAGGGGTACGGCTGTACCCCTTTTTAGTTTTTATATGAGTGAAGAGAGAGGGACAAGGATTTGGCTAAATTTGTGACGCTTTTCAGTTCAAGCGGCGGAAACAGTTACTACATAGGCGCCTCGGGACAGGGTGTGCTCATTGATGCGGGACGAAGCTGTAAACAGCTTGAGCAGGCGATGATGAGCAACAACCTTGATATGCGGACTGTCAGGGCGATTTTCATAACCCACGAGCACAGTGACCACACCAGCGGGCTGAGAGTCCTTGCCTCCCGCTACGGAATAAATGTCTATGCAAGCGAAGGCACACTCTCTGCACTTCTTGAAGACGGCAAACTTGACAGCCGCTTCTCGGCGGATGTCATAACCTCTGCGGTGACAGTGGGGGATATGCTTATCGAGCGTTTCGATACACCCCACGATGCAAGAGAAAGCTGTGCGTACAGGGTGACCGCCGCCGACGGCAGAAAGGCTATGGTGGCAACGGATATGGGGGTTATGCTCCCCAGCATCAGAAATGCAATTTCCGAGTGCGATATGGCGGTGGTGGAGTCAAATCACGATGTGAATATGCTCCTCTCAGGCCCCTATCCCTATCCTCTCAAAAGGCGTATTCTCTCAGACAGGGGACACCTTTCCAATGTAGCCTGTGCAGAGGAACTGCCCAACTTTGTCAGAAGCGGTATGAGACGTATTGTGCTCGGACATTTAAGCGGCGAGAACAACACTCCCGATGTGGCATATATGACAGCTCTCTGTGCCCTTAAGGAAGCGGGTCTTAAAGAGGGTGAGGACTTCACTTTAGAGGTAGCACCCCGTGAGACCAACGGAAAAGCAATAATTTTCTGACAGATACCTGAACCCCAAAACCAACAAAAAAGACGGTGAAAAAATGCTGAGTGTAAATATTATCTGCGTGGGAACCCTCAAAGAGAAATACCTGAAAGATGCCATTGCCGAATACAGTACAAGGCTCACCCCCTTCTGCCGTTTCTCGGTGGTGGAACTTTCCGAATACAAACTCCCCCAGAATCCCTCGGACAGCCAGATAGAAAAGGCGATAGAGGAGGAAGGCAAGAAGATTCTGGAGAAAATCTCCCGAAATTCCTTTGTCATTCCTATGTGCATTGAGGGCAAAAATCTTTCCTCCGAGGAACTGTCACAGAAACTTTCTGCGGTTTCATTGCAGGGAATGAGCACGGTGGATTTTATTATCGGAGGCTCTTTCGGACTGAGTAACGAGGTGAAAGCAAGGGGAGACCTGAGACTTTCCATGAGCAGAATGACCTTCCCTCATCAGCTTGCAAGAGTGATGCTCACCGAGCAGATATACCGAGCATTTCAGATTTCCACAGGCGGAAAATATCACAAATAATCACTTTGATAAAGACATAAATATTCATTACATAAACTGATTTTATTCACATACAGGAGGTGGCAATATGGCTCTGGACGGAATTTTTCTGCGGTACCTTTCAAAGGAACTGGAACTTAAGGCAAGTGGCGCAAAAGTGAATCAGATTCAGCAGCCCTCAAGGGAGGAACTGGTGCTGGTGCTTCATACAAAAGAGGGCAACAGAAAACTCTTTATTTCCGCAAAAGCCGATGCTCCCAGACTGGGATTTACTTCCCAGAGTATAGAAAATCCCCAGACACCCCCCATGTTCTGTATGTTGCTTCGAAAGCATCTCTCGGGGGCAAGGCTCACAGCTGTCCGTCAGCATCAGCTGGAGAGACTTCTTTTTCTTCACTTTGATGCTCTCAATACCGTAGGCGACAGACAGGAGCTTATCCTTGCAGTTGAGATTATGGGAAAGCACAGCAACTGCATTCTTGTTGACCAGAACGGCATAATTATTGATGCGCTCAAGAGAGTTGATATGACCCTTTCTTCAAAGCGAATGGTACTGCCGCAGCTTCGCTATGAACTGCCTCCCGCACAGGGTAAGTTATCTGTGCTTGAAGCAGATGCGGAGTATATTGCCAGACGTGTCCTTGAGTATGAATACAAGACTCTGGACAAAGCGTTGCTTGAGACATTGCAGGGAGCATCTCCCATTGTGTGCCGAGAGCTTGCATTCAGAGCAACAGGCAGTACGGATGTGCCTGTGGCAGAGATTACCGGGGCACAGCGGGAGAATCTTATCCGCGAGATAGAAAGTTTCAGAGAAAATGTTGAGGGAATAAGCGGCACTCCCACTCTGATAAGAAACACCGAGGGCAAACCCTTTGACCTCTCTTTCTCCGATATCCTCCAGTACGGAGAAAACTTTAAGAAAGAGCATTCTGAGAGTTTCTGCACTCTCCTTGACGAGTACTATCTCAGCCGCGACACTATGGAGCGCATGAAGGCGCATTCCCGTGACCTTACAAAGCTTGTGACCAACGGAATACAGCGTCTCTCCAGAAAAATCAATGTGCAGATGCAGGAGCTTGAGAGCACAAAAGACAGAGAAATCCTGCGTATAAAGGCGGATTTGTTGCAGGCAAATCTTTACAGAATAGGGAAGGGTGCCACCTTCGTTGAGGTGGAGAACTTCTACGACGAGAATATGGCTCTCATCCGGATAGACCTGAACCCCGCCAGAACTCCCGCCCAGAATGCGCAGAAATATTACAAGGACTACGCCAGAGCCAAGACTGCCGACAAGATGCTTCGTGTGCAGATAGAAAAAGCGGAGTCGGAGCTTCAGTATCTGGAGAGTGTATATGATGAAATCCAGAGAGCGGAAAGCCAGAAGGAACTCTCGCTCATCCGACATGAACTTGAGGAGTGCGGATATCTGAAAGCGCAGAAAAACAAGCGCAAAGCACCTCAGGAGCTGCCGCCCAAGGAGTACAGAACCTCCGATGGCTTTACCGTGCTCATAGGCAGAAACAACCGCCAGAACGATTACCTCACCATGAAGGCTTCCCACAAGGAGGATATGTGGCTTCACACCAAGGATATCCCCGGCTCACACACAGTCATTAAGTATGAGGGCAGGGAGATTTCGGACACTGCGATTTTTGAGGCGGCACAGTTCTGCGCCTATAACTCCAAAGCAAGGGAAAGCTCACAGGTGCCTGTGGATTTCACAAAAATCCGCTATGTTTCAAAGCCGCAGGGAGCACCTTTCGGTAAGGTTATATATACCAACCAGCGCACTGTTTACGTCACTCCGGTAAATCCCGGGGAATAATCTGTCCCTTTTTTGTGAAACACAAACCCGAAAATGAAATTTTATGCAAAAAAACTTGCAAAAATACGCATTTGAGTATTGAAAAAAATCCTCTTTGTGGTAAAATAAATTATTATGGGCAAAAATAACCTGGAAAGGCAGGCGTTTACCATGATTACGGTGAACAAGTACCGCAACGTTTCTTGCGGAGAATTGAGAAAAGAGAATATAGGACAGGAGGTCCGCGTGGCAGGCTGGGTTGAGAATATCCGCGACCACGGCGGCGTTATGTTCCTTGATATAAGAGACCAGTACGGCGTGCTTCAGGCAGTCGTTCACGACGATAACCTTCTCAAGGGTGTCAACAGAGAGTGTACCGTTACAATAAGCGGTACTGTTGTTGAGCGTGACGAGGAGACCGTCAATGAGAAAATCGCAACAGGATATGTTGAGGTTAAGGTTGATACCATTCAGGTCCTGGGTAAGTGCAAGAACGCACTTCCCTTTGAGGTTGTTTCCTCTACCAATACCTCCGAGGATATCAGACTTCATTACAGATATCTGGACCTTCGTAATCCCAAGGTTAAGAATAACATTCTGCTTCGCTCTGAGATTATCAAGTTCCTCCGCGAGCAGATGAATCAGATGGGCTTTAATGAAATTCAGACTCCCATCCTCTCCGCATCCTCTCCCGAGGGTGCCAGAGACTATCTCATCCCCTCCAGAAAGCACAAGGGTCAGTTCTACGCTCTCCCTCAGGCTCCCCAGATTTTCAAGCAGCTTCTGATGGTTTCGGGCTTTGACCGTTACTTCCAGATTGCTCCCTGCTTCCGTGATGAGGATGCAAGAGCAGACCGTTCTCCCGGCGAGTTCTATCAGCTTGACTTCGAGATGGCTTTCGCTACTCAGGAGGACGTATTTGCAGTTGCAGAGCAGGTGCTCTACGAAACTTTCAAGAAATTTACCGACAAAGAGGTTTCAAAGCCTCCCTTTGCCAGAATTCCCTTTGCGGAGTCAATGCTCAAGTACGGTACCGACAAGCCCGACCTGAGAAACCCCCTTGTCATCATTGACATCAGCGATATGTTCGTTGTAACCGACTTTGGTCCCTTCAGAGGCAAGACAGTCCGCGCAATTTGCGTTCCCGACCTTGCAAACAACTCCAAGAGCTGGTTCAAGAAGATGGAGGAGTTTGCTCTCTCCATCGGTATGAAGGGTCTGGGATACGTCAAGGTTACCGACGAGCTTCTCTTCGACGGTCCCATCGACAAGTTCCTCAAAGAAGGCGACAGAGAAGACCTTATCGGCCGCACAGGTGCCAAGGCAGGCGACGTTATCTACTTCATTGCCGACACCAAAGAGGACGCTCCCAAGCTTGCAGGTCAGATCAGAACCGAGCTTGCTAACCGTCTCGACCTTATCGACAAGAGCAAATTCGAAATGTGCTTCATCGTTGACTTCCCCATGTTCGAGAACGACGAGGATACAGGTCTCGTGAAGTTTACCCATAACCCCTTCTCAATGCCCCAGGGCGGTCTTGAGGCACTGCTTACCAAGGACCCCTGCGACGTGCTTGCATATCAGTATGATATCGTGTGCAACGGCGTTGAGCTTTCCTCCGGTGCTGTCCGTAACCACGACCTTGATACAATGGTCAAGGCTTTCGAGATTGCAGGATATACCGAGGATGACCTGAAGAATAAGTTCCGTTCTCTCTACAATGCTTTCCAGTACGGCGCACCACCTCATGCAGGTATGGCACCCGGTGTTGACCGTCTGATTATGCTCATTACCGAAGAGGAAAGCATCCGCGAGGTTATCGCATTCCCCATGAATGCCGCCGCACAGGACGTTCTTCTGGGTGCACCCTCAGAAGTTACCGAGCAGCAGCTTCGCGAGGTTCATATCAAAATCAGATAATTCTCCGAGAGAATTAATATTCCTTTTACTTTATTTAATAACAAACACGGTTGCCTTTTGCTCTGACAGTGAAGGGCAACTCACATTTATAAATCCATATTACGGAGGGAGTTCCTATGATAACCAAACAGGATATAGAAAATATCGCTCTGCTCTCCAAGCTCTTTGTTCCCGATGAGGAGCTGGATTCATTAAGAGAGGATATGCAGGGAATAATAGATTTTGCAGATACCATCAACAATGCCGACATAGAGGGCGAGGAGTTTGATAATATCGCAGGACTCTCCAACCAATTCCGCGAGGACGTGGTGGTTGAGTCTCTGAGTGCCGAGGAGATTCTTCTCAATGCTCCCGATCAGGCACAGGACCATTTCCTTGTGAGAAAGAGGGCGTAATTATGGCAAGTATTTCAGAACTTCACAAGCTTCTGGCAGGTAAGGAGATTTCCTCCAGAGAGCTTACACAAAAGTATATAGACGCAATAGAGCGTGACAACAAAGAGCTGGGTGCTTATGTGCATCTATCCTTTGACGAGGCACTCGCCGCCGCTGATGCAGTTGATGCAAAAATCGGGGCGGGTGAGGAGATAGACACTCTGGCAGGTATTCCCATGACCCTGAAGGACAATATGTCCACCAAGGGAATCGAGACCACCTGCTGTTCAAAGATTCTTAAGGGCTACAAGCCTATTTACGATGCCACCGTATGGACTACCCTTAAAGAAAAGGGTGCCGTACTTCTCGGCAAGACCAATATGGATGAGTTTGCCATGGGTTCTTCCTGCGAGACCTCCTGCTATGGTGCCGCAAAGAATCCCCGCAACACAAAGTTTGTTGCAGGCGGTTCCTCAGGCGGCGGTGCTTCCGCAGTAGGCGGCAATCTTGCAGCTTATGCTCTTGGCTCCGATACAGGCGGTTCCATCCGTCAGCCTGCTTCTTTCTGTGGTATTGTGGGACTCAAGCCCACCTACGGCGCAGTTTCCCGATTCGGTCTTATTGCCTATGCATCAAGCCTTGACCAGATAGGTCCTATGACCACATCTGTTGAGGATGCGGCTCTTGTCTTTGACAGCATCGCAGGTTTCGACAAGATGGACAGCACCTCAAATCCCGAATATAAGGCAAATACTTTTGCAAATCTTAATAATGATATAAACGGCAAGGTTATCGGTGTTGCCAGAGAGTATCTGGAGGGACTTCGTCCCGAGGTGCTCAAAGCTACCGAAGACGCTATCAGAACCTTTGAATCCCTGGGTGCAAAGATAGTATACTTCGATATGCCTGCACTGAAGTTTGCTCTTCCCGTTTACTATATTCTTGCCTGTGCGGAGGCATCCTCCAACCTTGGCAGATACGATGGTATCCGCTACGGCTACAAGGCAGAGGTCTACGAGAGTGTGCATGATATGGTGTGCAAAACCCGTAGCGAGGGCTTCAGCGAAGAGGTAAAGAGAAGAATTCTCTTAGGCACCTATGTGCTTTCCGCAGGCTACTATGATGCATACTACAAGAAAGCACAGAATCTCCGCGGAGCTATTGTTTCTGCATTCAGCAAGGCATTTGAGAGCTGCGATGTAATGCTTGCACCCGTTGCACCTCATACTGCATTTGAACTGGGCAAGGCAATTTCCGACCCCATTGAGACATACCAGTCAGATATCTGCACCGTACCTGTGAATATTGCAGGTCTTCCTGCGGTGTCGCTTCCCTGCGGTGTGACAGATGAGGGTATGCCCATCGGTATGCAGCTCATCGGCAACAAATTCACCGAGAGTACAATTCTTAATTTTGCATATAAATTTGAGCAGGCTACTGATTTTGTGAAGTCTGCGGATTGGGGGGTTAAACTGTGAAATACGAGTTGGTAGCAGGCTTCGAGACACACATCGAGCTTTCCACAAAGACAAAGATTTTCTGTTCCTGCACCACCGAATTCGGCGGTGACCCCAATACACACTGCTGTCCTATCTGCATAGGTCTCCCCGGCACACTGCCCAAGCTCAACCGCAAGGTTGTTGACTATGCAATTATGGCAGGTCTTGCAACAAACTGCGAGATAGCAAGAGTCTCCAAAATGGACAGAAAGAACTACTGTTATCCTGACCTTCCCAAGGCTTACCAGATATCCCAGTTCGACAAGCCTCTGTGTGAGCACGGCTACGTGGAACTTTCCACAGGCAAGAAAATCCGCCTTGCAAGAATTCACATCGAAGAGGATGCAGGCAAACTTATCCACAAGAAGGGCGACACCTATGTTGACTACAACCGCGGCGGCGTACCCCTTATCGAGATTGTTTCCGAGCCTGATATCCGCAGCATTGATGAGGCAAAGGAATATGTTGAGAAACTTCAGCAGGTTATGCGATACATAGGCATTTCCGACTGCAAGATGCAGGAAGGCTCTATGCGTTGCGACGTTAACATCTCTGTCCGTCCCGTTGGAAGCGAGACCTTCGGCACACGTACCGAGATTAAGAATATGAACTCCATTACCAATATCGCAAAAGCTATGGAGTATGAGTTTGAGCGTCAGTGCGACCTGCTTGAAAGCGGCGGCAAGGTTATTCAGGAGACTCTCCGCTATGACGATGCCACCGGAGAGACCTCTCCCATGCGTGGCAAAGAGGATGCTCACGACTACCGCTATTTCCGCGACCCCGACCTTGTCACCATTCTGCTGACAGACGAAGAGATAGAGGCTGTGAAGAATTCACTTCCCGAACTTCCCGCAGAGAAGGCAAAGAGATATGTTGAGGAATATGCCATCACCGAAAAGGATGCCCAGAACCTGACAAAATACCGCAGAATTTCCGAGTATTTCGATAAGGCTTCCGAGGGACTCAAAAATCCCAAGACCGTGGCAAACTTTATGATAGGTCAGATTTTCTCCCGACTTGCAACCGAGGCGGACAAGGAAATCTTTGATATCAACACCACCCCCGAGCAGCTTCGCGAGCTTGTGAAACTTATCGAAGACGGCAAGATTAAGAACAACCTTGCCAAGACCACTCTTGACAAGATGCTGGAAAGCGGCAAGGGTGCTATGGAGTTTATCAGCGAGGATGATATGGGCGGCGTTGACGAAGGCGCACTCACCGAGTTCTGCAAGGCTGCCATCGAGGCTAACCCCAATGCCGTTGCCGACTACAAGGGCGGCAAGGAGAAGGCTCTCATGGCACTTCTCGGCAATGTTATGAAGCAGAGCCGCGGCAAAGCGGATGCAGCTCAGGTTACCGCTAAGCTGAAGGAACTTATAGGCTGATAGCCTGACAGGTGTTTCAGGTTTTTTATCTGTAAAGAAAATATTTTTCCAGCACCTGCATTTTATTTTGTAAAGTTATATTATTAAAAAAATACCCGAAGAAGAGAATTAAAGCATCTTCTTCGGGTAGTGATTATTATGGGGTGATATTCTGCACCTTTGGCACAAAGTGATATTTCCTTTCAGGAAGTGATATTGAAACTTTCGGTTTCAGTGATATTTTATCCGCTCTGAACTGCCAACGGCAATATCACTTGTGTGTTAAGACAAATATAACTGCAAAGCAATATCACTCGCCCTAAGGCGAATAAAACTGTCCAAGGATACTTGGACAAGCCACAGGGTATTTTTGACACTATTTTAGGCAGGTTTTGTTATGAAGACTCTATATGTATCCGATCTGGATGCCACACTCTTGAACAGTAAGGCGAAAATCACTCCCGAAACGGTGAGGATAATCAACAGCCTTATGGAGAAAGGGCTTCTTTTCACCTTTGCCACTGCCCGCAGTGCCGAGACTGCCCTCAGGGTTACCGAGGGACTTCACAGGTCCGTACCCATAATTGTCTACACAGGCACATTTGTGGTGGACGGCAAAAGCCGTGAGAGAATTATCTCGAATTTTATGACCGATACAGAGGTAAGAGCAGTAGTTTGCGCAGTGGAAAAATTTGCATTGGTGCCTATTGTTTATTCCTATATCGACGGGGAGGAAAAATTCCTCTACGACCCTGATATCGTCAGCGAAAATGTTTCGGCGTTCCTGACCACAAGGGAAGGGGACAAGCGCAACCGCTCTGTCAGCGGCGGTTTTGAAAAGACGCTTGAAGGGGATATTTTCTACTTCACCTTTATGGAGGAGCACGAAAAGCTCCTGCCTGTTTATGAGTATCTGAAAGATAAGTGCAACTGTCTCTTCCAGCCCGATAATTATACGGATAACTGGTTTCTGGAGGTAATGCCCAAAGGAGCCACCAAAGCCGAGGCGGCACTTCGCCTCAAGGAAATGCTGGGAGCAGATAAGCTTGTTTCTTTCGGTGACGGCATCAATGACATAAAACTCTTTGAGGCCAGTGACGAAGCCTATGCAGTATCGAATTGTGAAAAAGAACTTGTACCCTATGCCACCGGTATTATCGGAAGCTGTGACGAGGATGCCGTAGCAAAGTGGCTGCTGCAAAATTCCGAACCTTAAAATTATACAAACAGACGCAAAAAAAGACCGCCCTTTTCAGGACGGTCTTAATTTTATATATTATCTTCCAAATCGTTTATAAATTAAACGCAACCCTGAGCCTTCATTGCCTCAGCAACCTTAAGGAAGCCTGCAATGTTAGCACCTGCACAGAGGTCACCCTCCATACCGTAAGCCTTAGCAGCCTCGTAAGAGTTGTTGTAGATATCCTTCATGATACCCTTGAGCTTCTCGTCAACTTCCTCAGCGGACCAGCTGTAACGCATGGAGTTCTGGCTCATCTCGAGACCGGAAACTGCTACGCCGCCTGCGTTAACTGCCTTGGAGGGAGCAACAACAAGACCTGCCTGCTTGAGGTAAGCCATAGCCTCGTTGGTTGTGGGCATGTTGGAAACCTCAACATAGTACTTGATGCCGTTAGCAACGATCTTCTCAGCCTCAGCCATACCAACCTCGTTCTGAGTTGCGCAGGGCATGATGATGTCAGCCTTAACGCCCCAGGGCTTCTCGCCTGCATAGAAGGGAACACCGAACTTGTCAGCGTAATCCTGAACCTTATCGCGGCAGGAAGCACGCATCTCAAGCATGTAGTTGATCTTCTCCTCGGTGCAGATGCCGTCCTCGTCGTAGATGTAGCCGTCGGGACCGGAGATGGTAACAACCTTGCCGCCAAGCTCGTTAACCTTCTTTACAACACCCCAGGCAACGTTACCGAAGCCGGAGATAGCAACTGTCTTGCCCTCGATGGACTCACCGAGAGTCTTGAGCATCTCAACTGTATAGTAAACTGCGCCGTAGCCGGTAGCCTCAGGACGGATAAGAGAACCGCCGTACTGAATGCCCTTACCGGTGAGAACGCCTGTGAACTCATTTCTGAGTCTCTTGTACTGACCGAAGAGGTAGCCGATTTCACGTGCACCTACGCCGATGTCACCTGCGGGAACGTCGCAGTCAGCACCGATGTGCTTTGAAAGCTCTGTCATAAAGCTCTGGCAGAAGCGCATAACCTCGCCGTCGCTCTTGCCTCTTGCATCGAAGTCAGAGCCGCCCTTACCGCCGCCCATGGGCAGGGTTGTGAGAGCGTTCTTGAAAATCTGCTCGAAGCCGAGGAACTTAACAATACCGCTGTATACGGAGGGATGGAAACGGAGACCACCCTTGTAAGGGCCGATAGCAGAGTTGAACTGAACTCTGAAACCGCGGTTAACCTGAACCTTGCCGTTGTCGTCAACCCAGGGAACGCGGAAAGTAATCTGTCTCTCAGGCTCAACGAGTCTGTCGAGTACGCCTGCCTCTACCAGGTCAGGTCTCTGATCAACAACAGGCTCGAGGGACTCGAGAACCTCGGTAACTGCCTGAATGAATTCGGGCTCGCCTGCGTTACGCTTCTTAACGGTTTCTAAAAGCTCGATAAGATAAGCATTCTTGATTGCCATGAATATCACTCCTAATTAACATAAATATGATACGGGGCAAGGGATATACCCCAACGAAAAATAATTATACAGCAAGAATTTTGGGATTTCAAGAGGGAAATCGGACTTTTTGCAATTCTTATAAAAAAACTTTCAGAATTTCGGGTAAAAGAAGGCATATTTATTCAATCTTTGCATAATATGGAGATTGCTCCTGCAAAAAACGCGAAAAATATAGGTGTTTTTTGATTTGTGTTTTTTATTGAAAAAAAGCAGTGGCTGTGTTATCATAAATAACAGATAATATGGAAATCATATTTTGGTATGATCCTTTATTGTTTTTGCAAAAGAAATTTAATCGACTCGGGGTAATAAATATGAAAAAAACTAAAATAATATGCACACTCGGACCTGCCTGCAACAATAAGGAAACCCTTATCAGAATGATTGAGGAGGGTATGAACGTAGCAAGAATCAACCTTTCTCACGGTACTTATGACGATATCAAGTCACACGTCCAGCTTGTAAAGGAAGCCTCCGCAGAGTGCGGCAAAGCTGTGGCTATTCTCCTTGATACAAAGGGCCCCGAGGTAAGAGTGGGTATTTTTGAGAATTCCTCCGTTACCCTTAAGAAGGGACAGGACTTTGAACTCTACAAGGAGGATACTGTGGGCACCGAGAAAGGTGTTTCCATTTCCTATCCCAGACTTGTGGATCTTTTTAAGGCAGATCCCTCAATTATCGGCAGACAGGTGCTTCTGGATGACGGAAAAATCGTAATGAGAGTCAAGTCCACTCATTCGGACCGAATCATTCTCACCGTTGAGGCAGGCGGAAAACTCTCCAACAGAAAGAGCCTTAATATCCCCGACTATCATATAAATATGCCCTACGTCAGCGCTCAGGACAGACGTGACCTGGAGTTCGGACTTGAGCAGGGCGTCACTTATATTGCCGCATCCTTTGTGCGCTCCGCTGAGGATGTCACCACCCTCAGAGACTTCATTGACTCTCTGGGCTATGACAAGGTGGAGATTATCTCCAAAATCGAGAGCCAGAGCGGCGTTTCCGATATTGACAATATCATCCGTGTCAGCGACGGCATTATGATTGCCCGCGGTGATATGGGTGTTGAGATTCCCTTTATCAAACTCCCCGAAATCCAGAAGTCCATTATCAGAAAGTGCGTTACCGCAGGTAAGTATGTTATCACCGCCACACAGCTTCTGGAGAGTATGACAACTTCTCCCAGACCCACAAGAGCGGAAATCAGCGACGTTGCAAATGCTGTTTATGACGGAACCTCGGCAGTAATGCTCTCAGGCGAGTCAGCCGCAGGTAAGTATCCCGTTGAGAGTGTCAAGGCACTCTGTGATATCTGTACCGAGGCAGAGAAGCATCGTGAACTTCTGGTGCTCAGAGATTATCTCAACAGCGGCCCCTCCGAGAATTCTTTCCGCGAGAATATCTGCTATGCGGCAAAGACCATAGCCGAAAATATCGGTGCTACCGCAATTGTTGTAGAGAGCAAGACCGGCTCCGTTGCCAGAGCGATTTCTCATTGTCGCCCCGACTGTGATATTATTGCGGTGGTTACTTCGGAGTCTGTATGCAAGAAGCTCTCTCTCAACTGGGGTATCACTCCCGTATACGGCAAGGAGCTCAAGCGAACTGATGAGATTACCCTGCAGGCATTGGAAAAAGCCCTGGAGACCGGTATTGTAAAGAAAGGCGATACAGTTATCGTTATCTCCTCCAACAAGACCGTACCCACCTCAGGCACTGACACTCTGAATATCAGAATAGTTTAATAATAGTGCAGTCAATACTTTAATGCTTTGAAAACTCCCCGAAGGAAACACTCCTCGGGGAGTTTTTGCGTAGGGTCGAAAAAACCGATAAAAGCAGGGTAGAGGGACTTTTTTGCGAAAATCGGAAATTTTTTGTTGACAACGCAAAAACACCATAGTATAATGATGCCAATTAAATTGAGATAGAGGTGTGGGTGACATCAGTACCCTACGGCAGACTTTAAGTTAAAGTCAGGCGCGGACCGCCGCCGGGGGGAAAGGGAAACTCACCGAAATGCACAGAGGTGTCCGTCCTCTTTGTGTTGGGCCGTCAGGGAATACCTGCCGGACTGTCATAGTGATTTCTGTGGAGTGCTATCCTATATAATTTGATAAATACGGGTTTGTTTCCCGCTTTTTCAGGTTAAGGATCGCTTCAGCGGTCCGTTTTTTGTTTTTAGCGGCTTTTGCCGTAGATATAAAATTTTTTTGAAAGGTTTGAAAGAAAATGAAAAAGTTTTTAGCACTTATTATGGTTCTCATCCTTGCACTCTCTGCTCTTGCAGGTTGCTCTGCAACACCCAAGACAGGCGTTGAGGATGGTGTTCTCACCGTTGCTATGGAGTGTGCTTATGCTCCCTACAACTGGACCCAGAAGGATGACTCCAACGGCGCAGTTCCCATTAAGGACTCCAACGAGTATGCCAACGGCTACGATGTTATGATTGCAAAGAAAATCTGCGAAGCTAACGGTTGGGAGCTTGAGATTGTCCGCTCCGACTGGGATTCACTTGTTCCCGCAGTTCAGGTAGGTACTATTGATGCAGTTATCGCAGGTCAGTCCATGACCGCAGAGCGTATGGAGCAGGTTGACTTTGCAGGTCCCTACTACTACGCATCTATCGTATGTCTCACAAAGGCTGACAGCGCTTTTGCAGATGCAAAGGGTCTTGCTGACCTTGCAGGCGGCAAGTGCACAGCTCAGATTGCAACAATCTGGTATGACAGCTGCCTCCCCCAGATTCAGGGTGCAGACATCCAGACCGCAGCAGAGACTGCTCCTGCTATGCTTATGGCTCTTGAGACAGGTATGGTTGACTTCGTATGCACCGATATGCCCACAGCACAGGGTGCAGTTGCAGCATATCCCGACATGAAAATTCTCGACTTCACAGGTACAGATGATGGTTTCGACGTAGACGAAGGCGAAATCAATATCGGTATTTCCGTAATGAAGGGCAACACAGAGCTCAAGGATGCTATCGACAAGGTTCTTTCTCCCATGACAGAGGCTGACTTCCAGGAGCTTATGGCTGAGGCTATCACATACCAGCCCGTAGGCGAATAATCAAAGTCTGAAATTAAGCTGAAATCATAGAGGGCGAGAGGCTTCGGTCTCTCGCCTTATGGACTTTTTAAAAGGAAGGAGAGGTATAATGAAGTTTCTTGAGGATATTATGAAACTTTGGGAGGGTTACGGTTCCGCGTACCTTCAGGGTATGGTAAACACCCTGATACTTGCCCTTGTTGCAACAGCTATCGGTTGTGTCATCGGCTTTGCCTGCGGTATCCTCCAGACCATTCCCTATACCAGGAACGACAACATTTTCAAGAGAGCTTTTCTTGCTACCGTAAGAGGTGTTGTCCGTGTTTATGTTGAGGTGTTCAGAGGTACCCCTATGGTGCTTCAGGCTGTATTCATTTATTACGGACTGCCTTATATCACAGGGGGAGCCCTTAAATTCACAAATGTATGGCTTGCTGCTATCATTGTTGTATCCATCAACACAGGCGCATATATGGCAGAATCCGTCCGAGGCGGTATCATCTCCATCGATATCGGTCAGACCGAGGGCGCCAAGGCTATCGGTATGACTCATTTCCAGACAATGATTAATGTTATCCTTCCTCAGGCAATAAGAAACATTATGCCTCAGATAGGAAACAACTTCATCATCAATGTCAAGGATACATCTGTTATGTTCATCATCAGCTTCACCGAGTTCTTTGCGGCTCACCGTGCCGCGGTAGGTGCCACATATCTCTACTTCCCCTCGGCAGTTATCGAGATGGTGGGATACCTTACCATGACTCTGGTGGCATCCTTCATTCTCCGTGCTGTGGAGAAGAAGATGGACGGCGCCAAGAGTTACGAGCTGGTGCAGGTGGACTCCCTTACCATGACAGCAGGCACATACACTCATCCTGCAAAGGGCAGCCCCTTTGACGAGCAGAGCCCTGCCAAGGAAAGACTCAAGGCAGAGCAGGATTTCCAGATGCAGAAAAGGGGGCGTTGAGAATGGCTGAAAAAATACTTGAAATCAAGCATCTCTCCAAGGCATTCGGTAACAATCAGGTTCTTGTTGATATCGATTTCACCGTAAACCGCGGAGACGTTACCTCCATTATCGGCGCATCAGGTTCGGGTAAATCCACCCTGCTCAGATGCATCAACCTTCTGGAGACCCCCTCAGGCGGCGATATTGTGTATCTGGGCAAGAATGTTACCAATGGCGAGATTAAAGTCAACGACTACCGCGCACAGGTTGGAATGGTTTTCCAGTCATTTAACCTTTTTAATAATATGACCGTCCTTGAAAACTGCATTGTAGGTCAGCGCAAGGTGCTGGGCAAGAGCCGCGCCGAAGCAAAGGAAATTGCAATGCACTATCTCGACAAGGTAGGTATGGCGCCCTATATCAACGCAAAGCCCCGACAGATTTCCGGCGGACAGAAGCAGAGAGTTGCCATTGCAAGGGCACTCTCAATGAAGCCCGAGGTGCTCCTCTTTGACGAGCCCACCTCTGCCCTTGACCCCGAAATGGTAGGCGAGGTATTAAGTGTTATGAAGGTCCTGGCACAGGAAGGCACCACTATGCTGGTGGTAACCCACGAGATGTCCTTTGCGAAAGACGTCAGCAACCGCGTAGTGTTTATGTCCAAAGGCGTTATCTGCGAAGATGGCACCCCCGAGGAGGTACTGGGCAACCCCAAGATGCAACAGACCAAGGACTTCCTTGCAAGATTTCGAAACAACTGATTTAGAATTTTTAATGAAAAACCGCTTGAATTTTCAGGCGGTTTTTTTGCGGGGAAATCTTGTAATTTTTCCTGTGTATGGTATTATGTTTACATAACCTTATGAAAGGGGAATAATTTATATGGTCAGCAAAAAAGAAAAAATCAAAACTCCCGCAGCACAGAAGAAATTCGGCACGGTGGAGATTATTATGGTTGCAGCTTTGCTGCTGCTGATAGTTTCCCACGCAATATACTGCCTGCTGGATATCAGTCATGGTGTGTATGCTTTTAGTTCTTTTTTTAGTGTGAATAAGATTCTCTTTTTCTCAGGATTGCAACTGCAGATGCCCTTGCTTTATCACATTACGAATGTCATCGGTTTTGTTATTACTGTATTGCCTTATCTCGCCCTTGCGGTCTGTGCAGGTATTTACCGCTTCAAACCAACGGCGGGCAAAGTGTTCCTTGCAATCACTTTTGTGCTCTGGTGCGTAAGCCTTATTAACCAGTATCTTGAAGGCAAGTTTGTATATGAGATGAATACATTCTTTTACAATTTAAGATGGGATTCGTTTTTTGATGCACTCGGATATGGATTGCATTATATAACTCCTGTTATGATTATTACTGCCATAGTGACAGTTGTGCTCTATATTATCCTGCACATTCCCGCAGTGGCAGTTTCTCTGCTGAAAATAAAGACAAATCTTCCCCTTATTATCGTGGCAGCACTTACATCCCTGCTTCATTGCTACCCCGTAATAGGAGCGCTCAAGGCTCTCTTTGTAAAGTACCCCTATGGTCATCTGGATTTTCTTGAAGTGCTTCAGTGGTGGCTCTACAAGGGTGTGAATTTCCTTGCGGTTCTCCTTCCCGCTGTAATCGTCAGCGCCGTGCTGATTACAATCTGCGTCCGTCTTGCACCTGCTCCCAAAAAGGAACTTGCTTCAGATGCAGAGACCGAAGTACAGGAATAAATAACAAATAATAATCAATAAACCGTCGCAGAGAAAAACTGCGGCGGTTTTTGTTTTTGAATATTGCAAATGGGTATCTTTGTGGTATGATATATACAGAACTCTTCAGAGAGGGGAAAGATAATGAGGACTGTGAAGAAAACATTCGACACCAATGCGCTCATAGAGAACATTTCTTATAAAATAGATGTCCGCGCAGGGGTACCCTGTGCCACCATCACCTTCGATAATTTAGGGTATGGGGATGTAACTGCCGTGAAGTTTACCGCTTCCGGCTATAATTCTTTCGGTGATGTGATAAGTGTAAACGGCTCTCCCGCATTTACCATTATTATTCAGGATATCAGAGTTCCTGCCAACAAGAAAGGCTTCAGCACCACCGTTTCCTTGCCTCACAATGATATACGCACCCTTGGAATTGTGCAGAATCAGGTCTGTCTCTCCGACGGCAGGGTGCTGACCTACGAGGGTAAGAAGCCTCTGGAGGTAGTCTTCCAGGAATATACCCTTGATACCGCCGAGGAAAAGGAAGAGATTTCTGTACTTCGTGAGAAATTCGGCAAGGAGTATACATACGTCCCTGTTGAGACAGAAGACGGTTGGCTGTGCGCCTGCGGAAGACTCAACGGCAAAGAGAATGCATCCTGCACAAATTGCCAAAACAGTAAAGCAGAACTTTTTGAGTATACAGATAAAGAGAAAATTAATGCCCTCATAGAGGAAAAGAGAATCCGCGAAGAAAAGCAAAAAGTAATCAATGGTGCCAAAAAGCAAAGGAAAAAGACCCGAGTTGACTTTCTCATAGTCATCGCTCTGGTGCTTCTTGTATTCTCACAGGCGGTTTATATACTACTCGGACTTGGCTTCAGTTATAATTATGATGATTTTGGAATTAAGTTCTTTTATGGTGCTATGTATGTAGAGCCGATTCTCTATTATCTGACTAAGTTCTTTGATTTCTTTGTTGATATACTGCCCACTGTGGCACTTATACTCTGCGCGTGGGTTTATCACACAAAGCCAAAGGCAGGCAAAATCTTCCTTGCCGCTACTTTTGTGCTCTGGGGAGGCGGTCTTGTCCGCTGGATGATTAGTATTACAACCGGCATACTCAGTACGAATGCTTGGCTTGGTCTTTTGCAGGTGGCTCATGTTACAGGGCTCAGAGGTTCAGATGCGGCAAGTATGATATTCCGAGAGTACTGGAACGGAATCTACCTCGGCTCGGTTTTGACGGCGCTAGCGCTTTCTTTGGCGGTTATTGTCCTGCACATTCCCTCCGTGGTGCTCTCTCTCACAGGCACAAAGAAGAGGACCCCTTTTGTGATAGTAGCATCTCTCACAGCACTTCCGCACTTTATACCTTTGGTCAGAGCGATCCGAAACTTGTTCGAAAGATTCCCCTACCATGAAGTAATAGATTATTACTCGTATGTGGTAGGCGTATCAGAGTTTTTCATATATCTTCAGTGGTGGCTCTATAAGGGAATAAACTTCCTCTCTGTACTGCTTCCCATTGTAATCTTCAGCATACTTCTGATTACAATTTGTGTACGATTCGCCCCCAAGCCTAAAGAGAGGCTGGCACCCAGAGCATAATAGAATAAACAGTAATGATAAAAACACCCTCGCATAGCAGAAATCCTCGGCGGGGGTGTTTTTGAGTTTGTGGAGATATTCGCGGAGCAGATATTATTCAGAAAAACAAAAGCCCCGACACAAAAGTGTCAGGACTTTTTTTCTGGTGGACCCGAGGAGGATCGAACTCCCGACCTTACGAATGCGAACCGTACGCTCTCCCGGCTGAGCTACGGGCCCGTGTGTATTAATCATTTTATCATTGCAGTCTGAATAAAGCAACAGAAAAAAGAAAAATCCGCCACAGCGGGCGGAGATTTCCTCATTTTAACTGCGTTCGGCTATATCAGCCTTCCTCTTTCTCGAACTTCTCTGCAGGTGCCTTGCAGATGGGGCACTTCTCGGGAGCTTCGTCACCTTCGTGAGTGTATCCGCAGATTTTACAAACCCAAGCCACTGTGAATCCTCCGTTCTCAATTTTTATTGCAACAGTTACTGCACCTGCCAAAGTAGGTCAGCACTGCATAGTCCGTATCAAATCCCTGAAGGGGACATTGGGGAGATGTATCGGTATCGCCCATAATATCGTAGACTCCGCCGCACTCTTTGCAGACAAAGTGGGCGTGCTCGGCGGTGTTGCCGTCGATTCTCTCCTCGCCGTCAACATTGGTCACCGAAATTACAAGCCCCTCTTCCTTGAAAAGCGCAATATTTCGGTAAACGGTGCCGAGACTCAGGTCGGGAAAATCCGCTTTGAGTTTTTCGTACACCCAACGGGCAGAGGGGTGTGTGTCGGTATCCTTGATAGCGTCAAGGATAAGCTGACGCTTTTTGCTGAAGTTTCTGCCGCTCATATTTCCGCCTCCTCAAATCAGTAATGATTACTAAATTAATTTTATCATATACTTATGCCTAAAGTCAACACTGTCATAAAAAATTTTGCAGATAAGTATAATTTATTAATTTACTTGATAAGGAGACTTTTTATGCCGACTATTTATCTCAGCCCCTCTTTGCAGGAAAGTAACCCATATAACGGCGGCGGCAACGAGGAATACTATATGAATCTGGTGGCGGATGCCATGGAGCCGTATCTGAGAGCCAGCGGAATTGATTTTGTGAGGAATAACCCCGAGGATTCTCTGACAAGGACTATTGCCAACTCCAATGCAGGGGATTATGATTTGCACCTTGCCATTCACTCCAATGCATCGGGTGGTGACAGAGCGGGGAAGAATACAGGTGTGCAGGTTTACTATTACCCCGGCTCTGCCAGGGGGCAGCGCCTTGCAAACGTAATTGCCGACAACTACAAGGGGCTGTATCCCGACCCTGCAAAGGTTACCACGATTTCATCCTCCAATCTGGCGGAGCTTCGCAGAACCAAGGCGCCTGCGGCACTTGTGGAGGTGGCGTTTCACGACAACCCATCGGATGCCCAGTGGATAAGGGAGAATATCGACGGCATTGCACGGACTCTTTCCCGAAGTGTAGCAGATTATCTGGGAGTACCTTTTGTGTCACCTTGATTTATCGGAAGTTTGATGTATAATATATGATGTGCAGATGTTTTTTATATTATTGAAGGAAGTGCTTTAAAAATGTTTGATATGAATATTATCAGGGAAACTATGGAAAACCTGGAGAAAAATAATATGAAGCCCTATTTCTGTGAGACTTCAGCCGAGGCTGTGGAGCTTGTGGGCTCTCTGCTCAAAAAGGGTGATACCATCACCTGCGGCGGCTCACAGACTCTGAAGCAGACCGGTGTTTTTGATTTGATGAACGGGGGCGACTATAATTTTGTAAACCGCGAGACTACCGCGACTCCCGAGGAGGCATATCGTGCGGCATTTACAGCGGATGCGTACCTTATGAGCACCAATGCTCTGACACGCAAGGGTGTGCTTTATAATGTGGACGGCAACTCAAACCGTGTTGCAGCGCTGCTCTACGGTCCCGAGAGTGTAATTGTGGTTTGCGGCTACAACAAAATCGTGGATACTCTGGAGGATGCCGTAAAGCGCGTGAAAGCTTGTGCCGCACCTCCCAATACAGTAAGACTCGGTACCGGCTCCTACTGTCAGCACGCAGGGGAGTGCGTATCCCTTAAAAATGCAGGTGCCGAGATGTGTGACGGATGCGCAGGTAGCGGCAGAATATGCTGCAACTATGTTGTTTCTGCACAACAGAGAAAGAAAGACCGCATTAAGGTTATCATTGTCGGCGAAGAACTTGGATTCTGATAATATGTAACTTTGAGCTGTTGCCCTCCGAGTAAAATCGGAGGGCACGGCAAAAGAACCTGTAATTACTTGTTCTGGTTATTGTTCTGGTTGCTGTTGTTCTGATTCTTGTTCTGCTGATTATTCTGGTTGCTATTCTGATTCTTATTCTGGTTGTTGTTCTGGTTGTTGTTCTGATTCTTGTTCTGGTTATTGTGGTTCTGGTTCATTTCGACACCTCCCTTTGATTTTATTATTAGCCGAGGAGTGTGCTTTATTCAATGGAAGATTTCTTTTTGAGAATTCAACCTCTGCTTGCTGAGGAAGAATTTGTAAATTTTAAAAATGAATATAATAAGCCTCACTTCAGAGGTGTCCGCATAAACACCCTAAAGTGTGAAAAGGACAAGTTTCTGTCTGTTATGGAGGCTCAGGGGGAGAATTTCGAGGCAACGCCCTTCTGTGAGAACGGTTTTTATGTGGACGAAGAAAGCGGATTCAGCGGAAAGCATCCTCTGCACCACGCAGGTGCGGTGTACTTTCAGGAACCCTCTGCCATGTCGGCGGTTACTCTCCTTGCTCCGAAAGAGGGGGATAAGGTGCTTGACCTCTGTGCGGCACCGGGTGGAAAGTCCACACAGATTGCATCAATGCTTTCGGGCAAGGGACTTCTGTGGTGCAACGAATATGTGAGAAACCGAGCAAACATCCTGCTTTCGAATATTGAGAGATGCGGTGTCAGTAATGCGGTGGTATCCTCTTCGGATGCGGAAACTTTATGCAGCAATTTAGAGGGTTTCTTTGACAAGGTGCTGGTGGATGCTCCCTGCTCGGGTGAGGGTATGTTCCGCCGCGATGAGAGAGCAAAAGAAGAATGGAGCGCGGAGCACTCGGATTCCTGTGCTGTGCGACAGCTCCTGATTTTAGACAGTGCAAAGAAAGCGCTTCGCCCCGGCGGCGAGCTTGTATACTCCACCTGTACTTTTTCAAAAGCGGAAAACGAGGATGTGGTGGAGAAATTCCTTTTTGAAAATCCCGACTTTGAACTTGTGGACACTCAGGAGAATTTCGGCCGCAAGGGTGTGGGCGGTATCGGTACCAGAATTTTCCCCATGGACGGGGGAGAGGGCCACTTTGCCGTCAAACTGAGAAAGCGAGAGGATGCGCCTTTTGTTTTTGGCGCAGCGGCGCACGGTGAGCACGAAGTTACGGATATAAGAAAAATCCCCGCAGTTGCCAAGGAGTTTTTCGAGGCAACCTTTGAGAATACGGATATGCTGAAAAGAGGATATTTAAACGGAGACAAACTCTTTATTATCCCCGAAGGATGCCCCCTCATTAAGGGTACGGGAGCAATCCGCGCAGGGGTGCTGGCAGGTGTTGTGAAGAAGGGTTACTTTGACCCTGCCCACGCACTTTTTATGGCGGCAAATCCCGCGGATATTAAAAAAGTTGTGGATATGGAACTTTCCGACGAAAGACTTATATCCTTCCTCAAAGGTGAGGAAATCCCCGTCTCGGAGAACTTTTCGGGATATGCCGCGGTGGCGGTGTGTTCGGTGATAGCAGGCTTCGGTAAAGTTTCCTGTGGAAGACTCAAGAACAAATACCCCAAGGGGCTCAGGCTGATGTAAGAAGTAACAGGTAAGAAGTAATAAGTAATTTTGAGAGGTTTATAGTATGGACAGACTTTGGGATATGGGCGAGATAAAGAGAATAATGGAGAGTTCGGGCTTTACTTTCTCCAAGGCATTGGGACAGAATTTCCTTATAAATCCCTCGGTGTGCCCCAGAATGGCAGAACTCTGCGGTGCCGATGAAAACACAGGCGTCATAGAGGTAGGCCCCGGTATCGGAGTGCTGACAAATGAACTCTGCAAGGTGGCAAAGAAGGTTGTGGCAATTGAGCTTGACGAGAGACTGCCGGAGATTCTTGGGAAAACTCTTGCCGACCACGATAATGTGAAAGTAATAAGTGGCGACGTGATGAAGATAGACCTTCGGAAACTTATCGAAGATGAGTTTCAGGGTATGGACGTAGTGGTGTGTGCAAATCTGCCCTACTACATAACATCCCCTGTTATTATGAAACTGCTGGAAGAAAAACTCCCCATAAAGGCTCTCACCGTAATGGTGCAGAAGGAGGCGGCAGACCGCCTGTGTGCCCGGATGGGTACCAGAGAGTGCGGTGCCGTAACTGCGGCGGTGAGATATTATAGTGAACCGAAGCTCCTCTTCAAGGTGTCGGCAGGTTCCTTTATGCCTGCGCCCAAGGTGGACTCCGCAGTAATCCGGATGGATGTGGACAAGAAGCCCGCCCTTGAAATCAAAGACGAAAAGTTGTTTTTCAAAGTTGTGAGGGGAGCTTTTTCCCAAAGAAGAAAGACTGTGGCAAACTCCCTCTCATCAATGCTTTCCGTTGATAAGCAAACAGTAAATGCGGCAATCGGAAAAGCAGGAGTGAATCCTCAGGCAAGACCCGAGGCAATGTCTCTTTCGGACTTTGCTGCTTTGAGCAATGCCCTTCTGGAGGAAATGCAATGAAATTTGAGATGCTGAACTATATTTTCTGCGCTATGGGAGTGTTTCTGCTTGTGGTGGGAATAGTTATCTGGGCAGGCAAAAAAATAGACCTCATCCACGGGGAAGAGGCTCACAAGGTGGCGGAATATGACATAGTGCCCTATTCAAGACTTATGGGAATAGGAGTGATTATTCTGGCTCTGGCGGTGGAGAGTTATGGTGTTATCTCTGCTGTGGAGAGCATCCCACCCTACATCCACTGGATAATAGTGGGTACTACCGGTGCTGTGGGAATTATAGTTATGATAATCGCCCACAAAAAATACTTTAACGGAGACTGAAAAACCTATATGTAAAAAAAGGAGCTGTGACGGAAAATCACAGCTCCTTGTTTTATGTTAATTAAGTTTTACAGGATACCTGCCACGAACTTCTGGATAGCGGTGGCGTCTCTGACGGTGATTTTTGTGTCGCCGTCGTAGTCTGCAACCGAGAGACTGTCACTCTCAAAGGTGATGATGCCCGCAACCTGCTTTTGAATTGCGGTTGCATCCTTGACGTTTACCTTTCCATCCAGATTAACATCGCCCAGCTCGATTTTGCTTTCAATAGCAACGAAGCGGATGTTTTCATCGGTGGCATAGAGTTCTGCTTGTGAGCCCTCATAGCCGTAAATCGCAAAATCCTCGGAACAGTCTGAAAAAGCGCCTTTTCCGATTTTGGTTGTGGTGCGTGGAATGGTAACTTTATCAAGACCGGTACACCAAGTGAAAGCATCCTCGCCTATTTCGATTACGCTATCGGGGATGTTGATGCTTTTAAGTGTCTGATTGGAATTGAATGCGCCTTTTCCAATGCGGACAAGTCCGTGGGGAAGAGATGCTTCCTTCAGCTCACAGGCGTAAAAAGTATAGTCTTTGATTTCTGTGACACCCTCGGGGATAATAGCCTTGGTGATACCGCAGCCCTGGAATGCTTCCGCTTCAATGTGCTTTACGTTTTTGGGAATATCGAAATCTACTGCAAAGCCGAAGAAAGCGCGGTAGCCTATGGTTTCCAGACTTTCGGGCAGAGAAAGGGATTTAAGATTTGAAAAAGACTGGAATGCGTGCGCACCGATTTCGGTAACACCCTCGGGAACGTTGTAGCTTGTGATGTTTTTGGCGACGGGGAACATCACGAAGGTAGTTTTATCTTTGTTATAAAGCACTCCGTCAACACTGCAGTATGCTTCGTTGCCTTCCGAAACATTTATGGCGGCAAGACTGCGGTTTACCTCAAAAGCGGTAGCATCAATATTTTTAACAGAGGCGGGAATGTTGAGTTCCTTAAGGAGTACGCATCTGTTGAATGCCCCTGCAGGAATGCTCTCAAGTGTATCGGGGAGGAGGATTTCTTCAAATCTGCAGGCGTAGAAGGCGTTTTCGTTGAGGTTCAGCACACCCTCATCAACGGTGCAAACCTTGTCGCTTTTTGCACGAGGATATGCGAGAAGTGTCTTCATATCTTTGGTATAAAGAATGCCGTCTTTACTGGTGTATACAGGGTTGTCCTCGTGGACATTCAGTTCAGTTACTGCAGAAAAACTGTTGTCATAATTTATCAGGGGGAGAGATATATTGGTGACACTTGCGGGAATGTTGAGGGCGGTGTCGTAAAAGAAATGCTGAAAGAACGAGTCGGAGTTGATGCCGGTGACAGGGATTCCGTTAATGCTTTCAGGGATATCTACCACGGACTCTTTTGTGGAGCAACCTGTAAGTATTGCCTCTCCGTTTACAACATCGTAGGTGAATGTTGCCTTGGGTGCAACAATATCACCGTATCCGCCTTCCCAGTCAAGGGTTACACCGCTTCCTTTGATGATAGCAGCCGCTCTCTCTTTAGAGATATTCAGAGGTGTGATGATGTCATCAATAATTTCCTGGTCTGTTTTGCCTGAATACTCCTGTGTATCATCAAGATTGTTGTAGAGAAAGGATGTAAACAATTCCTCTGCATAAATAGCGTCGGGAACACATTCACCGATAACTTTTCCATCCCAGGTAATGTGCATAAGGGGACCAAGTACCTTGGGGTCCTGATTTTTCCATTCTAAACCGGACTTGAAAAGTTTGGAATCAAGGGTGGACACATAGTCGATGCTGTTATAAAAAGCGGTGTCGCCTACGCACGTATAATTCATAAGAAGGGGGTGAGATTCATCGTTGTAATTGGAAGAGAATATGACGAGATAGGTTTTGTTGTCGTCAATGCCGCCAACAACAGACAGGTCGTATTCCCAGAGACCGGTGCTTGTCTTTTTACATCGTTCCTTCTTACTCTGCCAGGATGCCAGGGGTAGATAAGAACTGGTATCCGAGATGTGGCAGTATATGTAGTGCGGTTCTTTCCATGATTCGGGTATTTCGAAATAAAGCTTGCCAGAGACAGTTTCAGCTTCCGTAGCGCTGACACCTATAGCGGTGGTACCTGTGAGGCAGAGAATCGCCAACAGGAAAGCAAGAATTTTTTTGTACATTCCGTTCACTCCTTTTAGTTAACACAGTATGGTTTGATTTGAAGAAGAATTGCCCATCCTAAAAAGGTGTTGCCAAATTTTATCTTCTGAAATCAGTATAGCGCTGCAGGGTGGTGTAGTCAATGATTTTTTGCTGTTTTTTACAAATATTTCGTTACAAAGAACATCTGTTGATTCCTTCCGATAAAAGGCAAGCCATATTAAGAATGGCATCTTCAAATAAATGATAACCTGTTTTAGGGTAAAAGTCAATAACCTGAAACAGAGTAACTTATAATTCTCTCGAGGTGATTATCTTATGTATAGACGCATTCGGGATTTAAGAGAAGACAGAGACCTGAATCAGACTCAGGTTGCGACTATGTTGGGTATGTCGCAGACGGGATATTCGAAATATGAAACAGGCGAGAACGACCTGCCCACAGTTGTACTTATCAAGCTCGCCGAATTTTACGGAACAAGCATTGATTATATTCTTGAACAGACGGATATCGCAACGAGATATCCTAAAAAATAGCATTATGATATAAAAAGGAGCTGTGACGGAAAGTCACGGCTCCTTTTTTGTTAATTAAGTTTTACAGGATACCTGCTACGAACTTCTGAATAGCGGTGGCGTCTCTGACGGTGATTTTTGTGTCGCCGTCGTAGTCTGCAACCGAGAGACTGTCACTCTCAAAGGTGATGATGCCCGCAACCTGCTTCTGAATTGCGGTTGCATCCTTGACGTTTACCTTTCCATCCAGATTAACATCGCCCAGTTCAAAAGATGCCTCTTTTTCAGCAAGCAGTACATAGATGCTGAAGTGATCGGTGTCAAAGGTTACCCATCCGTTGTCAACCTCTGCATTCATATCGGTGACAATACCATCTTCACTTATATGGTAAACTTTGATTTTTTCTTGCGAAAATCCCGCAGGTATTTTCATCCGGACTCTGACACTGCCCTGAGGCTGAACGCTTTGTCCGTCTTTCTCAAGGGTCATATCCATAATGACGCTGTCTGTGTTTTTGAGAATGTCCAGGGCATTTTCCGGGATGCGGTCGGGGCTTACTACCTCAACCACCAGAATTGTACCGTTTTCGATATCTCCGTCAACAGATACATCGTCTCTGTCGGTGACGGCATTTCCGTCAAGATAAATTATGTCAAGGTTTCTTGCACTTCCCCATAAATCCACGGCGCTGCCCCGGTAGCAGTAGATAACAAGGTTCTCGGGGTAGTCGGGATAACTCTCGTCAGTTGCCTCGTCATAAACAAAACCGAAAATTTCACATTCGTATTCGTCGTCGGTTATAATGCCCTTGTTTGTTATAAATGTTATTTTGGAAAGATTCTTGCATCCTGAAAAAGCTGCATAGTGGATTTTATCAATGCTTTCGGGCAGATAGATGCACTCGAGATTTTTGGCGGAGTAAAAGGCTCTTTCTGAGATTTCGATTACATCAAAATCATCTATCCTGTCAACAACTGTGTATTTCGACTCAGCTTTTGCCCAAGGGTATATTCTGAGACTGTATCCGGCAGGGATTGTGGGCAGATTAAAGTCGGGCTCGCCGTTTTCGTTTGTTTGCCATACATACAGTTTTTCGTAGAGGACTCCGTCAATGCTGCGGAAGTATTCACCGCCGTCGGCTGCAAATACGTTTTCAATGTTGGGTGCGTGGGTGATGGCGCTCTGACCGAGCATCTCAAGTGTAGAGGGAAGATTTACTGTTTTGAGGGCTGTCCACTCATAGAGTGCCATATGCCCCAGTTCCCTTATGCCTTCTTCAAAGGTGATTTCCTCAACTGTGTCGTTGGCAGCAGTGGTGTAGACGGTTTTGACGGGAATGCCGTCGATTTTTGCAGGAACAACGAGAACTTTGTCGTTTCCGGTGTAGTCGGTGATGGTGATGCTTGTTTCGTCTTCAAAGGTGTAGATGTCATAGGTGAACCCGTTGAATGTCAGGCCGCTTTCGTCAGCAGAGACACTTATGGAAGATACGGCGAATATGCTTAGAAGCATCAGGAAAACGAGAACAAGGGAAATGTGTTTTTTCATATGTCGGAACCTCCTTGAAAAAATAACTGGACTTACTGTTTTTATTATAGCTTTTACGGTATAAAAAAGTCAACAACAGAAAAGGAGCTGTGATGGTATGCACAGCTCCTTGTTTTATGTTTGATTTTGCTTTTATGAAGTTACATTTTCTCGGGGCAGGTTACAGCGAACATTGTCAGCACGTTTTTGATAACTGTGCGGACACAGTCGCAGAGTGCAAGTCTTGCCTGAGTAAGGGACTCCTCGCCGCATTTTACCCTGTGTGCGTTGTAGAACTTGTGGAAGAGTGTTGCAAGGGTGGTGACGTATCGGGTGATGCGGGTGGGGTCGTAGTTTTCGGCTGCGGCGACTATCTCGCTTGTATATGCCGAAAGATGCTGGATAAGCTCGATTTCCTCTGCCTCTTTCAGCAGGAGAAGCTCCTCCTCGGTGCAGTTGCGCTTAGTAACGCCGTCTGCCTCAAGGTTTCTGAAAATACTGCAGATACGTGCATAGGCATACTGAACGTAGTATACGGGATTCTGGTTGTCCTGAGTAACTGCAAGGTCAAGGTCAAAGTCCATCTGGGTGTTTGATTCACGGGTGTTGAACATAAAGCGGGTGCTGTCAACGGGTACCTCGTCAAGAAGGTCGGAAAGCTGAATTGCCTTGCCTGTACGCTTGCTCATCTTCACGACTTCGCCGCCCTGAAGGAGCTTTACAAGCTGCATCAGAACGATGTCCAGCTTATCGCCTGAGTAGCCGATGGCATCCATAGCGCCCTTCATTCTCATAACGTGGCCGTGGTGGTCTGCACCCCAGACGTTGATACAGGTGTCAAAGCCGCGGTCGAACTTATCCTTGTGGTAAGCGATGTCGGCGGCAAAGTAGGTGGGGTTGCCATTCTGACGGACAAGAACGTCGTCCTTCAGCTCCAGTTTGTCGATGTCAGCCTGAGATTTTCCCTCAGCAAGAAGCTTGTTTGTTACAACTTCGGTGTTCTTGTACCAGATAGCGCCCTCTTTTTCGTAAGTCAGACCCTTCTCTGTGAGGAGGTCGATAACCTCTTTAACTTTACCGCTTTCGTGAAGCTCACTCTCGAAGAACCACTTGTCGTACTCAATGCGGTATTTCTTCATATCTGCCTGCATCTTTGCAATATTCTTGGGCAGAGCAAAGTCAACGAGAGTTTTCTTTCTTGTGTCGGAGTCAACGTTCAAGAGGCAGTCGCCGTTTGCGTCGTTATACTCTTTGGCAAGGTCGGTGATGTCGCCGCCCTGATATCCGTCCTCGGGGAATACGGTTTCGGGCTTATAAATCTGAAGGTATCTTGCCTCCAGGGAGTTTGCGAATTTCTCAATCTGATTACCGGCATCGTTTACATAGAACTCTCTGTAAACATCGTAGCCTGCGGCATCCAGAACTGATGCAAGGCAGTCACCCAGAGCGCCGCCGCGGGCATTACCCATGTGCATGGGACCTGTGGGGTTGGCGGAAACGAACTCCACCATATATTTCTTGCCCTCACCGTAGTTGCTTCTGCCGTAGCTGTCGCCTGCTTCTTCGATTTCGGCAACGATTTTTGCGAAGTACTCTGCCTTGAAGAAGAAGTTGAGGAAGCCTGCACCTGCTGCCTCGCATCTGTCAAAGAGTGTGCCTTCAAGATTTATGGAGTTTTTGAGAGCCTCTGCAATTTTCATAGGAGGCATACGGAAAACCCTTGCGCCTGCCATAGCGGCATTGGTGGCAAGGTCGCCGTTTGCGCGGTTTGCGGGAGCCTCAACGATAAATTCGGGAATCTGAGCCTCAGGGAGAAGTCCCTCGGAGATAGCTTTGCCGAAAGCCTCTGTGATGGCTGCTTTTAATTCAAGTACTGCGTTTGCTGATGTTTTTGACATATCTTACTGTACCTCTTTCTCTTTGACATTTATAATAATTTCGTTTTTGCTGACAAGACCTGCGTTGAAATCCAGACTGTAACTGACATAAAGTCTGCCGCCCTTATCACTGAGCCCGGACTTCACCGTGTCGGTGAATACCCCCACCATCAGGTCGCCGAACATTGTGCTGTAATGGCACTGATGCCGTCTGCCGCGTTCCAGCAGAAGTCTTGAGGGGTAGGGACCGCTTTTGAGTACCGTTACGGTATCGCCCTCTATCTCTACGGTGCTGAGGGAGCAGACCTCGGGGTTATCATCGTCGTATTCTTTGTATTTTATTGTGAATTTTGAGCCCTCGGCAATGTATTCTCCGGCGCAGGTAAGCTCGATGCTGTCCTTTTCGCCGTCAACCTCCTGAGTGCCCACAACAGAAATCAGGTAATTTTCATTCATAATATTTCTCCGGGCTTAATATTGCTCAATATCTATCTGTGTGACTTGCTTTTCGATATTCCTGCCGAGGAATATACCTGCAAGGCTCTCGAAGTTATGGGGTGTGTCGCTGACGAAGAATTTGTAGGTTGCCTCTCTGTTTTCTTCCCGGAGAAGCCCCTTGTCTTTCAGAAGTTCTGCGGTGTAGAGGGCAGTTGCGCGACCCGAGTCAATGAGGGTGACGCCGTCGCCCATAATGCGGGAGACCGCGGCCTTGAGCAAGGGGTAGTGGGTGCAACCCAGTATTACCGTATCCACACTTTTCTCCATAAGCTCTGTAACATAGCGCTCGACCACGCTGTGGACAATAATGTCGTCGGGGTCTGTAAAGCCGTTTTCTACCAGCGGAACAAAGAGGGGGCAGTCCTTTTCAACTACCTCGATGTGAGGCGCCAGTTCAGCTATCTGCTTTTTGTAGCTGTGAGAGCCTATGGTGGCAGTGGTTCCAATAACACCGATGCGACCGTTCTTTGTGGCCTTTACAGCAGCTTCGCAGGTGGGCTTCACAACTCCCGTGAAGGGTACCTCCAGAGTGTGGGGAAGACCTGTGGCAACGGAGCTTACCGTTCCGCAGGCGGCAATAATAGCCTTGACGTTGTGCTGAAGCAGGAAATTCACGTCCTGCTCTGCGTATTTGATGATGGTATCAACGCTTCTGTTGCCGTAGGGTACACGACCTGTATCTCCGAAATAAACGATATCCTCCGAGGGAAGCACACTCATCAGCTCTTTCATAGCCGTGAGTCCGCCGAGTCCCGAGTCAAAGATACCGATAGCCTTGTTTTTGCAGTCCATAAATTCACCGCCTCTGTGATTTTGATTATACATCACTTTACTAACTTGTTATTCTAGCATATTTACGTAAGACTTGCAAGTGAAACCTGTATATTATTAGTATAGAGGGAGAAAAGTTATTAAACCTTTGACAAATATGGCGGTCACGTGTATAATTAATGAGTTGAATTATGCAATTCTAATTATGATATAAAACTCTTTGCGGAGGTACGATTATGAACGATATGATTAAGAAGGCGTTTTCCATTGTTTCCGATAAGGTGGATGCTGCCGTAAAGCCTCAGGGCTTCAAGCGGGAGAAGGTTATGAGCACCGACAAGGAAATGGTGTCTCTCTTCACAGGTGAGAGTGTTGCCTATTCTGTTATATATACTTTTGACAAGAAGCACATGGTGCTTCGTTCCTGCTCAATGACAGAGGACGGTCCCGACAACCAGTGGAAGACCATGGCAACATGGATGTTTGACCCCGAAACTGACACCAACAAGGAAGCAGACAGCATCGGTAACGATTTTGCGGAGGCAGTTTCTTCTGCGGTTGCAGTAAAGAGAGTAAAGCAGACAAAGAAAAAGAAGGGCGACGACGGCAACGCAGACCCTCTTTTCCTTGCCAAGAGATTTGTCAATTTCTTCCCCGAGCTCAAGGAAATCATAAAGGCGGAGCAGGACGGCTACGAGAACTTCAGAAGCGTTACTTTCTTCAGAGCAGAGATAGTTCCCAGATTCAATGACTTGCTTGCAAGAGGCACCAAGGGCGAACTCAGCAAGCTTGCCCAGATGCTCAGCACTCAGTATTCCAACGGTGATATGGACACCCGCTCCATCATCACAATTGTTATCCTCAATTCCATGGATGACAGCAAGAGAGAGAATTTTGTGGGAATGCTTTCCGAGGAACTTCAGAAGGCTTCAAAGTATGCCCTCAAGCTCAAGGGCAAAAAGGTGAGACCCGAAAAGAAAAAGAAGAGTCTCGCAACCTACGCGGCAGACAGACTCCGCTGATAAGAGATAGTATTTTACAGGCTTTGCTTTTGCAGAGCCTGTTTTTTTATTTCTGTACAGGGGAAGGAGCTTGTGAAACGGTAAACGGGGTCGGGTGTTTCGCGGATTTGAGAAAAAGGGGGATTTCGGGATACCGGGAGAAATCAAAGAAAAATCTTCAAAAAAGCCTTATTATTTTCCATAAACCCCTTGACAAGCCTATTTTGTGCGTATATAATTTCAAGATGTACCATTATGGGGGTATGTACCCCTTTAGCCCAAAATGCTATTGTGCAAAATTCAGAAATATATCACAATAAGTTGTGGTTGTCAAGTGTTTTTTTAAGCGGTTTTTTCGTCGGGACATTTTATCGTCCGCGGGATGAAAAATTGCAAAACCCTATGGCGTTCGGGGCAGCTTTCTCTCCTCCCGGTAAGAGGAGGGAGTGGTATTTATTTTGCACAACACCCTTTCCATCAGGGAGGGTGCAGAGCACAAAATTTCGAAGGAGTGATAACACCTATGGAGAATGTTAAGCATGTTCAGCTTGGCAAAAGCGAAAGAGTGAGCTTTTCGAAGATTGAAGAAGTCATCGGTATGCCCAATCTTATCGAGGTGCAGAAGAAATCCTATCAGTGGTTCCTTGACGAAGGTCTCAAGGAGGTTTTCAAGGATGTTTCCGGTATTACCGATTATTCCGGTAACCTGGTCCTTGATTTCATCGACTACTCTCTGGATATCGATAACCCCAATTACAGCGTTATCGAGTGTAAGGAGAGAGACGCCACATATTCTGCAGCACTTAGAGTAACCGCCAGACTTCTCAATAAGGAGACAGGCGAGATTAAGGAATCCAACGTATTCATGGGAGAGTTCCCTCTCATGACCGACAGCGGCACATTTGTTATCAACGGCGCAGAGAGAGTTATTGTTTCTCAGCTTGTAAGAAGCCCCGGTGTCTACTACAAGATGGAGCACGACAAGACCGGTAAGGAGCTGTATTCATCAACAGTTATCCCCAACCGCGGTGCCTGGCTTGAATATGAGAACGACGTCAACGACGTATTCTATGTGCGTATCGACAAAAACCGCAAGATTCCGATTACAGTATTCCTGCGTGCACTCGGTCTCGGCACCAACGCTGAGATTATCGAGGTGTTCGGTGATGACGACCGCATCAAGGCTACCCTTGAGAAGGACACCACTGACAGCATCGAGACAGGTCTCCTCGAGGTTTACAGAAAACTCCGTCCCTCCGAGCCTCCCACAGTAGAGAGTGCTCAGACACACATCAATAATCTTTTCTTCGACTCCAGACGTTACGATATGTCCAGAGTCGGCAGATATAAATACAACAAGAAGCTGGGCATCTCCTCACGACTTGCAGGTCAGGTGCTGGCTGACCCCGTTGTCAACCCCGTTACCGGCGAGGTATTGGCACTGCGCGGAGATACCGTCTCCCGTGAGAAGGCGCTCGAGATTGAGAATGCAGGTGTTAAGGAAGCATTCGTAAGCCTCGAAGGCGGCAAAATCGTAAAGATTATCTCCAACAACATGGTTGACATCAACTGCTATGTTGATTTCGACGCAAAGGAAGAGTGCGGCATCAACGAGAAGGTTTCCTTCCCCGTACTTATGGAGATTCTTGAGGTCTGCAAGAGCGAGGAAGAGCTCAAGGAGACTCTCATCGCCCGCCACGACGACCTTATCCCCAATCACATCACAACAGAGGATATCTTTGCCTCTATCAACTATATGAACTGCCTTGCAGAGCACATCGGTACTACCGATGACATCGACCATCTGGGTAACAGACGTATCCGTTGCGTTGGTGAGCTTCTCCAGAATCAGTTCAGAATCGGCTTCAGCCGACTGGAGAGAGTTATCCGCGAGAGAATGACACTCCAGGCTCAGGACCTTGAGACACTCTCTCCCTCCACTCTCATCAATATCCGTCCTGTAACTGCGGCTATCAAGGAGTTCTTCGGCTCCTCACCCCTTTCTCAGTTCATGGACCAGACCAACCCCCTTGCAGAGCTTACTCATAAGAGAAGACTCTCCGCTCTTGGTCCCGGCGGTCTTTCCCGAGACAGAGCAGGCTTCGAAGTTCGAGACGTACATTACAGCCACTACGGCAGAATGTGTCCTATCGAAACTCCCGAAGGTCCCAACATCGGTCTGATTTCCTATCTGGCAACCTTCTCCCGTATTAACGAATACGGCTTTATCGAGGCTTCCTTCAGAAAAATCGATAAGGAGAGAGGCGTTGTTACAGACGAGGTTGTATACATGACTGCTGACCAGGAGGATGAGTACTATGTTGCTCAGGCCAATACTCCTCTTGATGCAGAGGGTCGCTTTGTAAACCAGAGAGTAGTCGGAAGACATCGCGATGAGTTCGTTGATATGGATGCTTCCAGATTTGACTACATGGACGTATCTCCCCGAATGGTTGTTTCCGTTGCTACTGCAATGATTCCCTTCCTTGAGAACGATGACGCAAACCGAGCTCTGATGGGTTCCAACATGCAGCGTCAGGCAGTTCCCCTTATGGTAACCGAGAGCCCCATCGTAGGCACCGGTATGGAGTACAAGGCAGGTACAGACTCAGGCGTATGTATCCTTGCAGAGGATGACGGCGTTGTAATGAGTGCTGACGCTAACCGTATCCGCGTACAGTACGACTGCGGCAAAATCAAGGACTATGAGGTTATCAAGTTCCTCAGAAGTAACCAGGGTACCTGTATCAACCAGATTCCCGTTGTTGAGAGAGGCCAGAGAGTCAAGAAGGGCGACGTCCTTGCTGACGGTCCCGCTACCAGAAACGGTGAAATCTCCCTTGGTAAGAATGCCCTCATCGGCTTTATGACCTGGGAAGGTTACAACTACGAGGACGCTGTTCTCATTTCCGAAAAAATTGTTCGTGAGGATGTTTACACATCTATCCATATAGAAGAATACGAAACCGAGGCAAGAGATACCAAACTTGGTCCCGAGGAAATCACCCGCGATATTCCCAACGTGGGCGAGGATATGCTCAAAGACCTTGATGAGGATGGTATCATTCATATCGGTGCCGAGGTTCACGCTGATGATATTCTGGTAGGTAAGGTTACTCCCAAGGGTGAGACCGAGCTTACAGCAGAGGAGAGACTCCTCCGTGCTATCTTCGGCGAAAAGGCTCGTGAGGTAAGAGATACTTCTCTGAGAGTTCCTCACGGCGAGTGCGGTATTGTTGTTGACGTTAAGGTATTTACACGCGAGAACAGCCGCGACGAGCTGAAGCCCGGCGTAAATAAGGTTGTCCGCTGCTATCTGGCTCAGAAGAGAAAGATAAGCGTCGGCGATAAGATGGCGGGTCGTCACGGTAACAAGGGTGTTGTTTCCAGAATTCTCCCTGTTGAGGATATGCCCTTCCTGCCCGACGGTACTCCTCTTGATATCGTACTTAATCCTCTGGGCGTTCCTTCCCGAATGAACATCGGTCAGGTGCTCGAGGTTCACCTTGGCTATGCTGCAAAGGCTCTGGGCTTCAAGGTTATGACTCCCGTATTCGACGGTGCACACGAAGGCGATATCTTCGCTGCATTCGACGAGATGAAGGAGAAGGAGGCACAGGGTGGCTACGCCGACAGACGCGATGTCACAGGCATCGACTTCGGCGAATGTATCCGTCAGAACGGTATTACCTCCGAGTGCAAGACCTGGCTCAAGGACGGTAGAACCGGTGACTACTTCGACAATCCCGTAACCGTAGGTTATATGTACTATCTCAAGCTGCATCATCTGGTAGATGACAAGATTCACGCAAGAAGCACAGGTCCCTACTCTCTCGTTACACAGCAGCCTCTGGGCGGTAAGGCTCAGTTCGGCGGACAGCGTTTCGGTGAGATGGAAGTTTGGGCACTTGAGGCTTACGGTGCAGCATATACACTTCAGGAAATTCTTACCGTTAAGTCTGACGACGTCACAGGCCGTGTCAAGACCTACGAGGCTATCGTCAAGGGTCAGAATATTCCTATGCCCGGTATCCCCGAGTCCTTCAAGGTTCTTATCAAGGAGCTCCAGTCTCTGTCTCTTGATGTTAAGGTTCTTGACCGCGACGGTGAGGAAATCGACCTCAAGCAGAAGTTTGACGAGGACGAGGATATGGGTGTCGTTCCTGCTGATGCACAGTTCCAGGAGGACGAAGTTATGACAACAATGGACGGCTTTGTGCTGGACGAGGACTCCGAAGAGGGCAATATGTTCGACGAGGATTCCATTTTCGAGGACGTGGACGATATGCTTGACTTTGACGACCACGGCAGCGACGAATATTAATAGGGGAGGAACAGAAAATTATGGATAATAATGTATTTGATTCAATAAAAATCGGTCTGGCTTCTCCTGAGCAAATCAGAGCATGGTCTCACGGTGAAGTTAAGAAGCCCGAGACTATCAACTACCGTACCTTAAAGCCTGAGCGCGACGGTCTTTTCTGCGAGCGTATTTTCGGACCTACCAAGGACTGGGAGTGTCACTGCGGAAAGTACAAGAGAATCCGCTACAAGGGTATGGTCTGTGACCGTTGCGGTGTTGAGGTAACACGCGCAAAGGTAAGACGTGAGAGAATGGGCCACATTGAACTTGCGGCTCCTGTATCACACATCTGGTATTTCAAGGGTATTCCCTCAAGAATTTCCCTTATGCTTGATATCTCCCCCAGAATGCTGGAGAAGGTTCTCTACTTCGCACTCTACATCGTTACCGATCCCGGTGACTGCCGTGACCTGCAGAAGATGCAGTTCCTCACAGAGCGCGAGTACTCCGATATGAGAGAAAAGTACGAGGACGACTTCAAGGCTTCCATGGGTGCAGAAGCTATCAAGGCTCTCCTTGAGGAGATTGACCTTGATGCTCTCTCCGCAGAGCTCCGTGCAGAGCTTGAGGATGCAGCAGGTCAGAAGAAGGTAAGAATCCAGAAGCGTCTGGAGGTTGTTGAGAGCTTCCGTATGTCCGGTAACCGTCCCGAGTGGATGATTCTGGATGTAGTTCCCGTTATTCCTCCGGATATCCGTCCCATGGTTCAGCTGGACGGCGGACGTTTCGCAACATCCGACCTCAATGACCTTTACAGAAGAGTTATTAATAGAAATAACCGTCTTAAGAGACTTTTAGAGCTTGAGGCTCCCGATATCATTATCCGCAACGAGAAGCGTATGCTTCAGGAGGCTGTGGATGCTCTTATCGACAACGGTCGTCGCGGCAGACCCGTAACAGGTCCCAACAACCGTGCCCTCAAGTCACTTTCCGATATGCTCAAGGGTAAGCAGGGACGCTTCCGTCAGAACCTTCTGGGTAAGCGTGTTGACTACTCCGGTCGTTCCGTTATCGTTGTCGGCCCTGAGCTTAAGATGTATCAGTGCGGTCTTCCCAAGGAGATGGCACTTGAGCTCTTCAAGCCCTTCGTTATGAAGAGACTTGTTGAGACAAAGGCAGCCCAGAACATCAAGGCTGCAAGAAAAGCAGTAGAGCGCGCAAAGCCTGAGGTCTGGGATGCACTTGAAGTTGTAATCAAGGGCCACCCCGTTCTCCTCAACCGTGCTCCTACACTTCACAGACTTGGTATCCAGGCATTCGAGCCCGTACTGGTTGAGGGTAGAGCTCTGAAGCTCCATCCCCTTGTATGTACAGCTTACAACGCTGACTTTGACGGCGACCAGATGGCTGTTCACGTACCCCTCAGCGCAGAGGCACAGGCAGAGGCAAGATTCCTTATGCTTGCAGCAGGAAACCTGCTGAAGCCCTCCGACGGTCACCCCGTTGCAGTTCCTACACAGGATATGATTCTGGGTTCCTACTACCTGACCCTTGATAAGGACGGCGAGCCCGGCGAGGGTAAGGTATTCAGAGATACCGACGAGGCTATGATGGCTTACTCCACAGGCGTAATCAAGCTTCACTCCAAGATTAAAGTGCGCCGTACAGCTGTTGTTGACGGCGTTGAGAGATCTGCTCTTGTTGACACAACAATGGGTAAGATTATCTTCAACAATCCCATCCCTCAGGATCTGGGCTTTGTTGACAGAAGCGACCCCGACAACTACTTCAAATACGAGATTGACTTCCTGGTTGGCAAAAAGCAGCTCGGAAAAATCATCGACGCTTGTATCCGTATCCACGGCACAGAGATTACTTCCAGAGTTCTTGATGATATCAAGGCTCAGGGCTACAAGTACTCCACACGCGGTGCTATCACCGTAGCTGTATGCGACGCAATTATTCCTCAGGAGAAGAAGGAAATCCTTAAAAAGGCCGAGGAAGACGTTGATATCGTACGCGACGAGTTTATGATGGGTCTGCGCTCAGATGAGGACAGATACAACGAAGTTCTCAAAATCTGGGAGAAGGCAACAAACGACGTTACCAAGGCTCTGCAGAATGGTCTCGACCGCTACAACCCCATCTTCATGATGGCGGACTCCGGTGCTCGAGGAAGTATGAGCCAGATTCGTCAGCTGGCAGGTATGCGAGGCCTTATCGCCAATACCTCCGGTAAGACAATCGAAATCCCCATCCGTGCTAACTACCGTGAAGGTCTTAATATTCTGGAATACTTTATTTCATCCCGTGGTGCTCGTAAGGGTCTTGCCGATACAGCTCTTCGTACAGCTGACTCTGGTTATCTTACTCGTCGTCTTGTTGACGTTTCACAGGATGTTATTATCCGTGAAGAAGATTGTCATTGTCACGATGGTATTGAAGTTTACGATATTACTGACGGTAAGGAAATGATTGAACAGCTCGGCGAAAGACTTACAGGCAGATATCTTCTTGAAGACTTCTTTGATGCTGACGGTAATCTCGTTGCATCTAAGGATGAAATGCTTACAGAAGAAAAAGCTAAAGTCGTTGCTGATATGGTTAACTCAAGAGAAAATCCTGATGACCGTAGAATCAAGATTCGTTCACTTCTTACTTGTGAGTCAGAACATGGTGTATGTATCAAGTGTTACGGTGCTAACCTTGCAACAGGTGACCCTGTTACAGTTGGTGAAGCAGTTGGTATTATCGCTGCTCAGTCAATCGGTGAACCTGGTACACAGCTTACTATGAGAACATTCCATACCGGTGGTGTTGCTTCAAGCCAGGATATTACACAGGGTCTTCCTCGTGTCGAAGAATTGTTTGAAGCAAGAAAACCAAAGACTCTTGCAATTCTTGCAGAAATCGATGGTATCCTTTCATTCCGTGAAATCAAGGGTAATGAACATATCGTTATTACTGACCACGAAAACGGTGATGAACGTGCATATATGATTCCTTATGGCTTCCATAAGAGATTCAACTCAGAAACAGACGAAAATGGTAACCCAATCTTTGTTAAGAAGGGTACAGCTCTTACAGATGGTTCACCAAATCCAAACGATATTCTTGCAATCAGTGGTGTTGACGCTGTTCATGACTACCTTATCAAGGAAGTTCAGAGAACATACCGTAATCAGGGTGTTGACATCAACGATAAGCATATCGAAGTTATTGTTCGTCAGATGATGAGAAAACTTAAGGTTGCTGAAGCAGGTACAACAGACCTTCTTCCTGGTGCTACAACAGATAAGCGTGAATTTGCTCATGCAAATGAAGC
>JAZOMY010000015.1:0-243546 GCA_045654185.1 Ruminococcus sp.
GGTATGCTCTATGACAATGCTCCCGCATCCGCACAGACAGCAGGTGCAAACCAGCCCGGCGCAGGACTCCTTAAGGGTAGCCTCAACCCCGGCGTAACATACTACGCAAAGACATGGGTTATCTACAAGGATGCAAACGGCGTAGAGCACATTGCATACTCTGACCTGTTGGTAGTAGACAAACTCTGATTTAATCAGAATTTTGCTTAATCGGTAATATACAAATCAACCCCCGTCAGAGAAATCTGTCGGGGGTTATTTTTGACTATTGAAAAAAGCAAAATATTGTGGTAAAATTTTATGTAACGTTTTATACGGCTTTAATAAGTCAGTGTGAAGAAAGCAAAGGAGGGATAACGTGATTGAGTCCATATCAATTGAAAAAGCTGTGCAGAGAGGTCACTTTGTCATAAGACCCCGTGGGGTAAGTATGTGGCCTATGATAAGAAACGGCAAGGACAGCGTGCTGATTGAGCCTGTACACGGACGCCTCGAAAAATACGATATCCCGCTTTATAAGGACAGACTTGACCGATATGTTATCCACAGAATTATCAAGGTAACCGAAGACGGCTATGTAATCTGCGGAGACGGGCTTCACGAGCGGGAATACGACATTACCGACAGAAATATTATCGGCGTTGTCAAAGGCTTTTACAGAAAGGAAAAATTTATTTCCTGTGATTCAAAAGCTTATATGGCCTATGTCAAATTTTGGGTAGGTATTATCTTTTTGCGCAAACCCATTATCGAAACAGTAAGATTAAAACGAAGAATCAAGGCTCGCCTGAAGGAGTATTATCTGAGACTCACCAAAGGCAAAAATCACTTTAAAAACAAGTAAAATGAAACCGACGGCAAATAACGGCCGTCGGTTTCTTCTTTTTTGTGATGCAAAAAAACGGAAGATAAAATCGCTCCATAAAAATAATAAAAGACCATATAAAATTGGTTGTTAAAAAATTATGATTTTAATATAATGAAGGTGGATTTTTTGAATATTTACATGAGGAGGCGTTTCAAATGTCCGTAAAAAGAACACTGAGCTTAGCTTTGATGCTGTGTATGCTGGTATCCTCTTTTGTGATACCCGTTGTAAATGCGGCAGATGTTGACCTGTATGATACAGGCGCAAAGGCAGAGGTCGTAGAAACAGCAGCCAATTACGGTCTTGCAAAAAATATCCAGGACGGTAACATTCTTCATTGCTTCAACTGGAAGTATAATGATATCAAGGCTGAACTTAAAAATATTGCAGAGGCAGGCTTTACTTCTGTCCAGACCTCTCCTGCACAGCCTGCAGGCGGCGGCCAGTGGTACTGGCTCTATCAGCCCTACGGTTTTTATATCGGAACCAACGCTCTGGGCTCAAAGGCGGAACTGCAGTCCCTTTGTCAGGAAGCTGACAAATACGGAATCAAGGTTGTGGTTGACGTTGTAGCCAACCACCTCAACGGCGATACAAACCGTGTGCAGGATGACCTTAAGGACAATCAGTACTGGCATAGCCACGGCGGTGTAAGCAACTGGGCAGACCGCTATCAGGTTGTCAACGGCGAAATCGGTATGCGCGACCTTAACTCCGAGCATTCCTATGTTCAGAGAGTTGTTGCTAACTATATAAACGAGCTTAAGGGAGTTGGCGTTGACGGTATCCGTTGGGATGCTGCAAAGCACATCGCACTTCCCTCAGAAAACTGTAATTTCTGGCCCGCTGTTACCAACAACGGACTCTATCATTACGGTGAAATTCTCGTTGGTCCCGACGACAGAGGCTCAGGTAATGAGCACCTTATGAAAGAATACACCAACTATATGACTGTTACAGACAGTTCATATGGTATGACTCTCAGAAACTCCTTTGCAGGAGGCGGTGTTCCTACATCCAACGGCAACTGGTCCAACAGAGGTATTGCTGAGAATAAACTCATCTACTGGGGCGAGAGCCACGATACCTGGTCAAACGGTCAGGACTGGGGCTTCTCTAACGGTATGAGCCAGAATGTAATCGACAGGGCCTATGCTGTTGCAGCAAGCCGTGCAGGTGCAAATGCACTTTATTTCTCCCGTCCCGGCTCTGCAAACAAGGACAGCATCCACTCCGGTCAGAAGGGAAGCACAAGCTTCAAAAATAAGGAAGTTGCAGCTGTAAACCAGCTCAAGAATGCATGTATCGGCGAAAAAGATTACTACACAACAGGCAACAACTGTGCAGTTGTATGTCGTGAGAGCGGTGCAGTTATCGTTGCAGGTTCAGGCGGCGGCTTCAGCGTCAATGTACCCAACGGCGGCGGTACCACCAAACCCGGCACATACAAGGACCTTGTTTCAGGAAATACATTTACAGTAACAGCTTCAAACATTTCCGGTCAGATCGGTTCTTCAGGTATTGCAGTTCTTCTCAATGCAAAACCCGCAGGCCCCTCTGCATCCGTTACTCCCGGTTCACAGGGCTACAAGACAGATACTCTCACACTTACTCTGAACTTTGAAAACGCTTCAAGCGGTCAGTACTCCATTGACGGCGGCGCATATCAGAATTTCTCAAACGGTCAGAAAATCACCATCGGTTCAGGCGTTGCTTACGGTGCAAAGACCACCGTTTCCGTCAAGGCTTCAGGCTCTGCGGGAACAAGTGACGTGGAGACCTATACATACACCAAGGTAGACCCCTCCGCAACAGGAATTTACTTCGACAACTCTTCTCAGAACTGGTCACAGGTTTACTGCTACATCTATAAGGACGGCAGCAATGCTCCCAAGGAGTGGCCCGGTACAATGATGAGCAAAGAGAGCGGAAATATCTGGTTTATGCAGCCTCCCTCAGGCTTTGAAAATTGCTTTGTTCTCTTTACCGACAACAACGGCAACCAGATTCCCGGTGCAAATGAAGCAGGACTTCAGTACAGCGGCTCTCCCAAGATTTACAGGAATAACTCTTGGGAAGACTACGCACCCGTAACTCCCTCAAAACCCACAACTCCTACTGTTCCTACAACTCCTACTGTTCCTACAACACCCACAACACCTACCCGTCCCACTACACCTACTACACCCACACATGGCGGCACCACAGAATTTGTTATTCTGGGTGATGTGGATATGAACGGTACCGTCAATATCAAGGATGCTACCATTGTTCAGAAGGTGGTTTCAGGCATCGAGAGCATCAGCGATATGGTTCGTTTCATTGCCAATGTTGACTCCAGCGGTGCAGTAAACGTTAAGGATGCAACTATCCTTCAGAAATATGTTGCAGGTATGGCAACAGGCTATCCCGTAGGTGAAAAAGTGGCATATCAGGGCGGATACATCCCCTCAACTCCCACTACTCCCACAAATCCCACAACCCCCACAACCCCCACATCTCCCACTATTGAGGATGACCCCGCAGAGGAAAACACAATTGACCTCTCCGCCCTTGGCGGCAAGGTTATTGCTCTGAAGAACACATCCCACTCTACACCCTATGCTTACTCATGGGTACAGGGCAGCGAGTCTTCTACTCCCTGGCCCGGCAAGGCAATGGAGAAACTTGGCGACTTCTACTACACAGTAGTTCCTGAGGATGCCAATATGATTATCTTCAGCAACAACGGCGGTAATCAGACATCAGACCTTTCCATCCCCGGAAACTATGCTGTTTTCAACGGCTCCTCCAACAACTGGGACGGTTCTCTTTCCGATATTGCAGATGTTACCAGATTCCCCATTTCAGGCGGAAGTAGCAGTAACAATAATAACAACAATAACAATAACGATATAGATGTCAGCAACGAGTACGTATACGTTAAGGACAATGCAAACTGGGGCAATGTTTATTGCCACACATGGGGCTCTGACGGCTCAGGTACATCCTGGCCCGGAGTTCAGATGGAGTCTGTCGGCGGCGGATTGTTCCGCGTGAAGGTTGATTCATCACACACAGGCGTTGTATTCAATAACGGCGGCGGTGCCCAGACAGGCGACCTCAGCATTCAGAGAGGTCAGGCATACAATAACCAGAGCAATAGCTGGGAACCCTGCAACTGATGTGATATCTGAATAATTTAAGCGGCAAGTCGATTCTTTACCGGATCGGCTTGCTTTTCTTTTTGCATTGTTGATTTTGAGGCGGCGGATGGTTATAATAAGTGTATAAGAAAATGTCAGGATGATGAATTGTGTTTGAATTTGAAAAGTTAAGGGGCAACACCTACCGCATCTGTATGCCCACCAACATCGGTGTGTATGACACAGGCGGGGGAGAAGTGCTGATTATAGATACGGGGCTTAATGACCGCTCGGCACAGAGGATACTCTCTGTGCTGGAAAGTATGAATATGAGGGTCAGGGCGGTTATTCTCACCCACGCCCACACCGACCACGCAGGAGGCGGCAGGTATATAGCAGAGCAGACAGGCTGTGAGGTATATGCCTCGGAGGTAGAGAGGATTTTTGTAGAGAATCCCGATCTGGAGCCTGCGGTGGTATATGGAACCTTTCCCTGCCGCGATTTCAGGGTGAAGTTTATGAATACACCCGGATATAAGGTCAGAGACCTGAGAGAATTGGATGTGCCTGAGGGAATGGAATTTTTCCCGCTTCCAGGACATTTTGTGGGAATGGTGGGAGTGAAAACCCCCGACGACGTGTATTTTGTGGCGGACAGCGTCAATGCCGAGAAAACTCTGGAGACGGCAAAAATCTGTTATCTCTTTGATCTGGCATCACAATACAGAACCCTTGAATGGCTCAAAAGCCTTGACGGAAAACTCTGTGTGCCCTCCCACGCGGAGCCGACATTTGAGATAGGAAAACTGGCGGATATCAACAGAGAACACCTGAAGAGGCTGGAGGCATATATCCTGTCCTGCCTGAAAACTCCAATGACAGTTGAAGAAATCGCAATAAAAATGAGTGAAGATTTCGATCTTATCGATACCTACACCCAGTATGTGCTGACACTTTCTCAGGTGAGGGCTCACCTGACACACCTGAGACACCGCTCCCTTGTAAATTTCCGTTTCGAAAAGAAACGGATGCTTTGGGAAAAGGCTTGACTTTTTCGCAGGTGCTGTGATATAATCATAGCACTTTCGAAAATATGTGGGTGTAGCTCAGCTGGTTAGAGTACTTGCTTGACATGCAAGGGGTCGATGGTTCAAGTCCATTCATCCACACCACGAAAAAGAGCCTTTTGTCTGGTAGACAAAAGGCTCTTTTTTTCGAACTAAGTGTGCCTTGTGGCACGATAAGCACACCTTCGGTGCGTGAAGCGATGCTACGCATCGTGAAGTGCCTGCAGGCGTGAGTGGTACACTTAACTTCACATTGTGCGAAGTACAATGTTTCACAGCGGCATCACCGCTGCTTCACTTGGCGAAGCCAAACTTCACAAAACATTGAAAATCATTAGAATTTATGGTATGATTAGCTTGAACGGAGGTGCCTATATGTCAGAAAGTAAATTGAGAACACAGTCAATGGATTTCGCGGTATCCATTATTAACCTCGTCAAACACCTGAAAGAAAAGAGGGAATCCATTATTTCCAATCAAATCGGAAGAAGCGGCACATCCATTGGAGCTAATATCTGTGAAGCGCAATATGCTCACGGTAAAGCGGACTTTATTGCCAAACTCCAAATTGCTCTCAAAGAAGCAAACGAAACCGGCTATTGGCTGGAACTGTTATTTAAAACAAATTATATATCCGAGGAAGAATATAAAGTTCTTGATTCTGCTTGTACAAGAATTCGTGTTATGCTTATATCTTCAATCAACACTGCAAAAGAGAATGCTCGATGAAAAAGGTATATTTCAAAAAGCGGCTTTCAGGAGCAGTACTTTCATACGGAATTTATAACCATTGGGGACTATTGCGGAGGAAATAGTGGCGACTAAAATAAAGGTAATTACAATTATTTCAGCGGTGCTGACTGTATTGTCTGCCGTTTTGTATTTTTATACACAACGGGATTTCACCCTGACACTGGCGATTATATTCGGCACAACGGCGTACCATTTCATTATGAGGCTTGCGGTGGGCTTTGTTATCAACCTGATAATGCACAACCGCGCTGATTATCACACAGGATGGTTCAAGGTGAGAAAGTGGGAGCTTAAGCTCTACAAAAAACTGAAAGTGAAAAAGTACAAGGGCGGTATGCCCACCTATGAGCCCGAACTTTTTGACCCGAAACTCCACTCCTGGAGCGAAATTGCAGGGGCGATGTGTCAGGCGGAAGTGGTCCACGAAGTAATAGTTATACTCAGCTTCCTGCCCATACTTGCGGCGATTCCCTTCGGGGCATTGCCTGTATTCATCATCACTTCGGTTTTATCCGCCTGCTTTGATATGATGTTTGTTATTATGCAGAGATACAACCGCTCAAGAATTGTTAAACTTGCAGACAGGTGCAAAAAAGTTCAGATAAATAATTCAACAACATAATAAGTTGCATCAGGGAGGACTTACTATGGCAAAATTTACGATAATCTCGTATCTTAATGACGGTAAGAGTAAGGTTGAGATCTACAAGGTATATATCAACGATGTTTTTCAGGGTGTATTCAGTGTTTATGAAAAAGCGGTTTTTGATTTGAATACATCCTGCTACCTTCGCATTGAGGTGGGTGAATACAAAAGCCCCGATATAAATATCGACGGTGAACGTGAATGCTTCCTGGAGATACGCTACGATGAGATTTGCGACACAGTGATGTTTTATCGCATTTCGGGTGGTAACACAGTACGATGTGCAGGAGAAAAGAAGGAAACAAAAGTTCCGCCTCAGAAAAGTGGGGGAGTAAAAACAGACAATTCCTCCAAGACTTCCTACACCTCAAATTCTGCTCGGAGTAACACCGCAAAAAGGAAATCATTTACATACGACGCATTTGAAAGAGAAGAACCGATGATTAAGAGAATCTTTGAGGAAGGCAGATGGGTAACATTTGTTTTCTACTTGATGGAAATCCTGCTTCTGTTGGGCGGTTTTATCTCCGCGATGGGAGTCTCAATCGCAGAAGACCCTCTCATGGGATTCTGGGTTTTTCTGGGAACAATTTCGGCAGCATTGGCTCTGCTTTTTGACTTCTGTGTGGCAGGATATTTTTACTTTTCCGCAAGGGATAAGGGCTACACTGACCTTTTCTATTTTGCCTGTGCATTCCTGGTGCCTCCTGTGGGATATCTGCTGGTAATTGCCCTGCCCGATAAAAACAAGCATAAATAAATTATACAAGATGAAACGATATGAATTGTTCTAACTGCGGAGGTCCTCTGAACCTCCAAAAGCGATACCGTGAATTCTGTGACACAACCTTTACTACCAAAGAATTGTGACCGGAGGAGAACGGTGAGGAGACTTTCTGCGGATTGCTTGGCGAAAAATGGCGGATTGTCGAAATGGAAATGAGTAAATGATTCCGGAGAAAAGAGAATGGATATAAAACTGGACAGAGTGGGTGTGGATGAAGCGGAAAACCTGTGGAAGATGAAGGTTGAGGCTTTTCGCGATTTGTACGAGAAGTACGGCGATACTGATACCAGCCCCGCTATGGAGAAACTTGAAAAGACAATAATGCGCCTTGAATCCCCCTCGACCTATTACTACTATATTTCGGCAGAGGGTGAAAACATAGGCGCTGTCAGGGTGGTGGACGAGAGAAGGGAAGATACCCCCAAGAGAATATCTCCCATCTTCATAATGCCGCAGCATAGAAACAAAGGCTACGCCCGGGCGGCACTCCTGTTGGCAGAGGAGATTCACGGCTCCTCCGGCTGGGAACTTGAGACCATATTACAGGAAAAAGGTAACTGTCATCTGTACGAAAAACTGGGTTATTACCAAACAGGCGGAACAAAAATAATTAACGACAAAATGACATTGGTCTTCTACAAAAAAGATTGATTTGAATATGAGCTTGACTTGCTCTGATTAAAAATAACAAGGTGATACAATATGAATTGTCCTAACTGCGGAGGTTCCCTGAACCTTCAGAAGCGCTACTGTGAATTCTGCGACACAACCTTCACTCCCAAGGAACTGGGACTGGAGGAGAAGGCAGTACATAAGGAAAAAACAGAGATAATAAAAGAGGATACGGTTCCCGAAAAGGAACAGACCCTCACTGAGAAACGTGCGGAAGAACTGAGGAAAGAACGTGCAGACCGCAAGGTGGAAACCTCCGACAACGATGAACTGGAGGAGGCGCTTGGCAGGATGATACGAAGTGCGCCCCATGTCCGCGGACGCATCCGAGGTTTTTTCAGAGATGTGAAGAGAACTGTATGCATGGCGATACTTGTAGTGGCGGAAATCGCCTTTGCTCTTTTGATGGTAAGCGGAATCCTCGGAAAAATCTCCGAAAACGAGATACTTACCTTCGCTCTCTCCAATGTGGCAATTCTTGCAAATGCACTGCTTGCGGGACTCATCTGCCGAGTGGGCAGAATCCGCATCTGCGCCGTGCTTTCGGGAATAGTCAGCACCCTCTCGGCGTTGTGGGTGTTTGTGGTTCCTCTTATGATGAGCGGCTTTGAGGGAGTGACCCCTCAGTATGTGATGATACTTGCTGTCTGCGAGATGGCGGTAATCGGACTCAGCGTGCTTTTCGCCCACCTGATTTACAGGAGATAATGAATTCCGGATAATAAATTACTATGCATACCCCCGACCTATCTTTGGTCGGGGGTGACTTTGTTAATTTTAACAAAACCTTACCCGCGGTACTGCGAAATATTTACAAAGAGAAAGCCTCGGATTTTATTGACTTGAAGGGGTTTTGATGATATAATTACGATGTTGTAATGTTTTCTGTAACTGGCGGATTAGTGGACTGACCACATGGGAGCAGAAAACCATAGTAGCCGACCGCCTGGGCAGACTTCATGCATTACATGAGGTCTGCCCGGTTTTATTTATTTTTGGTAATTGTATTACTGAAACGGAGGAAAGTCTAATGAAAAAAGTTGCAGTAATTATGGGTAGCGACAGCGATTTACCCGTTGTCAGCAAAGCAACCGATATCTTGAAGCAGTTCGGTGTGCCCTTTGAGGTCAGAGTTCTCTCTGCACACAGAACACCCGTTGAGGCTGCGGAATTCGCACGCTCTGCACGCGAGTGCGGCTTCGGTGTAATCATCTGTGCCGCAGGTATGGCAGCACACCTTGCAGGTGCTTTTGCTGCAAACACATCCCTGCCTGTTATCGGAATCCCTGTTAAATCAAAGTACTTAGACGGTGTTGATGCACTCCTCGCAACTGTACAGATGCCTACCGGTATGCCTGTTGCAACAGTTGCTATTGACGGAGCCGCCAACGCCGCCTTGCTGTCTATTCAGATGATGGCAATATACGACGAAGAGCTTCGTGAGAAATACGACGCTTACAGAGCCGAGGCAACTGCCAAGGTGCTGGAGAAGGACAAGGCTGTGTCTGCACAGTTTGCCGATTAATCACAAAGTTAGTTTTACTAAACCAGGTTTATATTTTTATTACAATAAAGAGAGGTACAAAATTATGAAAGAGCTTGTTTACAGAGGAAAGACAAAGGACGTATTCGCACTCGAGGGCGGCAACTATGAACTGAAGTTCAAGGATGACTGCACAGGTAAAGACGGCGTGTTCGATCCCGGTGAGAATTCCGTAGGTCTTACTATTGAGGGCGTTGGCAAGGTAAACCTTGAGATGTCCGTATATTTCTTCGAGCTTTGCAAAGCTGCTGGCATCAAGACTCACTATGTATCCGCAAATATGGACGATGTAACTATGGAAGTTCTTCCCGCAAAGCCCTTCGGTAAGGGTCTCGAGGTTATCTGCCGCAAGAAGGCAGTAGGTTCTTTCCTCCGCCGCTACGGTGAGTATGTTGAAGAGGGTGCAGACCTTCCCAACTATGTTGAGATGACTTTCAAGAACGACGCAAAGGGCGATCCCCTTGTAACAGCTGACGGCCTTGAGGTTCTGGGCGTTATGACTCAGGCTCAGTATGCAGCAGTCAAGGAAATGACACAGAAGATTACAGATATCGTAGATGACGAGATGCAGAAGAGAGGCATGGCTCTCTATGACATCAAGTTCGAGTTCGGTTATGTTGGCGATGAGGTATTCCTCATTGACGAAATCGCATCCGGCAATATGAGAGTATACAAGAACGGCGAGTATGTTGACCCCATGACACTTTCTCGTCTCTTCTTCGAGTAATAATCAATTAGTTTTTTCGGAGGTGCCTTTAAGTGGGCGGATTTTTCGGAGTAGTCTCCAACAGAGACTGCGTTTTAGATGTGTTCTTCGGTGTGGATTATCATTCACATCTGGGAACCTCCCGTGCAGGTATCGCAAGCTTCGATGAGGAGGCAGGCTTTCAGCGTCACATTCACAATATCGAGAATACTCCTTTCAGAACAAAGTTTGAGGATGACCTGGAGACAACAAAGGGCAAGGTCTGTATCGGCTGTATCAGCGACAGAGACCCCCAGCCTCTGCTTATCTATTCTCACAATGGAATGTATGCTATAAGCATCATCGGCGTTATCAATAACAAGGAGGCTCTTGCACAGGAGCTTCTGGAAGGCGGAAAGGTTCACTTCGGCGCAATGGGCGGCGGCAGAATCAACTCCACCGAGCTTGTGGCAACCTTGATCGATCAGAAAGCCACAGTTACCGAGGGTATAGAGTATGCCCAGAGTAAAATCGAGGGTTCACTCTCTGTACTGATTATCAATTCACAGGGGGAACTCATTGCTGCAAGGGACAAGATGGGCAGAATTCCCGTAATCATCGGCAAGGATGACGACGGTCACTGCGTCAGCTTTGAGTCCTTTGCCTTCAAGAAACTGGGATATAAGGAAGTCAGGGACCTTGGCCCCGGAGAGATTGTACGTCTCACCGCAGACAGCGAGGAGGTTCTCAGAACTCCCAACGAGAAAATGAAAATCTGCTCCTTCCTCTGGACCTATTACGGCTATCCCAACTCCAGCTACGAGGGCGTAAACGTTGAGGTTATGCGTAACAGAAACGGCGAGATTATGGCTCGTGATGAGATGAAGAACGGCACCTATGAGGATGTGGACTTCATCTGCGGCGTTCCCGACTCGGGAATTCCCCACGCCATCGGCTACGCAAATTACAGCGACAAGCCTTTCGCAAGACCTTTCATCAAATACACTCCCACCTGGCCCAGAAGCTTTATGCCCAAGAACCAGAGCGTTCGTAATCAGGTGGCTAAAATGAAGCTCATTCCCGTTGAGGACCTTATCAAGGATAAGAAGCTCCTCTTTGTGGATGACAGTATTGTCCGCGGCACTCAGCTCAGAGGAACAGTTGATTTTCTCTATTCAAACGGTGCCAAGGAGGTTCATATGCGTTCAGCATGTCCTCCCATTATGTACGGCTGTAAGTACCTGAACTTCTCCTCAAGCACATCCGAGATGGATCTGCTCTCCAGAAAGATTATTGTGGAGCTGGAGGGCGAAGCAGGTCTTGAGCATCTTGAAGAATACGCATCAGCTACCACAGAGCGCGGCAGAAATATGCGCCGTCTGATTTGTGAGAAGCTGGGCTTTAAGTCCCTTGAGTTCCAGTCTCTTGACGGAATGATAGAGGCAATAGGACTTCCCGCAGACAGCGTCTGCACATATTGTTGGAATGGAAAGGAATAAGATATGAGTACTAATTCAAAATCCGAAAGCTATGCAGCAGCCGGTGTTGATATTACCGCAGGTTACAAAGCCGTTGAGCTTATGAAAGCACACATCAAGCGCACAAAGAACGAGGGTTGCCTTGATGATGTAGGCGGTTTTGGCGGTTGCTTCGGCCTTCCCACAGGTATGGAGGAGCCCGTACTGGTTTCCGGCACAGACGGTTGCGGTACAAAAGTAAAGCTTGCAATGCTCATGGACAAGCACGACACCATCGGTATCGATGCAGTTGCAATGTGCGTAAACGACATTATCTGTTGCGGTGCCAAGCCCCTCTTCTTCCTGGACTATATTGCATGCGGTAAAAACTATCCCGAAAAAATTGCAACTATCGTTGGCGGTGTTGCAGAGGGTTGTGTGCAGTCCGGTGCAGCTCTTATCGGTGGCGAAACCGCAGAGCATCCCGGCCTTATGCCCCTTGATGACTACGACCTTGCAGGTTTTGCAGTCGGTATCGTTGACAAGAAGAAAATGATAGATAACTCCAAGGTCGGGGAGGGCGACGTTATTATCGCTCTTAAATCCAGCGGTGTTCACTCCAACGGCTTCTCTCTGGTGAGAAAGGTCTTTGATATTGAGAATGCTGACCTTACCAGGACCTACGATATTCTCGGCGGCAAGAGCCTGGGCGAGACCCTGCTTACCCCCACCAAGATTTATGTAAAGCCCCTGCTCGCTCTCATTGAGGCAGTTGAGGTTAAGGCTGTTTCCCATATTACAGGCGGCGGCTTCTATGAGAATATTCCCAGAAGCCTTCCCGAGGGTTATTCCGCAAAGATCAACAAGGCAGATGTAGAGATTCTTCCCATATTCAAGCTTATTGCAGAGGTGGGCGATATCCCCGAGAGAGATATGTTCAACACCTTCAACATGGGCGTTGGTATGAGCATTGTTGTTGCAAAGGAAGATGCAGACAAGGCTCTTAAGGTTCTTAAAAACGCAGGCGAGGATGCATATATCCTGGGCGAAATCACAAAGAGCAACGAGGGTGTTATCTTATGCTGAGAGACAAAGTCAGAATCGGCGTAATGGTTTCAGGCGGCGGCACCAATCTCCAGGCTCTCATCGATGCACAGAAAAGCGGTGTGATTGAGAGCGGAGAGATAGTTCTGGTGCTTTCCAACAAGGCTGATGCCTATGCGCTGGAGAGAGGCAGGAATGCAGGTATTGCCACCGAGGTAGTGCTGAAGTCAGACTGTGCCGACTCTGAGGAGTTTGAGGCAAGGCTTGTTGATGCACTTGAAAAGGCTCAGGTGGAGCTTATTGTACTTGCAGGCTTTATGTCCATACTCAGCAAGAATTTCACAGATAAATATAAAAACAGAATTCTCAATGTCCATCCCTCACTTATCCCTTCCTTCTGCGGAGAGGGTTTCTACGGACTGAGAGTTCACAGAGCCGCCCTTGAGAAGGGTGTGAAGGTTTCGGGTGCAACAGTACACTTCGTCAACGAAATCCCCGACGGCGGCGAGATAATTATGCAGAAGGCGGTTGAAGTAGAGGATGGGGACACCCCCGAAACCCTCAGCAAGAGAATTCTAGAGAATGCAGAGTGGAAGATTCTGCCCGCATCAACCGAGCTTGTGGCAAAGCGTATACTTGAAAGCAAGTAATCCCGTTAAGATACAAGACTACAAATCAGATTAAGGAGAAACGCTATGAACGTTTACCAGGAATTCAGCATAAAGGAATTGCTCGAGGGCAACACCTATCCCGGCAGAGGTATCATCATCGGTAAGTCAAAAGACGGCAAGAAGGCAGTTACTGCTTACTTCATTATGGGCAGAAGCGAAAACAGTCGTAACAGAATTTTCGTTGAGGAGGGTGAGGAAGTTATCATCCATCCCTTTGATGCCGAGAAGGCAGGCGACCCCTCACTCATCATCTATTCTCCCATCAGAGTTTATGAGAACAATCTTATCGTTACCAACGGCAACCAGACCGATACAGTATACGACGGACTCAAAAACGGTATGACCTTCGAGGAGGCTCTCCGTACAAGAGAGTTTGAGCCTGATGCTCCCAACCTCACTCCCAGAATCAGCGGTATGCTCACATTCGACGAGGGTGACTTCACCTACAAGATGAGCATCTTAAAGAGTGCTGATGCCCAGGGTACAGCCTGCAACCGCTACACCTTTGAGTACAACTCACTCCCCGGTGTTGGTAACTTTATCCACACCTACGTTACCGACGGCAACCCCATCCCCACATTTATGGGTGAGCCCGAGAGAGTAAGCATCGAGGGTGATATCGACGAGTTCACAGAGACTATCTGGAATGCCCTCAACGAGCAGAACAAGATTTCTCTCTATGTCCGTTTTGTAGACCTTGCAACAGGCGAGGCAGAAAACAGAATGATCAACAAGCATTTACTGTAATAGTCGGAGGATAAGGAAATGAAAGAGTTTGAACTTAAATATGGTTGTAACCCCAACCAGAAACCCGCAAGAATCTATATGTCCGAGGGCGGCGAGCTCCCCATTGAGATTCTCTCAGGCAGACCCGGCTACATCAACTTCCTTGATGCATTCAATTCCTGGCAGCTTGTCAAGGAAATCAAAGAGGCAACAGGTATGGTATGTGCAACATCCTTCAAGCACGTAAGCCCCACCTCCGCCGCAGTAGGTCTTCCTCTCTCCGACAAGCTTAAGAAGGCTTGTTTTGTAGATGATATCGAGGACCTGGACAGCTCACCCCTTGCCTGTGCTTATGCAAGAGCAAGAGGTACCGACAGAATGTCCTCCTTCGGCGACTGGATTGCACTCTCCGATGTCTGCGACCTTAAGACCGCAGAGCTTATCAAGCGTGAGGTTTCCGACGGTGTTATCGCTCCCGGCTACGACGAGGATGCTCTTGCACTTCTCAAAACAAAGAGAAACGGCAACTACAATATCGTAAAAATCGACCCTGACTATGTACCCAAGGCACAGGAGACCAAGGAAGTTTTCGGTATTACCTTTGAGCAGGGCAGAAATAATTTTGAAATCAACGAGGCACTCCTTGAGAACATTGTTACAGCTAACAAGGATATGCCCGAGAGTGCAAAGCGCGACCTGATTATCGCACTCATCACTCTTAAATATACACAGTCCAACTCCGTATGCTTTGCAGTTGATGGTCAGGCTATCGGCGTTGGCGCAGGTCAGCAGTCCAGAATCCACTGCACACGTCTTGCAGGCAACAAGGCTGACATCTGGCATCTGCGTCAGCACGAGAAGGTGCTGAACCTTCCCTTCAAGGATAACGTAGGCAGACCCGACAGAGACAATGCTATTGATGTATATATCTCTGACCAGTCCGAGGATGTACTTGCAGACGGCAACTGGGAGAACCTCTTCACCGAGAAGCCCGAGGAGTTCACCGCAGAGGAGAAGAAGGCATACCTTGCATCCATTACAGGTGTTGCTCTGGGCTCTGATGCATTCTTCCCCTTCGGCGACAACATCGAGCGCGCAAGACGTTCAGGCGTATCCTACATTGCAGAGCCCGGCGGTTCCATCCGTGATGACAATGTTATCGAGGCTTGCGACAAGTACGGTATCGCAATGGCATTCACAGGAATGAGACTGTTCCATCACTAATAGAAGCGCCGAGGCACGGAGCCCTGAAAAATCAAGCACGATGCCAAAAATCACCGAACAGGCTGTGAATGCAGTGCATTCGCAGGCAGGTGATTTTGGAGAGTGCGATGACTTTTTCAGGAGATGCGTAGTGCACACGAGTCGTGACAGATAGAAGCGCAAATGCGCCGAAGCCCTGAAAAATCCTCGGGGGAGCAGACGCGTTTCGTAAATATATCAGATTAATAATTCCTCGCATCCCGACTGATTTCGGGGTGCGGGGTATAGTGCTAAATATAAGATTTTTATGAGGTGAACACCGTGAGAATTATGGTAGTCGGTGGCGGAGGCAGAGAACACGCCATCATTAAGAAGCTCAGCCAGAGCGAAAAAGTGACCGAGATTTTTGCACTGCCCGGAAACGGAGCTATCGCAGCAGATGCAACCTGCGTCAACATCGGTGCAAAGGATATTGAGGGCATCACAAAATTCGCAGTAGACAATAAAATTGATTTCGCGGTGGTTGCACCCGACGACCCCCTTGTACTTGGTGCAGTTGACAGTCTCCACAATGTTGGAATTCCCTGTTTCGGACCTGAGAGCAAGGCGGCTATTATTGAAGGCAGCAAAATCTTCTCCAAGAATATGATGAGAGATTTCGGTATTCCTACCGCACAGTACGAGACCTTCTCCGATATGGATAAGGCACTTGAGTACCTGGATACCTGCGCTATTCCCGTTGTTATCAAGGCTGACGGTCTGGCTCTTGGCAAGGGTGTTATCATTGCCGAGACCCGTGACGACGCAAAGAATGCAGTCAGAGAGATGATGCAGGACAAGGTCTTCGGCGAGTCCGGCAGCAATATAGTTATCGAGGAATTCCTCACAGGTCCTGAGGTTTCCGTGCTTTCCTTTACCGACGGTAAGGTGGTTGTTCCCATGGTTTCTTCCATGGACCACAAGAGAATCGGTGACGGGGACACAGGTCTCAACACAGGCGGTATGGGAACAGTTGCTCCCAACCCCTACTACACCGAGGAAATCGCCGACAGATGTATGAAGGAGATTTTCCTGCCCACAATTGAAGCAATGAATAAACTTTCAAGAACCTTCAAGGGTTGCCTCTACTTCGGTCTGATGATTACCGCAGACGGCCCCAAGGTTATTGAGTATAACTGCCGTTTCGGCGACCCCGAAACACAGGTGGTGCTTCCTCTGCTTGAGACCGACCTCTTTGAGATTATGCAGGCGGTTGAAGAGGAGAGACTGGGCGAGATAGAAGTTAAATTCAAGAATGAAGCCGCATGCTGTGTTGTAATGGCATCTGAGGGTTATCCCCAGAAATATCAGACAGGCTTCGAGATTACTTATGACAACGACCTTAACGCCGAGATTTATGTTGCAGGTGCAAAGCTTGAGGGCGAAAAGCTTCTCACAGCAGGCGGCAGAGTGCTGGGTGTTGTAATGACAGCTCCCACCTTGAAAGAGGCAGTAGCCCTTGCCTACGACGAGACAAAGAAGGTTCATTTCGAGAACGCATATATGCGTAGTGATATCGGCAAAAAAGCACTTGCGGTATTGGAGGAAAAGTAAGATGGTATACAGATTATATGTAGAGAAAAAAGAAGGACTTACCGCTGAGGCAAAGTCCCTTCAGAACGAAATCAACAATCTTCTGATGATTAAATCTCTCACCAACCTGAGAGTTATCAACAGATACGACGTAGAAAATATCGACAAGGAGCTCTTTGAATACACCAAGACAACAGTATTCTCCGAGCCCCAGCTTGACAATATAAGCGACACTCTCCCCGATACAGAGGGTGCAATAGTCTTCGCAACTGAGTATCTCCCCGGTCAGTTTGACCAGAGAGCTGACTCTGCCGCACAGTGTATCCAGCTCATCAGTCAGGGCGAGAGACCCACTGTCAAGACTGCAAAGGTATTCATCCTCTACGGTGATGTTACCGATGCCGAGCTTGAAGCAATAAAGAAATTCATCATCAACCCCGTTGAGAGCCGCGAGGCACAGCTCTGTGAGTACGACTCACTCCAGTTTGTATGCGACATTCCCCAGGGCGTTGAAACCCTCACTGGCTTCTGTGAGCTTGACGAGGCAGGCCTTGCTGACTTTGTTGAGAAGTACGGCCTTGCAATGGATAATGACGATATTGCATTCTGCCAGGCTTACTTCAGAAGTGAGGACAGAGACCCCACCATCACCGAAATCCGTATGATAGATACATACTGGTCTGACCACTGCCGTCACACCACATTCCTTACAAACATCGACAACGTTACATTCTGTGACGAACTTCTGGAGAAATCCTATCAGAGATATATTGACGCCAGAGAGAAACTGGGCAGAAGTGAAAAGCCCCGTACTCTTATGGACATCGCTACTCTTGCCGCAAGATTCTTAAAGGCAGAGGGCAAACTCGAGGGCCTTGACGAGAGTGAGGAAATCAACGCCTGTACTGTTAAAATCAAGGTTGACGTAGAGGGCAAGGAGGAGGATTGGCTCCTGCTCTTCAAGAACGAAACCCACAACCATCCCACAGAAATCGAGCCCTTCGGCGGTGCGGCAACCTGCATCGGCGGTGCTATCCGTGATCCCCTCTCAGGCAGAAGCTATGTTTATGCTGCTATGCGTGTAACAGGTGCGGCTGACCCCACTGTTCCCGTATCCGAGACTATCGAAGGCAAACTTTCACAGAGAAAAATCGTTACCACAGCCGCCGCAGGTTACAGCTCCTACGGCAACCAGATAGGTCTTGCAACAGGTATTGTTGACGAGCTCTATCACAGAGGCTATATGGCAAAACGTATGGAAATCGGCGCAGTTATCGCGGCTGCTCCTCAGGAGAACGTCCGCAGAGAGGTTCCCGAGGCAGGAGACGTTGTTATCCTCCTCGGCGGCAAGACAGGCCGTGACGGTTGCGGCGGTGCAACCGGCTCCTCCAAATCCCACACACTTTCCTCTATCGAGACCTGCTCCGCTGAAGTTCAGAAGGGTAATGCTCCCGAAGAGAGAAAGCTCCAGCGCCTTTTCAGAAACAAAGAGGCATCACTGCTTATCAAGCGCTGCAACGACTTCGGTGCAGGCGGTGTATCCGTTGCTATCGGTGAGCTTGCAGACGGCCTCAAGATAAACCTCAACGCAGTACCCAAGAAGTACGAGGGTCTGGACGGCACAGAACTTGCCATCAGCGAATCTCAGGAGAGAATGGCAGTTGTTGTTGAGAGAAAAGATGCAGAGCGCTTCATAGAGCTTGCCGAAACAGAGAACCTTGAGGCAACTCTGGTGGCAGAGGTTACCGAGAGTCCCAGACTCGTTATGACCTGGGGCGACAAGAATATCGTTGACCTTTCCCGCGAATTCCTCAATTCCAACGGCGCAGAGAAGCACATCGACATCGCACCCGTTGCTCCCGAGGAGTACAAGCAGGAGATAGGCGAGAGCTTTACTGATAATATGAAGACCCTTGTGGGCGACCTGAACGTCTGCTCCAAGAGAGGTCTTTCCGAGAGATTTGACTCCACAATCGGCGCAGGCACTGTTCTGATGCCTTTCGGCGGAAAGTACCAGCTCACACCTATTCAGGCAATGGTAAACAAGATTTCCGTTGAGAAAAAACACACCGACACCTGCTCCTTCATGTCCTGGGGCTACAACCCCTACCTTGCAGAGAAGAGCCCCTATCACGGCGCTTATCTTGCAGTAGTTGAGAGCCTTGCAAAGCTTGTTGCAACAGGCGGTAAGATGAAGGATGCTTACCTTACATTCCAGGAGTACTTTGAGAGCCCCCGCACTGACGCTGCTCGTTGGGGCAAGCCCCTCTCCGCACTCCTCGGTTCCTTCGATGCACAGCTGGACTTTGAGATTGCTTCCATCGGCGGCAAGGACTCCATGAGCGGCAGCTTCGAGGATATCGACGTACCTCCCACACTGGTTTCCTTCGCAGTAACCACAGGCAAGGTTCAGGATGTTATCTCTCCCGAATTCAAAGAAGCAGGCAGCAAGGTAGTTCTCCTTGCTCCCGAATATAATAAATACGGACTCCCCGACAAGGCTTCCCAGAAAGCAGTATTTGATACTATCGAGAAGCTGAACGCAGAGGGAAAAATCAAAGCCGCTTACACTCTTGGTTTCGGCGGTATCGCAGAGGCTGTATACAAGATGTCTATCGGTAACGGCATCGGCTTTGAGTATGCAGAGGGCATCACACTTCAGGATATCTTCACTGTAAACTACGGCGCATTCGTGCTGGAGGTTGCAGAGGATACAGAGGCAGGAACTCTCCTCGGTAAGACCACCGCAGACAAGGCTATCGTATTCGGCGAGGAGAAAGCAGAGCTTTGTGAACTTTCCGAGATTTACGAGAATAAGCTTGAGGATGTTTATTCCTGCAATATTGATCAGGGTAATCGCGAGATTCCCACCATAAGCTTCGACGGCAAGGGTGCAAAGGCTCCCGCTATCAAGGTAGCAAAGCCTAAGGTACTCATCCCCGTATTCCCCGGCACAAACTGTGAGTTCGACTCTGCCAAGGTTATGCGCGATGCAGGCGCTGAGGCTGAGATTATCGTTATCAAGAACCTGACTCCTCAGGCTGTTTCCGAGTCCGTTGAGTACTTCGCAGAGAAACTGAAGACTGCCCAGATGGTATTCATCCCCGGCGGCTTCTCCGGTGGTGACGAGCCCGATGGTTCAGGTAAGTTCATTACCGCATTCTTCAGAAACAAGGCAGTCACCGAGGAGGTACACGAGCTTCTCAAGAACCGCGACGGTCTTATGTGCGGTATCTGTAACGGCTTCCAGGCACTGATTAAGCTGGGTCTTGTTCCCTACGGTGAGATTATCGACACCGACGAGAACTGCCCCACTCTCACATACAACACAATTTCACGCCACCAGTCAAAGCTTGTCCGTGTACGCGTTGCATCCAACCTTTCACCCTGGCTGAAGAATTCACCCGTAGGCGAGACTTACCTCACACCTATCTCTCACGGCGAGGGCAGATTCCTGGCTTCCGACGAGCTTATTCAGAAACTCATCGCCAACGGTCAGGTTGCTACCCAGTACGTAGACCTTGACGGCAAGGCAACAGCAGATGTTCAGTACAACCCCAACAACTCCGCATACGCTATCGAGGGTATCACCTCTCCCGACGGCAGAGTATTCGGTAAGATGGGTCACTGTGAGCGTATCGGCAATGGCCTCTACAAGAACGTTGAGGGTAACTCCGATATGGGTATCTTCCGTGCCGCAGTTGAATACTTCAAATAATTAAAAAACTGCAGAAATAATCCCAAAAGTTTATTGACTTTTGAAGTCTTTTGTAGTAGCATAGTAAAAATATTTAAAAAGTTATGAAATTTATGAGGAGGAATAATTATGGCATACTATTTCAATGAGCCCTCTCGTACATTCAGCGAATATCTGCTGGTACCCGGTTACACTTCTGAGGAGTGTATCCCCGCAAATGTAAATTTAAGCACACCCCTTGTTAAGTTCAAGAAGGGTGAGGAATCAGCCATCAAGCTGAATATTCCCATGGTTTCTGCTATTATGCAGTCCGTTTCCAACGACACAATGGCTATCGCTCTTGCAAAAGAGGGCGGTGTCTCCTTCATCTACGGTTCACAGACTATCGAGGATGAGGCTGCTATGGTAGCACGAGTAAAGAGCTACAAGGCAGGTTTCGTTGTAAGCGACTCAAACCTCAAGCCCGACGACACTCTGGCTGATGTTCTGGACCTCTACGAGGCAAAGGGACACAACACAATGGCTGTTACTGAGGATGGCACTGCAAACGGCAAACTTCTGGGTATCGTAACAGGCAGAGACTACCGCGTAAGCCGTATGTCCTTTGATATCCCTGTTTCAGAATTTATGACTCCTCTGGAGAAACTCATCACTGCTCCCGAGAACACAACCCTCAAGGAAGCAAACGACATTATCTGGGACCACAAGCTCAACTCTCTTCCCATTGTGGATGACGAGGGCAGACTTCTCTATTTCGTATTCCGTAAGGACTACTCCTCTCACAAGGCTAACCCCAACGAGGTTCTGGACAGCCAGAAGAGATTTATCGTAGGCGCAGGTATCAATACTCTGGACTACGAGCAGAGAGTTCCCGCACTTGTTGAGGCAGGTGCAGACGTTCTCTGTATCGACTCTTCCGAGGGTTACACCTGCTGGCAGAAGAAGACTCTGGACTTCATCCGCGAGAAGTACGGCGATACAGTCAAGGTAGGTGCAGGTAACGTTGTTGACCGCGAAGGTTTTATGTTCCTTGCAGAGGCAGGTGCTGACTTCATCAAAGTTGGTATCGGCGGCGGTTCCATCTGTATCACCCGTGAGACCAAGGGTATCGGCAGAGGTCAGGCAACAGCACTTATCGAGGTTGCAGCAGCAAGAGACGAGTACTTCGAGAAGACAGGTATCTATGTTCCCATCTGCTCCGACGGCGGTATTGTTCACGACTATCACATGACTCTTGCACTTGCAATGGGCGCTGACTTTATGATGCTGGGCAGATACTTTGCACGTTTCGACGAGTCTCCCACAAACAAGCTCATCATCAACGGCACATACGTTAAGGAATACTGGGGTGAAGGCTCCAACCGTGCACGTAACTGGCAGAGATACGACCTTGGCGGCAAGACCAAGCTTTCCTTTGAAGAGGGCGTTGACTCTTACGTTACCTACGCAGGTCCCCTGAAGGACAACGTTGCAAAGAGCCTCTACAAGGTTAAGTCCACCATGTGCAACTGCGGTGTTACAAACATTCCCGACCTTCAGAAGAATGCAAAGCTCACCGTTGTTTCCGCTACATCCATTGTTGAGGGCGGCTACCACGACGTAACTCTGAAGACCGCAGGTCAGTCAAACTGATAAATAATGAAATAATTAAACGCTATGCAAAGGTAAGTCCGATGCATAGCGTTTTTTTAATTTAGTATTGCAATTCCCAGATTCAGATATCCGGCAAAAGCTACCCAGAGGATGTAAGGTATCATCAGGTATCCTGCGGTTTTCGAAATCCTGTGAAAAAGCACCGTGGTAAGGATAATCAGCACCAGAAGCACCAGAAGCCACAGGAAAGAGAATAGATAAAACTCCAGATTAAAGAAGAAAATCGACCAGAAGAAATTGAAGATTAGCTGTATGCCGTAGAGGATAAGGGCATTTCGGGTCCCGATAAAACCGCCTTTTCCCCAGACAATATATGAGGCAACTCCCATCAGTACATAAAGAATAGCCCACACTACGGGGAAGATCCATCCCGGGGGAGACAGGGGTGCTTTTTGCAAGTTTTCAAAGGTTTTCATATTCCCAGCGGTCAGAAGTGCGGAAAGCCCTCCTACCAAAAGAGGAATTCCTATTGCTACGAGTAATTTCTTTAAGTGTATTTTCAAGATAACACCTCCGTATATTATTTATGCTTGCCCTATAGTGCAAAATTACACCTAAGACAAAGAAAATAATATGTGTTGAGAAGAATGTGTTTTTTGCACAAGATTTGTTTTTTGTTTTGTGCAAAAATACAAAAACAGCTGAAAACATTGTGCTATCAGAATTTCGGTGATATATTTTACTTAGAAGATGACCCATAGAAAAGATAGGAGGTATTCTTATGAAAGTATATTGTAGAATTTTATCTTTAATCCTGATTTTTGTACTGCTTTTATCCTTGTCGGTTTTTTTTGTAAATGCCGAAGAGAGCACAGATTACTTCTATATCCCTCCCGAGGATGGCGCTATCGGTGCTGAAACCTATGGCTTTAAGAACTCGGAATATTGGGATAATGTGTATGTTTATGCCAGCGGCGGCAGGTCGGAGCAGAAAGGCGGTATGACCTACCCCGGTCAGAAACTTGAAAAGGAATACGTTGACGGCTATGGTTTTATTTACACCTTCTCTTTTGCAGTAGGATACTACGATACCTTGTTATTCAACGACGGCACAACTAACAATTACCGTGCTGACCTTGAAAAGGATTTTTACGATTACTGCCTTGGAAAGCTTGGGGAAGAGTCTCTCTACGAGGGGGCAAAGGCTAGTATTACAGATACCACAAAGTTTTACGACGGTACTGTAATGTTTACTGCTTCAAGCTGGGTTGAGCCTGTAGACACAGAAGCCAGAGCGATAATTGAAAATTACTGTGTTCATCGAAGTGCAACCTATTCTCCCTACGATTTAGGTGTTTACGTAAGCACCAATGACGAGATTTATACTCTTGAGGAAGCTCTTGCAGAAAATTTGTTAAGAGGTATTCCTGGTGATCACGAATTGTCGGATTTTGAGTTCCACAGAGTTTACGATGAAGACGCTGACTTAGACCTTATTCACAGATGTATGTATGCCTTCGGCGACAGGTACGGATACGAGCCCGAGGAGGGTGAGAGTATTTACTGTGAGCCCTACGGCTATGTGGGAGACTATGTGCTGTTCCATGCTTATTTCAGTCACTACGCTTATCCTGCAATGAATACCAAGGAGCAGATAGGTGATTACTACTTCTACAATGGTATGCCCTGTGGTATCGGCGAAAATAACTCGGTAGCTCTTTATGTTATGAATCCAGAGGGTGAGATTTTCACTCTATACGAAGCCTACACTCAGTGCCTCATCACCGACCTTGAAGAGGTAGTTAACCTCACAGGCGGTACATCGATTTTTGGCAGATACGGAGAGAGAATAATCGAAAATCTGGGTATCGATATAACAGCCGAGGACTGGACACATACCTTTAACGAGGTGGCGGCTTTCGGAAACGGTTATTCTTGGTCGAACACCGACGGCGACAGAGAATATGAATTTGTTATAGTGAGAGCCGGTCAGCGCATCGAGGAGGAGGGTACATATACACGCCGTGCAGGTAAGTATATAGTGATATCCGACAATAAGTATTCGGATTACGATTTAGGATGCTATGTGTATATTCCAAAGCTTGATACGGTCTTTACCTTTGAGAGTGCCATAGAGAGGCTTCCGGGTCTTGAGGATAAAATAGTTAGAAGTTTTAGATACAATGAATATTGTTCCTGTAGTGTTTTTGGCGATATCTCAGGTAATATAACCGTGGATATCAACGATGCTACTATGATTCAGAAGCACGTCGCAGGTTTTTACAGCCTAAGCGAAAATGACCTTCTCATAGGAGATGTGAACGGCGACGGCGAGCTTAACGTCAGAGATGCCACTATGCTCCAGAAGCACATTGCAGGACTTCTGGATATTTATGATTAAAATTCGGATAAAAAGTGAAGGCAACGGCTATAAGGAGGAGTTGATTTATGAAAAAGATATTGTGTTTTGTTATTATACTTGCTCTTCTGAGCTTTCCTGTCTGCGTTTTAGGATTATCTGAATCCGATATGCAACTGCAAAATACTGAAGCGGAAGAAGAGTTTGATTATCTCAAATACTATACCGGCGGTAAGTATGAGCAGTACTTTACTCATTACTTGGCTTATTTTAATTACAGTGGTTATATAGATGATGTGCTTGGACCGATTTATATTCTATATGACTATGGATATAAAGAACTGTACGAACACTTTTCCGAGATTTCATCCACAGATGAAGCCACCCCTGACTATGTGCTTGTAAAAGGGTTGGATAGCTGGGAAGAGGAAAGAATGTGCGTACAACTTTACGGAGATTATGTTGTAAAGACCGACAAAACTAACGTGGCACTATATCATCCCTTTTATGATGAAAACGGTTACTATATTATCATCCCGGGTGATGACCTTCATTACAGAACGGAGCGTGAAGTGATTGCCCTGAGAGATGCGTATGATGAAGGGATAGTTGATATTAGTGCTGTGTTTGAGGAATACGGTCTCGGATATCTCATTGGCGATGCAAACAACGACCGCGAGTTAAACATTAAAGATGCAACAAAGATTCAAAAGTGTTTAGCGGAACTTGAAGAGTTCGAAGATTACGATTGCCTTTTCAGCGACGACTTCACCCCTGAAGCAGGCGCCCCTCATTATGTCACCGACTTCAACCGAGACGGACAACGTGATGTTAAGGATGCAACTGCAATTCAGAAAAAGATAGCAGGGCTTGTCTGATGCACTTTCAGTAAATGCCTGCTTAACTAAATATATAATAATGATAAAACCCACCATCCATTTTCAGGATGGTGGGTTTATGATTTATGTTTTGAATTTATGCGTAGGTGTAGGTGGAGCAGGTGTATTTGCCGCCGCTTTCTCCGGAGATATAGTAGCCGACACCGTCGCTGCCCGAAAGGGTGATATCCGCGGTCTGCTTGGAGCCGTCTGTGAAGATGATTTTCTGGTAATCATCGTAGCTGAAGGTTACGGAGTAAATGTCCTGTCCCTGACTGTTGGTTTTGGCATAGGTCATTGCCTCGCCGGGCCAGGTTGCCTTGGTGCCGCCTGAACCCCAGATGTATGCCTTTACCGAACTCCACTTGTAGTTGTTGGTGAAGTATACTGTGATATCACCTGAAGGAGTATCCGAGGTGCTGCCGCCTGTTGCAAGGACAATAGCTTCAAGTTCATCAATAAGGTAGATAAAGGGATCAATGTAGGAATCGCTGCCGGGAAGTTTACCTGCATCCTCAGGGAAGATGCCATAGAGATAAGCTTTCTTGAGTGCCATATACTGGTCGTATGATGCGTATGCATAGTATTTATCCAGTGCATCCTTTGCAAGATATTCGGGAGCAACTGCGCCAACGGAAACAGTGTTTGTCTTGCCTTCTACGGGGAATACAGTGATAAGTCCTGCCACGAACTTCTGAATAGCCGTTGCGTCGCGGACGTTGACTGCCTTGTCGCCTGTAACGTTTGCCTGAGTGAATGCAACACCATCAAGAGTGAGCATATCGGCGGAGTGTTTCTGGATAACGGTTGCGTCCTTGATGTTGACATCACCCGAAAGGTCAGCGTCACCGTAGATATATTCATGGGGTTCTGTTGCTGTGGTGGTGATGTTTCCTGTGTCGGGTTCTGTCTTCTGGGGTGTGGTGGAGGGCTCTGTTGTGTCTGTGGGAGGAGCGATGGTGGGCTCTGTGTCAGCAGGCTTTGTCTCCACGGGGTCGGTTTCGGTGGGAGTTGTGTCCTCTGTGGGAGTTGTCACAACGGGCTCGGTCTCCACAGGCTCGGTCTCTGCGGGTTTGGTGGGAGTCTCCAGAGCCTCGGTATCAAAGGGGATGATGTAGGAGCAGTCGGGCATAATCTCGTTATAGTAGAGATTGATGCCGTTGAATACGATGCAGTCCTCGAATACATCAACGATGTAACCCTCGGACATACCAAGCACAGCGGTTCTGTCGATTTTGCCGTTTACAAGGCGTCTGACACCGCCGATAGCGGAGTTGTGCATCATAACTGCTGAGGTGTCGTTGTTGTCGGAGTAATTCAGGTGAGCACCCAGCTCAAGGTGAGTGTGTGCTGTGATGATAACGCACTCCTTGTAGGTCTCCATAAGGGAGATGAAGCGCTTGACATCGGGATTTGTCTTGATAAGAGCAAGGTCGTAGTAGTAGGGGGTGGTGAGCTTGTCGCCCGAGCCCCAGCCGCCGATGTTGGCGTGCTCGATGATGAAGATGTTCTTGCCGTCTCCGGAGTACTTCTTCAGAAGACCCTCAAGCCAGTCAAGCTGTGCTTTTGAGAACTGTGTGCCCTTGTTGGTGTAGAAGCCGCCCTCCAGCGCCATAAAGATGAAGTGGTCGCCTGTGGTGGGCTCGGTAATCTCATAGTAGGGCTTGCCTGCTTTGATGGTCTCGGCAGAGGAGTCAAGACCTGTTGCCTTATTAAAGGGAGTGTTGTCGTTATAGTAGTTGCCGTTTTTGTCCCATACAGTGCCGACGTCGTGGTTGCCCACTGCTTCGTAGATGGGGTTTGCATAGGGAGATTCAGCGAGAATCTTCTGATATACCTTGTACTCAGCGGCATAGGTCTGCTTGCCGTTCTGGTCGTTTACAATGTCACCTGAAGAAACGGTGAAGTCAACGTCTCTTGCGTGGAGAGTTTCAAACGCCTTCTTCAGATGTACCTCGTCATTGGGATAAGAACCTGAGCCGTAGGAGTCGTTGGCGATCTGGGGGTCACCTACGGAACCAAAGGTGTAGAGGGCATCGGTGCTTGCGAAGGGAAGCTGACGTGAAGCGGGAATGGAATATACGGCAGCGGCTTTCTGAACTGTGCGGTTGCTTGCTGCGGGTGTGCTTGCAGACTTTACTGCAATGAGTTTCTCTGCGTCAGCGGGGATAACTGTGTTCTCCAGCAGATCGTAGGAAGCGGAAGAGGATGTGATATTGAGAATTGCGATTTCTCTGTAACCCTCCAGCGCCTTTGTGCTGTCGGCCCAGTAGAGGTAATATTTACCTGCGTCACCCTTCAGGGTGATAGTACCTTCAGCGAATCCTGCCTCGTTCTGTTTGAATGAGTAGCTCAGAGTGGTATCTGCGGCAGAAACCGAAGCGATACCCACCATTGCTACGGAGAGCAGAGTGAGGAGTGCAAGGATAACGGATAGGAGCTTGATTGATTTTTTCATATTCTGTACCTCCTGCTAAAAAATCTGTATACAGATACTTGTATACCATTACATAGTAATAATATCACAGCGGTGTGAATTTCACAATAGCATAATTTCACCGATAATAATAAAAAAGGTACAAAACTTATGGTCTTGTACCTTTTGAGTTATTTGAACTTTTTGGCTTTTTCGGAGATTTCCCGGAGTTCCTCCTCGGAAAGCTCGGGAAGTCGGGTGAGTTTATGCAGGAATGCTTCCTTTGTTTCTTCAAAATTAGCCTCGACGCACTTGTTGTAGAAACTCACCACAACACCTGTGGCAAGAGCGGTGACAAAGAGGGCATACACAGACACAAGCACCGAACAGATTTTGCCCACAGCGGTGGTGGCTACAAGGTCTCCCAGACCCACGGTGAAGGTAACGGAGTAGAGATACCACAGAGCATCGGTGTATCGGTTGATTTCAGGTTCTGCAAGCATTATAACAAAAGCGCTGAGAAGTATAAACAGCACAAATCCCAGAATGATTGAGTTGGCGTGGGTTTTTTTGAGAATACCCCAGAGAATCCGCAGTTTTTTCATAACAACATCTCCTTGTATGTTCCTTGGTATGATATCATTCTGTATTGATTATTTGTTGTCAGCAGGGGATGCTGTCGGGGGAAGGGGAGCGGTACTGCGTTTTTTGGCTTTACCGTACTTTACCGACAGAATTATCACAACTACCGTAAGCACAACAATAATAATGCCTTCGGCTATGCAGACAAGGGTCAATACTGTGCTGATAAGAACAAAACCGCCGAGAGAGGTTGAGTTGTTGTCGGGGGTGCTGAAACTCTCTCCCGTGCCGCTGCCTCTGAAGTTCTCAAAGTCGCTGATGCTGTAATTTCCGGAATCGTCATAGTAAGCTTTGATTTCGGCAACAGGCTGCTGGAAGGTATCGTAGGCGTATCTTATGGTGATATATTCATCCTTTTCCTTTACGGCAAATGTGATGGAGGAGAAAGGTGTATGTTCGGTTGTGTAGGAGACTTCGGGGGACTTTTCACCTGTGTTGCCATTTGTGTCCCGTACGGTGAAGTTGATTTTGTTGTCTGCGTCGTTGCTGTCAATAAATGTGCAGGTGTAGTTGATCTGAACAACCGCTTCATACTCCACATCTTTGTATATGACATTGTCATCCTCATCATATCCGTCGAACTCTTCAACTGTAAAGCCGCCGTCACGGATAACAATGGCGTCAAGCACCACGACGCTTCCCAGATACTGGTCGGACTCATTGTCATAGAGTTTGATTTCTTCGCCCAGAGAGTAGATGTAGCCATCCTCTTTGTCTGTGTGGCAGGTGGGTGCAGAGCAGGCAGAGAGTGACAAAATAACTGTAAGGACAAGCAGCAGGAGTAAAAAACAGGAAAATTTCTTCTTCATAAATGAACCTCCTTTGTTATGCTGTGCCTTCATCTTATCATATAATATAAGGAAATGCAAATCCGGGGGTTGGGTTTTGACAGTCGAAGGGCTGTGTTCGCGGCAGAGACTTCGGGTGATTGTGTCTTTTGAGTATAATTTGTCCGAAAAATAAAGAAAATTATAATAAAATAAAAATTTTTTGTGTCGCACAAAGCCCGATGAATATTGACTTTTCAAAATACAAAGATAATTTACGTCTATCCGATATCCAAAATTCTATACATTTTATACAAAAAATTAATTGACAATTCCACTGATTGTGATATATAATTAATAGTGCAAAAAGAACCAATTTTTTACTCTTTGGTACTTTTTTCGGTTAGTACATTCTTTGTATCAAAAGTTCAGGGAATGTAGTGATAAATTTCTATTTTTCTAAACAAAGAAAGGAAGACACACAATGAAAAAGTTTTTTGCACTTCTTCTCGTTCTCGTTCTTGCTGTTTCCTTAGCAGCTTGCGGCGGCGAGACCGGTACAAACGGCGATGACGCAAAGACAGGTTCTGTTTACTGGCTCAACTTCAAGCCCGAATCAGACGCAGCTCTTCAGGAAATCGCAAAGATGTACACCGATGAAACAGGCGTTAAGGTAACTGTTGTTACTGCTGCTTCCGGTACATACAACGACACTCTCACAGCAGAGATGGACAAGGCAACTCCTCCTACACTCTTCGTTGTAGGTAACGATGCTGCTGTTAAGGATTGGGGCGAGTTCTGCTACGACCTCAAGGACACAGAGATCGCTAAGGAGCTCAACACAGACGCTTACCAGCTCTTCGACGCTGACGGCAAGCTCTGCTCCATCGGCTACTGCTACGAGTGCTACGGCATCATCGTAAACAAGGCTCTCCTCCAGACAGCTGGCTACACAATGGATGACATCACAAACTTTGAGACTCTCAAGGCTGTTGCTGAGGATATCCACGCTCGTGCAGCTGAGCTCGGCTTCGATGCATTCACATCTTCCGGCATGGACGATTCTTCTTCCTGGAGATTCACAGGCCACCTTGCAAACCTCGAGTACTACTATGAGTCCGTTGATGCTCCCGACGCATGGAAGACATGCCCCGCAGAGATCAAGGGTACATACATGGACAACTACAAGGCTCTCTATGACCTGATGGTTGTTAACTCCGCTACTGACCGCGCACAGCTCGCAGCTGGCGGCTTCGATGCAAACGCAGAGTTTGCTGAGGGTAAGGCAGTATTCTATGCAAACGGTAACTGGGAGTGGTCCAGCCTCGCAGAGAAAGGTCTCAAGGCTGAGGATCTCACAATGATTCCCTACTACTGTGGCGTAGAAGGCGAAGAGAAGGCAGGCCTCAACTGCGGTACAGAGAACTACTGGGCAGTTAACGCAGAGGCAAAAGAGGAAGACATCGAGGCTACTCTCGCATTCATGAAGTGGCTCGTAACTGATGCAGAAGCATCCGCAAAGGCTGTTGAGACATTCGGCGTTATGCCCTATAAGAACGCAGCTCAGTCCTCCAACCCCTTCCTTGCACAGGCTAACGCTTATGCATCAGCTGGCAACTACACAATGCCTTGGGTTACAAACTTCCAGCCCAACGTTGACGAGTACCGTAAGGGTATCGTTAGCGCAATGAACGCATACAACGCTGATCCCACAGATGCTAACTGGGATGCTGTTGAAGCAGCATTCGTAGCAGGTTGGGCAAGCAACTATGCAGCAGTTAACGGCTGATAAACTGTTATAAAAACCATGGGGCGAGCCAAAAACTCGCCCCATTTTTTAAGAAAACGTAGGGAATGGATTTATCCGTTCCGAAACTGGAACGCATAAATGCGTTCCCTGCATAAAACGTAGGATTTAATTTTTGCAGGGGCTTTGACCTTTGCTTTTATATCTTCCGGAGGTGGAAAAATGAAGAAGAAAAAGAAAAAAGCTCACAGCTCTGCTGCTGTGAACAGTAAACTCCTCAGAAGACCGATTCGCCGATTCGGCTGGCTTTTTCTGTTGCCTATGGCGGTTTCCTTCTTTATTGGTTTTATCTGGCCCTTCCTTCAGGGTTTGTTCCTTTCTTTCTGTAAATTCAGAACTATAAAGAATGCGGAATTGGTCGGCATTGACAACTACTTGAGAATTCTGGATGATGAACAGTTCCTCTATTCATTCATCTATACTGCAATTTGGACCATCGTTTCCGTTGTGCTTATCAATGTTATAGCCTTTGCGGTTGCTTATGCGCTGACTCAGGGTATCAAGGGTACAAACTTCTTCCGTACCGTATTCTTTATGCCTAACCTTATCGGCGGTATCGTTCTGGGCTATATCTGGAGTATGATTTTCGATGGTATCCTCAGCTATTATAATACAAATATTCTTGAAAAAACCGAATTCGGTTTCTGGGGACTGATAATACTGATGTGCTGGCAACAGGTAGGATATATGATGATTATCTATGTTGCGGGACTTCAGGCGGTGCCCGAGGATATGATAGAGGCTGCAAAGATTGACGGTGCCAGCGGTTGGAAAACTCTCACAAGAATTACAATTCCCAACGTTATGCCCTCCATCACCATCTGTACATTCCTCTCTCTCACCAACGGCTTCAAGCTCTACGACCAGAACCTTGCCCTCACAGACGGTCTCCCCGGTGTTCTGGACAAGGCAACAGGTCTCAATACCTATACCACCGAGATGATTGCGCTGAATATCTCCAAGACCTTCGGTCAGTCAGGTCCTTTCTCAAGGGGTGAGGCTCAGGCTAAGGCGGTAATCTTCTTTATTCTGGTTGCCACCATTGGTCTTCTCCAGCTCACTTCAACACGTAAGAAGGAGGTGCAGCAGTAATGGCAAAAGCAGTAAAAGTAAAAGCTCCCAAGGGCAAACCCAAGAAGCTGTGGCTTACAATTCTCTTTGCTCTGGTATCAGTTTTCTATATGGCACCGATTTTCCTCGTTGCCCTTAACTCCTTCAAGAAGAATACCTTCGTTAAGACTCAGACATTTGCACTTCCCAACGCTGAAAGCTGGGCAGGTTTTGAGAACTTCAAAACAGGTATGACACTGGGCGGTACATTCTGGAAATCCGTTTTTTACAGCCTTGTTATTACCGTGCTCTCAACCTTCCTCATTATTATTGTTACCTCTATGGCAGCATGGTATATCTCCAGAGTTAACTCCTTTATCTGTAAGTTCATCTATTTTGCTTGTGTATTCTCCATGGTTATTCCCTTCCAGATGGTTCAGTTCACACTGGCAAGAACAGCAGATACCCTCAAGCTGAACACTCCCTGGACCATCCCGGTTATTTATCTGGGCTTCGGCGCAGGACTTGCGGTGTTTATGTTTACGGGCTTTGTCAAGAGTATTCCTCTGGAAATCGAAGAAGCCGCGGCTATTGATGGATGCGGTCCTCTGAGAACCTACTTCAAGGTTGTATTCCCCATGCTTATGCCTACCGTTATCTCTGTTTCAATTCTTGAGCTGATGTGGGTATGGAACGACTACCTCCTGCCTTACCTGGTACTCGACAGAACAAAGGGATATATGACTATTCCCATTCACATCCAGTACCTCAAGGGAAGCTACGGAACAGTAGACCTTGGTGCTACAATGGCTCTTATCTTTTTGAGCATTATTCCCATCATCATCTTCTATCTCACTTGCCAGAAGCACATCATCAAGGGTGTTGCCGCAGGTGCAGTCAAGGGCTGATCCCTGAAACTGAATAGTATAAAAAATACTACCCGAAAAAGAGTTCTGTTTCTCTTCTTCGGGTAGTTTTGTTTATAAACAGAGTTTTATTTTGACTTGCGGTTTGCAAGTTTGTTTCTGAGCAGGTTGATGGATGTCTTTGTGGATAAAGGTTCGGAAATAAACGCACCGGCAAAGAAAACTATTGTTACAACTGCGGTGACAGGAATGCACCAGAGTATGAGGCTTATGTAGGAGTCCAGATTCATAGGTACGAAGGTGGACAGCCAGTACATCAGCACGAATAATCCGATATTAATTATCCAGCGCTTGTAAGTCTTCCAGACACCTCTGTGCAGAATGTGCTTGCAACTGTAAATAATCATATCGTTGCTTCGGTAGAGCAGTGCCACTATGGTGCCTATCAGCACACCGTATATACCTTTTCCGTAGGGATTGAGGAGCAGCACCGCAACAACGGAAACGACTATGTTTAGAATCATTTCAATAACAGAGCGCCACTGAGTCTTCTTGAAGTGTCCTGCGAAGCTGATGATATGACCGCAGGTGGCTCTGCCGGAAACGAGAATTTTAATTGATACGAACAGAATAGGGAGAATGGGGTCATAGTAGTTGATATCTGCGCCCTCGGTGTAGACCTTGATGAAGGGGAGAATAAAGATGAACAGTACGCAGTACATAGCAAAAGATAGTGCCATGGAGTACTGTTCCCAGGGTTCGAAATACCGCTTGAACTTTTTCTCGTCCGAGTTGCAGAGCTGACCGATTTTGTAGGAAAAACCTGCGGTGAAATGATTAAGCATAGTTGAAATCATCTCGAAGAACAGGTTGTAGAGTGCGTAGATACTGGCGACCTCGAATCCGCATAAGAACGAGAGCAGAAGAGTGTCGGTGTTGTGGAAAATAAGATTTGAAATCTGATGAACTATAACATTCTTGCTCTGGGAGATAGCCGCCTTGTTGGGGGTAACCTTAAGGTCAAGCCATTTATAGTGCCGCTTTATGTAGATAGAGTAGTAAATCATCTGAACGATATTCAGCAGGAACTGGGCTATGGTAATAGCCACAACTGACATACCCAGAGAAATCAGAATGATTTTTGTAATGCTGACAAAAACGTGGACGATGGTGGTAACGTTTGAGGTGATGTACTGTTTGCCCTCTGCCTGGAGAAGCATCTTGTACTTGCCCTGAAAGAAGTAGTTGACAGCGTGTCCCATACCGATAAAGAGAATAATCAATGCGGTGGTAATGGGAGGGATTTCTGATTCAATACACAGGGGATAGATAACGGAAAAGGCGATTACCGAGATGAAGTAGATAATGCCTGTTCTCTTGTAGAAAAGGTTGGTAGCAGATAGGATACCATTGATGTCGGTACGGTTGTTTTTTGCCAATGGGCCGTAGAGTGCCTGAATGGTGGCGGAGCCTATACCTGCCTCCAGAAGTGCCAGATAGGTAAAGATGTTGTTAACCGAGGACAACATTCCGTTTACCTCGGAACCGTAACTGGTGATAAACATTCTTGGCAGAACAAGTCCGAGCGCAATGGTGATGACCTGTCCCAGCAAACCGAATATTATATTTTTAATACTTTTTTTCATAGTCTGCCTCGATTCTTTATCCGTTGAGGATATTCTTTTATTTTAAAGTAAATAGCGCATTATGTCAAGTAAAGGTGCGAAATGCAGAATAAGGCGGAATACGTTTTTCTGACTTGAAGACGCCTCCCTCTTCAAATGAGGGAAGGCGTTGTTTTCATTACAGAAAAATATGGCTGAAATTTATGCATGGGTCTTTATTGTCTGCAAATTTCGGGGATTAACCAAGAAGAAATTCTTGTTTTTTGCCATATAACACAAAATGTCGTAAAATGCGACAAAATATCACATTTTTAGTTGACAATAATAAGATGGAGTGCTATACTGTTATTGTTGATTAATAAAATATTGATTAATGTACATAATTTTTTATCAATAGTAAACAAATGAGCAAGGAGGAGAGTATGTTGACAGAATTTAATGAAGACGTAAAAAATGCGGCAGTTGAGAATATGACAAATAATCTCGCTACTCTCAGAACCATGCTTCATTTGTCTCAGGCAGGACTGGCGTCGCTGGTGGGTCTGGGCAGACAGTCGCTGGTATCCATTGAAACAGGAAAACGAAAAATGACCTGGAGTGTATTTTTGTCCTTGCTTTTTGTTTTTTCTCAGAACAAGCAAACAGCCACGCTGCTGGATGTTTTTGAGATTTATCCCCCTGAGCTTAAAGAGATATACACTAACCTTAAATAATATTGAGAGTGTGATTGTATGAAAATATATGCAAGCCTTGTGTGTCACACGGGATATCGCAGAGAGCGCAACGAAGATAATTTCTGTTTTAACAGAATATCTATGGATTCGGACAATTGTGAATACGCACCCCGTGGCAGCAATACTCAAAAACAAAGCAGAAGCGTTTTGCTGGGTGTGTTTGACGGTATGGGCGGATATTCTGCCGGAGACAGGGCATCGGCAATATCTGCGGATGTAGCAACGGCTTCGGCGGATGAACTTTGCAAATGTGACAATGTATCCGAAGCACTTGTGGAGATATGCAGTAAAGCCAACAAAGCCATCTGTGAAACAATGCAAAATGAGGAAATCGGCAGGATGGGTTCCACTGCGGCTATGCTGTGTTTCAGAAAAGGCAGGTATTATCTCTGCAACATTGGTGACAGCCCGATTTTCATTCTCAGAGACCTTCAGTTTACGGAGATTTCCCACGAACATACGGAGAAGGAAAGATACATTCAGATTCACGGAGAAGAAAATCTCCCCAAAAACAAGAAATACAGACTGACACAGCATCTGGGTATTTTCCCTGAAGAAATGGAAATAGAGCCTTACACATATTCGGACGAAATAAGACCGGGGGATAAGTTTGTTATCTGCAGCGACGGTCTCACCGATATGGTAAGCAGTGAGGAAATATTCCGAGTGGTTTCAAAGGATGTTTCGACTATCCGTATTGCAAAAGAACTTCTCAAAATGGCTCTTGCAAACGGCGGAAAAGACAATATAACCATTATTGTTGCTCAGGTTGGAGAAAACGCCTGAGTAAATAAGATGATGTAATCGAGGAAGATTTATGGTAATAACAGCAGTATTGCTACATAATAACTGCCTGTTCAGCGGATTGCTGAGCGAGGGCAAAAGCCTTACATTCGGCTCGGGAAAAAAGGATATTATCAAGGTGCCCGGCTTTGCAAACGGACAGATTACTCTGAAGTTCAAAGGGGAAAATATCGCTGTTAATGCCAAGAAAGCCTATGGATTTGACAGAGCATCGGTGCCTCTTGATACCATTATTATGCTGAATGCAGCCACAAAGACTGTGCTGTACCTCAGCTCACAGACATCTATGTCAAAGACCACCGTGAGCCTTCCCTATAACTGTATTCTCAAATTCGGCAGAGCTGACACTAACGATGTGGTTATTAAACTGCCCTTTGTATCGGGAACTCACTTTGTCCTCAAAAACGAGGCAGGCAACGTACGCGTTGAAGATCAGGGAAGCACCAACGGTATATACCTCAACGGCAAACGCGTGAATATAGCACGGATGAAGTCGGGAGATGTCCTCTCCATACTCAGCGTGCAGATAAGCCTCGTAAACGGAGTGCTGCATTTTTATAATGTGCTCGACAAACTGAAAGTAAACGAGGCCGCTATGGGCTCGGAGGATATAGTAAGGGCCGAAGAAGATGCCAAAAAACTGGTGTATCGCAGAAGTCCCCGAACTCAGGACAAACTGCCGGATACGGATATAATACTCAGCCCTGCTCCCACAAAGGCGCAGAAGCTGGAGAAAAACAGAGGAGCATTTGCCTCCCTTGCAGGTACGGGCGCTATGTTTGCCACAAGTATGCTGACATCGGCGGCATCTCCGGCGCTGCTGGCGGCGAGAGCGGCAAGTCTTGTTTCTCCCGTGGTGAGCATCGCAAGTTCCAGGAGTTCATACAAAGGCAGAAAACTGTCTCTGGAGCAGTACGAAGCAATGCGACGTGAAAAGTACGGCGCATACATACAGGACCAGAAAGCAAGGATAGAATCTGTGGCAAAAGTTCAGCGTGATATCCTGACCAGAGAGAATCCCGAACCTGCGGAGAGTATAAACGCCCTCTACGGTCTGAAGAGAACCCTCTGGGAGCGAATGCCATCGGACAGGGACTTCCTTGATGTCCGTCTGGGCATGGGATACGAGAACCTCTGCGTCAGCGTCAAAACCCGTCAGGACAGCAACGGCTTCCAGATGGAAAGCGACGAGATAAGGGAACTTTCAGAACAGATTATCGAGGAGACCCGCATAGTTGATAATGTTCCCTCCAGACTTTCGCTTCTTAAAAAGAATACAGTTGGTTTTGTGGGCGACAGAAAAAAGATTATCCGCCTTGTGAGGAATATGATAGTGTCCCTGACTACCGCTCATTGCTTCGATGATGTAAGGATAGTGGGAATTTTTGATTCCTCGGAGCAGGAGCAGTGGGAGGCGCTCAGGTGGCTTCCTCACGTATGGGACGAAAATCGCCAGTACAGAATGCTTTCCTTTGATAAGGCGAATGCCCACAACCTGTGCGATATGTTCAACGATGTTCTCAAAAAACGCCGCGAAGAGCTGAAGGACTCATACGCCGCGGCGAATAACATCCCCAGACCTTATTACATATTTATCTTCGGCTCCAAGGAAATGGTGGAAAAAGAGGAGATAATGCAGAATTTGTTTGTAAACGACCCTGCTATGGGTGTTACCTCTCTTTTCCTTTTCAACGATATGTATATGCTTCCTCTTGACTGCCGAAGCATTGTTGATGTGGATAACGGCCCCTGTGTTTACGACAGAAACGAGGCAAACAACAAGTTCTATTTTACAATGGACCAGGCACTTGATGATATGAAGTGGGATTTGTTTGCAAGAAGAATGTCGGCCGTTGAGCTTGATGGTTTTGCCAAGCAGGCAGGACTTCCCTCAGGCATTACGTTTATGCAGGGCTACGGCGCAAAGACGGTGGAGGAACTGAATGTTCTGGAGAGATGGAACTCCTCCTCCCCCCAGAAAAGTCTGGCGGCTCCCATCGGTATGATGGCGGGGGAAAAGACATTTTATTTTGATATCCACGAGAAGGCGCACGGCCCCCACGGACTTGTGGCGGGTACAACAGGCTCGGGCAAGAGTGAGCTTCTGCAGACGTGGATTCTCTCTATGGCGCTTACCTATCATCCTCACGATGTGAGTTTTGTTATTATTGACTACAAGGGCGGCGGTATGGCAAACCTGCTGGAGCCTCTGCCTCATGTGGTGGGAAAAATCACGAATATCGGTTCAAATATTGGCCGTTCGCTTATTTCGTTGCAAAGCGAAATAAAGAGAAGATATGCCGTGTTTGATAAGTACGGCGTGAACCATATCGACAAATACCATAAACTTTACAAATCGGGACAGGCGACAGAGCCTATGCCCCATCTTATAATTGTATCCGACGAGTTTGCGGAACTCAAAAAGGAAGAACCTGAATTTATGGCGGGACTGATCAGTGCTTCCCGAGTAGGACGAAGCCTTGGTCTTCACCTTGTGCTTGCCACACAGAAACCCGGCGGAGTTGTGGATGACCAGATTCAGAGTAACTCGAGATTCCGCCTCTGTCTCAAGGTTCAGGATGTATCCGACAGCCGCGAGATGATAAAACGTCCCGATGCCGCAAAACTCACTCAGGCAGGCAGAAGTTATATCCGCGTGGGTGAGGACGAGTATTTCGATTTGTTCCAGTCATACTGGAGCGGCGCACCTTATTTCGGGGTGGCTTCCACCGAGGAAAACAGCGGTAATCAGGTTCGTGTTGTTGATATTCAGGGCAAGAGAATCAAGACGGTCTTTGACGAAAAAACCAGACATAAGTCAGACCTGGATGAGCTTTCTGCCATAGTCAGATATATCGGCAGTAAAGCCAAATCAGCAGGTATCAGGAAACTTCAGGGTCCGTGGCTTCCCGAACTTTCAGAGGAAATCTATGTCGATGATATCAGGGAAACCTGCGGATTTGACGGAGAAAAGTGGAATGGTACCCCCCAGTGGCTGAAGGTTCCCGTGGGTATGTATGATGCTCCCGTGCTTCAGGCTCAGGGAACCCAGTACATAGATTTTGCCGCAGACGGACACTACGGAATATACGGTGCTCCCTCTACGGGAAAAACCAATTTGCTGAAAACTGTGGTGATGTCCCTCTGTACCCACTATTCCCCCGAGGATGTGAATATCTATATTCTGGACTGCGGCGGATGGAGCATGAGCAACTTCTCATCCCTGCCTCATGTGGGCGGTGTTGCCCTTGACAGCGAAGAGGAGAAGTTCGTTAAATTTGAACGCCTTATTCTGCAGGAAATCGAAGACAGAAAGCGAAAATTCCTGAAAAACGCCGTAAGCTCCCTGAAGGCGTACAGAGAATCGGTTTCCTCCGATATGCCCGCAATTATTATTGCTATTGATAATATAGTTCCCATATTTGATTTGTACCCCGATCTGGAGAACCTCCTTGTAACAATTGCCCGTGATGGTGCAACCTACGGAATATATATGATTTATACCGCCAACAGTACTTCGGGAGTGCGCTACAAGGTACTCCAGAATATCCGCGGTGCAGTTGCATTTGAACTTACCGACAAGGGTGACTATGCAACTGTTGTAGGACGCCTCGACGGAATGAAACTGCCCAAGGTTGCAGGCAGGGCATTTTTCAAGCAAAATCCGCCTCTGGAATTTCAGGCGGCACTGTTTGCAAAGGGTGACACAGACCGCGACAAGATAATGAGGGTAAAGGATATCTCTGTGAATATGAGCACCTGCTGGCATGGCGAAAGACCCAAACCCATTCCGGTAATGCCCGATGAGGTTACCTTTGACAGTATGCTCAGTGAATATTCTGTCAGAACAGCCCTTCCTCTCGGTATATGCTCGGAGGATATACGCCCCTCTTTTGTGTCCCTTGCGGACAACTATTCTTTCCTTGTGTCGGGTTCAATGCATTCGGGCAAGAGTGCGGCACTTGGTGAGATAACAAAACTTATCTTGTCAAAATACAGCGAGACAAAAGTTTTTGTCTTTGACAGCAGCAGCCCCTCTCAGCAGAGTCTGTCAGCTTCGGTGCACAGATATGCATCTGTAACCGATGATGCCGCCACCACAGATATGCTCGGTGAGCTTGTGGCTTATCTCAACGAGAGAAAGAAGGCGCAGAACCAGACCCGTCTGGTGGAAGGCGATGCTTTTGACGAGAAGAAGTTTATAGAGAAATATGAAATGCTGTGTATTGTTATTGATGACCTGAAAGATTTTGTAGACAGCGTTTCGGATGCAAACAAGAATTCAATGGAACGTATCTGCAGAATGGCACAGAATCTGGGAGTTGTGGTTCTCTCAGCAGGCAGAATGTCAGATATCTCCAGATACAACGAAATCGAGAGCCTGACCCGTGTGATAGTAGGTAACCAGAACGGACTGGCACTTGACGGTACTCCTGCTCAGTACGGATTCTTCCAGAACAACCTCAAGTATAACGAGAGGGACCAGCAGGCAGGAGAGGGCTTGTCCTATTTGTTCGTGGGCGGCACCTGTAAAAAAGTAAAACTTATGAGTAAGGCGGTGATGGGATGATTTCGGTAAACATAGGAGAGCTGGAGACCTTGTCAACCTATGCTATGGTTTCTTCCCAGAAGTCCGAGGATATCCTCTTCAGACTGAAGAACCTCCGCAGTGAGATGCAGACAGATCTGGAGTTTATGGAGTATCCTCAGGCTCTGATAGTGATGGAATCTCTGGGTATTGCGGCGGACGCTATGTTCAGGGCAGACGAAACCTTGAGAAATCTCAGGAACGTTTTGCTGAATGTACCGGAGCAGTATCGCGAAAACGAGAAAAAATGCAAAGACGCCCTCAGCAGAATGACAGAGTATATGAATACCGTCAGCACTGACTACGGTTCGGTTTTGCTTTCCGAGGATATGTCCTATGTTGAGCATCCCGGGGAGGATGTGTCACAGACAAAGGTTTGCGAACTGGTTTCGGAAAATCTGCAGGATATGCAGGTTATTAACATTTCCGCAGTTGCCAGGGTGGTTAAAGAGGAATATCCCGTAAGCGAAGTACGTCCCTTGAATGCAGAGGAGTAATTAGGTATTATGACAAAATCAGAACTGACCTCTGCGGATATTTCCGTTTTGGCATCCCTTCTGGGATACAAAAATATATTTATTCCCCAAACGTCATTTGCGTATGAGCCATCGCAGGCGCTCAACGCCTTTGTAAAAAACAGAATGCGCAGTCTTGAGAGAAAACACATACTGCGATACGAACTGGACGGAACACTTTTTGTAGACGAAAAAATAAGAAAGTCTGTGGAGGCGATGTGTTCTCCCGATAAGGTGATTTCCGTAAACAGTAACTGCTTCAAGGGCAAATGCTCCGAGATGTATATATTCGTCAAAGGCGACCTGGTGTTGTGCACTTCAAAAAAGAGCCGCGATAAAGTTGCGTTTTCGATAGTGTCTGCGGATGAGAGAGAAAACTTGCTTCCCCTTCACGAAGCCTCGGGTAAAAAACACAGTATAGACGAAAAAATGCTACTTGAGGATGCGAAAACGATACAGAGCGAACTGCATTCCTTTGAACGGGACAAGGCGGAGAAGTGTTTATCTGCACTTGGAATAAAGACAGAAAACATTCCCTTTATATGCGAAATACTTACAGGCGGCTGCAAATATATACGCATAAGGCAACTGCACAGAGTGCGGGGTACATACTGCGTTTCTGGTGATGAGTTTTATGCAATGATTTCGAATCAGCCCGTATGTGTGAGTTCGGATGAATTCGGAATGCTTGGTTTTGAGTCGCTTGGCACCGATGCCCTCAAAAATCGGTTGTCCGAAAAACTTGAAGATTAGAAAGGGTGCTTTTATGAACAGTATAATAGTCACACTGACAGATAAAAACAGGAGTTTTTTATATGACTTGGAAGTACCCTCGGAACTTGAAGTTGACAAGCTTAAGGATGATATAGTTGAGGCGTTGAACGGATACAACCCGAGTCTCTTTCTGAAAACCGCCGGGGTGGAACTTCTGTGCAACAGAAGCGGCAGGCAACTGCTCTCTGAGGATACACTGGAGTCAGCAGGGGTATGGAACGGAGATTATATTACAGTTATTGAGGTGTAGTATGCAGGAAATCACTTTTGAAGATGTTCTGACACATTATCAACTGAAACTCAAGGAACTTTCGGATGAGATAGCAGAACTCGAAAACGAAATAAAAAAGTCATATATCTGTATCGAAAACGGCTGGAAATCAGATGCAGGAGAGGCTTGCACTCTGAAACTTCAAACCGTGGAAACAGAACTGAACAAAGTCAAGAGCGAAATTTCAGAGTCTCAGATTAAGCTCACTGCCATAGTCGGTAGCTTGGAAAAAGCCGCTCTGACAGCAGTAATCATTTAGTTTATGATGCTTCGGCGTTAATAAAGAATAAAATTAATTTTTTAAATTTTTGAAAGGTGGAAAAAAACATGGCACTTATTCAGGTAACTCCCGATCTTCTCAACAGCAAGGCAAACGAACTCAGAGGTCTCAAAAGTCAGCACGACGAGGCAATGAGCAAAATGCGCACACTCATTCAGGGCCTCAACGAGGTATGGAAGGGCGACGCTCAGGACGCATTCCTTGCAAAGTATGAGAGCATGCAGTCAACTTTCACAAACTTCTCACAGATGCTTGAGGAGTATGCAAAGCTGATGAACACAGCAGCACAGAAGCTTCAGGAGACAGACCAGAGTCTTCAGACTACAATGAACAGCTTCGGCGGCTAAAAGTAGTGTCGGTCTTATGGCAGAATGGAGGTAACTCCATTCTGTCATATCGCGGCATTGCTTTGAAATGTGCTGCGGGCAAGTATATTTCAAAACAATGCAGACGTCAGATTAAAGGAGGCTGTTATGGATATTCAAGTGAATCCTGTGGAGCTGAGATATAAAAGCGACACCATAAAAATCATCAACAACGACTTGCGGATGCTGATGGAGAATATCGAGATCCTGGTGCTTTCCGTCAATGGCAGTTGGCAGGGAGATGCTGAGAAGGCGTATTCGGAAAAAATCCTGTTTGTGAAGAATCAATTCGAGCCTATTGCGATGTTCTTTGACGATTATTCGGATTTGCTCAGACAATTTGCAGATGAATATGAGAGTCAGGAATCGGATATGGTTTCCAAAATAAATCTTATATAAAGGGGTATGGGATATGACGAAAGAATTGCTTATAACGCCTGAGGAACTCTATTATCTTGGCGGCTTCCTTCAGGCAAAGTATATAGATTACGCTTATATCGCCGCGATGGATGATATAGGCTCGGGCTACGCGCTTTTTGAAAAAGAAACGAAGGCTTCTCTGGTTGCATCGGGCGTGCTGATGGAGGACTTCAGCGGAAATACCGAGATAGACCCTATGGCGCTGGATATACTCAAGCCTGTGTTTTTCGGCGAGGTCGAAACCTCTCTTGATGTGTGTATGCTTGGAGAAAATCCCTATGTGGATGTATACAAATTCCATCACTGCGACGGGGTGATAACTCTGGTTACGGGAAAAGACAGAAAGCTTCTGATTAAGGCAGTGGACGACCTTATGTTAAAGGAAATCGCAAACAACCTGCTTTCGGAAGGCTATGCTGTTGAAACCAGACAGGCAGAAAGTATCGACAAGAAAAAAATAACAAGACTGTTTGCGGTGAAGTGTTCGGTAGTCGCAGGCGCAGCAACGGTAAACACATATATCGAATCGGACGGAGTAATTTATCGCGAATGCGAAAATGGAATAGAACAGGTGTCAGGCGAAGACTTCGCGAATGTCGTCTATGATGTTTTGAAGGGGGTATAAGTATGGCTTTTAAAGACCAAAACGGTAAGATTACCATTGACGAAAATGCTGCCAAGTATGACATCCGTCAGATTGAAACTGCAATTTCATCGCTCGAAGCCTCTCAGAGAACTCTCACAGAAATCATAAGACAGGCAAACGAAACCCAGGGTGATGTGGGTGTTGCAATAGTAGAGAAAGCAGCTGAGATGAAACAGCAGAATATTGATATGATTAATCGTCTCAAGGAAGCCTCTTCGTTTATTCAGAAAACCGTTGCTCATTATCAGTGGCTTGATCAGCAGGTTAAGAATGCTGTTGAATCCGCAGATATCTCCTCAGGCGGAGATTATTCGGGTGGCGGCGGTTCCAGCGGTGGCGGCGGCAGCAGCCGTCCGTTCTGATAAGAAAGGAGTATGGGAAATGGCATTAATAGAAGTTAACCTGGAAGCTTTGGAGTCCAACTCCAATCAGCTGAAAACAAAGATTGATGAGCTTCAGGCACTTAATACCAGACTGGAAAATCTCATCGGTCGTATGGAATCATCATGGGAAGGCGATGCAAGTGTTACATACATAAACATTATGCGCTCCCATATGGAAAAAGCCAGAAAGATGATGGCGGTTTTACAGGAATATAAAAACTACGTGGATAAAGCCAAGAATGAGTTCACATCAGTCGATTCGAATTCAGCATCCCGCATCCGCGGTTCATTCTGAGAAGGGGGAGAAGAAAAATGAGAGTAATATCCATTGATACGCTTATTATGAAACAGCTTGCATCAGCAGCAGCTTCCTCCAATGAATCGGTAAATGATGCGGTTGAAGCTCTTAATCGTATTGCAATACACAACGACTGGGGATGCAAAGAGAAGGACGCCATCAATGATTATTCCGTTGCGAATAAAAATAAGATAAAACAGCTTCAGGAGCATTCCAGAGCGTTTCTTAACAGTGTTTCTCAGGCGGCGGATGACTTCGATAAATCAGAAAATGATGTAATCGGTTGGGGCTCAGGTATTGACTCAATTATCGGAGCTTGTATCGGTGTTATTGGCACAGGAACAACACACACAGGGGGAAATAACAGACCATCAATTTTTCCCGATATGAAGGAGATATTGAAAGATATTCTGAAAGACGACGGCATTGGCAAATGGGGACATAATACACCCGTAGGAATTGCCGCACAGGTGCTCAACGATATTGAGGCACCTATTCCGATATGCAAATTTGATGATATTAATCTGTAAGGAGGTTATTGTCCGTGGCAGGTAAAATACAACTTACACCTGCGGAGCTCAAGGCTCAGGCGGCAGAAATGTCGGCTCTCAGCACGGAATATGAAACACTGTTTGCAGGAGTGTCTTCAACACTGAAAAATGTGAATTCTAATTGGAGTGATAACCTTTCCCGTAATTTTGAGGGAAAGATTACAAGCGCTCAGAATACATTCAAGGGAATGACAGAAAAACTGACACAGGGTGCTGCTATTGCAACCACAAGTGCCAACACCTTTGAAAGCGTGGACTCACTCCTTGCGAAGCTGGATTTAAGCGAAATCACCAAGAATCCCGTGATTTCAAACATTATTGACGAAGCAGGGGAGCTTTGGGATAAAATTAAGGACGTAGAGAGTATCGGCGAATTGTTTGCGCTGCTTGAGCAAACGGCAAACGACAATATAAATTCAGAGGTTCAGGAGATAATCAAACTTGCGATTCCGGACTCTGTGGAGGCAATATACAGCGCGGTAAGCGGTCTGGCACAGGGCGAGCTGACAGGTGATGATATTTACGAAGTTGCAAAAGAACTAGCCAGTAAAAACCCATATATTTCAGGTGTGGTAGAAGCTTTTAAATATACCTTTGAAAAGGGTTTAGAACGCGACGCTGAGATGATGGCATCCATTGAAGAACAGCTTGCAGAGATGGATATATTAGGTGTCGGATTTGAAATGGCAGAGGGATATATAGATATAATACTGGGTGGTTCCATTGAATGTGTGTGTTCGGTTGCAGGCACCACTGTGGACGGCATTATTGGAGACATACCTTTTGCTAACGCTTTGAATCACGGCATAGAATATATGACCGGTCTGATGACAGGCGGAGAAGGAGCTACCATTGGTGATTTCATAGGATACGGCGGAGATGCCATATCTGCAGGAATAGATTTTGCAACGGATGTCATTACTGATGTAACTGATGTTGTAACAAGTGCTGCTACATCGGGCGTGAAGAAAGTTGCAAGCTGGATTGGCAGCTTGTTTGGTTGAGGAGGCGCAGTATGAATTTGTTACCCATTGGCTCAGTTATTACCGTTAATGAGCATAAACTTTCGATTATAGGTTATTCAAATATAAAATCTGAGGATAAGGGAAAAGTCGGATACTATGTAGTTCCTTATCCTGTGGGATACATTGGCATAGAAAAAACATTCTTTGTGCCCTTTGATATTGAAATGACAGTTGAATCCGAAGGTTATCGTACAGAGGCGACTGATGCGTTGCTGAAACTTCTGGGAGATAGTCTGGAACTGACAAAGGATATGCCTTCCGAAACAGTTGAGAAATTACTGTCCGTATATAAAAAAGCTATTGATAATGCAACGGAGGGCAAGTGATTATGAGTAAATATTATCCCATAGGAACAATTGTAAAACTTAACCTCAGCAAAGAAAATTTGTTTATGATAAGCGGATATTTCCCCAAAAGAGAAGATACCCGCGTTTATGATTATTTTGCAGTTCCCTTTCCGTTGGGACTGAGTGATGAGACAAGCTATATATGTTTCGACAGTAGCTCAATAACAGAAGTTGTTTATGAGGGCTATTGCGACGAGCAGTGTAAAAAAACACTGAACGGCTTTGATGAAATGCTTGCAAATATAAAACAGGCACTAAATAAAAAAACAGAGGAACAGGTTCAGTAAAATTTGCTGATGTTTCAGACAGATGTGAAGATTTAAGATGAATCTGTGGAGGGGTTTATGGCAGAATTATATGATATATCCAAGGTATGGTCTGACTGGAAAACCGTCAGGTTTATCGGTGAGGGCAGTTTCGGAAAGGTTTATGAGATTACAAGGGATTCTTTCGGCACGGCGGAGCGCTGTGCCCTGAAGGTTATCACCATTCCGTCCACAAAGGCTGAGATTCAGAGCCTTAAAAATGACGGTATGGACGAGGCAAGTGTAACTCAGTATTACAAGGGATTGGTGGAGGATTTTGCACAGGAGATATCCCTTATGTGCAAACTCAGAAACAACCCCAATATCGTTCAGTATGAAGACTACGAGATAGTGGAACATCAGGGCACTATCGGCTGGGATATCCTTATCCGTATGGAGTTGCTCCGCGATTTCCCCGGATATCTCAGAAAGAATTCTATGACACAGAGGGATATCGTCAGGCTGGGTATTGAGATGTGCAACGCTCTGGAGATTTGTGCCGAGAGCAGAATCATTCACCGCGACCTCAAGCCCGACAACATCTTTGTGGCAGAGAACGGAAACTTCAAACTGGGTGATTTCGGTGTTGCCAGAACCATCGAGAAAACCGTGTCGGGACTTTCAAAGAAGGGCACATATACATATATGGCGCCCGAGGTCTACAAGGGCGATGAATACGGTCTGGATGTGGATACATACTCGCTGGGCATTGTGATGTATAAACTGCTCAATTTCAACCGTGAGCCCTTCCTGCCCGAATACCCCGAGACCATAAAGTACAGCGATAAGAATGGTGCTTTGGTCAGCAGGATGAACGGAACTCAGATACCTGCTGTCAAGGGTATTCCCGATGAACTCAACAGAATTGTCCTCAAAGCCTGCGCATTCAGAAGCGAAGACAGATACAAGAGTGCCTCGCAGATGAAGGAAGACCTCGAGAGACTTTTTGCGAGCAGCGGCGAACTGGATGTTATGCTGGGAATTTCAGCAGTTACACAACCGCAGAATAAGACGGCAGAAGTAAATCCTGCTCCTGAATTTGTAGGTGTGGGTGAGTTCAGCGTATCAACCGTGGACAGTTCAAAGCGACTTGATGAGGCGGATATCCGTGAGACAACTGCAGAAGACCGCACCATGGGGGTAATAACCGAAGAGCGTACCGAGGGTACGGATAACTGCAAGGTTGCCCCGACTGTGACGAGAGACACCAACAAAACAGTTGGTGTCTATCAGACTCAAATGCAGACTCCGCCGCCCCCAAAAGCGGCAAAAGCCTCCAAGGCGATGCCCCCCAAAAAAGCGGCACAATCAAATAGAAATACACAACCTCGTCAGGCATCGCGAAAGCCTGCAGAAAAGAAAAAATCCAAGTGGTGGATAATTCCTCTTGTTCTCGGCGGTGTAGCCGCAGTGTTGGCGGTTGTTGCGGTTATTATTGTTATAATAATCACAGCTATCGGTATGGCGGCAAGCGGTTCAAATAAAGGCGGCAGCAGCAACAACAATAACTACGGCAACTATGGCGGTTATGATTACTATACAGACGGTTATGAGTATACAGATGGTTATGAGTATACAGACGGCTATTCAGAGCCTTATACCGAGCAATATTATTCACAGATTTATCTGGATGAGTATATCTATGGTGAGTGGCATTGCGGGGACAGTATACTTTATGTTTTTACCGATGGAACCGTTACAGTAGTTGACGAGGAAATAGGAGAAGGTGTATCTTTCGATATGCAGGTATGTGCAGAGAATGGTAAGGACACACCTTACGGCTTCCTTATCAATAATAGTGATAACCAGTATATATTCCTTATGCCCGAAGGGGACAGGGACACCATATACAGATATTATAAGAGTTACGATTCTGCCGAGTTTGTGTTCCAGGGTATGACTTATAATAAAGTTGTAGATTATTAATGAGTGGAGGGTATGAAATGAAAAATAAATTAATGCGTGGTCTGGCACTTCTGATGGCGGTGCTGAGTGTTGCTTCCTTTGCGGCTTGTACCGGTAAAGGTGTGCTGAAGGGAACCCCCGAAGGCAATGCCGAAACAGGATATATCTTCAGAGGCGAAAGAAGCGATGCTCCCGCAGTTGAGATTGGTACTCCCGAAGTATCTCTCAACCCCGATGAGGTTTACGGCAAGGTTACATACATTCCCGAGATGTTCCTGGGAACATACCGACTTCTCGGCGGTAAAGAGGCAGAGAACAAATTTGCTTCAGAGACAGATTATATGGAGTTTGTGAAAAAGGAAAATACTCTGCAACTTTCCACTATGCCTTTCGAAATGATAGCAGGTAAAATGAATCTGGGACACGTTGTGGCTTATATTGAGGGCTATGACTGGATGCAGCTCAGCTTTATGAATAAGACAGAGACAGGCAGTTACCTCACAACACTGATGTGTGCTTATACCGTTGAGGGTAACAAGATTTCCTTCAAGCCCCTTGACTCTTGGACAGTTGATGACAACGATAAGATTGACTATGTGTTCACCGATTATGTACTTGAATATGAGTTTGAGTTCAAAGGCAGAAATCTTACCCTGAAGCAGGGTGACAAGAGCGTTACAATGACCACCGGTCTCAAGGCTACTGAGGATAAAGTGTATTTATATACCGACCTCTACGCAAAGACAGGCACCGGGTTGCTGGACGGAATAGACGGACTTAACTTCTATTACGACAGCACAAATCCCGATACATATTTCTATGTGAAAGACGTCAACGGGGATACAGTCTACAATCCTGTGGGACGTATTGAAGAAAACGGACTCTTTACCTTTACCGTGCCTTGGGAAGAGGGTACAAAAACCTATCAGTTTGTGTATTTCTTAGGCGCTCGTGACGGACTGGTTCTCACCGACGGCGAGAACACCTATCTTTTCACAGAGACCTACGGCGACAGAAACTACAACGACCTGAAGAAGTATACCTCCGAGGACCAGACGGATAAAATCAACGAGCTCTCCGAAACCGAGATTGAGGCTATCGTGGAGAAGAAAGATAACCTTCTGGACGAGATGGTAACTGCCTTTAATAACAAGGGCATCTCCGTCAAGGTTGACAAGGTTACAGGCGAGCTTCAGATGGATTCCTCCGTACTCTTCGGCGGTGACTCCGCGGTGCTTACCGACGATGGTAAAGCTCTGCTGGATGAATTCGTAAAGGTATATAACGAAATCGTATTCTCCGAGAAGTATGACGGCTTTATCTCAAAGACAATGGTAGAGGGCCACATTGCTCCCGTTGCAGGTGTAACATACGAGGACGGACTTCCCTTGTCCCTTGAGAGAGCAGAGAATGTCAGGAACTACTGTGTTGAAATAGACGGTGCGGACTCCCGCCTTGCAGATATGCTGGAGGTAAAGGGTATGTCCAACAGCAAGCCTGTATATGACGAAAACGGCGAAGTTGATATGGCGGCATCCCGTCGTGTTTCCTTCAGATTCATAATCAATTTCGGCTGATACGCCAAAAGAATATAAAAAAATCATCCCCTCGGGTCATATAGACCCGGGGGGATTTTGTGTGTGAATATTGTGTTTTGCGGGTTCAAATTATCAGTCCAGCTCGGTGTCGCCGGTGTAGAGCTCGTAGTATTTGCCCTTCTTTTCTATGAGCTCGTCGTGGTTGCCGCGCTCAATGATTCTGCCCTTTTCAAGTACCATAATCACATCGGAGTTCTGTACTGTGGAGAGGCGGTGGGCGATGACGAATACCGTTCTGCCCTTCATCAGAGCATCCATACCCCGCTGCACAAGGGCCTCGGTGCGGGTATCGATGGAGGAGGTGGCCTCGTCCAGAATCATAACAGGGGGGTCGGCTATTGCAGCTCTGGCAATGGAGATAAGCTGGCGCTGACCCTGAGAGAGGTTTGCGCCGTTGTTCTCAAGGAGTGTGTCGTAGCCCTGAGGCAGTCTTGAGATAAATCCGTGAGCGTTTGCAAGCTTCGCAGCGGCGATAACCTCGTCATCGGTTGCGTCGGGCTTGGAGTAGCGGATGTTCTCCGCAACGGTACCTGTGAAGAGGTTGGTGTCCTGAAGAACGATTCCAAGAGAGTGTCTCAGGTCGGCCTTTTTAATCTTCTTGATGTTGATTCCGTCATATCGGACCTTGCCGTCCTCCAGATCGTAGAAGCGGTTTATAAGGTTTGTAATGGTGGTTTTGCCTGCGCCTGTGGCACCGACAAAGGCAACCTTCTGACCCGGTTCGGCATAGAGGTTGATGTCGTGGAGGACGGTCTTGCCCTTGACGTAGGCGAAGTCTGCATCGAAGAACCGAACCTCACCCTTGAGCTCGGTGTAGGTAACGGAGCCGTCCTCGTGGGGATGCTTCCACGCCCAGAGACCTGTATGCTCCGCGGTTTCAACAAGTGTGTCGTTCTCGTATTTTGCATTCACAAGAGTTACATAGCCCTCGTCGGTTTCGCTCTCCTCGTCCATTAGGGCGAAGATTCTCTGGGCTCCTGCAAGTGCCATAATGATGGAACTTGCCTGCTGCGCCACCTGATTTATGGGCATTGTGAAACTCTTTGAGTAGAGGAGAAAACTTACGATAGCGCCCAGCGAGGGGGCAAAGGGGAGACCCGCAATGGCCAGTATACCGCCCACAACGGCAATGAGTACATACTGAAGATGACCCAGATTACCTGTTATGGGGCCGAGGATGTTGACAAACTTGTTGGCTTTGTAGGCGGTTTCGCAGAGTTCATCGTTGAGTGAGTCGAATTTTTCCTTCGTCTTTTCCTCGTGGTTGAATACCTTGATAACCTTCTGACCGCTTATCATTTCCTGAATGTAGCCATTGATTTTGCCCAGAGACTGCTGCTGAATCATAAAGTGCTTTCCGCTTTTGGAGGCAACGGAGCCTGTAATCATCAGGGTAAGGCCTACAAACAGCAGAACAAAGAGAGTCAGCCATACGTTGGTGAAGAGCATAAAGCAGAAGTACACTACAATGGTAATCACCGAGGACATAAGCTGGGGAATACTCTGGGAAATCATCTGTCTGAGGGTGTCGGTGTCGTTGGTGTAGTGGCTCATAATATCGCCGTGGGTGTGGGTGTCGAAGTACTTGATGGGCAGAGTCTGCATATGAGAGAACATATCGTCCCGCACATCTTTCATAATGTTCTGAGTGATGAAGACCATCACCAGATTCTGCACCAGTATGGCAACAATGCCGAAGAGGAAGATGCTGCCTGTACGGAGAATTGCCGAAATAAGTTCTGAATAATCGGGATTTGCGCTTCCGATAAGTACGGAGATGTATTTATCAAACACAGTGCCCACGAAACTTGCGCTGGCGGCGCTGACAACGGCGGTTACCACAATGCAGAGGAATACAAGAATAAAGCGGAATTTGTAGCCTTTCCAGATATAGGCAGCAAGACGTTTCAGGGTCTTGGACTGGTTTTTGTCAAGAGAGATTTTCTTGCCCATATTGGCGGGGTTGTGTCGCATAGGACCTGCCATTATTTGAGCCCTCCCTTCTGCTGAGAGGTATATACCTCTTTGTAAATCTCACTCTTTTCAAGGAGTTCTTCGTGAGTTCCCACCGCAGAGATTTCGCCCTCGTCAAGGACGATAATCTTGTCCGCAAACTCTACGGAGGAGATGCGCTGGGCAATAATAATCTTGGTGGTGGAGGGAATGAAGCTTGCCATAGCCTCTCGTATAGAGGCATCGGTAGCGGTGTCAACGGCGCTTGTGGAGTCGTCGAGAATGAGAATTTTTGGGGATTTGAGCAGGGCTCTGGCAATACAGAGGCGCTGCTTCTGTCCGCCGGAAACGTTGGTGCCGCCCTCTTCGATATAGGTGTCGTAACCCTCGGGGAAGGAGTTTATAAACTCCTCGGCACAGGCGAGTTTGCAGGCGTGTCTGATTTCTTCGTCGGTGGCGTGCTCGTTGCCCCAGAGGAGGTTTTCTCTTATGGTGCCGGAGAAGAGGACATTCTTCTGAAGTACCACGGAAACCGCATCGCGAAGGGCGGTGAGGTCGTAGTCCCTGACGTCTCTGCCGCCTACATAGACGGTGCCTGAGGTGGTGTCGTAGAGTCTGGGGATGAGTCCGACGAGAGTGGACTTGGAGCTTCCCGTAGAGCCGATAATACCCACGGTTTCCCCTGATTTTATGTCAAGATTTACACCCGAAAGGCAAAGTTTCTCGGTGTCTGCGGAGTAGCTGAAACTAACATTATCAAAGCGGATGGAGCCGTCTTTGATTTCCTTTTCGGGACTGTCGCAGTTTTTGAGGTCGGGAACTTCCGAGAGCACCTCTACAATTCTTCTGCCGGAAGCACGGGACATAATCAGCATAATGAACACCATGGAGAGCATCATAAAGTTCATGAGTATCTGCATAGTGTAAGTGAACATACTGGTGAGCTCACCCTCGGTGAGTGCGGTGCCGCCGCTTCCTACAATGAGTCTTGCGCCCACATAAGAGACAAGGAGCATACAGGCGAATACCACGCCCTGCATCAGGGGTGCATTGAAGGCAACAATAGTCTCTGCCTTGGTGGCGATGCTGTAAATTTCTCCTGAAACACTGTGGAATTTCTCGCGCTCTGCATCTTCGCTGACAAAGGATTTAACAACGCGGATGCCGCGGAGATTCTCCTGCACAACTCTGTTGAGGGTGTCGTAGATTTTGAACATCTTCTCAAAGAGAGGGAAGGCAAACTTCATAATCAGCAGGAGTCCCGCAATAAGCACAGGCAGGACACAGAGGAAGATAAGTCCCATCTGAGGATGAATGTAGACCGCCATGGAAAGCGAGAAGATAATCATCAGAGGGCTTCTTATAGCGATGCGGATAAGCATCTGATATGCATTCTGAAGATTTGTGACGTCGGTGGTCATTCGGGTAATGAGACTTGCCGCAGAGAATTTATCGATGTTTTTGAATGAGTAATTCTGCACCGCATAGAACATATCCTTGCGGAGGTTGTGGGCAAAGCCTGTGGAAGCCTTGGCGGCGAAGTCGCCTGCAAGGGTGCCGAAGAGCATTGAAACAATACAGCAGGCAACAAGGATGAGACCGTATTTAATCAGGTTTCCCTGATTACCCACTACGACGCCTTCAGCATTTTTGAAGTTGATACCGATATTGATAAGCTCGGCGAGAATGAGGGGGATGATAACCTCCATTGCTACCTCTCCTGCAATAAACAGGGGAGAGAGCAGCGACGCAAGCTTATATTCACGGACACTTTTTGAGAGTTTTCTTATCAAATGAAAACCTCCTTTTTCCTTTATTTATATATGATATATTAATAATACTTATGTATTTTATACCTCTTAAAATTTATTGTCAAGGAAGTAGGGGGGATAACTGAAAAATCCCGCGCTTTTATTTTCAAACAAAATCGTCCCTCGTAAGATAAACCGACACAAAGAGTGTCGTAGGGATTGCTGATAAAAACGATCAATTTTATTGAAGTGTTTATATTGCTACAACATAATGCTTTTAAAGACAAAATATTCTTGACAAGCATTTTGGTGTGGTGATATACTGAAATTGAAAAGAGTGTGGAATTTTCACAATAATATTAGCTTTAGTAATAAGAAAATGTGTAAAATATCGAGGAAAGCGGCGATACCAATGGGTTATTTATATTTATTTAGGTTTTAAATATTGACACAAAACTACTAATATAAATAAAAAGGAGTGTATAAAAATGTTACGCAATAAAATGATTTGTTCCCTTGTCAGTATGACATTGGCTATTGTTATGATTGCACTGCCTATGGCAACCCCCATAAGTGCAGTGGACTTTACGTCAGCATCAAAGCAGAACAAAATTGACCCGTTGCTTCGGGAGAAAATGTCCACAGCTACTGCGAATGAAAAAATCCCTGTGGCTATCTGGTACACCGACATTGACCAGACACAGATTGATAGTCTGACCAAAGACCGCGTTGGATTCGATGCCGAAAGCGTGGCATTGGACTATGAAATGCCGTCCCTTGTAACTATGAATAGTGCAAAAGAAGGAGATGCACAGGCGACAGCCGAATTGCAGGATTATTTTCAGCGCACAAAGAGACAGCGAGAGATAGAAAAGCAGAGAACCGACGAGTATGTAATGACTCGCCGAGAAATCTCCCGAGATAAATATAATGAAAAATCCGCAAGAGTAATCAAAGAAGCTGAAATCCCCCAGAAGAGTATAGGTTTCACCAGTCAGTATGCACCTATGATTATTGCAAAGCTGACAGTAGCAGAAATAGCGGAAATAAGTGCAAACTCTAATGTAGAAGCTGTGTATTACGAAGAAGAGGTAGAAGAGGAAACTGCTGTAAGAACTATTATTGACGATGATGATATTCCTCAGCTTTCAGAGACGGAAATAAACAGAATTGTTTATAACGCCGGCATTGCCAAGAATGTTTTGGGTTACACAGAACTCATATCGGTACTCGAACAGAGTGACCCTGATTTTGTTCCTGGAGAGGGTATAATAATTGGTGTTGCAGAAACTAAAGGAAAGGTTCACACAAGCGATGAAGAATTAATTAACTCCAATATAGTTTTTGCCGGAGATGTTGAGTACGCAGAATATCAACCTGCACATATGACTGGTACAGTCAGAGTAATAGCCAGTAGTAGTTTCGGATTTGCGAATGGTGCGGACATAGTATGCTCTAACACAACTTATGAATCTATAGAAATTATGCTTAATATGGGAGTTCGTTTGATTAATGTGAGTTCATATTTAGAGGGATATGACCATACTTATTGTAGTCAAGCAATGTGGTATGAACATTTAGTGTCCCAACACGGTGTAACAATTGTAGGTGCTGCAGGAAATACTAACCAGAATGGTGGACTAGGGAGATTGGTAGCACCTGCAATGTGTTATAACGCAATTGGCGTAGGTGCATATTGGTTAAACGTAGTGCAGGAAATTGCAACAGAGAATATGTCAGATGACAGAATGGCTGATTATAGCGCTTACGTAAGTGTAATAGATAATGAGAAACCGGATGTTATTATGCCTCATGTTCCTTATTGTGGTGGAACGAGTTACGCAACCCCAATACTTACATCTTTCATCGCAATTATGTATCAGTTGAAGCCCTCGTTGGCTCTTTGTCCTCAGGCGGTGAAAGCCATAGTCCTTGCCTCTTGCCACAGAAAGGTAAACCCTTCAACAGAAGATGAAGCACCTGAATATATGACACAGGGTATTACCGAGAGACAAGGTGCCGGCGCTCCTGATATTTGGGTAATGGCTTCTATTGTGACCCAGGGTACCTATGGTATCGGCTCATTGAAAGCTAATGCATCAGAAGATGTTGTACGTTTCGTTCAGCCTGCATATGGTGCAACATCTATGAATGTAAGCCTTACTTGGCTGAAGAACAATTATATTACTCCTGGTGCTTCACACCAGAATGATACATCTCTTGTCAACGGTACACACATAAATCTGGATCTGTCTGTTCACCACGGAAATACCCAGACAGCAGTAAACTGCACTAACAGTTCTACGGAAATGGCGTATTTTAATTTAGTGTCCGGAGAAAAGAATTACGAAATCCATATTCAGCGCCAGTCTGGTGCCCCCTCTGGTTCAGTTAAATATGGCTACGCATACAGCCTTAACAATGCGGAAGTTATCCCTATAACGGACGAAGGTATATATTATCTGAAAAACCACAAAACAAATACATACCTGACTCTCAACAATACAACAGGGGATGCATTTATGCAGAACTTCACAGGCACAGATAATCAGATATGGATTCTTAAAAAGAAGCAAAATACAAAATATGAACTCTATCCCGGGTATGAAAATGTAACAGGAATGATGAATACAGGTGATGCATATAATACCTCCAGTTATTATGCTGAAATTGGGACAGAGAATATGGATCTTTATTTGAGAAAAGATAATTCAATTGAAGCACTCGAGGACGGAACCGTAACTCTGTACACCTATATAGGACCCACCATCAGTTTTTTGTATGCAACAGGCACCGAGGTTCTTATCAGGAACGATAATATTAATTATTTAACAACTAACAGTATGTGGCATCTTGAAAAGCTTAACTACAAAGTAGGCGATGTAACCCTTGACGGCAACATAAATGTTCGTGATGTAACGGAGCTTCAAAAGTGGGTTGCAGGAATGATCGATTTATCCAATGTGCAGCTTTATCTTGCAGATGTAGATGGTGATGGTGAAGTTAAAGTTCAGGATGCCACCGCCCTGCAAAATATGCTGTAATTCTTAATTTGAGGTGATATTATGAAAAAGATTTTATGTTTTACTATTGCGTTGATTATGCTTCTGGGAGTAGTGAGCGTCTCCGCAGTAACGGAAGAAGGCAACATATATTCCAACGAGTTTTATCAGCCTCGTTTTAAAGAATGTTGTGACAGGCTAACGCCAAATGGTCCTGAAATGGGTTTTAATACTTACAAAGAACTGTATGTGCATTATACAAACGAAGCAACTCCGGATTATATTATAGTAAAGCCATCTCCTGATTATGCTGGAGAACCTGCCATATTTATTCGTGTGGTGGGTGACTATGTGTTTTTTGATTACCAGTGTACCGCTCCAAGACCACCAAGAATGTTTGTATATTTCCCCTCTATTGATGAAGTACTTCACATTATAGAAGCCTATGAAAGATATCCCGAAAAAATGGTGCCCGGACTCAACGCAATGACACAAGAGAAGTATGCAAGCGTTGGACTGCGCGGTGATGTTGATTTCAACGGCGAATTGAATATAAAGGACGTGACTTTGCTTCAGAAGAAAATAGCCGGTCCGGAAAAAGATTATAATAATTATTTCAATAGTGAATTTCATGTCTACGTTGTAGATATGAATCGAGATTACGATATAAATATCAAGGATGCCACCGCGATACAAAAGAAAATCGCAGGACTTGAATATTAATTTGCGATAATTTCATTATCAATGGAAAGTAAAATAAAAGCATAGATTAAACCCCACCGAGGCGGACGTGCGGTCTGCTTCGGTGGGTGTTTTTGTGTGGGTTCTCATAAATGGGAAGTATCAGGTAACGAAATTGGCGGGATGTGATAGCTTCCCTTATTCATTATCTGTTCTCGCAAAAAAAAGCGGCACACTCCGATTGAAGCCGAGCGTGCCGCAAAGAATTATTTGATGGTTGTGATATCGTAGGGGGTTGTCTGGTAGACGAAATAATTGAGCCAGTTGGAATAAAGGAGATTTGCGTGGCTTCTCCATGTAACAACAGGTTCCTTTGTGTCGTCATCGTCGGGGAAGTAGTTCTTGGGAATTTTAATGGGCTTGCCTGCTTCCTTGTCGCGGAGATACTCTTTTTTAAGGGTATCTGCGTCGTATTCCGAGTGACCGGTAATGAAAATCTGCTTGCCTCTGTCGGTTGCAATGGCATAAATGCCTGTTTCCTCGGAGGAAGCGAGGATTTTAAGCTCGGGCACCTTTTCCACATCCTCGCGGGATATGGTGGTGTGTCTCGACTGGGGAACCATAAAGGTGTCGTCAAAACCGCGCATAAGGATACTGCGCTTGTAGTCCTTGATGTGGGGGAAAACACCGAAGAGCTTTTCGCTCAGAGAATACTTTTTGATGCCGTAGTGGTAGTAAAGACCTGCCTGAGCACCCCAGCAGATGTGGAAGGTGGATGTGACGTTGGTCTTTGTCCACTCCATAATCTCACAGAGCTCATCCCAGTAGTCAACTTCCTCGAATTCGAGGAGTTCAACGGGAGCACCTGTGATAATCATACCGTCAAATTTGCGGTGTCTGACCTCGTCGAAGGTCTTGTAGAAACTGAACAGATGATCCTCGGAAACGTTCTTCGACTTGTGAGTTGCAGGGTGCAGGAACTCAACCTCAATCTGCAGAGGTGTGTTTCCCAGCAGACGGGCAAGCTGAGTTTCGGTTGCCACCTTGGTGGGCATAAGATTCAGGATTGCAATCTGAAGAGGTCTGATGTCCTGAGTCATAGCGCGGGTTTCGGTGATGACAAAGATATTCTCATCCTCCAGAATTTTTGTGGCGGGGAGCATATTGGGAATTTTAATAGGCATAGTTTTTCACCCTTTCAGGCAGTAAGTGTTAAAGTGGGTTTGTGCATTGTATGGGGATTATACCATCTCGAGAGCAGCATCGATGTCGGCAATAAGGTCCTCGGCTGCCTCGATACCGCAGGAGAAGCGGACAAGGTCGGGAGAGATACCGCATGCCTCAAGCTCCTGGTCGTTCATCTGGCGATGAGTTGCATTTGCGGGATGCAGACAGCAGGTGCGCGCATCGGCAACGTGGGTCTCGATAGCGGCAATCCTGAGATTCTTCATAAAGGTCTCGGCGGCAACTCTGCCACCCTTTACGCCGAAGGATACAACACCGCATCCGCCGTATTTCAGGTACTTCTTGCCCAGCTCGTAGCTTTCGTCGCCCTCAAGACCGGAGTAACGTACCCAGGCTACCTTGGGGTGGTTCTTCAGGTGCTTTGCAACTGCAAGACCGTTCTCGCAGTGGCGCTGCATTCTCAGATGCAGGCTCTCAAGACCCAAATTGAGGTAGAAAGCGTGCTGGGGAGACTGGATGCAGCCGAAGTCACGCATGAGCTGTGCGGTTGCCTTGGTGATGTATGCACCTGCAAGACCGAATCTCTCGGTGTAGGTAACGCCGTGGTAGCTCTCGTCGGGAGTGCACAGTCCGGGGTACTTGTCGGGATACTTTGTCCAGTCGAATTTACCGGAGTCAACGATGCATCCGCCAACAGATGCACCGTGGCCGTCGATGTATTTGGTGGTGGAGTGGATAACGATGTCAGCGCCCCACTCGAAGGGACGGCAGGTAACGGGAGTTGCGAAGGTGTTGTCGATGATAAGGGGTACGCCGTGCTTGTGGGCAACGTTTGCGAATCTCTCAATATCAAGGACAACCAGCGCGGGATTTGCAATAGTCTCGCCGAAGAGTGCCTTGGTGTTCTCTTTGAATGCGGCGTCAAGTTCCTCGTCGGAAGCATTGGGGGAAACGAAGGTGAAGTCGATACCCATACGCTTCATTGTAACTGCGAAGAGGTTGTATGTGCCGCCGTAAATGGCGCTGGATGCAACAATGTGGTCGCCTGCACCTGCGATATTGAAAATGCTGAAGAAGCTGGCAGCCTGACCTGAAGAGGTAAGCATAGCGGCGCTGCCGCCCTCGAGCTCACAGATTTTCTTTGCAACATAGTCGTTGGTGGGGTTCTGGAGTCGGGTGTAAAAATATCCCTCTGCCTCAAGGTCAAAGAGCTTGCCCATATCCTCGGATGTGGCATACTTGAAAGTAGTGCTCTGGACAATGGGAATCTGACGGGGTTCGCCGTTTGCAGGGGTGTAGCCGCCCTGAACGCAGGTTGTGTCGATGTTTTTGAAGTTCATAATTATTACCTCACTTTATAGATAAAGGGCAGTTTTCCCAATAGGAAACCTGCCCTCAGAAATCGTTTGCGTCTGTCGGAAATCCGATTACTCAGCAATGCTTCTGAAGGCGGAGCGGCACATCATATATATTGATTTGAAGTTTGCATACATAGTGCTGTTCCTCCCGATTGTTACTGCACATTATTATACTCTAATGCATAGTTTTTTGTCAACAGTTTTTCTTTTAGGAGAAAAAGATGGTCAGGATTTACAAAAAATAGCGGATATTGATGCAGAAATCCTGCATATATAAGAATAAAAAAACCTTGCTACTGCCGATGCATTTTGCTATAATTAAAAGAATAAAAGTCTTTTATGAAGGAGGCAAGGCTCTGCTGTGTTTTTTCGATGCGTTTTTTGGAAGGTCCCGGGCAGAGCGAGATAATGTTAATAAAGATACTTTTCATAGTGTTGTTTCTGGTGGTGACCATCGGCGTAGGCATCTATTGCCGCAAAAAAGCCACAGATGTCAACGGCTTTGTCCTTGGCGGCAGAGCGGTGGGACCGTGGCTCACGGCGTTTTCCTTCGGCACCTCCTATTTCTCGGCGGTTATCTTCGTGGGATATGCAGGTCAGTTCGGATGGAACTTCGGACTTGCCTCCACCTGGATAGGTCTGGGAAATGCCCTTATCGGTTCATTCCTTGCCTGGGTGATTCTGGGCAGAAGAACAAGAGTTATGACCCAACATCTCTCAAGCGCCACAATGCCCGACTTTTTCGAGAAGCGCTACGACTGCAAGGCGCTTAAAATCGCGGCAGCGGCAATAACCTTTGTGTTTATGATTCCCTACACCGCCTCCCTGTATAACGGTCTCTCCAGACTTTTCTCCATGGCATTTCCCATTGATTACTGGGTGTGCGTTGTGGTTATGGCGGTGGTTACTGCATTCTATGTTGTACTTGCAGGCTATGTGGGCACTGCTCTCAACAGCTTTATCCAGGGCGTGATTATGCTTGTTGGTATCGTAGTGGTTGTATTTGCGGTGCTTAATGCTCACGGCGGATTTACCGAGAGTGTGGAGCTTCTCTCGCAGGTGGAGCCTGTGGGGGATTACACCTCTATCTTCGGCCCTGACCCCATAGCACTTCTGGGTGTTGTACTTCTCACATCTATGGGTACCTGGGGACTTCCCCAGATGATTGGCAAATTCTACGCCATCAAGGATGAAAAATCCATCAAGACCGGCACCATTGTTTCAACTGCCTTTGCAGTTATCGTTGCAGGCGGATGCTACTTCCTGGGCGGCTTCGGACGTCTCTTTATGACCGAGGAGCAGGTAGGCGAGATGGGATTTGACTCCATTATCCCCGCTATGCTCGAGGCGATAAACTCCGACCTGGTAATTGCCCTTGTTATTATGCTGGTGCTTGCGGCTTCCATGTCCACTCTTTCCTCGCTGGTGCTTACATCAAGCGCTACTCTGGTGCTGGACTTCGCCGCTCCTATGAAGAAGACTCCTATGAGAGAAAAGACCAAGATGTTCTGGATGAGAATTTTCCTTGTTTTCTTCATTGTGATTTCCGCAGGAATTGCCATTTTGCAGGCAAACACCAAGGTTGCTTTCATTACCGACCTTATGGGCATCTCCTGGGGTACAATGAGCGGTGCTTTCCTTGGTCCCTTTATGCTGGGCCTTTACTGGAAACGAGCAACAAAACCTGCAGTGTGGGCAAGCTTTATTTTCAGCGTAGCCGCCAATGTCACCTTTATGGCATTCAAACTCACCGGTAATATTGAGATGCTCCCCAAACTCCTGCAGTCATCCTCAAACGTAGGTGTTATTTCAATGCTTTCGGGCATCGCGCTGGTGGTTATTGTCAGCCTGCTGACAAAGAAACCCGATGAGAAAACCATCAACGAGAAATTCAGCTGCTATGAAAAGCAGGTTACAGTAAAAGCAAAGAACTCTCTTGCAGAATGATTTGATATCTTCGCAGAGTGATTTGATATACAGATAAAAGTAAATTCAGATAAGGAGATTAACGACGTGAAAGAATTACTTATTGGTAATGCGGCAGTTGCCAGAGGTCTCTATGAGGCAGGATGCTCCATTGTATCCAGCTATCCCGGCACACCCTCCACAGAGATTACCGAGTTCGCCGCAAAATATGACGAAATGTACTGCGAGTGGGCACCCAACGAGAAGGTTGCTCTTGAGGTTGCATTTGGTGCATCCCTTCAGGGCAAGCGTGCCTGCTGTGCTATGAAGCACGTAGGTCTCAACGTTGCGGCCGACCCCCTCTTCACACTTTCCTACACAGGTGTTACAGGCGGACTTGTAATCTGCGTTGCAGATGACCCCGGTATGCACTCCTCCCAGAATGAGCAGGATTCCCGCCATTATGCCAAGGCATCCAAGGTGCCTATGCTGGAGCCCTCCGACTCTGCTGAAGCTCTTGCATTCACAAAGTTTGCATTTGAGCTTTCCGAGGAGTTTGACACTCCCGTTTTCATCAAGATGTGCACCCGCGTTGCACATTCACAGAGCATCGTGGAGACTTCCGAGAGAGTTGTCCCCGAGGCTCCCGCTTACGAGAAAAATCCCGCAAAGTACATTATGATTCCCGCAAATGCAAAGAAGCGCCATCCCTTCGTTGAGGAGAGATGTGAGAAGCTCACAGCCTTTGCCGAGACCTGCAACCTCAACCGTGAGGAATATGCAGAGAGCGACTTCGGTATCATCACCGTGGGCACTTGCTACCAGTACGTCAAGGAAGTTTTCGGCGACGATGTAAGTGTTCTCAAAATCGGTATGATTAATCCTCTCCCCGTAGAGAGAATCAGAAACTTTGCCGAGAAGGTAAAGAAGGTATATATCGTAGAGGAACTTGACGGCTTTATTGAGACACACGTCAAGGCTATGGGCATCGAATGCACAGGCAAGGAGATGTTCTCCAATATCGGCGAGCTTTCCCAGCTTACTGTTGCCAAGGCATTCGGCAAAGAGCTTCCCGCTCATATTGATGTGGAGACCGCAATTCCCGGCAGACCTCCCGTAATGTGTGCAGGTTGCCCCCACAGAGGTATGTACTATGTTCTCGCAAAGAACAAGATTACTGTTCTGGGCGACATCGGATGCTACACTCTCGGCGCACAGCCTCCTCTCTCTGCACTTGACAGCACACTCTGTATGGGTGCTTCCGTATCAGGTCTGCATGGCTTCAACAAAGCAGGCGGCAAGGGCACAGAGGGCAAGACAGTCTGTGTTATCGGCGACTCAACATTTATGCATTCGGGTATCACAGGTCTTGTGAATATCTCCTACAATGCTTCAAATTCCACAGTTATCATTCTGGATAACTCCATCACCGGTATGACCGGACATCAGCAGAATCCCACCACAGGATACAACATCAAGGGTGACCCTGCCGCAAAGATTGACCTTGAAACTCTCTGTAAGGCAGTGGGCATTCAGAGTGTCCGTGTGGTTGACCCCTATAACCTCTCCGAGTGCGATACAGTTCTCAAGGAAGAACTCGCAAAGGAAGAGCCTTCCGTTATTATTTCCAGACGCCCCTGCGTGCTCCTGAAGTCTGTCAAGGTAAAGCCTGCCTTTACCGTTGAGGAGGACAAGTGCAAGAGCTGCAAAATGTGTATGAAGCTGGGCTGTCCCGCAATCAGTATGCACGACGGCAAGGCATCCATTGACGCAACTCTCTGTGTAGGTTGCGGTGTGTGCACACAGATGTGCAAATTTGATGCTATTAAAGACGGAGGTGAGCAGTAATGACCAAGAGTATTATGATAGTCGGCGTGGGCGGACAGGGCTCATTACTTGCAAGTAATCTCCTCGGAAAACTCCTTCTTTCCGAGGGCTATGACGTTAAGGTTTCCGAGGTGCACGGAATGAGCCAGCGCGGCGGTTCCGTTGTTACCTATGTTCGCTTCGGCGATAAGGTGTATTCTCCCATTATCGAGGAGGGCTCCGCAGATTTTGTGGTGTCCTTCGAGAAACTGGAGGCAGGCAGATGGGCACCCTTCCTCAGAGAGGGCGGCACCATCATCACCAACACCCAGCAGATAGACCCGATGCCCGTTGTTACAGGTGTGGCAGAGTATCCCGCAGAAATCCTTGAGGAGCTTCGCGGTAAAGTCAATGTTGACGCTCTTGACGCTCTGACACTTGCCGAGGAGGCAGGTTCCTCCAAGGCAGTAAATATTGTCCTGATGGGCAGACTTGCCAAGTATCTCGGCATCCCCTATGAGAAGTGGGAAGAGGCACTCAGGGTAGTTGTCAAACCCAGATTTGTTGAGATGAACATAAAGGCGCTGAGCCTGGGATATAATTATTCAGAATAAGTTTGGAGGAGTCTCAGATGGCTGAGCGTTATTGGCAAAAAGAAATTGAAACTGCTTCCCGTGAGCAAATCCGCGAGTGGCAGTCCGAGAGACTTGTAAAGACAGTCAGACACGTCTATGACAACGTGGAACTTTACAGAAAGAGAATGGACGAAGCAGGTGTCAGACCCGAGGACATCAGGTCCGTTGATGACCTCAAAAAGCTTCCCTTCACATACAAGCAGGATTTGAGAGATGCCTACCCCTACGGACTTTTTGCTGTGCCTATGTCAGAGGTTGTGAGACTTCACGCATCCTCAGGCACCACAGGTAAGCAGATAGTAGTAGGCTACACCAAAGCAGACCTTGAGGTCTGGGAGGATATCGCTGCACGTCAGCTCTATGCAGTTGGCGCTGATGAGAATGATTTCGTTCACGTTTCCTACGGCTACGGCCTTTTCACAGGCGGCTTCGGTCTCCACGGCGGCGCAGGAAGAATCGGCGCTACCGCAATTCCCGTGTCTTCGGGCAACACCGACAGACAGATTACAATTATGCAGGACTTCGGTTCTACTATCCTCTGCTGTACTCCTTCTTATGCAATGTATATCGCAGAGCAGCTTAAGGCAAAGTGCGTAGACCCCAAGTCGCTTTCCTTAAAGGCAGGCATATTCGGTGCAGAGCCCTGGACCGAGGAGATGCGTCGCCAGATAGAGGAGATGCTGGACATCAAGGCATACGATGTCTACGGCCTTACTGAAATTATGGGTCCCTGCGTTGCTTATGAATGCTCCGAGCAGAGTGGTATGCACGTCAACGAGGACCATTTCATCATCGAGACCATCAATCCCGAGACAGGCGAGGTACTGCCTCAGGGCGAGCAGGGCGAGCTTGTGTTCACCTGCATCACCAAGGAATGCTGTCCCTTTATCCGTTACCGCACCCGCGACATCGGTATTATCAACACCGAGCCCTGTGAGTGCGGCAGAACCTTTGTGAGAATGTCAAAGCCCATGGGCAGAAGCGACGATATGATGATTATCCGCGGTGTCAATGTGTTCCCCTCACAGATAGAGACAGTCCTGCTGAAGATGGGCTATTCACCCAACTACAAGATTTACGTTGACCGCGTCAATAACACCGACACTCTTCTGGTGCAGGTTGAGATGAACGAGAATATGTTCTCCGATACCGTCACCAAAATCAAGGAGCACGAGAAGGCTCTGGAGTCAGAACTTCGCTCGCTGCTTGGCATCGGTGCCGATGTGCAGCTTGTTGCCCCCAATTCCATCGAGCGCTCTGTGGGCAAGGCAGTCAGAGTTGTTGACAAGAGAAAGCTTATAGGAGGTTAAGGCTATGGCAATTCGTCAGATTTCTGTTTTTGTTGAGAACAAGAAGGGTTCTCTCGTAAAGATTACCGATGCCCTTGCAAGGGAGTCTGTGGACCTTCGCGCTATGTCCATTGCGGACACACAGGATTTCGGTATCCTCCGACTCATTGTCTCCGATACCGACAAGGCGGTGGAGATACTCAGAAGCGAGAACTGCATAGTTTCCGTCAATGAGGTTGTGGGTGTGAGACTGAGAAATCAGCCCGGCGCCTTGGCTACCGTAGTGAGACTTCTCTCCGATAAGGACATCAACATCGAGTATATGTACGCCTTCAACGGCGCAACACCTCACCACGCATACTTGGTGCTCCGCGTTGACGACAACGACAAGGTTGCCGAGATTCTCCTCAAAGAAGGCATCAAGTGCATATCCGAGGAGCAGGTAAGCGAGATTTAAAAAACGCACAAAACATATATAGTCAGTCCCCTGTCCGTATACAAATGGGCAGGGGATTTTTTCATAGGAATAAACAACTGATGTGGCCATTTCAAGATATAGGGGTGTTCATAGTGTAATGCTGCATCAATGTTCTTGACAAGCATTTTCCTGTGATGATATACTGAAGATGAAAGGATGTTGATTTTCACAATATTCCTGACCGACTTGCAGAATATGGTGTAATTCTTAATTCGAGGTGATATTTATGAAGAAGATTTTATGTTTTACTATTGCGCTGATTATGCTGCTGGGAACAGTGAGTGTCTCCGCAGTGACCGAAGAAGGCAACATATATTCCAACGAGTTTTATCAGCCTTATTTTGATGTTTTGGTGGAAGAAATGGCTATTTATAATCGTTTGGAATCCTGGGAAATTATTTGGGCTGAAAAATATAAAGAACTTTACCGTCATTATTCAAGCCCTGACGAAGCCTCAGCCCCCTCGGCAACTCCCGACTATATAATTATCGTACCTTACCCAAATGAGCCTACTTTGCCTGCGGATATTTGTTCTGTTGTAGGTGACTACATTGTCCACGCATACGCACCTGAAAGACCAATCAACTTTAGGCTTGCTGTCTATGTTCCAAAGGACGAAAAAGCGTACATTCTTGCTGATGCATACAGACTCTATCCCGAGGAAATCGACAAGGGACTTGCAGCCTTGGTAGAGGATGGTTACTGGCAGATTGGCAGAAGAGGAGATATGGACTGCAACGGCAAACTTGACATTAAAGATGTAACCATCTTTCAGAAGAAACTTGCAGGATTGGAAAAAATGTATTACAACCCAAAAGGAATAGACGCCGTTCTTTACAGTGCTATGGTAGATTTTAATATTGACTATATAACAAACGTATTGGATGCCACCGCTATGCAGAAAAAATTAGCAGGTCTTCCCTTCAAAGAGGGCAAGGTTTATACAAGATATAATCACTACTACGTACGCTGACGCCACAGCTATCCAGAAACATATCGCAGGACTTGAATATTAATTTTGGATACCTTTCATTATTAATGAAAAAAGTAAAATAAAACATAGCTAACACCCACCGAGGCGGATATGATGTCTGCTTCGGTGGGTGTTTTTTGGATGAGGGTGACCTTCCCGAAAAGATGTTGATACGGGATTGTTGAGAGGGAGTGGACCTCGGGGACGCCTTTTCTGAAACCACCCGAGGTTTTTTCGTGATTTTTTGCGGGTTTTGATTTGGTTTTTATTGACATTTGGCTGAAAATGCAATAAAATTACAATGTGTAAATATTTTGCAAATAACCATAGGAGGTTAAATTATATGTTCAATTCTGTAAAAGAAGTGCAGGAATACTGCAAAGCCAATGAAATTCAGATGATTGACTTCAAGATGATCGACATCAACGGTCGCTGGAGACACATCACAATCCCCGTTGGCAGACTCACCGAGGATACAATGGTATATGGCATCGGCTTCGACGGCTCAAACTACGGTTTCGCAGCAGTTGAGAAGAGCGATATGGTATTCATCCCCGATCTTGCAACAGCTCAGATCGACCCCTTCGTTTCTCAGAAGACTCTGACAATGACAGGCGACGTCTGCATCATCGGTCAGGTTGGCGAGGATAACAGACCCTTCGACCAGTATCCCAGAAACGTTGCTATCCGCGCACAGGAATACATGAAGGAAACAGGTATTGCTGACCAGATGATTATCGGACCCGAGTTCGAGTTTCATCTTCTTGACCACGTAAGCTACGAGTGCAAGTCCAACAAGGTAGCTTATGAGGTTGATACAGACCAGGCTAACTGGAACACAGGCGAAAACGAGGTTCAGAACTTCGGCTATCAGGTACCCTCCTCAGGCGGTTACCACATCTCTGCACCCCAGGACATCACCTACGACATCCGTTCACGTATGTGCCTGATGCTGGAGGAGTGGGGCGTTAAGGTTAAGTACCACCACCACGAAGTTGGCGGCTCAGGTCAGGTTGAAATCGAGGTTGAGCTCGGCGAGATGCTTGAGATGGCTGACAAGACCATGATTATCAAGTACATCGTTAAGAACGAGGCAGTAGCTTCCGGCAAGACTGCAACCTTTATGCCCAAGCCCATCTTCGGCGAGGCAGGCAACGGTATGCACGTTCACATGCTCCTCTTCAAGGACGGCAAGCCCCTGTTCTTTGACGAGAAGGGTTACTCAGGTCTCTCCGATGTAGCTCACTGGTTCATGGGCGGTCTCCTTAAGCACGCAGCATCCCTCTGTGCTATCACCAACCCCTCCACCAACTCCTACAAGCGTCTGGTTCCCGGCTATGAGGCTCCCGTAACCATCGGTTACGCTACTTCCAACAGAAGTGCGGTTATCCGTATCCCCGCATACGCAAAGAGCCCCGAGACCAAGCGTTTCGAGCTCCGTAACCCCGACGCAACCTGCAACCCCTACTATGCTTATGCTGCTATTCTTATGGCAGGTCTTGATGGTATAGAGAATAAGATCGATCCCGAGAAGAACGGCTGGGGTCCCTATGACTTCAACCTCTACACCCTCTCCGAGGAGGAGAAGGCAAAGCTTCAGGGTCTGCCCAAGACTCTCGACGAGGCACTCGATGCTCTTGAGGCTGACTACGAGTACCTGACAAAGGGCGGCGTATTCCCCGAGAGACTTCTCAAGCTCTGGATTGCCAACAAGAGAAAGGAAGCTGCAAAGGTTAACCAGATTCCCCATCCCGCAGAGATGGCTCTCTACTACGACCTTTAATTTGCGGCAGGAGGGACTTTTCCCTCATCTCCAAACATATAAGAAATCCCCGACAGAGAAATCTGTCGGGGATTTTTTTGCATAGAACATAGGATTAATATAGTAAAATGGTGGCTTATTAAATTATATGGAATAAATATTCTTTTACTCAAATATTCTTGACAAGCATTTTTATGCGGTGATATACTAAAAATGAAGATATGGTAAATCTTTATAATAATTATGTGTTTGCTTGCGAAAACATAGGCAAAACATAAAAGAAAGCGGCGATACCGATGGGCAATTCAGATTAATGCTATGGAGAAATTTTACTAAATTGCGTATTTTAGTGAATTTTGCAAAACTTACAAGTTTTGACTTAAGAGTTTAAGATATAGTGTGCAGAGTCCATTTAACCGAGATTTCTTAAAAAGAGATATACTTTTATAGTTAGCTAACATATAAATGATTTAGTAGCGTAAAGAAAAACAGATGTAATAACGGATGTGTAGTGTTATTGCAATAACATAAAAGTATATATAACACGGAGGTGTTTTTATGAAAATAAAAAGAATTTTTGCTATGGCAGTTGTGATGTTGTTTCTTCTTTCCTTAGGAGCCGGCAATATCTTTGCAACGGTAAGACCTGAAAAAGCAGGGGACGCTAACCTTGACTATACCGTGAACATCAACGATGCAACGCTGATACAAAAGTTTATTGCAGACCTCTGCGAAATGAACGGTTTGCAGAAGGGTGTTTCGGAGGTTGACGGCGACGGCAAAGTTACCGTCAGAGATGCAACAATGATACAAAAAAGATGTGCGGGACTTATTGATTCCTTTGTTGTCGACGGTAATGTCTGGATTGATTTTGAAGCCGAGTCTCTTGTTGCAGACTATGACTCGGGAAAAGCTATGGTAGGAGTCCCCGTAACATTCACCGCTACTGCCGATGGATATGGAGAACCTTTTTATTATCAGTTTTTTGTGAATGACGAAGCAGTAACGGAGCTGACAGAGGAAAACACTTTCACCTATACCTTTGACGAAACAGGTCTATATGATATTGAAGTTAAGATGTACAGTAGTTATAATATGCCCAGTGGGAGTCGTTTAAGATGGTATGAGGTTGTGGAGCCCTACCAAAGCGACACCTTGATGATAAAACACTTTTATCACGATAAAAGTCCGGGACCTCTGTATGATGGTATAGGAAAAACTACATTTTATGCACAAGCCATGTTTGGAAGCGGTTCCTATGAATATGCGTTTTACTGGGACGGTAAGCTTTTAAAGGATTACAGTGCGGACAATTCCTACACTATGGATGATGTTGTTTTCAGAGACAAGGGAGAGCATACAATGACGGTGTATGTCAGGGATACAGAGACTCAGGATGTTGCAAGTCAGGATATGGTTTTAGAGGTTGTTGATACGATTATCTGATGTGATAATCTGTGCCCTGTTTATTTCTATTGACAGTTTCCTTTCAGAAAAGACTTGTTAGGATTTGTCGGATAACCCAAACTTTTTCATTCTCCAAAAAAGCATAGATTAAACCCCACCGAGGCGGATATAAGGTCTGCTTCGGTGGGGTGTTTTTGTGTTGGATTAAGTTGCTTTCGGCAGGAGAATTTCTCGGGAACGGAGTTGTTCAAAGCCTGATATTCACCTCGAATTCCCCGCGGCAACGGGGACAGCGGACGGTGTGCTTGCCTTTTCGTCTTTTTACGCGGAGTTTTGCCTTGCAATGGCTGCACTTTATGTAGCGGTGGGTTTTTATGTCCCGCACCTTATTCTTCTGCCTTTTAAAGAAGCCCAGCACCGAATTCTGAATTTTCAGGTAAAAGAGGTTTTCCTTTTGGCGTCTGAATATATTCTTTGAGAATACGCGGAAAATAATGTACCCCATAATCAGGAACTCAATAATATACATAGTCAGGGAATTCACAAAGAAATTCACCACAACCAGCAGGGTGTAGACTATAAACAGGAAAAAACAAAAAGCATCGTAGCCGTTTCTGCCCTGCATAAAAATTCTGATTTTTTCAAAAATTCTGTTCATATCTCTGCTCCGTCTGCGGTTTCTGTTTGTTACATAAAATATTATATCACCCAATTGTCACAAATATAATAGAATTTCGTAAACAAAATATTAATTTGCAAAGGGGAGAACAGGCGGTTTTGTACAGGATGCAGAAAATCTTTGCAGCCGTTGACAAATAAAGTAAAAAAAGATAAAATAAATATTGTAAAAGGGAGTAGTCAGCGGAAATATCCGCGGCATGGTTCGTCATCACGAAGCAATTCCGGACCCTGCCCGAAACTTTTGTTTTGAAACGAGACTTTTACTGCCAAGGGGGCAGTACAGGTCTTTTTTTATTGCTCTCATATATTTTTATTTTGAGGAGGAAATGAAATGATATTTCTCAATATTCTTCTCCTGCTGGTAGGCTTTGTGCTGCTTATCAAGGGAGCGGATTTCTTCGTTGACGGAAGCTCGTCCATCGCGAAACTCATCGGTATCCCCGGCTTTGTGGTGGGACTCACCGTTGTGGCAATGGGCACCAGTGCTCCCGAAGCCGCAGTGAGCATCACGGCGAGTCTTCAGGGCTCCAACGAAATTGCCATAAGCAACGTTGTGGGCTCCAACATCTTTAATCTCTTGGTGGTAGCAGGTGTCTGCGCCATAATCAAGCCCTATCCCATTGAGAAAATAATGCTGAAGAGAGACTTCCCCATAAACATCGGTGCCAGCGTTGCGCTTCTTGTAATGATGCTTCTGGGTAATCTTCTGGGCTTTATTGACGGTCCTGTTCTTCTTCTTTGCTTCGTTCTTTACAACTTTATTGTTATCTGGAGTGCTTTCAGAAACCGTAGCGGCGAACAGGCTGAAGAAGGCGGCAAGAAACTCTCTCCCGTAATCAGCGTAATCGCAATTATCGGTGGTCTTGCGGCAGTTATTTTCGGCGGCAACCTTGTTGTTAACAATGCAACTGAAATCGCAAGAGTTCTGGGACTTTCCGAGACTTTCATCGGTCTTACAATTATTGCCATCGGCACAAGCCTGCCCGAACTTGTCACCAGCGTTGTAGCTGCCAGAAAAGGCGAGAGCGGTCTGGCGCTGGGTAATGTAATCGGCTCCAACATCTTCAATATTCTGTTGATTCTGGGACTTTCATCTTCCATTTCAACTATCGCAGTTGACCAGAGTGCCATTATCAATGTAATCGTTATGACTGCGGTAACCGCCCTTGTATTCATCCCCTGCCTCATCAAGAAGAGCATGGGCAGAGTGGTGGGTATACTCAGCGTGCTCTCTTATGTGGGTTACACCGTATATCTCCTTATGAATGCAAAAGCTTAAATCAATAAAACAAAAATGCTCCGAAGAACACAGACTTCGGAGCTTTTTTATGCTTTGGATAACCTACACAAGGCCGAGACCGGAAAAGTTTTCTTCGAGAATGTCACAGCAGTGAGAGAACTTCTTCTGTTCATCTTCTGTAAGGGAGAGCTCCACAGTTCCGCGGATACCTTCTCTTCCCACAATTGAAGGATTTCCCGCATATACTCCCTGTATACCGTATTCTCCCGAAAGCATCCCCGAAACCGTCAGCACACTCTGCTCGTCCGAGAGAATTGCCCTGATGATTCTGCTCATAGCCATACCTATTCCGTAGTAGGTGGCACGCTTGGCACGGATAATCTTCTGCGCCGCATTCCTCACTTCTTCGGATATTCTCTCAAGTTCTCCCATGGAGAAAATGCCGGGGTTTGTCCTGATAACTTCTGCCACAGGCTTTGTGGCAAGGAGCGCCTGAGACCAGGGTGTGAACTCAGAGTCTCCGTGTTCGCCAATGACATAGGCGTGGACGTTCCTTGCGTCAATGCGGAAATACTCTCCCAGCATATACCGAAGTCTTGCGGTGTCCAGAGTGGTGCCTGTGCCGATAACCCTGGATGCAGGAAAACCCGACAGATGATAGGTAATCCGCGTCATAATGTCCACAGGGTTGGTGGCAACAAGGAAAATTCCTTTGAATCCGCTTGATGTGACAGGCTCCACAATGCTTCGGAAAACCATAGCGTTTCTTGTGAGAAGCTGAAGTCGGGATTCGCCCTCTTTCTGATTTACACCTGCCGCGATAACCACTACATCCGCATCTGCACAGTCAGAGTAATCACCTGCGTAAATCCGCATACTGGAATGTGAAAAGGCAAGTCCGTGATTAAGGTCCATAGCCTCACCCTTTGCCCTCTCTCTGTCAATGTCGATTATTGCAAGCTCGTCGCAGAGGTTCTGGTTAAGTGCCGAATATGCAAAACTCATCCCCACCATACCTGCCCCCACAAGGACAACCTTTTTTCCGTTTTTCATAAAAAAATCCCTCCCGATATACCCTTATGGTTGCCTCGGGAGGGTGTTTTTATTCACTGTGTCCGCAGGTGCTGCCGGACTCCTGTGAATTGTACGGTAACAAAATCCTCACCTGCGCAGCAGGTTATCCGCATAGTCCCGTATTATTCATCAAGTGCATACATCCAGGCAAGATAGGTTTCGGGGGTGTGAGCACATCCCGCCGGTGTCTTTGTAAGGTCTGTGCTTGCGGCACTTTCAGTAGAAACTCCCTGGAGCATAAACTTTGCCAGAGGAGAGAATTCCTCAGAGGATAAGCTCATCAGAAGAAAAACTCCGTCCTGAAGGGTGTTTTCGCCACACAACATAGTTGCCGCCTTGTTCATATATTCCCACAGGGTAATGCTCCCTGCGGGGCTTGGGATTTTTCTGTGATAATAGTCCCTGACGGTGGGGGCGAGGTCTTCTGCCGCAGAGATGAATTCATCCACATCGCGGCTTCCCCCTTCGTATCCCAGATGCTCATAGCCGGTTATGGAGAGGAAGTTTTCCTGCATTTTGGAATACACCAGGGGGTAGTCTGCAAAGTCTTGGTCGGGGAGAGGGATAATCTGTCCGAATTTTGTATATCCCCAGCTTTGCGGAGGAATACGGCATATAAAGTCCTCGGGATTTTCTATATTGAAAATTGAGTTGTACCTGCTGTGGTGGGCGTCTCCCCGCGTGGTGGTGTTGGGGGAGGCGAAGGTGTAGGCGGTGACACTTTGAAAGTCAGTATTGTCAATGAAATCCTTTGCCGCAAGGTTTGCCACCGCACCCCCTCGGGAGTGACCGGTAAGCACCAGAGCGATGTTTTTTTCGTCGCCGAAAAACTCTCTGCGATATTCCCTGATTTTTTGACACAGAAAGTCCGCCGCCGAGAGAAATCCTGCGTGGCTCTCGCCCTCGCCGATGTGAAAATTTGAGTACCACTCACATCCCGAACTTCCTCTTATTACGGCGTAGAGTGTGTTCCCTCTTACGGATAGGGCAAAGGCCACCCCGCTTCCGTACTGAGGCGTCTGCTCTCTTTCCACAAAGGTATAATCCTCAAAGCCTGCTTCTTTCATATAATCATCGAAGGTGTCAGGACTGTATATGGCGGCAGAGAGTGTCAGGTATTGCACGGCATCTTCTGAACTGAACTCGGCGGCGGGGGCGGAGCTTTCACGGGCGGGAGAAGTACCTTGGGGCAAAAAAATACCGCAGAGACAGAAAATAACTGCCGCTGCGGTGAGAAAAACTATTTTTTTAATGTCAGTCAACGGTCAGACCCTCTTATATATTAAGTATCAGAGAGGCTATGCCGAAGTAAACCAGCAGGGACACAACGTCCACGATGGTGGTGATAAAGGGACTCGCCATAACGGCGGGGTCCAGCTTCAACTTCTTTGCTATCATGGGCAGAGAACAACCGAGTATCTTTGCCACGATAATTGTCACAACGAGGGTGAGGCTTACCACAAGGGAAATCCATATATTAATCTCGTTGTTATTAAGGAGCCATCCGTCGATGAGAAGAATCTTTCCGAAGTTGACTGCGCCAAGGATAAAACCGCAGAGAATGGAAACGCGGCATTCCTTGAAAATAACCCAGAAGATATCCTTGAACTCAATTTCGTCCAGAGAGAGGCTTCGGATAATTGTAACGGAGGACTGGCTGCCTGCGTTACCGCCGGTACCCATCAGCATAGGGATAAAGGCGGTAAGAATGAGAGCGCCTGCAAGCTTTTCTTCATAGCCTGCAATTATTATTCCCGTAAAGGTGGAGGATATCATAAGTAATAATAGCCAGGGGACACGATGCCAGAGAGTCTCGAAAACGCCAACCTTGGTGTAGGGCTTGTCGGTGGTGGCAATAGCCGCCATCTTCTGGATATCCTCTGTGGTTTCCTCAACCAGAACGTCCACCGCGTCGTCAACGGTAACGATACCAACAAGTCTTCCCTCGGTGTCAACAACAGGCACGGCAAGGAAGTCGTAGTTGGAGATGGTCTGTGCAACCAGCTCCTGGTCATCCAGAGTGCCGACGGAGATAACATTGGTCTCCATCAGGTTCTCGATAACATCGTCTTCCTCAGCAAGGAGCAGAGCCTTGATAGTGGTGATACCGATGAGCTTTGAATCCTTGCCCACAACGTAGCAGGTGTAGATGGTCTCCTTGTCAACGCCTGTGCGGCGGATGCGCTTGATGGCTTCTTCCACCGTCATATCGGGGCGGAGAGACACAAACTCCGTGGTCATCATTGAGCCTGCAGAGTCATCGGGATATTTGAGAAGTTCGTTGATTTCTTTTCTTGTCTCGGGGTCAGCCTGACGGAGAATACGTTTAACAACGTTGGCAGGCATTTCCTCGATAATGTCAACAGCATCGTCGGCAGAAAGCTCGTCGATGATTTCTTTAAGTTCGCTGTCAGAGAAGCCTTTGATGAGATACTCCTGAGTGTCCTCGTCCATTTCAACGAAAACATCAGCCGCCAGTTCCTTGGGGAGCATTCTGAAAAGCAGCGGAAGCTTTGAGTCGTGCATATCCTCAAAGATAACGGCGATATCGTAGGCGTTCATGGTGCTGAGGATATCACGGAGCGTCTTGTATTTTTTCTCTTCAAGCAATTTGCCGATAGCAATATCGACAGTGATAATATTCCTTTCCATAGTCTTTTCCTCCTATATAGTAAGTCAGAAAATCCGAATCGAAAGCGGATGCGGATAAGCCTGAATAGGCGGAAGTAAAAAGACACGGTTCCAAGGATTAAAGTGCAAAGGGAATGAACGCAACAAGAGAAATATTGCGCTCAAAAAGCCAGCAACTTCGCCCGGGAACAGTGCCGGTACTACTTCCTGCGTCCATTAACTTTCACCTCTTTATAATCATAATATTCAGAAAACCCTTGAAAATTCAAAACATTTTCCAACTATATAATTTTACTCCAAATAAAAAACCGTGTCAAGATTAATCGGCGAGTTTTGCAAAGGGATTTGAAAGTAGTGGCGGCAACCCGCCGCCCGAATACAGCCTCTTCCGCCATAGTGGCGGCAACCTGCCGCACGAATACAGCCTCCTCACCATAGTGGCGGCAACCTGCCGCCCGAATAATGCCGCATCCGTTGTCGTAGGGGCAACTGTGTTCGCCTGATTGAATCCCAAAACAAAAAACACCCACCGAAGCAGACCTTGTATCCGCCTCGGTGGGTTTAATCTATGCTTTTATTTTACTTTTTCATTAATAAAGAAATTTACCTCAAATTAATATTCAAGCCCTGCGATATGTTTCTGAATCGCGGTGGCATCCTTTACATTGCGCTCGCCGTCGCGGTTGAAGTCACAAATTGTTTCATACAGAAGAGCATCCATATTATTCTGTTCACCCGAGATTATACCTGCTATCTGTTTCTGAATCGCAGTGGCATCCTTTACATCAAGTCTGCCGCTTTGATCTGCATCCCCTAAGAGACCCACTTCTATACCGCTTTCCTCGAAAACTTTTTCGATACATTCTACTTCTGCATCATACGCCTGCGAAAGTGTCAGCACCTCATTCTCATGGGGCAGATACACAAAATATCCTATCTCGTAAGGGAAAGCCCAACAATTATTAAGAACCGCATACTCGCCGATACACTCGACAGAAAGCATCGGGTCTCCTGCAAGATATGTGTTCACAAGGACATATCGGGGTGTGGTTTCATCGGCAGAGGTTTCTTCGTAATAACAATAAATCTCTCTGTAATATTCTGATTTATCCCAGTCTGTATCATACTTCTCTGAGAGCAAATCAAAGATTTCCGATTTGTATAAAGAATTATCCGCATCCTCCACGGGGCTACCGAAAACAGAGAGTACATACTCCACTCCCACAAGACCTGCCTCGTAGGCTTCGTCAAGATTGTAAACCTTGCCGTCAGCGGTGGAGTAGATATGATAGCCAAGATCGTAGGGCTGATTAATGCGGCTTGATTTCACCATATAGTTGCCTATCTGACGGGAGTGTGGGGATGGGGAACTCAGCCCAAAGGAAACATCCGCAACCACATAATCGGGAGTTGCCTCACCTTTGGTAATTGTCCCGTCTGCATTATAGCTGAAATAGGTATAGTAATGGTAATCCCCCTCATCTCCTGTGGCATCCCATCCCAAAGCAGAGAGCACCTCTTCCCTATACTTCTGATCAAGGGTGAACTGAGGCTTCTCCTGTGCCGAAGCAGAAACACTCACCACGCCCAGAAGCATAATCAGCGCAATAGCAAAACACAAAATCTTCTTCATAAATATCACCTCGAATTAAGAATTACACCATATTCTGCAAGTCGGTCAGGCATATTGTGAAACATTACCGCTATTCCCACTTTCAGTATATGAGCACACAAAAATGTTGTCAACACCTGCCGCCGCGAAAGCCGAACCTGTTATCATCAATAGTGCGATTAGTACACATAATATCTTTTTCATAATTAGCCTCCTTTTATGCCGGTGTATCTGCATAGTTTGGTATTATATTTTCAATATCAAAATTCGCTCTGTAATCCAATGCTTCTATTGCCTTAATCACATTTTTTCGCGAAGGTTCTCTTAAATATAATTCACAAATAGTATAATTAGCGTGTACGGGTTTCCAATAAGTAATTTTATCAAATTTAAACTCAGGAAAATCTTCAAGCGTATATTCATACTCATTCGATTTCGTTTGAATGAAAATTAAACTATAATCAAATAGCGCGTCATCATCTATTGCGCCTGAAAACTTATCTGTATATGCCATCTCAACAACCTTATCCACCGAGGAGGCTGTGTCAAGTCCTGCCAGATGCTTCTGAATGGCAGTGGCGTTACGCACCGAGAAGTTCTCGGAGTCAGCAACGGCAAGATACTTCTGCACCGCTGTAAGGTATACTATTCCCGCAACACCCTTCTGTATCAGGGTTGCATCGCGGACAGTAACCTCCCCGTCCATATCCACATCGCCGTAGATAAACTCCTCGGGAGGTGTATACGTGCTATCGGCTGATGCACCAACGATACACACACTCATCATCGCTACGGTTAAAATCAGAATAAATGAAATAATCTTAAAATACTGTTTCATAAAAAACTCCTCCATATTGATGCTGATAATGTTGATTATGAATGACCCATCGGTATCGCTGCCTTCTTCAACATTTTACATATTTCTTTATTAACAAAACTGATATTATTGTGAAAATTTAGCACTCTTTTCACTTTCAGTATATCACCACACAAAAATCCTTGTCAAGAATATTTTGAGCACGATAATAGTTGCTCGGGTGGTGTAATGTGTGCTCGTGTCTTCTGAAAAAAATGAAGTTTCTTTAAATAAAAAAACTACCCGAAGAGGAGTTGGTTCCTTTTCGGGTAGTTGTGTTTATGGGATATTATGGGATTTATTGAAGAGTGGGATTATAATTCTCTCAAAGAATTACTTGATAACTCTTACCTTGATAACATCCTCCAGAGCCTCGATAGCACCGAGAGCTGCGGATGTGTCACCTGTGGTGTCAATAACCATATAACTGTAATTGCCGCGGCTCTTGCTCTCCATGTTCTCAACGTTTGCGCCTTCTGCTGCAATTGTGTTGGTGATGGTAGCAATTACGTTGGGCTTGTTGAAGTGAAGCACGCAGAAACGTGTGTCGCCTGTGCGGGGCATCTTCAGGTTGGGGAAGTTAACAGAGTTAACGATGTTGCCGTTCTCAAGGTAATCCTTGATTTCATCAGCAGCCATAACAGCACAGTTGTCTTCGCTCTCGGGAGTGGAAGCACCAAGGTGGGGCATGCAGATAACGTTCTCCTCGCAGAGGATGTCGTCTGTTGCGAAGTCAGTTACATACTTTGCAACCTTGCCGCTCTTGATTGCTTCAAGCAGAGCTGCGGAGTCAACCAGACCGTCTCTGGAGTAGTTGAGGATGCGGACGCCGTCCTTCATAATGCTGAGAGTGTCAGCGTTGATGGTGTGCTTTGTCTTGTCGTTGAGGGGAATGTGAACTGTGATGTAGTCGCACTCCTTGAAAATCTCGTCCATTGTGTTTGCGTGAACGATGTCCTTGTTGAGTTTCCACGCTGCATCAACGGAGAGGAAGGGGTCGTAGCCGTAAACTTCCATACCCAGAGCAACAGCAGCATTAGCTACCAGAATACCGATAGCGCCCAGACCGATAACGCCAAGCTTCTTGCCTGTAATCTCGGGACCTACGAACTGGCTCTTGCCTTTCTCAACAAGCTTGCCTACCTCGGCGCCCTTGCCCTTGAGGCCCTTTGCCCAGTCGATACCGCCGATGATGTCACGGCTTGCCATGAAGAGACCTGCGATAACAAGCTCTTTAACAGCGTTTGCGTTAGCACCGGGAGTGTTGAAAACAACGATACCCTTCTCAGCGCAAGCCTCTACGGGGATGTTGTTTGTGCCGGCGCCTGCTCTTGCAATAGCAAGAAGGCTCTCGGGCATTTCCATATCGTGCATTGATGCAGAACGGACAAGCACTGCATCGGGATTTTCCATACTGTCAGCGATGGTGTAGTCTGCACCCAGACGGTCTGTGCCGATGGCTGCAATTTTATTCAGTGTAAGAACATTAAACATGACTTGCTTCAAACTCCTTCATAACTTCGATAAGCTTCTCAACGCCCTCGATAGGCATAGCGTTGTAGATGGAAGCACGCATACCGCCAACAGAGCGGTGACCCTTGATGTTTACGATGCCTGCCTCTGTGCAAGCCTTGATGAACTCTGCGTCAAGGTCAGCGTCGCCTGTAACGAAGGGAACGTTCATGAGAGAACGGTCTTCCTTCACAACTGTGCCCTTGAAGAGCTTGGAGCTGTCGAGGAAATCGTAGAGGAGCTGAGCCTTCTTGAGGTTGAGCTCATACATTTTGTCGAGACCGCCGATTTCGTTCTTGATCCACTCGAGAACCAGCTTTGCCATATAGATGGTGTAGCAGGGGGGAGTGTTGAACATAGAGTCGTTATCAGCGTGTGTCTGATAGTTGAACATTGTGGGAGTAATCTCCTGTGCGTTGCCGATGAGGTCCTCGCGGATGATTACAACTGTGAGACCTGCGGGAGCCATGTTCTTCTGAGCGCCTGCATAGAGAACGCCGAACTTGGAAACGTCCATAGGTCCGGAGAGGATGCAGGAAGAAATATCTGCAACCAGGGGAACGTCACCGCACTCGGGAAGCTCGTTGTAAACAGTACCATAGATGGTATTGTTCATGCAGATGTGGAAGTAGTCTGCATCGGGAGTGAAGGTGGACTTATCAAGCTTGGGTATGTATGAGAAGGTCTTATCCTCGGAGGAAGCAACGATGTTGACATTACCGTAGCGGGCAGCCTCTTTGGCAGCCTTCTTTGCCCACTGGCCTGTAACAACATAGTCAGCCTTGCCGGACTTTGTCATCAGGTTCAGGGGAATCATAGCGAACTGGGAGGAAGCGCCGCCCTGAAGGAAGAGAACCTTGTAGTTATCGGGAATCTCCATAACCTCGCGGAGAAGTGCCTCTGCTTCCTTGATGATAGCATCGTACACCTTGCTGCGGTGGGACATTTCCATAACGGACTGGCCGCTGCCCTTGTAATCGATCATCTCGTCTGCTGCTGTCTTGAGAACGGACTCAGGCAGAACGGAAGGACCTGCGGAAAAATTGTAAACTCTTGACATTACTGACACCCTTTCATAGATGATGCATATTGATGCATAGTGCGTGCATAAAATATGCATTGATTTATAATATTATTAGTATTAAATAAAACCAAGATTTATTATATTACTTTGCTAAAGTATAGTCAAGGAAAAGCTGAAAAAAAAGAAGCTGTCCGAGGTAATTTGGACAGCTTCAACAAGATTTTCTTATCTATCGCGGAAAACATCGTATTCTTTGCTTGCGGCTCGGGTGACACGACGTGAGCGCTTTCTGTTCTTTTTAGCAGATTTCGAGGATTTTTTGATCTCGCGGGTCAGGTTGCTTATGAAATATCCCACGCGGGTGAACAGGGTGCGCATACCCAGAGAAATGGTTTTTATTGCAGATACCAGTGCATTTGCAGCGACATCTGATTTGGAGGTGGGGGCAGGGGAAGAAACAGGTCTTATCTGTGCGGGCTCAGAGGATGCAAAGCCTTCCTCAAAGTAGTCGCCGCTGGTTTTGTAGCCTGTTACTCTGCCGTCGGAGTTTCCGGCTGTTGACTTTCGCTCGGCGCTTCTCAGCACGTCGTAATTTTCACGGCGCTTGCGTTCGGTATGAGCAAGTTTATTCTTGTTGCTGAGGCTTTTGCCGATAAGGTATGCAACAAAGAGCAGAGTGCCGGCTAAAATAACAATAATAAAGAGTATCCAGAATATAACAGCAAGAGGGTTTGTCTTCTTATCTTCGGTTCGGATGCTCTTGAACTTGATGCTCTCAAGGCAACCTTTGATGAGGTTGAGCTCCTCGGTGGTGAAATCATCCCCCTCGGAGAGAGAGACGATGAAAATTCTCATTCCGTTAATGAGGGTGATGCTCTGTCGGGTGTAGATATCGGTATTGCCCTCTGTAAGTACTCTGGTGTAATCCAGAAAGTCCACCTTGCCGTAGGTGCCTTTTCTGGGATTTGAGTAGCCCTGCTCGGAAAGCTCGTCCTTGAAGTTTGAAAGGTCCTCTGAAGTCATCTGGCTGAAACTGTAAATTTCCTTTGTCTTCTCATTTTCGTCCATAATTATCATCATGGTAAGGGCATTGTCCTGAGTTTTTGCGCGGAGATAAACTCCCTCGCTGAGCTCCACACCCTCGCTCTCACGGGTTACTACGGACATTTCCTCGGGGAAGGAAATGCTCATGCTGAGCTCATCGATAGTGTAGGATTTGTCCCTGGCGCATACGGGAAGTATGCACATAATTATCAGCAGAATGCTTATAAATGCCACTGAAATGCGGCGCATAATTTTCATGAAATCCACTCCTTTGCAGGCTTTCCCAAAAAACGCTCCCTTTTGGAGAGCACATAATAAGTCATATACCTTGGATATTTTATCTCACGTATCAAAAATTGTCAATTAATGCGGTGTTTAAATTATCCCTTGCAATTACGCCTCTTTTTGTAGATTTTTACTTGATTTTTAAGGTAGCGGAAGGTGGCGTCTTCACCCTTTTCGCTGAGCATACGGAGGAGTTCCTCCAGTTTGTCGGAGGTTTCGGGATGGATAACCCTGCGGTGCTTTGCCTTGAGGAAGTAGTCAAGGGGGGCGGAGTCTGTGTAGTTTTTGCCGCCATAAATCTTGCTGGCGGCAACGCGGTCACAGAACATTTCAGCCACGAAGTTGTAGGGCATCTTCACAGGGGAAACCAGTTTTGTCTCGGGGTTGTAGTCCGTCCAGTACTCAAAGTGGTGACGGTTTCTGCCTTTGTGGTGAAGCCATGCTTTGGAGTAGCCGAAACGGGCGCGTTCCTCCTCGTTGGGGCTTCTGGTACCCTGATAGTATCTGGCTCCCGAAATGAATTCGTGGGGAGAGTATTTTGACAGGTCGTGAAAAAGTCCCTGAAAGCCGATGCCTGCCTTGAAGCAGTGGAGGATTACCTTGTGGCGGTGCTTTGTGATTGTTATGAAATGACGCAGTGCTTTAATCATTTTGTGACCTCTTATATTATATGTTTACATTATACTGTATAGTATGACACAATACAACAGATATTATTGTGATTTTTTCTTTTCTCTTTCGATAAGTTTTACGAGTCTGGGGCGATTGTAGCGTTGGATGATGATGAACTGTGAGTCGAAAAGTGCGGCGGCAAAAGCCGTCACGGCGAAAATCCAAAGCATCCCCCAGATGAGACCGAAAATCAGGGTGGAAGCGGAGATGAGCACATTCACCCAGTGGTCGGTTTCGGACTTTGCGGTGGTGTCTGCAATCTCTGTGAGGGTGCGGCTTTTCAGGTCGTAGTTCTCGGGATTGTAGGTAAGGGCGGAGCCTTTCCATTTTTTGACGCGGAGTATTTGGTAGAGCTTCTTCTCAAAGCCTTTCTCTCTGAACCACCAACTCTTGTAGCTTACCTTGAAAAGCTTGGTGACGTTGCCCATAATAATCCTCATCCAGAGATGATACATTATGGTGAAGGTGGTGATGCCTGTCCAGAGCACGGCTCCGTGATGCACAAAATTTCCGTAGTAAAGCACAAAGCACACCGCTGCCAGAACACCGCACAGAGCGATGATGCAGTACATAAATACGGCAGGGCCGCTGGGTTTTGCTTTTTTCTTGTTGCTCATACTTTCCCCTCGTTTCTTTAAATGTGTCTTGACAATTTGCGTTATGAACTGATGCCCGTGCATCGTGGGTTTTCGTGTTGCTCAATGAACCGTATGTGCCCTCGGGCGCAATTCGTGTCCCTTGGGACAATTCATACCGAAGGCAACCGTACCTCATTCCCTTTTGAGGAGCACCACGCTCTCGATGTGCTTTGTATAGGGAAACATATCCACGCCCTGTGCCGTCTGGGGTTTGTAGCCGCATTTTGAGAGGAGGCGGATGTCACGGAGCTGGGTGTCGATATTGCAGGAGATGTAGACTATTCTCTCGGGAGCAACCCGTGAGAGGGAGAGGAGAAAACTCTTGCTGCATCCTGCTCTGGGAGGGTCAAGGATAGCGGCGGTGATTTTAACCCCGTCGCGCTCCAGCTTCTTCATATATCTTTCGCTGTCGTCACAGACGAAGCTGATGTTATCTGTATTGTTGAGGGAGGCGTTGAGTTTTGCGTCTTTGACGGCGTTTTCGTTCAGTTCAACGCTTATGACCCTGCCTGCGTGTTTGGAAGCAATAATTCCGATGGTACCTGTGCCCGAGTAGGCATCCAGTACGGTGTCATTCCCTGTGAGATTTGCGAACTTCATCGCGGTTTCATAGAGATTTTCCGTCTGCATTGTATTTATCTGGAAGAAGGAGTTGTAGCTGATGGAAAATTTTGCCCCCGAAACAGTATCGATGAGACGTTCTTCGCCGAAGAGTACCTGCGGATTATCTCCGGGTGTGAGTTTGTTTGAGGTGCTCTTTGTCACAATAACGGATTTTACATAGGGGTGCTTCTCTGCAAGCTCCTTGGCGAAAGCCTCGTTTACCGAAAATTTCGACCTGCCGTCGCAGACAAAGACCGCCATCACATCGCCGCTTCTGAAACTCTCGCGGAGAATGAGGCTTCGCAGTGTTCCACGTTCTCTGTGCATATCATAGGGCTTTATCCTGTATTTCTCCATAAGCCGTGCTGCTTCAAGTCCCACCGCGTTCTGCTTTTCGGTGTGGAGTGCACATCCGCGGCACTTAACGGCGGTGCGGTCAGAGGACTGATAGATAGCGGGGGAGATTTTGCCGCCTTTTTCTTCTCTGAAGACGAACTGTGCCTTGTTTCTGTAATGAAGAGCAAGAGGAGAGGGAATGATTTTCTCAAGGCTCAGCAGTCGGTTGAATCGGAGCCGCATCTCGTTTTGTTTGAATTTAAGCTGTCTTTGGTAATCCATATTTGAAAGTTGACATCCGCTGCATTTCGAGGCAACGGAGCAGTAGGATTTGTCGCCCATATCGACACCTCCTGAAAAATTCTTTACATATATATAGGTATTATAGCACAAAAATCAGCGCTGACAAACAAAACTTAAAAAAATCTTGATACCTGTGTTGTTTTGCATTATAATTATTATATGTATAATAAAATCAAAGGAGATGTTGTCGTGAAATATATATATCGCATTGCATCTTTTATTCTGGTGATTTCTCTTTGTGCTGCTCTTTGCGGCTGTGCCGTGAAGCTGGACCCTGCGGTGCCTATGTCCAGCGCAGACGAAGCAAACGTGATGGGATTTATGAAGGACAAATCCCCCAGCGAGGTGAGGGTAGGAGAATACATCAGACTTAAGGTCCAGATTAAATCCGACTGCGAGCCTTATGTTAACTGGTATTCCTCCAACCCCGAGATAGCCTCCGTTGACAGCAACGGCAGAGTTGACGGCATTAAGGAGGGCGAGGTTACCATTACTGCCAGAGCCAAGAGCGCAGAGGTTTACTTCTCTGTGGAGGTTAAGGCGGCAAAGGTTAACTCTCTCAGCAATTCCACCGCCCGTGAGGGAAACGACACCAATATGGAAATTCTGGCAAAGAACCTCCAGAATGAGAACAAGAAGAACCCCTATGCTCTCCTTGTGAATCTCCAGAATAACACCGTTATTGCTTACACCTACGACGGTGACGGGGATTATAACAAGGCGGTGCGTCAGATGATTTGTGCCACCGATGCCAACAACAACGTACTCAAAGAATATGACTACTACATCTCTGACAAAGAGCGCTGGCACGCAGACGAGGACGGACTCTGTTATCAGTTTGCTACCTCTTTTTCCGAGGAGTTCAGATTCTGCACCCCTCCCTATACCAAAGAGGGCGCGGCATTTCTTATTGCCGAGGAGTATAACAAAATCGGCACAGAGTGTACCAGGGGCGATATCTGGCTTTCAGCCGCAGACGCAGAGTGGATTTACCTGAACTGCGGAGAAGGCACAAAAGTCAAGGTCTACGAAAAGTCCGTGTCTCCCATCGGCACTCCCAAGCCTATGATACTTACAGAGAATTCCCTTAGTATGAACTGGGACCCCACCGACCCCTCTGACAAAAATCCCTACAAGGATAAGGTTCCCACTTTTGAGGGTGTGGAGGATACAGTGGTGAAACTTGGCGGCGCCTTTGACTCTATGAACGGCGTTGCGGCAATTGACACCTGCGGTGCAAAGCATACCTCGGGAATCACCATTGACGGCAACGTTATGTGCAACAAAGCGGGAACATATATAGTTTCATATTATTTCACCGACAGTCTCAACCGCACAGGCAGAGCTGACAGAGTGGTTACGGTAGAGTAATGCCGTGAATAAAATTTGATTAAAGAGATAAAAAAGCCACCGAAGCGGATTCTGTACCGCCTCGGTGGCTTTTTGTTTGTTTTCATCCTATCTCATTTCCGCAAAAGGAAATATCTGATGGAAGCTGTATCAAAAGGGTTTATCCCGAATGTGTGCAACTGTAAAACAAAAACGGACGGTTAATCTCCGTCCGTTTATATTATTTATCCGATTGATTAATTACACGCCGAAGAGGGCTTTGAGTGTGTCGTAGTCGCAGCCGCCGCTGGCGTACATTCCGTTTTCCTCCTGGAATGCTGCAACCGCTTCGGAGGTCATCCAGTCGTACTCGTCACCGATTTGGCTTACTTCAAGGTATCCAAGGTCCTTGAGACGCTGGTTGATAGCTCTGATTTCTTCGCTTGCAGGGCTTGTCATATCAAAGGTCTTGTACTCGGAAAGGTCGATGTTGTAATCGCCGGTAGAGGCACCCTGGGTGCTCTCGGTGGGGCCTTCTGTGGTCTCCTCGGTGGAAGGCTCTGTGGGAGTGATTGTGCCGGGGATGAAGGTGGAGCCGTTTGCTCCGAGTGTTGTGGAGTCAAAGAGAAGCTTTAAGGTTGCGTTGTCCGCGGTGCCTGTTGACTCAAGTCCGTTGGCGGTCTGGAATGCCTTTACTGCTTCGGTGGTCTTGTTGCCGTAGTAGTCAACGGGACTCTCGCCTTCGTCCAGTACAAGGTATCCCAAATCCATAAGTCTCTGCTGGATAATAATAATATCTGCGTGCTCGGCGCCGGGCTCGAAAGCCGTCTCGTCGGTAATGACGATGCCGTAGCGCTCTGCCAGGGACTCACCTGTAACGGTAGTGAACTCGCTGTTGGGGAACATCTTTGAGAGCATAAAGCGCTGGGTATTGAGAATGGTTACACCCTGACGCTGGAGGGAAGTCACGGGGAGAAGGAAGGTGTTGTTGTTTTTGAGTGCAGTCATTGAGGAGAGGGCGGTGCTGTTTTTGAGATACTCCAGTACTTCCTCATTGTCATAGAAAATGAACTCGGGGTTAGAGCGCTTTAAGATATTCTGCTCAACCTTCTTTTCGGGGAAGTTGGAGGCAACATTGGTAGCACTCATATATTCAAGGAAAAATCCTTCTGCGGTTTCGCTGCTGAAAGAGCAGAGGTTGCCGTATTCGTCAAGATAGAGATAGCAGAAGAGCTTCACAACCGAGTCGCCGCTGACATCATCTTCGTTTTTCTGGAGGGTGCTCATAACTCTGTCGTAGCAGGTGCTTCCCATAGTTTTGCCGTCGGTGGCTCCTGCGAGGATAGTGCCCAGAGTAATGTAGAGGGTGCTCAGCTGCTCTGTGGTCTCAGGGATAATCATATTGATTACGTCGATGCCGTTATCTGCGAGAGTTGCCAGAGCATTCTCGGAGAGAGCGTTGTCTGTGAAGACAATCTCGGCGCCGCTGTTGATGATAGCGTTTACATCGGGAGCGCTTTCGCTTCCTACCACAACTTTGTCGTTGTAACGGGTAATTTCCTCCTGAGTGCATTCCTCGCTGATGGCGCAAATCTGAGTGGAATATCCCAGATAGTAGATGACGTCAGCAATGTTGTCGGAGAGGACACAGACCTTTTCGGGCTGCTTCTTGATTTTTGTGTGACCTACCGTTACGGGGTAGTTGGAACTTTTGCCGTTGCAACCGCTGAGACAGAGCGAAAGTCCTGTCACGGTAAGAATGCACAGGATTACTGCAAGAATTCTTTTAGACATATCAGGTAAACCTCCGTGAAAATAGAGGGCACAAAGAGTGCCTTGTAAACTGTAATTAATATATACATATACATATTACTATTATTTTGACGGATAGTCAAATAATTTGACTAAAATTTGTATATTTTGACATAAATAAAATTTTTTAAAAAAATTTGAAAAAAGGGGTTGACTTTTTGAGAAAGATAGCATATAATAAGCAAGTCGCTTCGAGAGAAGACGAGTTGGTGTTGATGACGCAGGGGGTCCACCCGTTCCCATTCCGAACACGGAAGTTAAGCCCTGTAGTGCCGAAAATACTTGGCTGGTGACGGCCTGGGAAGATAGGAAGATGCCAACACATAAAAGCAGCCACCCAATAGGGTGGTTGTTTTTTTATTTCCAAAAATAAACCTCCCACGCCTTCCTGCCGAGGAGAAAGTGTCGCCGCAGGTGACGGATGAGGCAGAGGCAGATGTAAAAGTGGATAAGTGTGAGGAGACGCCCTCTTTGCCGCCGCAAATCCCTCTTCGGACACCACGGAGGAAGTCTTGTGACTCTGAATAAAAATCCCCGCAACGAAATTTACGTTGCGGGGTTATTTTATGTATGATATTCAGTTTATCCGTTAAACATTGAAGCGGAAGAGCACCACGTCGCCGTCTTTCATAACGTATTCCTTGCCTTCGCTTCGTACCAGACCCTTTTCCTTGGCGGCGGTCATAGAGCCGCAGGCGATAAGGTCGTCGTATGCGATAACCTCGGCACGGATGAAGCCACGCTCGAAGTCGGTGTGGATTTTACCTGCGGCACCGGGAGCCTTGGTACCCAGCTTGATAGTCCATGCGCGCACCTCCTGCTTGCCTGCGGTGAGGTAGGAGATAAGTCCCAGAAGTGCATAGCACTCGTTGATAAGGCGGTCAAGTCCTGAACTCTCAAGTCCCATGTCCTGAAGGAACATAATCTTGTCCTCCATATCCATCTGGGCAATTTCAGCCTCGGTCTGGGCACAGATGGGAAGCACAGCGGCACCCTCCGTAGCGGCGATTTCCTGAACCTTCTTGAAGCCTGCGTTGTTCTCAACGCCGTTTGCAAAGTCACCCTCGCTCATATTTGCGGCATAGATAATGGGCTTGTTTGAAAGCAGTGCGCAGGTGGCGAGCAGAGCCGCCTCCTCTTCGCTGCACTCTACCGAACGGGCGGAATGTCCCTCGTTGAGGGTGGCAAGGACTCTCTTGAAGAAGTCCACCTCTGCCTGATATTTCTTGTCAGCCTTCACCATTTTCTGCGCCTTGTCGATTCTTCTTTCAATCATCTCAACGTCGGAGAGGATAAGCTCAAGGTCGATGGTCTCGATGTCACGCGCAGGGTCAACACTGCCCTCAACGTGGATAATATCGCTGTCCTCAAAGCATCTTACAACGTGAACAATGGCGTCGCATTCGCGGATGTTGGAGAGGAACTTGTTTCCCAGACCCTCGCCGCGGGATGCACCCTTTACAAGGCCTGCGATGTCAACGAATTCGATGGTGGCAGGGGTGTATTTGTCAGGGTCATACATCTCTGCCAGTTTATCCAGACGTTTGTCGGGAACCGCAACCACGCCCACGTTGGGCTCGATGGTGCAGAAGGGATAGTTTGCAGACTGTGCGCCTGCATTGGTAATTGCATTGAAAAGTGTACTTTTGCCAACATTGGGCAGTCCTACAATACCGAGTTTCATATCAGATACCTCCGAGAAGTGAGATTATATAGAATATTCCGTATGCAATGGGCTGATGTGCAATGTAAACCAGGAATGCGCTCTTGCCCAGCATAGAGAAGAAGGGAATACGGGCTTTGTACATAAATTCGGGGAACTTTTCCTCCTTTGCGAATCTTCCGAGGAAACATCCCGAGAAGAAGGCAAACACCCAGGGCAGAAGGGGGAAATAGTCGGAATAAGCACTGGAGAGTTTACGGAAGCCGAAAATCATAAAGTATCCGCTCTCGTAGAGGGTGCGGGGCAGTTCTATGGTCAGGGGCTCCGTGCCGAGTTTGCCGTCAGAGACGGAGTATGTCAGGAAGAACAGCACCGCAGACAGGGCAATACCAAGTCCCGGGGGGATTTTGTCCAGAAGCCTCCTTAAGGGAATATAGAGCAGCACCGAACTTCCCAGCAGATGCAGGATACCGAAGACGATGGGCGCATCGGGGGTGACAACGAGTGTTACCAGCGATACAACCAGAGCAGCCGAGAGGATTTTAATTCCACGCCTGAGGTTGCTTCTGCTTAAGTAACAGGAGATGCCGCATATCATTATGAAAGTCGCCGCAAAAGCAGGACTTATGAATGTGAAAAAATCAAAGGCATCCCGGGCGAATTCTCCGCCGAACATATATCCCAGAGTGAATAGCGCATGGTCAAAAACCATACAGAACACGCAGAAGCCGCGGATTTCATCCAGGGTGTGTATACGTTTTGTCTGTGCCATAGGCTCATCCTTTTCAAAAAGAGTTGAAAGTGACTTCAAAACATAGTAAAATATATATTAACATATTTTCTTCGGATATACAAGATAATAATACTCAAAAAAGTGGTGACAGAATGAATTGTATTTATGATTATGTGCTCTTTGATTTGGACGGCACTATCTCCGAGAGTGCCCCCGGAATCAAAAGATGTATTGAGCTGACCCTTGATGAAATGGGCAGGGAGTGTCCCGACCTTTCGGATTACAGCCGATATATCGGCCCACCCCTGGTGGATACCTTTCAGAATTTATGCGGTCTCAGCGAGGAGGAGGCAAAGGAGGCACTCTCCATATATCTTCGTATTTACGACACCGAGGGAGAACCCCTCAACAAACTCTTTGAGGGCACCGAGGAACTCCTCGTAAGGCTCAGAGATAGCGACGCGAAGGTGGCGATATGCTCCTCAAAGCACCAGCAGTCTGTGGATAAAGTGTGCAGATTTCTGGATATCACAAAGTATTTTGATGCCCTCTGCGGCTCCGACGGCACCCCTGAGAGAAAGGAAAAAGAGGACATTATCCCCTTTGCCGCAAAGACTCTGGGAGGTACTCTCAAGGACAAGGTGATTATGATAGGCGACACCAAATTCGACGCCAAGGGTGCGAGAATCGCAGGGGTGGATTTTGTGGCTGTGAACTACGGCTACGGCACTGTGGAAACTATGAAAGCCGAGGGTGCTACGGTGTTTGTTGATAGTGTGAAGGAACTCGAAAAACTGCTTTTTGGTGAAGTGTAATGGACAGGGATTTAAGATTTGACGAGAATAACAACCGCTTTCAGCTTCGGGTGGGAGCGGTTATTGTGGAGGACGGATGCCTGCTCCTTGCAAAAAATGACATAGCGGATTACTATTACAGCGTCGGCGGTGCCGTAAAAATGGGGGAGACTGCCGAAGAAGCCGTAAAACGCGAGGTCTTTGAGGAAACAGGAATTCACTACCAGGTGGACAGGCTGCTCTTTGTGCAGGAGAATTTCTTTGTGGACAAGGTTATCAATGATAATCTTACTTTCCACGAGGTGTGCCTGCATTTTCTGATGAAGCCTCAGGGCAAAAAGGAAATTACCGTGGAGAGTGTCTCGTCAACAGGCAGGGAATATATGCACTGGATACCTCTTGAAAAACTTGGGGAGATTAAGATGTTCCCTGTGTTTTATCCCGAAAAACTGAAGAATCTCCCTTTGAATACAGAGCACATTGTAACGAAGGAAATTTAATATCCGACATAAGTATCATCGGGCATCCCCTTGCCTCATATAATTTTGTGAGGTGAGACGGATGTTCTTTTCTTTTGTGCGAATAAAGAATAAAGAAAGCGGCGGAAAAAAACGCAGAATTCTCCTGATAGCGGTGGTTGCCGTATCTGTTGCGATGTGGGTTGCGGTGCTGTCTGTGCTTCTGGTGTACGCTTTTCGCAAACCTGATGACACCGCGTTCTGTGAGGGTGCAGGGGAGTGCAGTCTTCTGGCAGAGAGCAGGGAGGACAGAGAGGCGTTTTTCCGACAATTCGGATTTGAGGCCGAGCTTGTAAGCTTTGCCGGGGTGAAGGTTCCGCAGGAGATTCCGGTGAAGGAAGAAGGGGGATGCCTGCTGGTCCCTTTGCAGGGCGGTTTTACGGGGCTTGAGGGTGTCCGTTATATCTTTGAGCTGAGAGGCAAGCAGGGGGTGTATTCGGGGGTAATGCTGACTCGGGAGGGCAGGGTGATTGCAGCGTATGCTTTCCCTGCGAATCGGGAAAAAACCGATGCTGCATAAAACAATATCTGCGCCGACGGATACATTATCTTGATGTGAATTTGCAGTAAACACCCTATATATGAGATTTTACCAAAAATACAAGCGGTTGCTTGGGCAAATTTTTGCTATATGTTCGTTTTATATAAAATATTGTCTTAATATTTAGTGAAAACATTAATGGTAAAATGCGAGGAAAAGTGCTATATTATTATGTAGATTAAATAATAATCTGTAAAAGTATTGCTTTTTACGATATGGAGGTTTACAAAAATGGCAAATGTATCATTAAGACATGTGTACAAAATCTATGACGGCGGCGTTACCGCAGTTACAGACTTCAACCTTGAAATTGCGGACAAGGAGTTTATCATCCTGGTTGGTCCCTCCGGTTGTGGTAAGTCTACAACTCTGCGTATGGTTGCAGGTCTCGAGGACATCTCCAAGGGTGAGCTCTGGATTGGTGACAAGCTCTGTAACGACGTAGCTCCCAAGGACAGAGATATCGCAATGGTATTCCAGAACTACGCTCTCTATCCCCACATGTCTGTTTATGACAATATGGCTTTCGGCCTCAAGCTCAGAAAGCTCCCCAAGGCAGAAATCAAGAGAAGAGTTGAGGAAGCAGCAAGAATCCTCGGCATCGAAGAGTATCTGGACAGACGTCCCAAGGCTCTCTCCGGTGGTCAGAGACAGCGTGTTGCTCTGGGTCGTGCTATCGTTCGTGATCCCAAGGTATTCCTTCTTGACGAGCCTCTCTCCAACCTTGACGCAAAGCTCCGTGCTAACATGAGAACTGAGATTTCCAAGCTCTATCAGAGACTTGGCACAACATTCATCTACGTTACTCACGACCAGACAGAGGCTATGACAATGGGTACCAGAATCGTTGTTATGAAGGACGGCTTCATTCAGCAGGTTGATACTCCCCAGAACCTCTACGACAAGCCCTGCAATGAGTTCGTAGCAGGCTTCATCGGTTCTCCCCAGATGAACTTCGTTGATGCTACTCTCGTAAAGAAGGGTGACGGCGTTGCCCTCAAGTTTGACAAGTACGAGATCAAGCTTCCCGCTGAGAAGAACGCAAACGGCGCTCTCAACGACTACATCGGCAAGGAAGTTCGCTTTGGTATCCGTCCCGAGCACGTTCACGATGAGCCCGAGTTCATCGCAAAGGCAGGCGACAGCGTTATCGAGGCAGCAGTAGATGTTACCGAGCTTATGGGTGCTGAGATTTACCTCTATGTAAATATCAACGGCGTTCCCATCACTGCACGTGTTGCTCCTACATCCACAGCAAAACCCGGCGACAGCATCAAGATTGCTTTTGCTCTTGACAAGATTCACATCTTCGACAAGGAAACAGAGCAGACAATTGTAAACTGATATATCTGACGGTATATAATCAAACAAAACATAGAGCAGCAGAGTTTTCCTCTGCTGCTTTTTTTGTTTTCCGTGGGATTTGACGTTGATACAAATCTCTGCATCATAGGCTGGGCACCTCTCAAATGTAGAGGCGGCGAGTTGAGGTAAAAGGTAAGAGGGAAGAAGGAAAGGTAATAAATGTAGGGGCGGCAACCTGCCGCCTGCGAAACTGCATATACCATCATAGAGGAGAGCGACCCGGATAAGCCTTCCCCTGGAGGGGAAGGTGTCGCCGCAGGTGACGGATGAGGTGGAGAACCTTTCCTTTGCGATATCTGTCTGTGAATTTATATCGACTTATCCTCTCTCCCGTAGGGGAGGTCTGGGACTTCCCGCGGGCGAACGTAGTTCACCCCTACGAATCCACATTGACACTATCATTTATTTGAAAACATTTTTTCATCGAGATAAATCCTGCGGATTTCCGATATGTTTCATTCGATATGTGCTGTGGCACGCGATATGCTCCCTGCGGTGACGTGCGGGCGGATATTATCCGCCCTGCAAACCGAAAGGAAGCCCTGCGAATGAGGTGGGATACGGGTGCAAAAAAAGGGAATTTGGAAAGAGCAGAGATTATTTTTCTCCAGACAAAATATAAAATTCAGCATTTTTGATAAAAAAATAAGTTTTTTTTTGAAAAAAGGTTGCAATTTAAAATTTTTTTGTGTAATATGTATATGATATCAGTTGCATTTTGGTATCATTTCTCCAAACAAGTGGGGATTTTGACTATATCTAATATTAATATGCGGAGGCAAGCTTATGTCTAACAGATTGTTTCAGGGTATTATTCATCAGATGAAGGACGCTATCGACAGAGTCGTGGGCGTTGTGGACGAGACTTCCGTAGTCATCGCCTGTTCAGAACTGGGTCGTATCGGTGAGGTTAACGAGAATATCAATTCCGAGACCTTGAGCGCTACCGTTCCTTTTGTAATCAACGGTTGCACCTACAAGGCTTTCGGCAACAGCACCCGTGCTGACTATGCTGTTTTCGTTTCAGGCTCCGACGAGATTGCTCAGAAATACGTTCAGCTTCTTGCGGTTTCTCTTTCCAGCATCAAGCAGTATTATGACGAGAAATATGACAGAAGCAACTTCATCAAGAACGTTATTCTCGATAATATTCTCCCCGGTGATATTTATATAAAGGCAAGAGAACTCCATTTCTCAAACGATGTAACCAGAGTTTGTATGCTCATCAAGATTACATCCAAGACCGATATTTCCGCTTATGATATAGTCCAGAATCTCTTCCCCGACAAGACAAAGGATTTCGTTATCAATATCAACGAGACAGACATCGCTCTTGTTAAGGAAATCAAGTCCGGTATTGACAGCCGCGACCTGGAGAAACTGGCAAGCTCCATTGTTGATACCCTTTCCAGCGAGTTCTATACTCACTGCAATGTCGGTATCGGTACACCTGTTACAGGTATCAAGGATCTGGCTCATTCCTTCAAGGAGGCTCAGGTTGCTCTTGAGGTAGGCAAGGTGTTCGACACAGAGCGCGCAGTTGTAAGCTACGACAATCTTGGTATTGCAAGACTTGTGTATCAGCTGCCCACCACTCTCTGTGATATGTTCCTCAAGGAAGTCTTCAAGCGCGGTTCCATCGAGAGCCTCGACCAGGAGACACTCTTTACAATCCAGAAGTTCTTTGAGAACAACCTCAACGTTTCCGAGACTTCCAGAAAGCTCTTTGTTCACCGTAACACTCTGGTGTACAGACTTGAAAAAATCAAGAAGCTCACAGGTCTTGACCTCCGTGAGTTTGAGGACGCCATTGTGTTCAAGGTAGCACTTATGGTTAAGAAGTACCTCTCTGCAAGTCCCTCACAATTTTAATTTTTAAAAAGCTTTGATTCGCTTTGTACGAAACTTTACTTATGTTAAGCTGCGTGCAAAGCGATTTTAGAATGAGAAGAAAAATGACAGATTTTTCCGCCTGATACCCCAGGGTGTTTCAGGTGCTTGTCATATTTGCGTTATATAATATATGTATATGTGACCCGAAAAGGCAGGTAAGAAAATGATTGAATTCCGCAATGTATCCAAGGTTTACCATACAGGAACCCACGCGCTGAATCAGGTGAGCCTTGTCATAGAAAAAGGCGAGTTTGTGTTTATTGTGGGCTCCTCCGGTGCAGGTAAGAGCACCTTCCTCAAGCTGATTATGCGCGAGGAGACTCCCACCTCGGGCTCCATCATCGTCAATGATATGCAGCTTGAGAAACTCAAACGCAGAAAAGTTCCCATGCTCCGACGTTCAATGGGCATAGTTTTCCAGGACTTCCGACTTATTGATAAGATGACCGTCTATGAGAACGTGGCCTTTGCCATGCGTGCCGTAGGTGCGCGTCCCCGTGCTATCAAGAAGAGAGTTCCCTATATTCTGGAGCTTGTGGGTCTGGAGAACAAGTCAGAGAACTACCCCAGCGAGCTCTCGGGCGGTGAACAGCAGAGAGTGGCACTGGCACGTGCTCTGGTGAATAATCCCCAGATGATTATTGCCGACGAGCCTACGGGTAACGTAGACCCCGAGATGAGCTATGAAATTATCGAGCTGCTTCATGAAATCAACAAGCGCGGCACCACCGTTCTTATTGTTACCCATGAGCATAATCTTGTCCACAGTTTCAACAGCCGCTGCATTACCATTGATAAGGGTGTGGTTGTTGAGGATACTATGGAGATTAAGCCTATTGAGGGGGGACAGGTATGAATCTGAGCGGACTGGGATATTTGCTGAAAGAAGGCATCAAGAGTATCTGGACCAACCGTATGATGAGTATTGCCTCTGTGGGTGTGCTTATCTCCTGTCTTTTGCTGACAGGTGCGGCGTCTCTGCTTTCTCTCAATGTTTCAAATACAGTTGACAAAATCGGCGGCACCAACGTCACCAGAGTTTTCCTTTCTATGGATGTGCTGGATGACGAGGCACGCTATATAGAAGAAGATATCAAGAGAATAGACAACGTTGTAAAGACCGAGTTTGTCTCCAAGGATGAGGCTATCAAGGACTATCAGGAAACCCTCAGAGAGGACATCTTCAACCAGCTTATCGGCGAGGGCAACCCCCTGCCTCATGCGGTGGATGTTACTATGGAGGACCTTTCTCTGTATGACCAGACGGTGGAGAATATTATGAAGGTACAGGGCGTTGAGTCCGTCCGCGACACCAGAGAAATCGCCGAGAAACTCACAAGCCTTCAGAAACTTGTGAACGCTATGAGCTTCTGGATTGTGCTGGCACTTACACTTGTATCAATTTTCATTATCTCCAATACCATCAGAATGACAATGTATGCACGTCGCTTCGAGATAAGCATAATGAAGTCCGTGGGCGCTACCGATACCTTTGTGCGTATCCCCTTTATTGTGGAGGGTATGACCATCGGCGCCATTTCAGGTATCACCACATCGGTGCTTATGGTGTTCCTCTATGATGCCATTATGAAGTCGGTGCAGAGTATTGCACAGTTTGATATGGTGAAGTATTCCGAGGTAGGCGTTTATGTGAGCCTCGCATTTGTTGCGGCAGGTATTATCATAGGTGCTCTGGGCAGTATGCTCTCTATCGGCAGATACCTGAGAAAAGAGGGCAACGAGCTCCTCGGTTGGTAAAATAATAGTAAAGAGTCATCGTTTACGAGGTGATCTGATGTTTAAGAAAATTCTATCCGCAGCACTTGCACTGGTGATGGTGCTGGGCGCGGTTATTATGACCAGCGCGGATACTCTCAGCGACCTTCAGGCTGAACAGGACAGGCTGAAGCAGGAGGCGCAGGAGTATCAGGCGGTTATTGACTCCCTGCAAGGTGACATTGACAAGCAGCAGGAGTTGGTTGATGCGGTTGCCTCCAAGGTTGCCGTAGTTAACTCCGACATAGCTCTCAGCAGGGAGAAAATCGCAGCTATCGAGGGCAGCATCGCAGACAAGAAAAGCGAGATTTCTGCTCTGGAGGCTGAGGCTGAGGCGAATATGGAGCTTTTCAGACAGCGTCTGCGCGCCCTTTATATCGCAGGTGATGTGTCCACTCTGGAGATTATTCTGGGAGCTTCCGATTTCAACGACTTTGTTGATAAGGTTCAGCTTCTTGACAGTATGAACAAAAAGGACAGTCAGCTTCTGGATGAACTGGAGGTGCAGATGGACTCCATCAATGCCGAGGTTGAGGTGCTCAATGCCGACCTGGCGGTGCTGGAGGCAGAGGAGGCTGAACTTGCTGCAAAGCAGGCAGAACTCAACGCTCTCCTTGCAGAACACGAGGAGGCACTGGCATCCCTTTACGGCAAGAAGGAGGATGCGGCAGGGCATCTTGATGCTATTCAGGATTCCCAGTCCGAGAATGAGCAGAAGATTCAGGACTACTATGCATCCCAGAATCAGCAGAACAATAACAATAATAACAATCAGGGGGTAACTCCTCCCGCTGACGGCGGCTGGGTATGGCCCACACCCGGATATTACTGGCTCAGCTCCCAGTTTTACGAGGAGCGAACAGGCTACTATCACGGCGGAATAGACATCGCAGGCTCGGGCTTTATGGGTACCACCATTGTGGCGGCTCAGTCAGGTACCGTTATTGACAGTTACAGCTGGTGCGAGCACAACTGGGGCAAATGGGGCAGCTGCGGATGTAACGGCGGCTGGGGCAACTATGTCTGGATAGACCACGGCGACGGCAAGGCTACCATCTATGCCCATATGAGCTATCCCACAGTTTATTCAGGCGAGTATGTATCAGCAGGTCAGGTTATCGGCTATGCAGGCTCCACAGGCTACTCCACAGGACCTCACCTCCACTTTGAGGCGAGATATTACGGCACTCGCTACGACCCCATGTCCGAGTATCCCTATATGTAATTTCAAAGTGTAATCTTACTTTCAAGGAGAGATTATAATGAGCAGGAAAATATCCCTTCCCGTAGTGATTACCGCGGTGCTTATTGCTGCGGCAATAGCCTTCTCGGCGGCATATATTTTTGCGTACTTTTCCCTCAATAAGGACCTCACCGAGCTTGCCGAGAAACAGGCAATGTTTTCCTCCCTCTCGGAGGTGGATGGCTTTGTGAGAGAAAAATACAACGGCGAAAAAGACGAAGAGGCCATTCAGAGAGCAATATGCGAGGCATACTGTGAGGCGCTGGGTGAGGATGTAATCTATCTCACCGCCCAGGAGTACAAGGAAAGCGAATATAAGTCTTCCAACGGCTACATTGTGGATGTGCTCTCAAACGGCGACGCTGTTGTCATTCTGAATACAGAGGGCAAAAACTAATCTTAATAATTGATTTATCTCCCGCATATACTTGAAAAAAGTACACGCGGGAGGTTTTTTATGCTGACTATTCTGACGGTTGAGGACAGAGAGAATTCTCTGTGGAGAAAGTGTCCCATCACAATACTCCCCGTAAACTCCCTGAAAGTGAGGAAGGGGAGCATTATGAATGTGCCTGTGAGACACCTGAGATATATCTGCCGAAACGGGAGAATAAGCGGAAAGAGAATAGCCCGCAGGGCAAAAGAGGGAAGAGGTAACCTGCTTAATTTTTCCCGCGTGGAGGTGCTCTCTCCTCAGATAACCATGTTTTCCCCTGCACTTTACCGAGGGCGGATGAGCATCAATATGGCGGTTGCCTGCCTTCAGGCGATGAGTAGTACAGCACGCCATATAAAGGTGGGACTCTATGATAGAAGCGGAGACTATGCTCCTGTGTGTGAGGCTTTTCTGGAACTGGTGGGGAAGTTTACCGTGGTGACGGATAACACTAAGCTTTACGAAGCAGAGGTAAGGCGATTGATGTGGGAGAGGGGGGCTGCACCCTTTGTCAGCCGACGGATAAACTCCCTCTCGTCCTGCTCTCTGATAATTGCCCCCTCCGCGGTGGATAGGGCTTTCTCCCCGAAAAGGGAAGCGGTACTCCTCACTTCGTCACCGCCTGTGGTGGAGATTCCTTGTCGGGTATACAGCCGATACACAGTAAAACTCCCCGAAATCGAGAGGGAGTGGGATGAGTATATCACCGACGGAGAACTTATGGCGGCAGGGCTTTATACTCTGGCAGGGCTCTATAATCTTGGCTCTCTGGTGCCGCTTATGTGCCACTCGGAAAGGGACAGCCAGACCTATGTTTCACTGGGACGTCATCTGGAGGAGCACTTTCAGGAATAAGAGGAGAAATCGCCGAGAAATAGCATAATACTGCTCTTGACATTGAGCGCAATAAATCATATAATATAAGTTGTGTTATAAAATCGTAATTATAAATGAAAGGATCTGTCCCAAATGGCAAAATCCATAATGATTACCGCTGAGGGTCTCAAACAGCTTGAGGAAGAGCTGGACCTTCTCAAAGGCGAAAAAAGAAAAGAAATTGCAGAGAAAATCAAGGTTGCACGTTCTTACGGCGACCTCTCCGAAAACAGCGAGTACGACGACGCAAAGAACGAGCAGGCTATCCTGGAGGCAAGAATTGCCACTATCGAGGCTACTCTCAAGGTTGCAGTTGTCATTGACGAAAATGAAATCTCCAGTGAAATTGTCCGCGTGGGCTCCAAGGTAAGACTTGAGAACATCACCGCAGGCAAAGAGGTTACTTATCGCATCACAGGCTCCAACGAGGCAAACCCCAGAGAGTTCAAGATTTCCGATGAATCTCCCGTGGGCAAGGGCCTTCTGGGTCGTAAAGTCGGCGATGTTGCCGAGATTGATACTCCCGCAGGAGTTATGGGATTCAAGGTGCTTGAAATCTTAAAATAAGTGATTTTTCGGGCGGCTTTGGTCGCCCTTTTCACCTTTTATAACCTAACGGAAAGGAATTTTGATATGAGCGAGAATAATCAGAAGAACAGCGCGGCTTTCGAGAATGTCAGCGAACAGCAGCAGATAAGAATGGACAAGCTCAAGGCTCTGCAGGATGCAGGCTCTGACCCCTTTATGGTCAACACCTCCGACAGAGATACTTATGCCAAGGATATAACAGATAATTTTGAGAATTACGAGGACAAGACCGTCTGCGTTGCCGGCAGAATCAAGTCAAAGCGCGGCAAGGGCAAGGTTATGTTCATGGACCTGTGGGATGTCACAGGCAAGATTCAGATTTTCTCCAAGTTTGACGATCTGGGCGAGGAAGCTTATGCAGGTCTCAAAAAGTGGGACATCGGCGATATCGTCGAGATCAAGGGCTTCGTATTCAGAACCCAGATGGGTGAGGTGAGCATTCACTCCAAAGAGGTGAAGCTCCTTGCCAAGTCCCTGATTCCTCTTCCCGAGAAGTTCCACGGTCTCAAGGACCCCGACCTCCGTTACCGTCAGAGATACGTTGATATGATTATGAATCCCGACGTTATGGAGACTTTCAAGAAGCGTACAAGAATCGTCAGCGAAATCAGAAGCTATCTGGATTCCAACAGCTACTTTGAGGTTGAGACTCCCGTTCTCTCCACTATTGCAGGCGGTGCAAACGCACGCCCCTTCATTACTCACCACAACACTCTGGACATTGATATGTACCTGAGAATCGCCACAGAGCTCTACCTGAAGAGACTCATCGTAGGCGGTATGGAGAGAGTTTACGAAATCGGCAGACTCTTCAGAAACGAGGGTATGGATGTCAAGCACAACCCCGAGTTTACCAGTATTGAGATTTACGAGGCATTCACCGACCTGCGCGGTATGATGCAGAGAACAGAAGAAATTGTCAACAGATGTTCAATTGCCGCCAACGGCACAGATGAAATCACATATCAGGGCGAGGCAGTAAGCCTCAAGCTCCCCTTCGCAAGAATGACTATGATTGACGCAGTCAAGAAGTATTCAGGCGTTGATTTCGGCGAGTTTATGGGCGATACCGAAAAGGCAAAGGAAGTTGCAAAGACTCTGAACCTTGAAGTAAAACCCACCGACACATGGGGTAACATCCTCAACTCCGCTTTCGAGGAGTATGTTGAGGATAAACTCGTCCAGCCCACATTCATCACAGACTATCCCGTAGAGGTGTCTCCCCTTACCAAGCGTCTGGAGAGCAATCCTCTCCTGGTTGACCGCTTCGAGCTGTTTGTAACAGGCAGAGAGCTTGCCAATGCTTACACCGAGCTCAACGACCCCATCGACCAGCGCTCCCGCTTTGAGCATCAGATGATGCTCCGCGAGGCAGGCGACGATGAGGCTAACGAAATCGATGAGGACTTTATCACAGCACTTTCCTACGGCATGCCCCCCACAGGCGGTATGGGTATGGGAATTGACCGTCTTGTTATGCTCCTCACAGACTCCGCTTCCATCCGCGACGTTCTGCTGTTCCCCACAATGAAGCCCATTGACGACGGCAGAAAGAACCTCAAGCCCGCCGCCGCAGAAGAGGAGAAGGAAGAGGTAATCGACTTCTCCAAGGTTCAGATTGAGCCCCTCTTTGAGGACTGCGTAGACTTTGAGACATTCTCAAAGAGCGACTTCAGAGCAGTGAAGGTTCTCTCCTGCGAGGCAGTGCCCAAGTCAAAGAAACTCCTGAAGTTCACTCTCAACGACGGCACAGACAAAGAGAGAGTAATCCTCTCCGGTATCCACGCATACTACGAGCCCGAGGAACTCATCGGCAAAACCCTCATCGCCATCACAAATCTGCCCCCCAGAGCAATGATGGGCATTGAGTCAAACGGTATGCTCCTCTCTGCAATTCACACCGAGGAAGGCGAGGAGAAGCTCAACCTCCTCATGGTATCCAACCGCATCCCCGCCGGCGCAAAACTCTACTGATAAAATATAAGGACTATGACACGAAACGTCATAGTCCTTTTTTATGTGTTGTGTATTATAAATCCAACAACTGTTTCTTCTTTGTATCGAATTCTTCTTGAGTAATAATTCCCTGATCGAGGAGTTGCTTGAATTTTAGTATTTCATCTGCTACTGAATGTGATTGTGTACCTTGATTAATACGATTGCTTTGGTTTGTATCAATAATTGTTTCTAATGCAGTTATGCATTTTTGTGCTTGTTTTTGTGCATCTTTGTATAGAAAACTATTTGTTTTAGTTTCGACAGATATGAAATTGATATACATAATATCTTTATGGGCGTTTTTTAGAGAAACACGGAGTTTCATGGAGTTACAAATACCTTTAGATTTTTTACTACCGGTAACACCGCCAACAATAGCGCCAACACCACCGAATAGCAATCCGCCAACGACTGCGTTTCCTAAACCTCCCTTTGTTACACTTTGTCCATCCTCCAAAAGTTCGAAACTCAAAAGATTGTCGTAAGCAAATATGTTTTTACCAATTTTAAATGCTTTATTGTTTTCGTCTATGTGAATATATGTTCCTATTGATTTAGTACTACGAAAGTTTTTGACAAGCGTTTTTCGAGCAGATATATAATTATTAATTGATTCTCGGTTGAATGAAAGTGCATTGTGCAAAGAAGAAACACCTGCGCTACTCAAACAATGATTACAAACCACACCATCAGAAATTATAAATTTACCAGATAAAAGACCTAATTCTTTTCCGCAGACGACACAAGGTGACTTTGCCATTTGTGAGTTTCCTCCTATATTTAAAAGTGTTTTGAAAACATTACCAATTAATTATATTTTAAGTATAATACATTATCTTGTGTTTATCAATATGTCGATAGATATTTTTGATTATATACTACATTTCGGATGTTTCTGACGAGGCTGTCTGTTTTTTATATGATTTTGTTGACTTGCCATGAACGGTGGCGTATAATGTATATGTATATTGTATAAAATAATTATTCGATTTGTAGAATAAATAGATAAAATGCCGAGTGGATTCTGAAAGGAGATAAAACTATGGATAAAATAAAACTTACGCCCTCCGAACTTCTGCAACAGGCAGGAGAGATGGACGCTTTGGAAAAAGAATACGATGCGTTGGCTTCAGGCGTGGATTCTGTTATGAAACAGGTGAATAATAACTGGAGCAAAAATCTTGCGCATAATTTTTCCGGAAAGATTTCATCGGCTCAAAAGAGTTTCGGCACGGTTGTAGATTCTCTTAAACAGGGTGCTGCTATTGCCAAGACAAGTGCACGCAGTTTTGAGGAAATAGATTCATTGCTGGCAAAAGGTATTTCAGGAGATGCTGATGCCCAGAAGAAACTTGACCATGTATCGGGTTCGGTGTTGATGATGAAAGACCCCAAGGGTATCAACAATCCTGGCTGTTCTTTCAGCGCTGACCCTGTAAATCTTGCCAACGGCAATTTTGTCCTTGAAAAAGACTATTTACAGATAGATTCCTCTGTACCTATGTCTTTTCATATGTTCTATAATAGTAACAATGACAACAAGGGCGTTTTGGGTATCGGATGGATTCATAATTACGAGATACATCTGCGTCGGATGGATGACCATATTGCAGTTGAACGCTACGATGGTTCAGAGCAGCTTTTTGCTGAGGATGACGGCAAATTTGTTTCTATAAACGGTACTTTCGGTGCCCTTGAAAAGATTTCCGAGGGCTATTGTCTGGTTGATGACCAACAGATGAAATGGCTTTTTGACGAAAAAGGATATCTTGTTTCCTGCGAAAATATGTCAGAGGACAGGGTTACACTTGAGTACGATAGTGCGCATAGACTTGTAAAAGTTCTTAATGAGGCAGGGGATTACTACGCCTTTGAATATGACGGCTGCGGCTGTTTATGCTGCGTTACCGATTTAAGCGGCAGAAGGGTTGATATCCAGGTAGAAAACGGGAGAATGGTATCTGTCAGCTATGGTGATGTTGACAATGTGAAATACGGCTACAATGAGAAGGGTCTGTTGACTCTGATTACCAACGGCAGAGGAATCAGAACCCTTATGAATGAATATGATAACCGCGACCGCGTTGTGGCACAGACTTTTGCAGATGGCGGTATGGTTTCTTATGTTTATCACGATGAAGAGCGTTCTGTGGATATGATACAGCAGAATGGCGCAGTAATTACATATTATCACGATGCTTTTAACCGCAACCTGAAAACAGTGTATCCTTGCGGCAGTGAAATTTCCACATATAACAAACATAATCAGCAGGATGCGTTTATAGACAGACGCGGAAACACCAGTTTTTATACATATGATGAAAAGGGAAATGTGGTAGAATACATCAATGCCCGCAGGGATGTGCTGACACTGACATATAATCAGCGCGGACAGGTGCTTTCTGCATCGCTTAATGGTGAACTGCAGTATTCCGTTTCTTATGACGAAGGCGGTAGAATTGCGGATTTAACTGATGGAATGGGCGGTAAGACCTGTTATGAGTACGATGAAAAAGGAAATGTTGTTTCCTGCACTCAGCCTGACGGCAGTGTTCAGTATTTTGAGTACGATGAGTATGGACATGTAAAAACCGCAACAAACACAATGGGCGGAAAAATCGGGTATGAATACGATAATCTGCATCGCGTTGTGAAGACCACGGATGCGCTTGGTAATGAAACGGTATTTACATACGATGATGCAGACAGAATTATTGCCTCCGTCGATGCAATGGGCTATAAAAAGACTTATAAATATGATGAAAGCGGTAATGTTACCGAATACACTGACGGCAACGGCAGTATCACCCGTGCGGCGTATACATCTATGAATAAGATTGAAACGTTAACAGATCCTGACGGAAATGTTACACAGTTCCAATATGACCTGATGTGGAATCTGATCCGTATGATCAACGCAGATGGAGGAGAGGAAAGCTTTGCCTATGACGAGATGAATAATATGATCTCGGCTGTGGATGCAGAGGGTTGCGAAAACAGATTTGAATATGATGCGGGCGGCAATATGACACAGCGCACAGACCCCGAAGGCGGTGTGCACAAGATTGCCTACGACGAACTTAACAGACCTGTGGAAGTTACTGATCCTATGGGCAGGGTTGCAAGGGCAGAGTATAATGCTCATGGTGGAGAAACCTGCGTAACCCATCCCGATGGTTCTGAAACTTTGCAGGAGTTTGATTCACTCGGACGAGTTGTTTCTCTCACAGACCGTTGCGGTTATGAGCAGAAATATACTTATAACGCAATGGGCCAGGTGACACAGATTGAGGATAAACTGGGCATCAAGGAAAGAAGAGAATACTACCCCGGCGGTTTGCTGAAAACTGTTTCGGAAAGAAGCGGAGCCTCTACTACCTACGAATATGATGAGGCGGAGAGAATTGTTGCCATCATTAACGAAAACGGCGGCAAATGGACTGTTGAATATGACAGCATTGACCGCCCCGTGCGTATTTGCGCAGATGGCAAATTGGCAGAGGCCTATGAGTATGATGCAGAGGGCAATGTGGTGGTTCTGACAGATGGCAACGGAAACCGCACCTGCTATGGATATTCCGCAGGCGGAAACATGATTGCAATGACAGATGCCACAGGCTACGAAACATCGTTTGAATACGATGCAAGGAATAACCTTGTGAAGGTTACTCAGCCTGAGTTTAAAAAGGACGATATTGCGGATGTCAATGAGCAGAACCGTCAGGTTCGTGAAACTGTATATCGCAGAGACAAGCGAGGCCTTGTTCTGGAAGAGATTGACGCAGAAGGCAACCGACAGAGTTATACCTATGATAAGTGCGGCAGGGTTATTTCGTGTACGGATGCTGACGGGAATAGGGTTGAAACCGAATATTATGAAGACGGATTGAAAAAAGCCTTCCGCTTCTCTGACGGAAAGAGCGTTATGATGCAATATGACGCCCTCAAACAGCTTGTGATGCTGGAGGATTCCTTGGGAATTACACGTATTATCCGTGATGAAAAAACAGGTTTGCCTCAGACAGTTACCAATCCTCAGGGAGAAACCCTTTCCTATGAGTGGAATGAAAACGGAGAGCGAAAGAGCATCTGTTTCCCCGACGGCAAGGTACAGACCTTTGAATATGATAACAAGGGCTTGTTGAAAGCAATGATGCTTGACGGCAAAGCGGTTAATTATGAGTATGACGGCAGTGGAAGACTCCGCAGAAAGATTTATCCCAATGGACTTTCAACGGAGTACGATTTCGACAAACTGGGGTACATAAGCCGTATGGCTCACAAGAGTAATGACGATATTCTGGAGGAATATGAGTATTCATATCTCTATCCCGGCAAAAAATCCGGAATGCGTCGCAAGAGCAGTGAGGCTGACTGGAGCGGTGATTATACATATCGCTACGATATCCGCGGAAGTCTTATCGGAGTTGATAAGGACGGAGTGGAGGTTGAAGGTTATAAGTATGACTGCTTCGGAAATCGTATTTACAGCAGGATAAACGGTCAGGAAAGCAGATATACCTACAACCGTCTGGACCAGTTGATTTCCATGGAAGATAACGATGGCGTCCATGGATACAAATATGACCGACGCGGTAACCTTGTGGAAGAAATATCAGGAGGTAGAACTGTTCTTGAGATGCAGTTTGACGCGGCAGGTATGCTTAAGTCCGCACGCAGTGACAGAGGTACCGCCGAGTATTTGTATAATGGCTTCGGGTATCGTTATGAGGAAAACATAAACCTTGACGGAAAATCCGTTAAACGTCGTTTCGGTTATGATATCACCAAGGATAATCGTAATATGTTGTTTATGGTGTCAGCCGATGTTACAACAGACATTTTCCGGGATAATGAGATTGTTGGTGTGGCAGAGAGGGATAAGTTTGATTTCTTTATGAATGATACCCTGTCCAACCCCATACGCCTCATAAATAACGACGGCATAAAGGCGTGTCAGTACACCACCTTCGGATGTCAGCAATTTGCAGATGGTGCTTGCGGTGATGACTGGTACGGACAGGCTTTCATCGGCTACACAGCAGACCCGATTACAGGCTTATATCATTCTCCAAGACGAGAGTATTCACCACGCACAGGCAGATTTGTAAGTAAGGATGAATTCTCGGGTAATATAACTGTGCCGCTGTCATATCACAGATATCATTATTGTCTGGGCGACAGCGTCAATTACTGGGACCCCTCGGGTGCTATCTGGGCACAGTTGGGTGCAGGTATCGTAGGTGCGGTTGCAAAGGTAGCTACAAAAGCGGCGGGTGATATAGCAAAGACTGTTGTATCCAGCGTTAAGAACGGAAAATTCACACCCCAGGTCAGCTCGTGGCAGGATTATGTAGGAAGTGCAGTAGGCGGATTCACTGAAGGAACCGTTCTGGCCACTACGGGAAGCTTTGCACTTGCAGGTGCCGCAGGCTCCGCGGCGGAGACTCTTACCGCCAACGGACTCAAGATGGCAACAGGTGTGGAAGGTTACAGAAAGGAAGACGGTTACACCTTAGGAACACTGATGGCAGATACTGCTAAAAGTGGTGTGTCGGGTGCGGTAACCGGTGCGGCAGGCGGCTTTATATTCAAGAATGCAGGCAGTGCGCTGAAGATTGACGGTATCAATGCAGGAAAAGGAAGTTGTTTGTCTATCTTCAAAGCCAATGTTACAAAAGCTTCCAGAGGCCTGATAAAGGAGATGACATGGAAATCTGTGGGCAAGGGTATCCTCGTCTACGGTGGTGTCGGTCTCATTAACGGCACCATTTCGGGAACTGTCAAGGGTGCAAAAAAAGAAATCGATGGCTGGCTTAAAAAGAAAGCAGGAGAACTCATTGGAAACAAGAGAGTGGAATTCCTCGAAGATGCGTACAACATCTGGGATAACCTCGGAAGAAGCAAGGCATACTGCAAGGCTACACGGTGATACCGTTGTCATAAAAGCCGAGCGGCGGATTTCTAAACCATCCGTGGGCAAAACTTTACTGATAAAACATTTTTAATAAGCAAAAGGCTGTGACTTTTCCGTCGCAGCCTTTTTGTTGTTTGGGTTTTGTTTCGTGAGGAGGGTGAGGGAAATCGCCCTTTAAAAACAAGGTTCGGATTGCTCTTGTTACCATGTATTTATTGATTTTGCATTTTCGGTGTGGTATTATGAAAGAAAGATTGAAAGCATAAGTGGGGATATTATGGAAAAAATACGCACGCTGTGGGTATATCTGAATCTTGGCAGGATACTGCCTGTATATTTCTTTTTCAGAACAAACCGCTTCAAGGATAAGTGCCTTATGGATTTGAAGGAGTGGCTCGTTTATTACCTCGAGCTTCAAGATCGGAGCAGACTCTTTCAGTTCGGCTATCTGATGCTTTTTGACAAAGCTTGCCGAAATGTGCTCCTTAACCGCCTGCATCGCAATATAATAATGTATGTGATAACAAGGTTTTTCTTCAGGCCTCTGGAGTCCTGCTACATTAATATGCCTCCCGAGAAAATCGGCGGTGGGCTGGTATTTCAGCACGGATTTTCCACCATTGTCGCTGCCGAGGAAATCGGCGAGAGGTGTCATATCAATCAGCAGGTGACGGTGGGATATAACGGTAAGGAGGCGCCGATAATCGGGGATGACGTCCACATTACTGCGGGTGCCAAAGTCATCGGCGGAGTACATGTGGGTAAGGGCGCCATCATTGCGGCAGGTGCCGTTGTGGTGAAGGATGTTCCCGAGGGTACCGTTGTGGCAGGAGTTCCTGCAAAGGTAGTGAAAATCACCAATAAATAAAAAGAGGTGATATTATGGTGAATAAACTTTTTGAAGAACTCTCATCCCTCCCTCAGGTGGAGGCTATTGCTCTGGGCGGTTCCAGAGCGGGGGAAGCCTTTGATGAGAAGTCGGACTACGACGTATACCTGTATATAAAAGAGGATATCCCCCGAGATACACGGGTGGAAATCCTCACAAAATACTGCGACTATATGGAAATCGGAAATCATTTCTGGGAGCTTGAAGACAACTGCACCCTGAAAAACGGTGTGGATATTGATATACTTTACAGAAATCTTGATGCATTCACGGAGGATGTGGCATCCGTTGTGGAGAGATTCGGTGCCCGCACAGGATATACCACCTGTATGTGGCACAATCTGGTGAATTCAAAGATTATCTGCGACAAAGAGGGCAGGCTCAAAGCAGCACAGGAAAGGTTCTCGGTGGAGTATCCCGAAGAGCTTCGGCAGAATATCATTGAGAAGAACAGAGCCCTTCTCTCGGGCAGACTTCCCTCTTATGACGGACAGATTCTGAAGGCTCTGGGCAGAGGGGATTCGGTCAGCGTCTGCCACCGCACCGCCGCATTTATGGAGTCCTACTTTGACATTATCTTTGCGCTCAACCGCCTGACGCATCCGGGGGAGAAGCGGCTGGTGGAACTCTCTTTGAGAGACGCTGAAATTCTTCCCGAGAATTATAAAGAGAATATAGAGAAACTTTACATCCATCTGTATAAAGCCCCCTCGGCAGTTTCAGAGGATATAGAGGAACTAGTGGAGGAACTTGACAAGGTCCTCCCCAGGTATTAAGAGGTGAGATTTTGAATTCGTCTTACATAGTTATACTTTTGGTGCTTATTTTAGTAATAGTAATGCACGAGAATAAGCGCAAGGCAACTGCCGGACGCATAATAACATCACAGAAAAAGGAGATAAGAATAAAAATGAAAGATATGGCAAATAAATTTATAGGTAAAGAGTGCATTGTATACACACTCAACTCACAGTTAAACGGTACTGTGAAAGAGGTGGGCGAGGGTGCGCTGATTCTGGAGACCAAAGACAGCATAGAGGCTGTGAATTTTGATTACATCCTCAGACTCCGCGAGTTTCCCAGAAACAAAAACGGCAAGAAAAAATCTGTTTTCTATTAATTGATTATGTAGCGAGGCAAGGCTATGAATATTTATAAAAACATAGATTCACTTGTGGGAAAAACGCCCCTGATGCTCCTTGAGAAGACTATGGAGAAAGAGGGGCTCGCGGCAAATATTCTGGCGAAACTGGAGTATTTCAATCCCGCAGGAAGCGTCAAGGACAGAGCTGCTCTCTATATGATAAACGCCGCCGAGGAGAAGGGAATTCTCCCACGGGGCGGTGTCATTGTGGAGCCCACCAGCGGCAATACGGGCATAGGTCTTGCGGCAATAGGTGTCAGCCGCGGCTACAAGGTTATCCTTACAATGCCCGACACCATGAGCGAGGAGAGACGAAATCTGCTGAAAGCCTACGGGGCGGAGATTGTCCTCACCGAGGGTGCTTTGGGAATGCAGGGCGCCATTGATAAGGCAATGCAGATTTGCGAGGAAAACGAGGGTTCGTTTATGCCCTCGCAGTTTGAGAACGGCGCCAACGCAAGAGCACATTTTGAGACCACAGGACCCGAGATTTTCGAGGATACTGAGGGCAAGGTGGATATCTTTGTGGCAGGTGTGGGTACAGGCGGCACCCTGACGGGAATTGCAAGGTACCTGAGAAGCCGCAACCCCTTGGTGCAGATAGTGGCAGTTGAGCCCGAGGCATCCCCGATGCTGTCAAAAGGCGAGAGCGGTGCGCATCCTCTCCAGGGAATAGGTGCGAATTTCGTGCCCAAGGTTCTTCAGCGTGACATCATCGACAGAATTATCACCGTATCGGGGAATGCTGCGTTTGAAACCGCAAAAGAGCTGGTGAGAACAGAAGGTCTCCTCACGGGAATTTCCTCAGGCGCGGCACTCTTTGCGGCGAAGAAAATCGCAAAGGAAGAGGAAAACGCAGGCAAGAACATCGTGGTGCTCCTGCCCGACACAGGGGAGAGGTATCTCTCCACAGGAGTTTTCTTCTGATTGAAATACAGTAAAATATTGTAAAAAATATCCGCTATGGAGATGTTTTCATGCATCCCACAGCGGATTTTTTTGTGTCGTCGGTTGCGGAAATTATTGGAATTTCATCAATGTTGTGAAAAGCAAAATATTCTTGACAAGTGTTTTCGCGTGATGATATACTGAAGATGAAAGGATGTTGAATTTCACAATATTCTTGACCGCCCTGCAAAACATGCTGTAATTCTTAATTTGAGGTGATAATTATGAAGAAGATTTTATGTTTTACAATTGTGCTGATTATGCTGCTGGGAACTGTCAGTGTATCAGTTTCGGCATTTGATATCCACGCTCCCAGAGAGGAAAAATACAGAGAGTTCATTGTCCCAAGGTTAGGTATTGAAATTGAAGGTTACCCCAAACCTATATACTTTGAGTTGTTTGAGTATAGTAATAACACAGAAGAGCCATCGGCTACTCCCGATTACGTTCTTGTGGTTGCCGCATCTGCGGCACTCACGCCTACCGAAAGTGAGAGTGATGTTTTCGGAGAATGGGTCGTTTATGTAGGGCCTATTTTGGAGCCGTATCATTTAGGGCTACATGTCTATCTCCCCAAAGAAGATAAGCTCTATACACTCCGCGAGGCTTGGGATTTACCTGTGGAAGGTATAGAGGCAGTCTTCACCGAATATGAAGAGAATATCGGTAGACGTATCGGTGACACCAACGATGACAATGAGATAAATATTAAGGATGCAACTCTGATTCAGAAGTCCCTTACAGGGCTTGAGGAGATTCCCTATGATGAATACGGTCCTTATGGAAAGAAAAAGGGCTTTATCTCCGACTTCAACCGCGACGGCGAGCGAAACGTAAAGGATGCCACCGCTATACAGAAACACATCGCAGGACTTGAGTATTAATTTGGGATAACTTTCATTATCAATGAAAAGCAAACAATAAAATAAAAGCATAGATGAACCCCACCGAGGCGGATATAAGGTCTGCTTCGGTGGGTGTTTTTATTGATGGGGCGGAGAGTTTGACTGGTGTGCATAAAAATTCCGGTAAAGAAATATAATTGTAATGAAATGTTAAATAAATCACAAAACAATAAAAACTATTATACAAAGTGCACAAAGAATTGGGGCGGATATTGGCTAAGAAGTTGATTTTTGGGTACAATGTCATTTTTTTGTTGTTTTATGAAAACTGCTTTGATATAATTTAAGGGTAGTCGATTTTATTATGCGAAATCGCTAAACAGTTTACCCGCTCACGCGTGTGAGCCCGAAAGGAGATAAACATTTTGAAACAGTACAAAGCACAAGAGATTATCAACATCGCTCTTGCAGGCAGAGGCTCTTCCGGTATGACCTCTCTTGCCGAGGCTATGATTTATGTATCGGGCGGAAGCGACCGTCTGGGTAAGGTTGCCGACGGCAACACCATTATGGACTTCGACCCCGAGGAAATAAAGAGAAAGGCTTCTATTTCTATTGCTATTGCTCCCGTTGAGTGGAATGGCAAGAAGCTCAACGTTATGGATACTCCCGGTCTGTTTGACTTCAAGGCAGGCGAGGCTGAGGGTATGCGTGCGGCTGATATCGCAGGTCTGGTTGTGTCTGCAAAGCACGGCTGCGGTGTCGGTACCGAGAAGGCTTTCATTTACGCCAGAAGACGCGGACTTCCCAGAATTTTCATCGTAAACGGCCTCTGTGACGAGAGTGTTGATTTCTACACAAGCACCATCGGCACACTCAAGGATACCTTCGGCAACAAGGTTTGCCCTGTTTTCGTTCCTGTTGTAAAGGGCGGCAAGACAGAGTGCTACATTGATATTCTCAGAGGTAAGGCTTATACATACGCACAGGGTAAGGCAACAGAGGTTGCACTTCCCGAGTTTGATTATTATGACGAGTACATGGAGGCTCTCAAGGAAATCGTTGCAGAAACCGACGAGGAGCTTATGGAGAAGTACTTCGGCGGCGAGGACTTCACCACCGAGGAGATTCTCCGCGGTGTGAGAACAGCTGTTCAGGCTTCTTCTCTCTATCCCGTAGTGTGTGCCGACGCCATCACTCTTGATGGTATTCCCCAGATGATGGACATCATCTGCGACATTGCTCCCACCGCCGCAGAAGGCACAGAGGAGGTTGCAGAGACCGAGTCTGGCGATAAGGTTACCGTTAAGGTTAACGAGGCAGACCCCACTGCCGCAATTATCTTCAAGACAGTTGCCGACCCCTTCGTCGGAAAACTCTCTTACTTCAAGGTTATTTCAGGTAAAGTTTCTCCCGATACACCTCTCATCAATATGCGTACAGGCGAGAGCGAGAGAATTTCCAAGGTTCTCTTTGTAAAGGGCAAGAAGCAGGAGGATGCAGCATACATCGGCGCAGGTGATATCGGCGCAATTCCCAAGCTCACACAGGCTCAGACCGGTGACACACTCTGCGCACCCCAGCGCAAATTAACCCTCAGCGGTATCCGTTATCCCCACGCTACCCACAAGATGGCTGTATATCCCAAGAAGAAGGGCGAAGAAGACAAGGTTGCACAGGGTGTTGCACGTCTTCTGGAGGAAGACCCCTCGCTCAAGTTCAAGTCCGACAAGGAAACCAAGGAAATGGTTATCACAGGTCTTGGCGATCAGCATCTTGAGGTTGTTATTGCAAAGCTCAAGACAAAGTTCAACGTTGAGGTTACACTTCAGGTTCCCAAGGTTGCATACAGAGAGGCTATCCGCAAGAGAGTTCAGGTTCAGGGCAGACACAAGAAGCAGTCCGGCGGCGCAGGCCAGTTCGGTGATGTATGGATTGAGTTCGAGCCTTGCGGCGCAGCAGGCCTTGACTTCGGCGAGAGAGTTGTTGGCGGCTCTGTTCCCAAGAACTTCTTCCCCGCAGTTGAGAAGGGTCTCCTTGAAGCTATCAACAAGGGTCCTCTGGCTGGATACCCCGTTGTTGGTCTGAAGGCTACACTCTACGACGGCTCCTACCATCCCGTTGACTCCAACGAAATGGCATTCAAGATGGCAGCTAAAATCGCATACAAGAACGGTATGGCTCTTGCCAACCCCACACTCCTTGAGCCCTACGGCACACTGAAAGCTACCGTATCCGACGCTCACATGGGCGACATTATGGGCGAGGTAAACAAGCGCCGCGGCAGAATTCTCGGTATGGATACTGACGAGGACGGAATGCAGGTTATCGAGGCTGAGGTTCCCATGGCTGAGATGCACGACTTCAATACCTTCATCCGTCAGGCTACACAGGGTAGAGGCGCATACACCTTCGAGTTTGTCCGCTACGAGGATGCACCTGCTCACATTGCCCAGAAGGTTATCGAGCAGGCAAAGCAGGATGCCGAAGAGTAATCAGAAAAAATTAATATAGTATAAAAATCAAAGGCACACTTCTTTCGGAGTGTGCCTTTTTGTATGGGGAGTTCTGTCTGCAACCTGGGGGGAAGAACGCTTATCCCACGGAAAATTCTAAATTTATTACCTATTATTTCAAAAAAAGCACCCTGCCGATATGACAGGGTGCAGAAGCTTTTGCGTTGAATTTTATTTACCAGACATAATTCAGGGGGTCCTGAGCCACGCCGCCCTCGCAGATTTCAAAATGGAGGTGGGGGCCTGTGGAGTAGCCTGTGGAGCCGATGGAGGCAATGAGGTCGCCCTTTGCCACTTTGTCACCGATGGATACATAAACATCAGCGCAGTGACCGTAGAGGGTGGTGTAGCCGTTGCCGTGGTCGATGATGACATAGTTTCCGTAGCCGGAGTTATCCCAGCCTGCCCAGGTAACAGTACCTGCGTCGGAAGCCACAATTGACTGACCGTAAACATTGCTGTCGGCAATATCGATGCCGTAGTGGAAGGTTCCCCAACGGGGACCGAAGGGACTTGTTACCATGTGGGTATAGGGTACGGGCCAGAGGAAGTTGCCTGTGCCGATGTAGCTCTCCTGTGTACCCACAACAACTACCTCGTTGACGGTTTCCTTGAGAACTGTTGTGGAAACAGGAACAGAGTCTGTAAGCTCGCCGTCCACATATACAAGGCGGTAGTTGATACGGCTTGTGCCGTTTTCACCGGGGGTTTTGACCTCGTAGTAGGTGTTGAGCTGAGTGTCGTCGTATTCGTATACGGTCTCGTACTCCACTTCAAACTCTACGGGAAGGTCGGTTTCAAGTTTTATTGAGAAATAGCTCTTTGCGTCATTTATAATCTGCTCTGTATCCTTGATACAAGCGGATGCATACACATCTGTGACAACCTGAACGTCGTTTGCGAAGGTTGTAACGGTGGTGTCGTCATAATTTGCCTTTGCCTCGTTAAGAACTGCTACCAGCGCCTCCTGAAGCAGGGCTGAATTCTCCGCAGCACCGAAGAAAACTCCGTCAACATAGAGACCGCCTGCACCTGCAACAACTGCGTCGGAGTAGTCAACAAGCTTGCGGTAAACCTCGTTTGCTGAGGATTTGGGAGTAGCGGAAAGCTTGGGGTAGGATATCTGAAGAACAGGAGTAACGCTCTTGTCCTCGTCGGTTTTGGAAAGCGCATCGTGAAGACTTGCAGATGCCTGGGTAAGGACTGCTTCGTGCTCAATAGCCCCCAGACACTCGCCGTCAACATTAACGGTAAGGGGCTTGTCGCTCATAGTCCAGAAGCAAACTGTCAGCAGAAGCACTGCTGCTGCCGCTACGGGACAGAGTGCGGTGGCGATACCCTTGGGGCTTCTCATAAACATAAAGTATGAGGAGTCAAGGTGGAATCTCTTCAGCCCGCGGAAAGCCTTGGCGGGGGTCAGGGTCTCCCAGGTGATATCTCCTATCTTGCTCTTTATGGACTTCATATCTCTGACGATACCCTTGAGGGCACGTCTTGTAAATCTTATTGCTTTCTCGAAATTATTAAGTTGTCTTTGTGATTTTTTCTGAGTTAAATTCTTGGGGTTGGAGGCGGCGGAAACACTTTCGATTTTGCCGTAGCCGTCAACACTTATAAACTTAGTATTCAAAAAAACTCTCCTTGACTTTGTGATATTTCCTGTTGGAAATTAAAGATTACAAAACTGTAACAACTCGTTAATTATAACCGAGATGCCGCAATTTTACAACCTTTTGAGCCAAATTTCGTGTATTCGGCTATCATCACCAATTGAGTCAAGGAGTTTTTGTGCATATTTACTATTGAATTTGATTAATACTGCAAATCGTAAATGGTTAAATCTTTGAAAACATTGTAATATTCTGCCACGGCTTTCTTGGCTCCCTCAAGGTCGTGCTCCAGATAATTGCCGCACTCGGTCTTCTCGCTGCCGGGGATTGTGCCCTCAAAAGCCATAGTATCCTTCAGCACCCCGCTCACCAGCTCCAGGGTATCCTTGTTGGACATATCCCTGACGATAAGATAAAAGCCGGTTCTGCATCCCATAGGTCCGAAATACACAATGTTGCGTGCAAATCTGCTGTTGCGTGCAAAGGTTGCGAAGAGATGCTCGATGGTGTGCAGCGCCTTCTGCTCAAGGAATGGGGGAGTATTGGGCTTTATGAATCTCAGGTCATAGGTGGTGATGTCGCCGTCCAGTCGGGATACATAGCAACCGGGAAGCAGCACATCGTGGTCAACTGTAAAACTTGCAATTTTTTCCATTATAATTACCTCTCTTTTTTCATTATATATTATCAGTCATAATTTTTCATACATACATTCAGGTCAACGTCGCCGTAAATTCCGTCCACCTGCCCCTCACAGGAATACTGCCACATTGTGTACTTGTAGTACATTGAGGGGGAGTCATTGTAGAAAGCATACCACAGGTCGATATCCCGAAGTGCGGTGAGGTCGTACTTGAAGTAGGCAAGGTTTGAGCCTGTGTATATCTGTGGGGTGTAGCCCTCTGCCTTTACAGTATCGCAGAAAGCTCTGGCGCATTTTGTCAGAGTTTCGGTGTCTACATCGTCAATTCGGGTCTCCACGGAGTCGATAATCTCCCAGTCGAAAGCCAGGGGGTAATGGAGTTTTTCTCCTGCGAGGATACCAAGGGCAAATTCTGCTTCCTCTACGGCTTCTTCCTCAGTCCTTGCCTGAGAGAAGAAGTAGGCGCCTACCTTGAGTCCTGCCCTTTTCGCTCCTTTTAAGTTTGCCTCAAAGGCGTCATCCTTATAGAGCACACCCTCTTCGCCGTAGCCTCTGCCGCCGATGCGAAGCATTGCAAAGTCAACGCCTGCCGCCTTTACACGCTCCCAGTCGATTTCACCGTTGAAGGAGGACACATCCACTCCCGTATAGGAGAGTACCTCGCCGTCCTCCACATAGTGCATAAAGCCGTTTTCGTCAAAGGTAAAGTTTTCCTCCCGGTACTGACTTTTAGGCACACCATCCGCCGCAGGGATACTGATATCCCCCAGAGCATAGTTATAGAGGGGGATTCTGTCCGAGCCGCTGTCGGCAATATCAAGGTCGCTCTTGCTGTTGTACACCGCCTTGCGGCCTTCGCTCTTGGTGAAATAAAGCACCGTCATCACCACGGAGGTGGAGGCAAACAAAATGGAGATAATCAGCAGAATGCTCACCACAGGGAGAAATACCGCAAAAGGCACCGAGCGCTTTTTCTTTGGAAAATTTTTTGGTGTTTTTTGTGAGGCTGCTTCTTTTTGACTTTCGCAAAATTCAGCCTCAGCCGCTGCCTGCACAGACAGATTATCTTTGGTTTCCGTATTGTTCACATATATCAGTTCCTTAACATTCATATAGCACCTTCATAGAATATCACAAAAATCGACAGGTGTAAACAAATTTCATCGTAAACCCTTACAGTTGAAATAAAAGCAGGAATTCGGTATAATAATAAAAGAGGAAAGGAGGGTGCTTATGCTGCAAAAAGGCTACAAGAAGAAAACAAAGTCAGAGCTTCTCAGAGCTATTGACGAATGCAGGTCTATAAGCCAGCTCTTTGCCCTTGTTCAGCACGAGCAGATAGAGCTCCGTATGCAGAGTATGTGCAGCGCGTCAAACCTCCCTCCCAGAACACCCAACATCCCCTCGGACCCCACCGAGTCCCCTCTGGGAAGGCTCAAGGATGCAGTGCGAGAGTGCGTGCTGAACGGAAGATGATATCATATTGAAAGCACAGTTTCAGGCGGATACTCTCCGCCTGTTTTTTTATTTTGTTTGAGCCCGAAAGAAAAGCCGTCGGCAATAAACCGACGGCTTGCTTTTGTTATTTATTTGAATTATCGGGGTTTGGACTCGGCTTTCTTCTCTTTCTTCGAGAACAGTCTTCTGAGCAGGGGGAGCTTTTCGTCCTTGTCCTTTTCGGGAATATTCCAGATGTGAATAATGCCGTTTTCCTGAAGTTTCACAATGATAATAATGGAAACAGGAAGCAAAAGCATACCCACAACGCCGAAAATCTTCAGACCCACATACATTGCAATGAGAGTCACAATGGGCGGCAGTCCCACCTGGTCGCCGATAATCTTGGGCTCGATAACATTTCTGATAATTGTAATCATAACGTAAACGATGAGAAGTCCCACACCCATATAGATGTTGCCGATGCACAGGCTGATGATGCCCCAGGGGATAAGCACGGTGCCCGTACCCACCACGGGGAGAATATCCAGCACAGCAATAAACGCTGCAAGAATGGGGGCGTATTCCACCTTCAGTATGGAGAGACCTATCATAATCTCCAGATATGTTATGAACATTATGATGATGTAACCGCGGAGCATACTGAGGATGTTGGTAACGAAGAGTCGCTTTACATTAATGACAACCTCGCGCTGTTTTTCATTGAGCTGAAGCAGAATGAATCTTGTGATTTTGTTGTAATCCTTGGTGATGTAGCAGGATGCCACTATTGAAAAAATGGTGGAAATCAGAAGTCCGGGGCCGTCAACAATAATCTTCTCTGCAAAGAGGGTAAGCACTCCCGTAACGCCCGACACCGCGGTGTCTACCAATGTGGAGGGCAGGTTGCTTATTGCTTGTGTCAGATCCACGGGGAGTCGCTCGGTGATTATGGAAAACCACGCCATAAGACTTGTGAATGTGCTCTTGATATCCGGAGCCAGTCCCATCAGCCACTTGGTAAATCCCGGAACTTCCTTGGTAAGTTGCCACACAATCAGCGCCACCAGCGCAAACAGGGCACACAGTACAGTAAGCACCAGCAGACAGGACCAGAAGCCTCTGGACACCTTGGTTTTCTTGGTGAGCCACGCAACAGGTCGCTGAAGCACAACGGCAACAACAAGGCCTATCACAAAGGGCAGAAGCCATATCATCATGTATTCAATGCCCACATAAACAAGAGCAAGTATCACCACGATGAAAAATATATCGATAATAAACTTTCTCTTTTTTTCGGTTTTGTTCATTTAAGCACTCCTTCGCAAAAAAAATCTTGTATAACCATATTCTTCATATCGGATTATTGTTGACTAAAATAACCAATTATATTATACTAAATATATAATAATTTACAAGGGTGAATTTTATGAAAAAAACTTTTTCTTTAATTCTGGCTTTGCTCACCTTGCTGAGTATGACAACTTTTGCGACTTCCACCGCTCTGGCGGCTGAGGAAGATTTCTTTATCAAGCCTCTCACAGACAATACTGCGGAGATTACAGGCTATGCAGGTGACGGCGGCGACATCATCATCCCCGACACCATCGGCGGCTACACCGTTACCAGAATCGGCGACCAGGCATTCTATCAGAACAAGAACCTGAAAAACGTCACTCTCCCCAAAGGCGTTACCGAAATCGGCTTCAAGGCTTTTGCAGGCTCTTTCATTACAGGTATCACAATGGGTGAGTCCGTCACTGTGCTTGGAAACAGTGCTTTCTCCTACTGCATCTACTTGCAGGATGTCACCTTGTCGGGAAATATCAGGACCATCCCCAACAACGCTTTCTCTTACTGCACACGTCTTGAGAGCGTTACTGTTCCCGAGGGTGTCGAGACTATCGAGGTAAGTGCATTCCAGTCCTGCAACCACCTGAGCGACGTAGCCTTCCCCTCAACTCTTAGATCAGTAGGGGAGTATTCCTTTGCCTATACCGCTATCAAGGACCTTGTCATTCCCGAGGGACTGGAGGAAATCAGAAACCAGGCATTCTTTATGTGCGAAAAGATGGAGTCTGCCGTTATCCCCTCCACAGTAAAGACTGTTGGCGAGTGGGCATTTGGCAACTGCTTTGTCCTCACAGAACTCACTATCTGCGACGGCGTGGAGAAAATCTGCGCTTATGCCTTTGACTCCTCTCCCGTAGGCGTTGTGGAGATTCCCGCTTCCGTTATCGAAATCGGCGAGTATTCCCTTGGCTACTACTATGTTGAAGAAGATTTCACTTATTACAGATATGAAGACTTCAGAATCATCTGTGAAGAAGGAACTGCTGCTGCGGAGTATGCCCAAAACAACGAACTTGAATTTGGCAAACCCGGCGAAGACACAACCACAGAGTCCACAGAGTCCACAGAGCCTTCAGAGCCCACAGAGCCTTCAGAGTCCACAGAACCCTCTGAGTCCACAGAACCCTCCGAGTCCACAACACCCTCCGACCCCGACAACAAGTTTGAGCAGGGTGACGTTAATATGGACAGTGCCGTCAACATCAAGGACGCCACCGCTATCCAGAAGCATCTGGTTGACCTGATTACTCTTGATGAGCAGGCTCTCAGACTGGCCGAGGTGGATGGCGACAACAAAGTTTCCGTCAAGGACGCAACCACCATTCAGAAGCGTATCGCAGGCCTTGCCTGAATTATATTGATGTGTTAATCAGAAGCCGTCGGTTAAATCGCCGACGGCTTTATTTTTTTGACCCGCCACTTGTGATGAGTCAGCCCGAACTTCAAAAAAACAACCCGACGCAAGGAGGCGTCGGGTACGGGAAAGTTTCCGGTTATATTTTGTCTGAAGGAAAACATCAAAAAGAGCTGCACCCGATTTGATGATTTATCGGAATATTTTTTATTTGAACATATACGAAGCGGTATCCATCATACTTTCCATGGAGCGCAGAGCTTTGTTTGCCTTTCTCTTCATTGTTCTTTTGTTCTGGTCCATCATCTTTGAACCCACAACTCCTGCGGCAACTCCAAGGGCGGCGCCCCACACAACACCCTTCACGGCACTCATTAAAGAGCCTTTCATACAAACCTCCTGAAAAATGCTTATTTTCGCAAGTTTTCCTTGCTTTATTATTATTCTCAGTTTAGAATGTGTTAGAGGTGATAAGTTTTGCCAGAACTCAATATTGTACTTGTAGAACCCGAAATTCCCCAGAATACCGGAAATATTGCCCGGACCTGTGCCGCTACGGGAGCCAGACTTCATCTTGTGCGGCCTATGGGATTCGAGGTGGACGACAAAAAACTCAAGCGCGCAGGACTTGACTACTGGTATCTGCTGGATATTACATATTACGAAAACCTTGCGGATTTCTACGCAAAGAACCCCGATGGGGATTTTTACTATTTTTCAACAAAAGCGCAGAAAATCCACTCCGACGTAAGCTACCCCGAGGGCAAGGTGTACCTTGTTTTCGGCAAGGAGACAAGGGGTCTGCCCGAGTGGCTACTTCTTGAGCACAAGGAAAGCTGTGTGCGTATCCCAATGCTCTCGGATGCCAGAAGCCTCAACCTCTCTAATTCCGTTGCAATAGCGGTGTACGAGACTCTGCGCCAGTGGAATTACCCCGCACTCACAACCGAAGGTCAGCTTCACCGCCACTCCTGGGATGAAGCGGCAACATAACATGGGCGAAGCAGCGGAAAAATCCCCGTAGTAAACATCAGAATTGCTATTTTGCATATTGTTTCTCATAATGATAAAAATAATACTATTAAAATGGTAAAATCCGCAGGAAATACTTGCCAAGCAGGTTTTCTTTTGGTATAATTTATAAGGTTAAGTTTGTTCAGAATTTAACAAAGTATGACTATTATTAAATCTATAAAATATGAAAGGGTTTTTGACTATGAATCTCAACAAAGTATCAGTCGACGACATTAACGTACAGGGCAAAAGAGTGCTTTGCCGTTGCGACTTCAACGTTCCCCTGAAAGAGGGCGTTATCACCAACGACAACCGTATCACAGCAGCTCTTCCCACAATCAAGAAGCTCCTTGAGGGCGGCGCAAAGCTCATCCTCTGCTCACATCTCGGCAAGCCCAAGAACGGCCCCGAGGAGAAGTTCTCTCTTGCTCCCGTAGCAGTTCGTCTTTCCGAGCTTCTGGGCAAAGAGGTTGTTTTCGCAAATGACGATACAGTTGTAGGCGAGAACGCAAAGAAGGCAGTTGAGGCTATGCAGGATGGCGACGTTGTTCTTCTTCAGAACACACGTTTCAGAGCAGAAGAGACCAAGAATCTTGAACCCTTCTCATCCGAGCTTGCATCTCTTGCAGATGTATTCGTTATGGATGCTTTCGGCTCTGCTCACCGTGCACACTGCTCCACCGCAGGTGTTACCGAGCACATCAAGGATACAGCAGTCGGCTACCTGATGCAGAAGGAAATCGCTTTCCTCGGCAACGCTGTTGAGAATCCCGTAAGACCCTTCGTTGCTATCCTCGGCGGCGCAAAGGTTGCTGACAAGCTCAACGTTATCTCCAACCTCCTTGACAAGTGCGACACACTTATCATCGGCGGCGGTATGGCATACACCTTCATCAAGGCACAGGGCGGCAACGTTGGTACATCCCTTGTTGATGATACCAAGATCGACTACTGCCTCGAGATGATCGAGAAGGCAAAGACTCTGGGCAAGAACCTTATGCTTCCCGTTGACACAACCTGCACAAAGGAGTTCCCCGATCCCATCGACCAGCCCGTTGAGACATCCGTTGCTCCCACATTTGAGATTCCCGAGGACCTTATGGGTCTCGATATCGGTCCCAAGACAGCAGAGATGTTTGCCGATGCTGTAAAGAGCGCAAAGACAGTTGTATGGAACGGTCCCATGGGCGTTTCCGAGAACCCCTCTTTTGCTAACGGTACCATCACAGTTGCAAAGGCTCTGGCTGAGACAGACGCTACCACCATCATCGGCGGCGGTGACTCCGCAGCAGCAGTTATCAACCTTGGCTTTGCTGATGCTATGAGCCACATCTCCACAGGCGGCGGCGCATCCCTTGAGTATCTCGAGGGTAAGGTTCTCCCCGGTGTAGCAGTAATTGCTGACAAATAATCAGAACTTTTTATAGGGGGCGGAGTAATCCGCCCCAATGCTATGTTAATACTTACACATAATACGGAAAGGACGAAACAAAATGAACAAGGCTACAAGAAAGACAGTTATCGCAGGTAACTGGAAAATGAACAAAACTCCCGCAGAGGGCGCAGAGCTTCTTACCTCTATGATTCCTCTGGTTAAGGACGCAGACTGCGACGTTATCGCTTGCGTACCTTTTGTTGACCTCTATGCAGCACAGGAAGCAGTTAAGGGCACAAACATCAAAATCGGCGCCGAGAACTGCCACTGGGCAGAGTCAGGCGCATTCACAGGCGAGATTTCCGCACAGATGCTCTCCGCTATGGGCATTGAGTATGTTATCATCGGTCACTCCGAGCGTCGTCAGTATTTCGGCGAGACAGACGTAACCGTCAACAAGCGCGTTAAGGCAGCACTCGCAGCAGGCCTTACAGTTATCCTCTGTGTAGGCGAGTACCTGGAGCAGAGAGAGCAGGGCGTTACCGCTGAGGTTTGCGCAATGCAGACAAAGATTGCACTGGGCGGTGTAACTGCCGAGGAGATGAAGAGAATCATCATCGCATACGAGCCTGTTTGGGCTATCGGCACAGGTCTCACTGCTACTGCTGAGCAGGCTGACGAGGTTTGCGGTATCATCAGAGAAGTTATCGCAGGTCTTTACAGCGCAGAGGTTGCAGAGGCTACAACTATCCAGTACGGCGGCTCTATGAACGACGCCAATGCTGAGGAGCTTCTCTCCAAGGTTAACGTAGACGGCGGTCTCATCGGCGGCGCTTCTCTGGTTGCAGAGAAATTTGCAAAAATCGTTGAGGCAGCATCCAAGTAATTTTATACTTTATCATTGCATCCGTGGGGGAGACTCCGCGGATGTGAGTTTGTAATCAGGAGATGAAAATATGAAAAAACCTCTTATTTTATGTATCCTTGACGGTTTCGGTATTGCACCCGAAGCGGGCAACGCTATCTTCGCCGCCAAGACACCTAACCTTGACAGACTCTTTGCAGAAAACCCCACCACCGCTATCGGTGCATCAGGTATGGACGTAGGTCTTCCCGATGGTCAGATGGGCAACTCCGAGGTAGGTCACACCAACATCGGCGCAGGCAGAATTGTATATCAGGAGCTCACCAGAATCACCAAATCCATCAAGGACGGCGACTTCTTCGAGAATGAGGCTCTCTGCGGCGCTATCGACAATGCAGTCAAGAACGGCACAGCACTTCACCTTATGGGTCTTCTCTCCGACGGCGGTGTGCACAGCCACATCACTCACCTCTACGGCATCGTAGAGCTTGCAAAGCGCAAGGGCCTCGAGAAGGTATATATCCACGCATTTTTAGACGGCAGAGACGTTCCCCCCTCAAGCGGCAGAGATTTTGTAGCCGCATGCGAGGAGAAGCTGGCAGAGATAGGCGTGGGCAAAATCGCCACAGTAATGGGCAGATACTATGCTATGGACAGAGACAACCGCTGGGAGCGCGTTGTGAAGGCATACGACGCTATGGTTCTCCGTGAGGGCGTTCAGGTATCCGATGCAGTAAAGGCTGTTGAGGACTCCTACGCAGAGGGCGTTACCGACGAGTTCGTTATCCCCGCAGTTGTTGAGGGCGGCGAGGCAATCGGTGCAAACGACAGCATCGTGTTCTTCAACTTCCGTCCCGACAGAGCAAGAGAGATTACCCGTACTTTCGTAGACGAGGCATTCGACGGCTTCGAGAGAAAGAACGGTTTCTTCCCCCTCAATTACGTTTGTATGACACAGTACGATGCAACAATGCCCAATGTTCAGGTTGCATTCAAGCCCCAGAGCCTTACCAATACTTTCGGTGAGTATATTTCCGCACAGGGTCTCACTCAGCTGAGAATTGCCGAGACCGAGAAGTATGCCCACGTAACCTTCTTCTTCAACGGCGGCGTTGAGAAGACATACGACAACGAGGACAGAATTCTCGTTGCTTCTCCCAAGGTTGCAACCTACGATATGCAGCCCGAGATGAGCGCTTATGAGGTTTGCGACAAGTGCTGCGAGGCTATCGAGAGCGGCAAGTACGACGTTATCATCCTCAACTTCGCTAACTGCGATATGGTAGGTCACACAGGCGACTTTGATGCTGCTGTCAAGGCTGTTGAGGCAGTTGACACCTGTATGGGTAAGGTTGCGGCTTCCATTGAGAAGATGGGCGGCGTTACACTCATCACCGCTGACCACGGCAACGCAGACAGAATGGTTGATACCGACGGCTCACCCTTCACCGCGCACACCACAAACCCTGTTAAATTCTCCGTAGTGGGCTACGACTGCGAACTCCGCGAGGGCGGTGTGCTGGCAGATATCGCACCCACTATGCTCAAGATTCTGGGTCTTCCCCAGCCTGAAGAGATGACAGGGACATCCATCATCCTTTGATGAAGGACAAAAGAGAAATAATCTGATATCTGTTAAATCCCCGACCGTGCCCAAGTGTTCTGAAGGACACTTGGGCAGTTTTATTCGCCTTTCGGCGAGTGATATTACTGAGCAGTGATATTTGTCCACAGACAAGTGATATTGCCTTCGGCAGTTACTGGCGGATAAAATATCACTGAAATCGTAGGATTTCAACATCACTTCCCGAAGGGGAAATATCACTCTGTGCAAAGGCACAGAATATCACTATATAAAAAGCACTACCCGAAAAAGAGTTAAGTTTCTCTTCTTCGGGTAGTTTTTGTTTTATACCCTTGCAAGTAGGGGCGGCAAGTTGAAGTAATAGGTAATAGTGAAGAGGTAAGAAGTAGGGGCGGCGGCACAAGGTTATCGGTAAGGGGAATGTAAAAAAACTGTGAAAACCCCCGGTGGGGTGCTTTCTGTGGTTTACAATGTCAGCGAGATATGATAAAATAAATATATATTTGAATTTTCAGCACTTCAGGGTGATTTTATGGACGAAAAAAGAGGAATTCCTGCGACTTCTCAGACAGAGACGGCTCAGGATGCAAAAAAATCAAAAAGCATTATCAATATAGTCACGATTTCGGTTGTGTCTGCGGCACTTATTGTTGCGGCGGTGTTTGGTGCGTGCTTTATAGTGGACCGATGCGGAGTTGATACCACCCCCACCACCCCCGACGAGGTGAAGCCCACTGTATCCGCAACACCCCCCACACAGGAGAACTCCGTCAATACCGAGCCCACCACTCCCGACGGCGAGGTTTACAACATCAGGCAGGACTGGGCGGAGCTTGCAGAAATCAATACCGAAATCAAGGCATGGGTGGATATCCCCGGCACAATGGTAAACTATCCTGTGCTCAAGCACGAGGGAGACGGAGTGGGATATCAGTACTACCTCCACCGCAATTTTGACAAGTCCTATCTTTTCGCAGGCAGTGTATTCATCGATTACAGAAGCTCCTCGGGTGTAGATAGCAAGAACATCATCACCCACGGTCACAATATGAACGACGGCTCAATGTACGGTGCGCTGCTTAAATACGGCAAGTACGAGGGAAACCTCTCTTTCTACAAGTCTGCTCCCACACTCTTCTTCAACACTCCAAAAGGCAACGAGCAGTGGGTTATCTTCTCGGTTTACAAGACCAACACGCTGGAGGCTCACGGCGAATTCTTCAACTATCTTATGGGCAGTTTCAGCAGTGATGCCCAGTTTATGAATTATGTCTACAACGTGAAGGAGCGCTCGCTCTTTGATGTTCCCGTGCCCATTAATGCAGATGACCAGATTATCACTCTCTCTACCTGCTCCTATGAGTATTCTGATTTCAGAACCGTTGTGGTGGCCAGAAAGGTCCGCCCCGGCGAGAGTGTGGCAGGTTATGTGAATGCCGCGACTTTGAACCCCAACCCTGTGTGGCCTGAGGTTCATCACAATACCACAGGCAAACCCCGCCCCGAGCTCACAACCTTCAAGACCGAATATCAGAATGGCAATATCTCCTGGTTTGACGGTGTTGCAGAGCCTGAGGGCAGCGAGTGGCTGGTAAGTGTTCAGGGCAGCAAGAGTTACACCGTAACCTTCATAAACTACGACGGCACAATTCTCAGTACCCAGACCGTCAACCACGGCCACGCTGCCATCCCCCCCGAAGACCCCACCAAGCCCGAGAACGAGTACTGCTCCTATAAATTCACAGGCTGGGGACTGGACTTCTCAAATGTCCGCTGCAATATGACTATTGCGCCCATCTTTGAGCAGGTTGTGAAGGTGTACTGATGAGCAACATTGTTTTAATCGGAATGCCCGGTTGCGGAAAGAGTACCGTAGGCGTGTTGCTTGCAAAGGCTCTGGGTATGGATTTTATTGACACGGATCTGATTATCTGTGCCACTCAGAAGGACAAACTCCATAGGATTATCGAGAAAAAAGGCCTTGAATATTTCTCCAAGGTAGAGAGCGACGTAGGCAAAAATCTCAGGAGCAACAACTGTGTTATTGCCACAGGAGGTTCCATGGTGCTTTACGAAGATGCTATGGAAAACCTCAGGAGCCTTGGCAAGGTAGTCTTCATTGACGTAAGCTTCCCTGAACTTAAGAGGCGCATTAAAAATATAAAAACCCGTGGCATCACCTTCAAGGAAGGGGAGAGCCTGCGTGATTTGTATGAATACCGCCGCCCCTTTTATCAGAAGTACGCGGATATTACCCTGAATGTGAGTTCGGGTACTATTGAGAAAACCGTAAGAAAGATTATTGGTAAACTGGATTTATAATCAGGACAAGAAAAAAGCCGATGCATGGTGCATCGGCTTTTGTTGTGTCTGTATGTAATTGAATTTTATCAGAGAGCGTATTTTGCCTTGTATTCATCAAAGAGGTTGATGAAGTCGCTGCTCTTGTGCTCCTTGACGTCGCTTAAGTATGCGTGGATGTCATATTCATCGTGGTCCAGCTCAATGAGAGCAACGGCGATGTTGGAGCAATGGTCCGCAATTCGCTCGTAGTTTGTGATAAGGTCGGAGAAAACAAATCCCTGATTGAGAGTACAGTTACCATTCTGAACACGATTGATGTGACGGAGCTTCAGCTCATCACAGAGCATATCGATGGTCTCTTCCAGAGGCTCAACTCTGTAAGCGTCCTGAATGTTGCCGCCCTCAAAAGCCTTGACGGAGAGGGCAACGATTTCCTCAACAGCAGCAGCAAGGATATCCAGCTCGCGGTATGCCTCGTGAGAGAACACCAGCTTCTTGTCGTGGATTTCCTTGGCAACGTGGGAGATGTTTACTGCGTGGTCAGCAATACGCTCGTAGTCACCGATGGTGTGCAGGAACTTGGAGACCTCACGGCTCTCTTTGGCATCAAGCTCAAGTCCTGTGATTTTTACAAGATAAGAGCCCAGCTTGTCCTCGTAGTTGTCGATGATTTCCTCTTTTTCCTGAGCAACCTGATACTCTGCATCGCTGTAATTTTTAAGCAGTGCAATGGAGCGGGCAAGGTTTCTCTCGGACTTTTCAGCCATGGCGTAGAGCACGTCGCGGCTCTGCTCGATAGCAATGGCAGGGTGAGAGAGGAATCTCTCCTCCAGACGGTCCAGCATATTTGCTTCCTGGTCGGTTTTCTTGTCTTTTATCAGGAAGCACACCAGTTTATCAAACTGATTTACAAAGGGCAGGAGGATAATGGTGGTGGCTGCGTTGAAGACAGTATTGACCATAGCAATGCTGAATGCGTTTGCCTCAAGCTCCATAAAGGGGAACTGGAATGCAGAGTCCAGACCGAACCAGATGGGGGTCAGGATAAGAGCACCCAGAGAGTTGAATATGAGATAGATAATGGATGCGCGCTTGCCGTTGGTGGTAGCACCGATGGCAGAGAGAAGAACAGGCATTGAAGCACCGATACACATACCGATTACAAGGTAGAGAGCGGTGGTGTTTGTAACGGCACCTGAGTCTGCAAGTGCCTGCAGAATACCGATAGAAGCAGAAGCACTCTGTAAAATAGCGGTGATGATGGTACCTGCCAGAATTCCCAGGAAGGGGTTGGAGAAGGAAGTCATCATATCGCTGAATGCCTGGCTGTCTTTGAGTCCGCCCATAGCGCCGCTCATCATCTTCATACCGCTCATCAGAACGGCAAAGCCCAGCATAATCTCGCCTGTGTGTTTTATGGTGGGTTTCTTGGAGAGCATTGTCATCAGTGTGCCGATAAGGGCAAAGATTGCGCTGATGAATGCGGTGGAGAGGAAGTCTGCCCACCAGGCCTCACCGCCGCCGTCAACTGCGGAGAGGGAGAGAATCCATCCTGTTGCGGTGGTGCCGATGTTGGCACCCATAATAATGCCTATTGCCTGAGCAATGGTCATCATACCCGAGTTTACGAAGCCTACTACCATACAGGAGGTAGCAGAGGAGGACTGGATAACCGCGGTAACACCCGTACCCAGAGCCACACCCTTGAGGGGAGTGGAGGAAAGCTTCCACAGTACAGTCTCCAGCTTGCTGCCGGCAACTCTCTTGAGGCCGTCGCCCATAGCATTCATACCGAAGAGGAAAAGCGCAAGTCCGGTAATGAGACCGAATACATCAGAAAGTCCCATAAAATAGCACATCCTTTCAGAATTTGCGTTTATACAACATTTTATTTAGATTTAATATAACAAAGCAATATAAAATCAATGATAGAGAAATGTTAAATCTATGTAAAATTTGTAAAATCAAAAGAAAAGAGGCGCCCCTTTTTTATCAGGAAGTCGCCCCGGAAAATAATTGTATTAAAGATTATCAGAAGAGAAGGCGGATGGTGGTGCCGACCCCCGGAGTGCTGTCGATGGAGACAGAGGCGTTGTGGAACTTGGCTCCGTGCTTGACTATGGAAAGTCCCAGTCCCGTACCGCCGATTTCCTTGGAGTGGCTCTTGTCTGCTCTGTAAAATCTCTCGAAGACGTGCTCCAGATCTTCGTGGGCTATGCCGATACCTGTGTCCTTTACAGAGAGCTCAACGCCGTCGATGCACTGGTTGATACGGATATCCACCCTGCCGTTTTCTTTGTTGTACTTTATGGCATTGTCGCAGATGTTGTGGATGATTTCCTCAATAATTATCTCGGCGCCGTTGATTTCCGCCCTGTCGCCACTGAGGGTGACGGTGACGTTTTTCTTCTTTGCGTGAGACTCAAGGCTTTCCACCACCGCACGACAACATTCAAAGAGGTCGATTCGCTCGATTTTTACGGCAATTTCCTTGTCGTCGAGCTGTGAGAGCTTGATGATGTCGCCCACAAGGGTAATCATACGCATTGACTCGTCGTGGATTTTGCCCGAGAAACGCCGTATATCCTCGTCCTTTACAAGTCCGTCGCGCATAATCTCCGCGTAACCTGCGATAGAGGTCAGGGGAGTTTTCAGCTCGTGGGATACATTGGCGGTGAACTCGCGGCGCATCTTGTCCTGCAGCTCGTGTTCTTCCGAAATGTTCTGCAGGTGCTGAAGCAGTTGTTCGTTCTGGTCGTTTATCTTGTCCATAAGGGGATGAAACTCAGGGTATATCTTCTCCTTATCGGGGTTTCTCAGGTTAATCTCATACACAGGCTTTACTATGCTCTCGGAGAGTTTCTTTGAAAGCCACAGACACACAGGTGCACAAACCAGCAGTATTCCCAGAATGTAGGGGATTATGGTAGTCACCAGGGAAAGATAGGTGTTGTAGGTGTCATACAGGCAGAGAATGTTGCCGCTTGAAAGTTTCTGATACACGCAGTTCTGCATTGTGTAAATGGTGAGATGCCGCCTTGTGTACTGCGCAGAAGCATCGGAAGCATTTAGAAACTCGGCTCTCTTTTCGAAAGGAGTCTTGAATTTGTCGGACTCGTTGCCGTTTATCAGAATGTGTCCGCTGCTGTCGGCAATTACGATGTGCTCGGAGGTGTCCAGAGAGGAGATGTGCTCTGTGCCGTGATTTTCTGCCATGTGCAGAAGATAGGAAAACTCGGTCTGAAGGCTTTCTTTACGGGTGAAGGAGTAGTATGTGTATACAACTCCCGAAATAATGGTGAGGCACAGAATAATTGCAGCAACGCAGGTAAGGAAAGTACCGTAGAAAATTCGTCTTTTCATAAGGTTATTCTCCTATTTTGTAGCCTACACCGCGGACAGTAGTGATAAGCTCCCCTGCTGCTCCCAGTTTCTGTCGGAGGGTCCTGATGTGGACATCCACGGTTCTGCTCTCGCCGTCAAAGGAATATCCCCAGACGTGGTTCAGAATCTGGTCACGGGAGAGTACCATGTCGCGGTTTTCCAGAAGGTAACAGAGCATCTCGAACTCCTTGTATGTAAGCTCGATTTTTTCGCCGTTTACCTTGACTTTGTGCTTTTGGGGAGATACATAGAGCGCGCCGATTTCAAAGGAGTCGCTGGGGAGCGCGGGTTCTTCGCTGCGTCTGAGCACCGCCTTGATTCTTGCCACCAGTTCCATCATTCCGAAGGGCTTGGGCACATAGTCATCAGCCCCAAGGTCGAAGCCCTTGACCTTGTCGTACTCGTCAGCCTTGGCGGTGAGGATTATAACAGGCAGCTTGGCAGTTTTTTTGTTTGAACGGAGCTTTTTGAGTATTGAGAGTCCGTCCTCACCCGGGAGCATTATGTCAAGGAGTACCATAGAGGGGGATTTCTCGTCAAGAGCCTCCCAGAAAAGGGAAGGGTGAGCAAATCCTCTGGCAGGGAGTCCTACGGTGGAGAGGGTGTATACCACAAGTTCTCTTATATTTTCGTCGTCTTCAACAAAGTAAATCATAATATAGCCTCCTTTAAAGCGAGGGGTATCAGCGGGTGAAACTGTATTCAAAATCATATTAACACATAACTGAAATAAAATAAAGAGTTTTTTCTTTGGTTAATATGAATTGATGAATAAAAGAATTCTTGTAAAAGGCTTGTTTTTCGGTGATATTGCCTTTTGAAAAAAATGTAGAAATATGGTATAATGTTCTGTATCAAAAGGCGGTGCGGTCCGCTTGAACGAGATGAGGTTTAAAGTTTTGACTTGCGGAAAAAAATCAGTAAACATAGGAGATTGTGTAGTATATAAAAAACGCGGAGTGTATCGGGTTTTCGAAATACGCAGAGAGAAAATCGGCCCGGAATTTAAGGATTACTATGCCCTGCGCTCGGTGTATGACGAGAGAGCTACCGTCTGTGTGCCTGCCGACAATGAGGCGCTGGTGTCTCAGATGGAGGAAATACTTACCAAAGAGCAGGTGGACCGGCTTATCGAAAAAAGCAAAGAGTCCCCGGCAGAGTGGCACACTTCCGCCTCTCAGCGCAGAATGTACTCCGAGAGTGTAGTTGCCTCCAATGACCTTGCGGCAATAATTGCGTTGTATATGCTGTATGTTTCAAAGAAACAGGAGGCAATTGAGACCAACGGCAAGTTCTTTGCCCACGACGACAGAGTGATTAATGCAACGAAGAAGATTATCTGTGAGGCCTTTGCGTTTACTCTCTCTGTCTCAAAGGATGAGGTAATCCCCTATATCAGGGAGAAACTGGCAGACACAAACTGAATACAGGATATATTAAGACTGCAACTGTTACGGTTGCGGTCTTTTTTTGTCTTAATCCTTTTCGGAAAACAAAAAAGAGTCCCTTACAAAAAGGGACTCTTTATCTGTGATTATGGTTTCAGACGGTAATCAGAGGCTGTAAGCCTTACGGATGTAGTCCTTGAGTTCTTCCGAGAACATAAGGGACAGTTCCTCGGGTTTGTCGGGGAATGCCACTATCATCTGATTACCGCAACGGATTAAATATCCGTACTGCCTGCCCTGGGGGTTGCGGAGTTTCCTGATATCCCTCACGCTGACAGATGTGGTGGACAGAGCCTTTGAGAGCACCTCGGTGAGACCGTTTTTACCCGAAAAACCCAGACCGCCTATAATGAATACCAGGTTGCATCGGGAGAAGGACTCGGTGAGTTTCTCTCCCAGCATCACCGCGGTGGTGGAGGCGGCTACCAGATTCAGCCCTATTCCAAGGGTAGAGAGTTCCTTTTTCAGGGCTTTTTCACAGTAGCTTGTTCTTCTTGCCAGGTAAAAAATCAAATCGCTTTTCATTGGGTTCCCTCATTTCAGCAGTGTAGTGTGTCCCGCTTTATGCCGCAGGTGTCTCTGCTGCCTGAGTGGCAGGGGGTGCGGTCTCGGGGGGAGAGGTTACGGGAGCCTCGGTTGTCTCGGGAGGAGTAGTTACCTCGGGAGGGTTGGTGGCCACAGGAGGCGTGGTTACCTCGGGAGGCTCGGGATTTACGGGTGTGGGAGGAGTCACAGGGGTATCGGGGATGATGGTTCCCTCTGTGGTGGGACGGGTGGTCTCGTCCACAACGGGAATCTTGTGCTTGGTGAACACAGGGTTGATAACAAGGTCCTGCGTTACATTCTTGAAGCTCTTGTCCCACTTCTTGAAGGTGTAGTAGTAGCCGTCAGCAGCGGCTTTTCTGGGGTTGTTCTCGGGTGCCTTGGCATCCTTGCCCTTTATAATATGCTGGGTGGAGACAGCCTTCTTGCCCGTAGCGTCCATAAACTTCACCACAAACATATCTGCCTGCTCCATAAAGGGCAGCGACTCGTCGCCCTCGGGGGCTTTTGTCTTGTCGTACCAGGTAATGTTGCCCTCTTCGAACTCGTTTCGGAATGTAGAGGAAACTTCGCTCTTGGGGGTTGCCTTCTTCACAGAGTTGATATACTCTGTCACATCCTCGCCCTCGCGGATTTTTCTTGCAACTGCAACGGTGCGCATATTGTCGCGCTCGTAGGAGCAGGTGGAGAGGGTCAGGAGCTTGTCGGTCTCGTTGATGGGAACATCAATGTTGAAATATGAGCGCTCCTTGATGTTGTATATGAAGTTCATATACTGGGCATCGTTGTCGAAGTCACCCATAAGGTAGTTGAAGATAGCCTTGTTGTCGTTGGAGACGTTGATTTTCATTACGGCGAAGATGATGTAATCGCCCTCAACCTCGGGAGTATCCAGCTCCACCAGCGCGGCTTTCTTGTAGAAATCGGGATTGCCGGGATACTTGGTGAGCATACCGAACATGGAGTTGTCACTGCCCATATTGTGACCGTGGAGAATCACGTGGCGACTGTCGAGTCCCTCGGGACAGCGGTAGTCAACGAAGATGCTGCCGAAGTCAGACTGCTTCTCCTTGTAGTTTCTGTAAAGGTAATACTGGGAATCGGCGTTGTCGCCCTCGTGGAGCAGCACGGGGTAGTTGATTTCGGTGTTGTCGACCTTGACCCAGCCCACGATTTCGTCGTTGATTTTCTTGAGTCCCTCCCAGTTCTTCTCTGCGGCGGTCTCGACGATGTTACCCTGGGCGTCAGTGGTAATAACTGTGGAGCCCTGGTAGAAGATGTTCTGGATATCGGTGATATCGGAACTGTTTATGGAGGGGGAAATCAGGTAGAAATCAAGGAGCATATATCCGCCCACAAAGAAAACTGCAATGGCAACAAGGACTACGATTTTCAGGATAATGCTCTTGAGGTTGTCACCCTTGTGGGGAATGAAGCTGAGGACAAAGTCCTTGAATGAGCCTTTCTTTTTGTCATTGTCCTTTGCCTTTTGGATGTTATCCGCCACATTGTCGGAGGAGTTTTTATCCTCGGCTTTGATTTCGGGTTTGCTTATGTCAACCTTTGTGTTTGAAATATTGGTGGCAGCTTTGCTGATATCGGTTTTATCCTTTTTGGAGTCGGTGTCTTTTCCCACCGCCGCCAGAAGGTCCTCGCCGAGATTATGAACTTCCGCTTCCTCTTGAGTTCTCCTTTTGTGTGAGTGTTCTTTTTTCTCTTTTTTGGGTGCGGGAGCTTCGGCTTTTGCCGGGTCTGCTTTTTTCTCGTGAGCAGGAAGTTCGGCTTCACCATTCACCGCCGCCAGAATATCCTCGCGGACATTACGTGCAGGCTCACTGTGACGGACCTTATCTCTGTGGGATTTCCTCTCGCTGTGGCTGTTGCCCTCCGGGGTTGCCTCTGAAGGCTTTGCCACGGTCTCAACCTCTGTGGGAATTTCATTGTTTACTGCCGCCAGAAGGTCCTCGCGGATATCCTTTGTGTCGGCTCTGTCGCTTCTTCTGCCCTTTGCGGGAGCAGCGGGTTTTGCCTTTACTTCGGGTGTCTTGACCTCGGGAGTCACGGGTGCTTTGATCTCGGGAGTTACAGGTGCTTTGACCTCGGGAGCCGCTTTTGCGGTTTCTTTGTCTATGGGGGTGCCGTTTTCTGCCATAATATAGCCTGCGGGGTGCTTTTCGGCATCGGCAAGCAGAGCGTCTTTGGCAAGGTTTACGGCTTTCACCATATAGTCGGTGTAGTCGCCTTTTATGAATTTCATTCTGGGAAGCACCAGAAGTTTCTTGTTTATAATTCTGAAGCAGTATGCGGGATAGGACTGACCCTTTACCATAATGGGCATAATATTCAGGTGAAGCTGAGCCTTCCTTGAATATTCACGCAGGTCTTCGGTTTCCTTAAGCTCTTTTTCCACAAGGCTTATAAGGGGAGTGAAGAGCCTGCGGAAAGAACTGCTGTCCTTTGTATCAAGTGCGTTTGCGTAAATATTGAACTCAGGCGGATTGTCGGCGTTGAAGGTGTCCACAAACTCGTTGCGGATTTTCTTAGGGGTGGCGTCTATCTCGGTTTTGAAGAGCACGCGGATAGAGGCATCTTTGTCCATCGCCTTGACAATATTACGCTTATTCTGTTCTATATAGAGAATTTCCTCTTTTGCAGAGCGCAGAGAGTATATTTCGGTTCTCATATACATTCCTCCTGTGAAGAGTATATCGGTAGGGTTTTATCTGATGGTGATTACCTTTACATTTTCCACAGCCTCGGCTATGAGCTCGTCAAGGTGGGCATCCTCCTCGGCGTACTTTACGAATTTAAGCACAGGCTTTGTGCGGGGATGCTTGGGAGTGAAGACTGTGCAGCAGTCCTCGAAGGGCTCGATGGAAATATCGAAGGTGTCGATTTTTCTGGAAATCTGCACGATTTCCTCCTTGTCCATACCGATGAGAGGTCTGAACACAGGCATATCTGCCGCCTCATCGGTACAGGCAATGGCAGAGATGGTCTGGCTTGCGACCTGACCCAGGCTCTCGCCTGTGATAAGGGCGGTGCAGTCGTATTTTTCGGCGATGATGGTGGAAATCTTCATCATCATTCTTCTCATGATAATAGTGAAAAGCTCCTCCTCGCACTCATCCTTGATGCGCTCCTGAATCTTTGTGAATGGAACGGTAATCATCTCGATGGGGCCTGCGTATCTGGAGACCTTGCGAAGGAGTCTCTGCACCTTGTCCTCGGCACGCTCGCTGGTGTAGGGAGGACTTGCAAAGTGAATTGCGGTGAGTTTAACGCCGCGCTTTGAGAGCATATAAGCGGCAACGGGGGAGTCGATACCGCCGCTTATGAGGATTGCGGCATTACCGCCTGTGCCCACGGGGATACCGCCTGCACCCTTCTCGGCGCCTGCGTGGATATATGCACCGAAGTCGCGGATTTCAACCACTACCTTGACCTCGGGGTTGTGAACGTCAACGGTGAGGTGGGGGAAATGCTCTAGCAGAAGTCCGCCTACCTCCCTTGAAATCTCGGGGGATGTAAGGGGGAATTTCTTGTCCGAGCGCTTTGCCTCAACCTTGAAAGTCTTTGCGTAGCGGAGAGTATCGGCAAGGTACTCGGGAGCCTTGGCGAAAATGTCCTCGATGTCCTTTTCGCACACACAGGCTCTGGAGAAGCTGACGATACCGAAAACTCTGGAAATTCTGTCGCATACATCGTCCATATCCACATCGGATTTCGGAGTTACATATATTGTTGACTGGGCAATGGAAACCTTGAAGTAACCTGCGCCGTAGAGAGCGCTCTTGATGTTCTTTTTCAGTGCATCCTCAAAGGAAAAGCGGTTAAGTCCCTTCAGGGCAATTTCGCCCAGCTTGATAAGTACGATTTCTTTCATAATATATTTACCTTCTTGTATTTATCTTCTTGCAAGTGTGCACAGGCCGTCCTTGACGCCTTCTATGAGAGCGTCGCAGTCCTCTTTGGTGTTGTGTTTGGAGAAACTCACCCTGATGGCGGTGTCGGCTACATCGTCGGGAAGGGAGAGTGCCTCCAGCACGTGGCTTTTTCCTCCCTTTGAGCAGGCACTGCCGCTGCTGACAAAGACATCCTTTGCGGCAAGGTGATGGAGCATGGTCTCGCTCCTGATGGCGCAGGTGGAAAAGTTGAGGATATAGGGAGAGGCATCCTCGGGGGAATTGATAACAATTCCTTCGATTTCGGAAAGCTGTTCTCGCAGATATGTGTTGAGAGTCCGGACGTGCTCTGCATTCTTTCTGATGTCCAGCTCCTTTACTGCTTCACCGAAGGCGCCGATAAGGGGCAGAGCCTCGGTGCCTGGGCGGAGTTTTCGCTCCTGTTTTCCGCCGAAACTTAAATGAAGAATGCGGACACCCTTTCGTATGTATAATGCACCCACGCCCTTGGGACCGTGAATTTTGTGGGATGAAACTGTGAGCAAATCACAACCTGTTCTGCTAACCTTTATATCGGTTTTGCCGAAAGCCTGCACCGCATCAACGTGCAGCAGAGCAGGGGAGTTTTTATGTTTTATAATCTTTTTAAGTTCTTCTACAGGATTTATGATGCCTACCTCGTTGTTGGTGTGCATCACAGAGACCAGAATGGTCTTCCCGTCAATAGCCTCAAAAGCCGCGTCGGTGTCGATTTTGCCGTCTTCCTTGGTGGGCAGGAACACTACGTCGAAGCCCTCGTCTTTAAGGTGGAGCATTGTGTCGTAAACAGAGCTGTGCTCCAAGGCGGAGGTGACGATTCTTGTGCCACGCTTTTTGTGTGCCCTTGCAGTACCCAGTATGGCAAGGTTGTTTGCCTCGCTGCCGCCTGAGGTGAAGATTATCTCGCTGCTCTCGGCGCCGAGGGTTGCGGCTACTGTGTCGCGGGCGTTTTCAAGTTCTTTTGATGCGCGAAAACCCATGGAGTGCAGAGAGGAGGGGTTTGCGAAATTCTCCGTCATCAGCTCGCAGGCTTTCTTTGCGGCATTCTCCGACACCCTGGTGGTGGCGGAATTATCAAGATAATGTATAGTCATTATATCAGTCCCAATATTTCGTCAACCTAATTATACAACAAAATTTCGAAAAAGAAAACAGTTAATTTTATCATATTTAAAGAAAATACAGGGAATGCTATTGTAGGTGATGATTAATATGATGTCAAAAGAGGAATACAGCCGACTTGTAAAGGAGAAATCCCCGGGTAGCCCCATCCTGAAAAACTGTGCATTTGCATTCGTGGTGGGCGGACTTATCTGCTCTCTGGGCGAGGTGCTTACTAAAGTCTACACGTCGCTGGGAATGCTTTCGGAGGATGCAAAAACCCTCACCTCGGTGAGCCTTATTTTTCTGGGAATACTGCTGACGGCTCTGGGTGTGTATGACAATATCGCAAAGCACGCAGGAGCAGGCACCCTGCTTCCCATCACAGGCTTCGCCAATGCGGTGTCATCCCCCGCCATAGAGTTCAAGTCAGAGGGGTTTATCCTCGGCGTCGGCGCCAAGATGTTCACCATCGCAGGACCCGTCATAGTCTACGGCGTGAGTGCAAGTGTGGTTTACGGCTTAATCTATTATTTTTGTCAGTTCGTCTTTTGACGGACTGACTTTTTTATAAATTATTATTGACATTTACCCTGGGTAAATTGTTATAATCGTTTTGAAAAGGGGTGATTTTTTGAAAATCAAAGAAGTGATCGAAAAAACCGGTCTGACGGACCGAGCCGTTCGGTTGTATATTGAACATGGTTTGGTAACACCTGAAAATCAAAAATCTTATACAGGACGCAATAACTATAATTTTACGCAGGCAGATATAGATTGTCTTGAGAAAATTGCAATGCTACGAAAAGCTGATTTTTCTTTGGAACAAATCAAGATACTTAAGTTAGGAGGAGAATCTGCACGGGAAGTCTTGCTTGAGTACCTGACTGCAAAGCAGGAATCTGTGGTTATGGGACAAAAAATCGTAGAGGCTCTAAAAGGTTTTTCTGCACAAGAATCTGTGACAATGGAAAGTGTTTGCGCGAAAATTAAAGAGAGCATTGAGAACACGCCCCTGCCTGAAACAGACGAAAAAGAAACAATAGGAGAGCGGATTGAAAAGTGGCTGATGCGAATTCCTGCTATTATTTTACTTGCGATTTGGAGTTTGTTTGGTATTGGTGTGTTGATTTTTTACCACAGAGATTTTCCGTTTCCGCGGTTTTATGCGCATCCTGCATATTATATTGGAGTAATATATGTACTGATTCCCATTATATTGGCAATTACAGTTCTGTTGTTATATCGAAAGCGCCTGTTTCATTCTAAAGGACATAAAATACATAGATGGATTGCAGGGGCTGCTTTAGTACTTGCACTTTTGATAGTTATACAACCGCTTGGCGCAGCATCGGTGTTTTTAATACCTCCGATTTATTCTGAAACGGACAACCCTAAAAATTATTTAACTATGGGCAACAGTGTGAAAGTGTTTGGAGATGATATATATAAGCTGTTTCCTGCAAACATACCGAGAAGCGCGATAGAAAAAGATTCCAATTGGTATCCACCGAATAAATTTTTAGATACCACCAAATATTATTACTATTTTGAAGAGGTCATTGACCCCAGTTTTCACGTCTATGCTGAATGGGTATTGCCGAAAAAAGAATTTGCTGAAGAATTAACCCGAATTCATAATTATTATCCGGAAGGTGCAAATCAACAAACTCGGTGGGGTGAATGGACTTGTTTGAGTTTTACAGATGACACTCTTGATTTTAATGAAGCCGAAGACCTTGATTATTATTATTATCTGATATTTGCTTACAACGAGAAAACCGGTGGAGTCAGATATATTGCAAGTTATTCAATGGACTGCGAAAGAGACGATGATCCATACTTTTTGTTGTTACAATGGGAATAAACCCGGATAGAATCGTGTGTCCTATATTGACAGCAGCAGAGGGCTTTATCCTTGGGGTGGGTGCCAAGATGTTCACCATCGCAGGACCCGTCATTGTATATGGTGTGAGTGCAAGTGTAGTGTATGGGGTTATTTATTGGATAACTACTTTATTTTAACAGAAAAGGCTTGCCGATTGGCAAGCCTTTTCTTATAGCAAATCATAAGTTTTGAGTTTGATATTTTTGCTTTTTAGGTAGTCTATAAATAAAGTTTTCTTTTGGCGTTGTTCTTTAATAAAGCAATGCATTGAATATTTATTATTTGCGGTTTTAACGAGGATATCAAATGATCCGTCCGCATTATGAACATCAATTCTTTGAATATCTTTAACAGGAATAGAAATAATCTCTTTTTTATGAAGAATTAAAACATCGTCAATAATCTCAATAGCTAAACCAGTTTGGCTTTTGGTTTTTGCAAACATAAGTAAAAAAATGACTGCACAAATGAATGACAGAATGATAAAAATCAACGAAACGGATTCAATCCAACAAATAGAGAAAACGGCAATTAGTATACAAAAAACAAGGGAAAGGCATAACCAGAACCAAGCCCAGTGTTCAGAATAGTAAGCTTCAAACTGCTTTTTCATATATCTGCCCCTAACTTTTCTAGTAAGTATTCTAATGCATCACTTTCAGAGGGAAAACCAATACAATTGTAATCTTTTCCTCGTTCGCGATAAAAGACTTCTCAGCGAGAATAGTTTTTAATTATGTAATATCCGTCTGCAACGGAATTTTCAAAATGAACAAGATTAAGTGAAATGTTCTGTTTGTTGCATAGTTCTAAAAATTTAGGTCTTGTCATGTTAACACACCTCACTTTATTTCATTATACCACACCGCATTTTTGATGTAAATATTCTCGCAACTGCGGTGAAGTAATTTGTGTAATAATGGTGCAACGATGGCTTTTTCTTTGCAGAGCGGCAAGAGAAACTTCGCCCGCCCCACAGGGAAACTGTGAGTGTCGGAATGTCTTTCAAAACTTACTATTGTTAATTGCATTTGCGGGTGGTATAATACATATATCTTTTTTCCCTTTGATGCGTGGGGAGAGATTTTCCTTTTTCAGGAGTGAAACTATGGAAAAGAAACCGAACAAGTTACATATCAAGAAAAAACTCAGCACCTTTCAGATAATTATTCTGGGATTTGCGGGAGTGATACTTCTGGGCACACTTCTGCTGATGCTCCCCATATCCTCCAAAAGCGGTGTGCTGACACCATTCTCCGATGCTCTCTTTACCGCCACCTCCGCGGTGTGCGTTACGGGACTTATCGTGAAGGACACAGCCACATACTGGTCAGCCTTCGGACAGGGTGTGATAATCACCCTGATTCAGATAGGCGGTCTGGGGGTTGTGACGGTGGCGGCGACCTTCGCCCTTCTCTCGGGCAGGAAAATCGGACTGATGCAGAGAAGCACCATGCAGGAGGCAATGGCGGCTCCCAAGGTGGGCGGCATTGTGAGGCTCACGGGCTTTATCCTCAGAGCCACCCTCATAGTCGAGCTTGCAGGTGCCCTTCTTCTGATGCCTTCTTTCATAAAGGATTTCGGACTTCGGGGAATATGGATGTCCTTCTTTCACTCTATATCCGCCTTCTGCAACGCAGGCTTCGACCTTATGGGCACCCCCGAGGCACAGTTTCAGTCCCTGACCTCCTATGCACACAATCCCTTTGTGACAGGGGTTATAATGCTTCTGATTATATTGGGCGGACTGGGATTTCTCACTTGGGAGGATGTCCTTAACCACAAGTGGAGATTCAGGAAATACCGTATGCAGAGCAAGGTTATACTTGTGACCTCTGCCATACTCATTGTTGTTCCTGCAATTATTTACTTTTTCCTCGAATATTCGTCGCTTCCTCTGTGGCAGAGAATACAGAGCTCTCTCTTTCAGGCGGTGACCCCCAGAACGGCGGGCTTTAACACCGAGGATTTAAGTGCTCTCACAGGAACGGGCAAGCTGGTGATGATAATTCTGATGCTTATCGGTGGTTCTCCCGGTTCCACCGCAGGCGGTATGAAGACCACCACCGTGGCGGTGCTTTTTTCAAGCGCATTTGCTACCTTCCGCCGTAAGGAAGATGCACATTTCTTTGGCAGACGGGTGGAGCATTCCGCGGTGAGAAACGCAGGGGTTATCCTTGTGATGTATATGACCTTATGTTTCGTCTCCGCAGGTGTGATAAGCGTAATAGAGGGACTTTCTCTCGGAACCTGTCTGTTTGAGACCGCCTCTGCGGTAGGTACGGTAGGTCTCACTCTGGGAATTACTCCCGGGCTTTCAATCTGGTCCAGAATTATTCTTATTGCACTTATGTTTTTTGGCAGGGTAGGGGGACTTACCCTCATATATGCGGCACTTGCAGGCAAAAACAACAGCCTCTCAAAACTGCCACAGGAAAAAATTACGGTAGGTTAAGGAGTTAACGGAAATGAAAACCATATTGCTTATAGGACTTGGAAGATTCGGCCGCCACGTGGCAGAGCAGCTCAACAGGCTTGACCACGAGGTTATGGCGGTGGACAATAATGAAGAGAGAGTCAATGCGGTGCTTCCCCTTGTTACCAATGCGCAGATAGGCGACAGTACCAAGGAGGAGTTCCTTCGTGAGCTGGGGGTTGACAACTACGATGTCTGTATAGTTGCCATCGGTAAGGATTTCCAGAGTTCGCTGGAGACTACATCACTTCTCAAGGAACTGGGTGCAAGGTTTGTTGTGTCCCGTGCAGAGCAGGATTTTCAGGAGAAGTTCCTCCTTCGCAACGGTGCCGACGAGGTGGTGTATCCCGAGAAGCAGATGGCGAAATGGACCGCTATCCGATACAGCGCCGACCATATCCTAGATTATATAAAACTGGACGAAGAGCACTCCATATTTGAGGTGACTGTGCCTAAGGCGTGGCTTGGAATGAGCATCGCCCAGATAGATATCAGAAAGAAGTACAACATCAACATTCTGGCGGTGAAAAGTCAGGGCAGGATGAATATGGTAATTACCCCCGACACGGTTCTCACTGCTGACAAGACACTGCTTGTTCTTGGCGAATACAAGGCAATTCAGAAGTGCTTCCGCATCTGAAATGAGAAATAAAAAAGAAAAAACAAAGCTCTCCTTGCGCATTTGGCACAGGGAGAGCTCTTTGTGTATATTGGTTTATTTTGTGATGTGAACATCCATCTGGGGGTAGGGGATTCTGATGTCGTTTTTGTCGAAGGCTTCCTTGATGCCCTCCATCAAATCGAAGTGGAGTGTCCAGTAGTCCTCGCTCTTGCACCATACTCTGACGGTGTAGGTGACGGCACTTTCTGAGTGGGCGGAGACCCTCACCATAGGTTCGGGGTCCCTGAAGGCAAGGGGATGGGCGGCGATAACCGAGTTGATAACCTCTTTAACCTTGTTTATATCGCAACCGTAGTCTGCGTTTATGGCAAGGTCAACCCGTCTGGTGTCCTCGGCAGAGCAGTTCTCGATAACGGAATTTGTCAGAGTACCGTTGGGAATGGTGATTCGCTTGTTGTCGGGAGTGAGGATTTCGGTATATACCACGGAAATACCCACAACCGTACCCGATTCACCCGATGCTTCAATAAAGTCACCGACCTTGAAGGGTTTGAAGAAAAGTATCATCAGACCTCCCGCAAAGTTTGAGAGTGCACCCTGAAGCGCCAGACCGATAGCTACACCGCAGGAGGCGAGTATGGTGATGAATGAGGTGGCAGGCACGCCCAGTATCATTGCCACGGTGATTACCAGAACAAAGTAAAGTGTGAGGTTTGAGAAACTCGCCAGGAACGAGCGCAGGCTGTTGTCTATTTTATCAAGCTTTTTTGAGGTTCTGACCCACTTGCTCACAAGTTTTACAAGTCGGATGCCAAGTATCAGTATAAAAATAGCGATAAGCAGTTTTATTCCCCAGCTTGACAGGAATTCAACGGCTTTTTCGAATAAATTGGAAGCAATTCCTTCCCAGTTCATAAAGTCATCTCCTTTGTTTTTTGAAAAGTATAGTTGAGAATTGAGAAAAAATCAACAGGAAATTATATAAACAGTTCTTCCAGTACCGCGGTGAGGTTCTCGTCGGAGTACTCCACTTCCGAGGAAAAGAGGCGGATAAGCTCCACCTGGTCTTGGAATGTGAATTCTCCCTTGCGGGCAAATATAACCGCACCGAGAGCTTTGATAATACGGTAGCTTAAATCTGCAAATGCTGCAATGGTGGCGGCTTCCTCCGGGGATGAGAACACCGCAAAGTGCCTGTAAATCAGATACACAAGGAACTGCTCGTATTCGTGCTGCCTCTCGCTCATATAGCGCCGGAAGGCATCTGTGTCAGCTTTGCCGATGTTTTCCTTCAGAAGCAACAGCATATCCGTCCAGCTCTCGTCGAGCCTCTCAAGGGAGAGGAAGAAATCCGCCCGGTATGATAAATCCTCTGTGTGCGCCTCTCTTTGACAGAGTGAGAGCATAAGGGATATTCTATCCTCAATGTCTGTGCTCCTGTTTTGCAGGACTTCGATTATCCTGTCGCGGAGGAGGATAATCTCATCGTCGGTTTCATTTTTGCCGCCCTCATAAATAAGGACTGCGGGGGACTGCTTCGAGAGGATAATCCTTGCCGCTTCTTCGCAGCAGAGTCCCAACCCCGATTCAACCCTGCCCGGCAGGTCTGTGTGAAATCTGGGATGCTCGCTGCATATCGTGCAGAGCATATCCTCGCCCTTGTGTATAATAATGTCGCAGAGGTTTCTGTCATTCAGGAAAGGGCACCTTTTGCTCTCGGGCAGGATGAAGCGAGGCTCTTCACAGAAGTCGATATTTTCGATAAGCCTTCTGCCGAGGTCTCCCTCTGTGCATTTGTATTTATTGAGAGTCTCCTCATCAATGCCGATTTCCCAGCCGATACAGCAGTTGTGTCGGCATTTGTGTGCGATGCATCGGAAATCTCTGTAATAGTCAGGAAAAACCTGCATGGTATAATCACTCCCTTGGGGTATTACATAGAAGAGTATAACACATAATCAGGATTTTTTAAACAGCGAATTGACAGATGCCCGACATATATATACTATATATATAGTGCAAAATCACAGACTTGGCGGATATGGAAAAAATTTAGCAAAAAAGTGTTGACTACTTGAAAAAGTTGTGATACAATGTTTCTACCTCGGAAAAGGGGCTTATTTTTTTGTGCCCTTTTTGAGGGAGGCTGGAATATTTCCGAAAAAACACGGGAGGTGCCGTTATTATGAGAGTAAAAATTGTTCTGGCATGCACAGAGTGCAAACAACGCAACTACAACACCATGAAGAACAAGAAGAATGATCCCGACAGACTTGAAATGAACAAGTACTGCAGATTCTGCCGTAAGCATACTCTGCACAGGGAAACAAAGTAATCACGGAGGCAAAACATGGCTGAGAAAAAGAAAAAGAATGTTTTTGCGAGATTCTTCAAGTATCTTCGTGAGTGCATCGGCGAGCTGAAAAAGATCACTTGGCCCACATTCTCACAGACTACCAAGAACTTTGGTATCGTTCTGCTGGTTATCCTTGTTGTAGGTCTTTTCATCTACGGCCTGGATCAGGGTCTCTATGCTCTGCTGGGTCTCATTGACATCAAAGCAGGCTAATCCGAACACTGTTTTGGCTTAACTTTTTTTGAGAGGATGAGTTGACTGTGTCCGATGAGGCAAGATGGTATGTAGTCCATACCTATTCAGGATACGAGAACAAGGTAGCGTCCAATCTTATGACCACCGTTGAGAACAGAAACCTTCAGGATATGATCTTCGAGGTTAAGGTTCCCACCGAGATCGTCACCGAGATTAAGGACGACAAAACCAAGGAGGTAGAGCGTAAACTCTATCCCGGTTACGTTTTCGTCAAGATGATCTACACCGATGAAACATGGTACGTTGTCCGCAACATCCGCGGATGTACCGGATTTGTCGGCCCTTCTTCCAAGCCCGTGCCCCTTACAGAGGCAGAGGTTTACAGAATGGGCGTCGAGACTCGTGTAGTTGAGGTCTCGTACAAAGTCGGCGACACTGTCCGCATCATCGATGGTCCTCTGGAGGATTTCATCGGCGTTGTAGACGAGCTTTCTGTCGACAAGAACTACGTCCGCATTACAGTTTCTATGTTCGGACGTGAAACCCCGGTTGAGTTTGAGTTGAATCAGGCTGAACTCTTCACGGACTGATTAGTTAGGTAATTTAGGAACGCTTGCGTTCTTAAACTTGAGGGGCATAATTCAAGTCCCTTGTGGGAGGAACATAATCTGAATTTGAATGTTCCGCCATCAACCACGAATTTTGGAGGTGCAACAAGCAATGGCTCAGAAGGTAATCGGCTTTATTAAGCTTCAGATTCCCGCCGGAAAAGCTACTCCGGCACCGCCTGTCGGACCGGCTCTCGGTCAGCACGGCGTTAACATCGTTGCGTTCACAAAGGATTTTAACGAGCGCACAAAGAACGACATCGGTATGATTATCCCTGTCGTTATCACCGTTTATGCAGACAGATCTTTCTCATTTATCACAAAGACTCCCCCTGCAGCGGTTCTCATCAAGAAGGCTTGCGGTATTGACAAGGCTTCCGGTGTTCCTAACAAGAACAAGGTTGCAAAGATTTCCAGCGAGCAGATCAGAAAGATTGCAGAGACAAAAATGCCTGACCTCAACGCTGCTTCCATCGAGAGTGCTATGAGCATGATCGCAGGTACAGCTCGCAGCATGGGCGTTACTGTTGAAGACTGATTAGCACGCTAATTTATCCGGGTGGGAGGAACTATCCGCTTAACCACCTAACAATGGAGGAAATAATCTTATGAAACACGGTAAAAAGTATGTCGATAGCGCTAAGCTCATCGACAGAAGCAAATTATACGATACAGACGAAGCTCTTGAGCTCTGCACCAAGGCTGCTACCGCTAAGTTCGACGAGACTGTTGAACTTCACGTAAAGCTTGGTGTTGACTCCCGTCACGCTGACCAGCAGGTTCGTGGCGCTATCGTTCTCCCCAACGGTACAGGTAAGGACGTTCGCGTTCTGGCTATCTGCAAGGGCGACAACGAGAAGGCAGCTCAGGAGGCAGGCGCAGACTTTGTTGGCGCAGAGGATATGACACAGAAGATTCAGCAGGAAGGTTGGATGGACTTCGACGTTCTCATCACAACTCCCGACTGCATGGGCCTTGTTGGTCGTCTCGGTAAGATCCTCGGTCCCCGTGGTCTTATGCCTAACCCCAAGGCAGGTACAGTTACTACCGATATCGCTAAGGCTATCAAAGAGGCTAAGGCAGGTAAGATCGAGTACCGTCTTGACAAGACAAACATCATTCACTGCCCCATCGGCAAGGTATCATTCGGTAAAGAGAAGCTTCAGGAGAACCTTGAGACTCTTATGGATGCTATCGTTAAGGCTAAGCCTGCAGCTGCAAAGGGTCAGTACATCCGCTCCTGCGCAGTAGCTTCTACAATGGGTCCCAGCGTTAAGCTCAACCCCAACAAGTTCACTGCAACAGTAGCAAACAACGGCTGATTATAAGCCCGCGTATCTTTTTTCAGGTTATTCACTGCATCGCAGATGAATATATAAATCGCTGTTCTAAAGACAGCAGGTGCATTTATGCGTAACAGGCCCAGTCCTTACCTGCCGAGGAAGAAGCATTTACAAATTTATTTTGTATTTCCCGCCTCTTCCTTTGTGAAGAGGCTCTTTTTATGAACTGCGTTATAATTTTAACGGAGGTGAAATCATTGCCCAGTCAGAAAGTTTTAGAGCAGAAGAAACAGCTTGTTGCTGACCTTACTGAAAGACTTAATAAGTCCTGCACAGGTCTGCTTGTTTCTTACGAAGGTATCAGCGTTGCTGACGATACCAAGCTCAGAAAAGAACTCCGTGAGGCAGGTGTTGAGTACACAGTTATCAAGAACACCCTTCTCACAAGAGCATTTGCCGAGACAGGTCTCTCCGACCTTGACCAGCATCTCGCTGGTACAACCGCTATCGCAACAAGCGATGATGACTATGTAGCTGCTGCAAAGATTCTTTGCGGTTTTGCTGACAAGTCCAAGACAGGTTTCGCTGTCAAGGGCGGTTACATGGACGGCCAGGTTATCTCTATGGATAAAATCACAGAGCTCTCCAAGCTGCCCTCCAGAGAGGTTCTCCTCGCAAACGTTCTCGGTGCATTCCAGGCACCCATCGCAAGCTTTGCACGTGCTATCCAGGCTATCGTAGATAAGGGTGGCGTAGAGGCATGCGAAGCTCCCGCAGCAGCTGAAGAGACAGCTCCTGCAGAGGTAGCAGAGGCTCCCGCTGAGGAGGCTCCCGCAACAGAGGCAGCAGAATAATCTGCTTCCCACATTAAATTAAAAATTAACTATTTATTATTGGAGGTTACTAAAATGTCTGAGAAGATTACTTCTATCATTGAAACACTTAAAGGCCTCACAGTTCTCGAGCTTTCTGAGCTCGTACACGCTGTTGAGGATGAGTTCGGCGTATCCGCTGCTGCTGCAGTTGCAGTTGCAGGTCCCGTTGCAGCAGCTGCTGCAGAGGAAGAGAAGACAGAGTTCGACGTAGTTCTTAAGTCTGCTGGCGCTAACAAGATTGCTGTTATCAAGGCAGTTCGTGAGGCTACTGGTCTCGGTCTTAAGGAAGCAAAGGAAGTTGTTGACAACGCTCCCAAGGCTCTCAAAGAGGGTATCTCTAAGGATGACGCTGAGGCTCTCAAGGCTAAGCTCGAAGAGGCTGGCGCAGAGGTTGAGCTTAAGTAATTCAGCTCCCATCACCTTACGTTTAAAGAGAAAACCGTACGGATTATCCGTACGGTTTTTTGTTTTGCCTGAACCCTTTTGAGGTGATAAACGTAGGGGAGGTGAGTTGAAGTAATAGGTAATAGTGAATAGTGAATAAGTATGGGCGGCAAGCTGAAGTAATAGGTTATAGTGAATAAGTAAAAAGTAGGGGCGGCAACCTGCCGCCCGCAATTTACCGCACTCTTTGCGTAGGTTTTATTTTGCCTGCAATGTTATTCTTCCATCTGTTTACCCAGAAACGCCGCGGCGGATTGGGCAAGCTTGATTTCAGCATCGGAGGGAACCTTCACAGTATCCGATGTGAGCATCACAACCGCACCTGTGACATCTCCTGCGGCAATTATGGGGTAGATAACCGCCGCGTCGTGCTCAATACCCTCCACAGGCTGAACAGCGGTCAGGTCCCCCTGATGAGCCGAAAAACTGCGCCTGTTCTCCATATATCCCTCAAGTATGGAAGTAACCCTTCGCTCAAGGAACTCTCTCTTGGATACTCCCGAGGCGGCAATAACGTGGTCGCGGTCGCATATAAGAGTGGGCAGAGAGCTGATTCGTGAGAGCACATCCGCATACTGCGCGGCAAAAACCGACATCTCGCCCACAGGTGAGTACTTCTTGAAAATAACCTCTCCGTCCGTGGCGGTGTAAATCTCCAGCGGGTCCCCCTCACGAATACGAAGGGTACGTCTGATTTCTTTCGGAATAACCACCCTGCCGAGGTCGTCTATTCTACGAACTATTCCAGTTGCTTTCATAATATATACAAAATCTCCTTGTCTTACAAAGTTGTACTGTTAGTATCTGTAAAACAAGGAGATTTATACTTTAATGATTTTGCAAAGTTATAAACCAGTTATAATCGTTTTCCTCTAAGCAATTAGCATATCTATTAGGGTGTTTAAAGAAATCTTCAAAAAGATAATCGTGTTGTACGTTAGGATGAGAATTAACAATCCTAATTCTTGATTTTAAGGCTAATCGTTCATAAGAGAAAAGATACTTGTTTGCAGTTAGTTCATCTTTACCTTTTTGTGTTAATTCATAAAATTTAATTGGTATGTATTCATTTAGTTCTTGCGGGGGTATGTTTTCAAGTAAACGATTAATTATATCCTCTTTTTTTCCAATAGCATCAAATCCTAGTTCTAATAATACTTTTTTTAGTATAGGTACATTAACTTTATTTATTTTTTTTGTAATATCTCCAATACAAAGAAATTCCTCGGCAATAAAATGATTAATTTTCTCTGTTATGTTTTCGTGAAAATGAATATACCATTTTTTTGCTATGTGTTCAGGGATGTTATCTGCTTGGAAAGTAGAGGCTCTTTCTAAAAGTATGATTTCGTGAGGTTTTAATCCGTTTTTGCTTGGATAACAATTATCAAAAAATAACATTGAAGATGTTTTTGGGGGTGCGGACATTGTATGTGAGGTTGTATTTATTGCATTGTTAAATAACTCGATTAATATATGATTATAGTTGATTTTGGCTTCATATAAAGGTAATTCTATCGGTTTTTGCATACTATCGATTAACAAAGCAACTTTTTCCCAGTCGATATTTTCTATATTAAAGGTATAGCAAAAATTTGTATTATTACATATAGAGGATTTAATATAGTTAAAAGAAGAACTCATCGCATTTATTACAATATAACGAGAGATTCCATTTGCTTTAGCTAATCTTTCTTTTTCTTTATCGTTTTTTGATTCATATTCTAAATCCTGACCACCCAGAGCTTCAAATCCACCTTCATAATGCTGTGCACCATGAACTTCAATTAGTGCATTTTGATTTGGAATATAAAAATCGTATCGTTTTCCTTTAGACCATGGAAAAACTTGTTCTCTAGAAAAATCAATCCCCATTACCTCAAGAACTGAATGCAAAAATCGTTCTGGGTATGAACCACCAGTTTTTTCTGAAGTTTCAGAAATCCATTTTTTTATTCGACTATTTTCCGAGTTTAACATGTCGATTATATAAGATGCAGGTTTCTCCACTTTCTCCCAACTTGTAATGCCCCATCGTAATGTTCGATGGCGTATCGATTGAGAGAGCCTTCTGTTGCGTTTAATGCTTTCATACGAATAAGGACCTTTTCTTGTTTTCTTATAGACCTCTAAACAGTTTTCCACCATCTGTTTTCTATAAGACAGTAAATGTTGAGTTAGTTCTTCTTGAGACAGGTTGTTATACTCATTAATTGGTGAATCGTAATCTTCTCCATAGAAAAGTTTCATTTCAAGATTAAACTCTTCCCAATCCGCAAAAACATTACGAAAATAATTTAATAGTTTTTTATCGTTTTTTGCGCCATAAATAATTTCTACAAAATCACAACAATATGGGTCTAAATTGTTTTTTTGTTTTTCACAATAAAGAGCAACTAACGATGCGTCATTCTGCAACCTATGAGAAGCAGAATGAATGCTTCCTTGGTTTTGTATTGCAGCATATACAACATCATAATTATCCTGCAATTTTGTCGAACAAAAACCAAGGCTGTCTCCATTTTTTCTAACTGCTGTTAAGGCCTCTTCCTTTGTATAGTATCTAACTCTATTTAAATTCATTTTTTATTTTCTTCTTTCATAATAGATTACATATTATTGATGACTTTCAATTTCTTTTGTTTTCGCTTCTAACTTTTTAATTTCTTGTCTTAATATTTCGTTATATTCAGGAGAATAAATATCAAGTTTTGAACTCAAATATGTATTATGCCATAGTACCTTTTGTTTTGATTTTATATCTGTTGCTTCTTCTAGTAACTCTTCGCATTCATTTAGTCTATGAATTAGCAACTCAATATAAAAATCTTTAAATGCCGTTTTTTGCATGTAATCGACAAAGAACAAGCCATCTGCATCTTGTTGTATCCATTTTTGTCTTTTTTCATTCGTGGCCAAATGCAATTTGGCTACTGTTTCGGGATGTACTACTATTCGGGGATAAACGGAAACATTATTTTCTATATAATAAGCGTCTAAAAGAGCTTTTCCCCACAACATTGTGTCATCAACAAAAAAGTCTCCAATTGCAATTCCACCGCGAACAAGATACTTGTACTGCAAAAATTCGTGTTGAATTAGACCACTCAAAATTGCAACAGCTATAAATGCAGAAAAATCACCGTTTTGATTTGTAGGAACAGCGACAACAATGTTGTCTGAAAAAATTCTAATTTTTGGTTTCAAATTATTTATTGATTCATTGTCAAAAAGCGCTTCACAACTATCCATTGCATTTTGGTAAACATCATGCACTGCGTTTAGAGATTTCTCACCATTTTCCTTAATTTTTTTCGAAGACCCCAAAATATCTATAAATGCCACAACATATTCTTCTAACTTGTGCTCCATCTCGTACTCACCCCTTTAAGTAATAACTATTATACCACATTCTCATTTATAAAACAAGCGAGGTGAATTTCACCTCGCTTGTTCTTTATACCTATATACCACACTATGTATCGCCATACAAAATCTGTCGAAAAGTGTCAATGATGTATATGGCGGGTCTCCCTCACGGATGCGAAGTGTTCTCCGAATCTCTTTTGGAATAACAACCCTGCCGAGGTCGTCGATTCGTCTTACAATTCCGGTTGCTTTCATATATAAAAATCTCCTTATCACGTCATTGTAGGGGAGGGGCTCAGTCCCCTCCCGAAAATGGGAAGGTTGCAACCTGACGGGAGGGCGCAGAGACCCTCCCCTACATTTTTGTTTTTAATCGTGATACTATTATTTGTAAAGAAAGGAGATTTATACGTGGTGTTTACTTTTTCGGAGGATTGTGATATCATTCAGAAAAGAGGCGATATTTATGGGTGAAAAAATAGTTGTAAGATTCTGCGTGATTTTTGGAATAGTTCTTCTTATTATTGGTGTTTTGTTTATTGGCGTTGGTTGTGTCGGTGACAATGACTATGAAGAGAACAGCATTGAATGTGTTGCGACGATTACTGATATAAATTCCAAAACTGTTCAAGGAGAAACAGGGAATTCTTACGAACACAGGTATTACGGAAGTTATGTGATAAATGATAAAACATATACAGATGTTCAAATTTTGTATCGGAATACGGATAGTAAAACGCCAAAATATTCTGTTGGCGAAACTATAACTATCAGAGTTGATAGTGATAATCCCTCGCAACTGGCAAAAAGCGGAAAAGGATTCTACGTCGGTTCCGGTATTGTGGCCGGATGCGGTCTGTTTTTCATAATTTGTGGTATATGGGTAAGGCAGCATAATATAAAACGACGAATTGAAAAAGCGGAGTGATTTCACTCCGCTTGTTTTTTTAGTTGCCGTCCGGCAGATGATTCTATCTTTTTTACACGGTAGCTGAAATCAATCATAATAACGCCCACCACAAAGAATAAAATACACACTACTATATAAAACATATCATCACCATCGTATGTATAGGGGTCGTGGGGTTCATAGGGATTAATGGTGATTTCCACCTTGTCTCCTGCCTCGTATTGGTTTTTCGGCACGTTTTCCCAATGCTTATCCTGATATGTCTTTCCGTCAAATGTATAGTCAACATAAGCTGTATAGTGATCCGTTCCGTCAGAACCGCCGTCGAGATGGCTGATGCGGTTTATGGTGGCAGGAACTTTGATGAGTTCGTCGTGAACTTTCAGATATTTCTTGTGAACATTCACGGTTGTTATAATCAAAGCCACAGTAAGCAGAATTGATGCAATACCGCCAATGAACAGAACGGGATTGAATTTATCAAATATCCTGGACAGCATAATCATCACCCTCCATAGTCCTGAATTTATTCTATCATATCGGGCGTTTTGTTTCAATGCTTAATAGCGAAATCGGTTATTATTCTGCTTTGCGAATTTACTTTTCGGTGAGGGTGTGATATAGTATAAAAAAGGGACTTTTCGGGGAGGATTATTATGGCTGAATTGATTTGTGAACTGGTGGGTGTCCGCGGTCGCACCTTGAAACTTTATGATACCAAATGTGTTATTGCAACGGAAAAATCCATAGGAAGCTTTATTACGGGCAACATTACCGACGGAGAAAAGACCATATTCCTGTCCGATGTGGTGGGGGTGCAGTTTAAGAAAAGCGGTTTTTTAATCGGATATCTGCAGTTTGAAACCTCCTCCATTCAGATGAATAACAAAAATTCCAACTTTTTCTCTGAAAATACTTTTACCTATGAGAACGGCAAATTCGGTATTACAAACGAAATTGCAGAGCTGGTATACAGATATGTAACCGACAGAATTGAAGAGATAAAGTATGGTGTGAGTATTCTTGAGGGAACCGATGTGGTTGAGAGGCTGAGAGAAATGACCAAGCCCGAAGAAGATGAGACAACTGAGGAAGAGGACCCGATTACCAAAGCGGGAGTGGCCTGGGACAGATGGGATGAAAATGCCACCTCTTTCGGAAAATGTCAGGTGTGCGGCAAGAAAATGCGTACGCTTGTCTATGCGGAATTTGATGAAGGTTCGGAAACTCTCAGAAAGAATCTGTGCTTCGAGTGTTTCTCGCATAGAGAGTGCAGACCTGTTGGGCGTGAAAGTTTATTTTAATCAGACGGCGGAGCGGAATGCTCCGCTGTTTTTTTATGCGATTTTTGCTTTGCGATGTGTAATCGTGACATCAGGGTCGGATTTTCGGGAAATTATATGGCGGAATTTACTTTTGGGTAAGGGTGTGATATAATTATTAAATATTAGATTTGAATGGAATTCCGGAGGCTTTTATGTTATTTCAGTCCTGGCAATATCTGGTTCTGCTTGTTGCCACAATATTCTGCGTTCTGTTTGTCAGAAATGCAACCGTCAAGAGAATAGCAATACTTGCCTTCAGTATGTTCTTCTATGCTTACGGCGGAGGCTGGCAGACAATACTCTTTGTGGCGGTTATCGCAATGGCATATTTTGCGGCGCGATTACTTGAAAAATACCGCAGTAAACCGTTGTTTGCAGTCTTGCTTTCTGTGCTTTTCCTGCCGCTCCTACTATATAAATATGTGCCCTTCATCCTCACCCTTATCCCGGGTGTGAATGCACAGGCGTACAGTGATGTTTTCCTGCTTCCCATCGGCATTTCCTTCTATACATTCCAGGCGGCGGGATATGTGATTGATGTGTTCAGAGGTCGGTACAAGCCCGAGAGGAACTTTCTGACATTTGCCTGCTTTATCTCGTTCTTCCCCCAGCTTGTGGCAGGCCCCATCGAAAGATACGACAATCTTGCGCAGCAGATACACAATATGAAAAAGCCCGACTACAATATGTTTTCGGAGGGCTTCCGTCATATTATTCTGGGTCTCTCGCTGAAGCTTCTGATTGCCGAGACCATGGCGGCTTTCGTAAACCCCGTATACAACAATCTTTCGGATAAGTCCGGTCTTGCGGTAATTATTGCGACTTTGTGCTTCGGCGTTCAGATTTACTGCGACTTCAACGGCTACACACAGATAGCCATAGGCAGCGCAAAGATGGTGGGCATCAACCTGATGCAGAATTTCAACCATCCTTACCGTGCGGGCAGTATTGCGGATTTCTGGAGACGCTGGCATATTTCCCTCACTACCTGGTTCAGGGATTATCTGTATATTCCCCTGGGCGGCAACAGAAAAGGCAAGTTCAGGACTTTTCTCAATACTGTCATAACTTTCCTTGTGTCGGGTATCTGGCACGGCGCCAACTGGACTTTTGCAGTGTGGGGACTTCTCAACGGTGTGAGTATGGGACTGGAGCGCCTCTACATAAATAAACTCAAAAACAAAAAAATTACCGCGGCGCTTTATGCTGTGTTGGTTTTTGCGGCGGTTAATCTGTTCTGGATATTCTTCCGTGCAAATTCTCTCGCAGATGCGTTTCTCTGCTATGAGTTGATTTTCACCGATACAGTGCCTGCTTTGCTCGCTTTTGACTCGCTTTCCTCGGTGGTTGACTTCCTGCTGAAAGACAACGGCTGGAGTGTCAGCAGTTTCATTCCCGCCGCGGTGGGTATGGCAATATACCTGTGGTATGAGTACGGCTTCTTCGGCAAACTCAGACTTGACGGCTGTCTTTCTTCAAAGCGGGTGTACGTGCGCTGGGTTTGTTACGCGGTGTTGATTTTTGCTACCCTTTATTTCGGAAACACTCTTGTACAGAGTGATTTTGTGTATTTCAGATTCTAAAATCGGAAGGGATACGAATGAAAGTGTTCAAAAGAGTGGCGGCGGTTATCATTGTGCTGTCACTTGTATTCGCAATGAATATGTTTGTAATTGCAAAGGAGTATAATTCCCAGGCTCTGTACGGCTCCTTTGTGTACAAGAGGGAGAGGGCAGAGTCACTTGACTCGGAAAAATTCATAGTTGCTGGAGGGTCTGCCAGCAATCTGGGCTTTGATTCTGCGGCATTTGAGGAACTTTCGGGAAAGCCTGCGGTTAACCTTTCGCTGTCTGCAGGAATCCCGCTGAGGGTATATATGAAGGCGGCAGAGGATGTGGCACAAAGCGGCGATGTGATTATTCTGCCTTTGGAGTATGAGTACTACGCCAAGGATTTTGATGCGGTTACCGAGAGCTATGTTGATGTTATATCCGTGGACTATCGCCTTAAAAACGACAGAGGAATTCTCAATAACATTGAGTGCCTGTACAGTACCTTCCTGCGGAGTTTTACAAGGCTCAATGACTGTATTATGTTCTTCCTCAGAGACAAGTCGGGTGCCGGCAATACCATCTACATTGCCGAGAGTGTTAATGAATACGGCGATTTCTGTCTGCACAAGGACAAGGAAGCCACATACGAAAGTGCATCAAGGCTCATCTCTTTTGCCTATGACGGGAATACTATGGAGGAGATTTGCGGATACATAGAGAGGATGCAGGAAAAAGGCGTTAAGGTCTATGTTACCTATCCCGTAATTGATAAAGAAAGCATCAGTGACCCGGAGAAGTATTTTTCGGATGCCGAGGAGACTCTGAAAGAATACATACCCGAGGAAAAAATCATAGGCACGCCTTATGATTTTGCTTATGAACCGGACTGTTTCTTTGACACCCTGTACCACCTCAAATACGAAAACCGAAGAGAATACACAGAGAAACTTTATTCCTGTTATAAAGAAGCGGCGGAGTGATACCACTCCGTTTTTCTTTATGTGTACTCTTCCTGCCTATATGGCGGTTGACGGTGGGGTTTGGTTGATGTATAATTATATAATAATTGATTTTTTATAAAAAAGGAGGGTGTGCTATGAACAAAAAATGCGGAAATCTTGTTATTTCCCTGGATTTTGAGCTTTTCTGGGGAGTGTTTGACGTAGTCACCCTGGAGAGTTTCAAAGGTGATATGGATGGTGCAAGAGAGGGAATTGTGAAACTCCTTGCGCTTTTTGAAAAGTACGGCATACACGCCACCTGGGGTGCAGTGGGCTTTCTCTTTGCGGAGAATGAAGAGGACCTCAGACGCTATATTCCCGAGACACTTCCCGAATATAAAGTGAAGAAATCCCATTATGACTATATAAATTCAGGCAGTATCAACAGGGAAAACGGTGTGTATCATTTTGCACCCGAACTTATAGATGCGATACATAAAACCCCGAATCAGGAGCTTGCCTCCCACACCTTCTCCCACTATCACGGCAATGATGAGGGCAGGTCGGCGGAGAGCTTTGAGGCAGACATTATCTCGGCAAAGAAAATTGCAAAGGATAAATCTGACACAGAGCCTTGCAGCCTGATTTTTCCCCGCAACCAGTACGATGAGACATCTGTGAGAATTCTCAAAGAGCAGGGTTTTATCGCTTACAGAGGCCGACCACGCAGCTCTGCCTACGATGGTCGTGCCCTTGTACGCCGTATGCTCCGCCTGATAGATACCTACATCCCCGTCTGTGGCAGAAAGTACTACGATAAAGAGGAGTGCCTGAAGGACGGTATCGCGGATATCAAGGCAAGTATATTCCTGAGAAAATACAGCAGCAAACTTCGTTTTCTTGAGCCTCTCAAGATGAAATCAATAAAGAGCCAGATGAAAAAAGCCGCAAAAAAAGGCAAGGTTTTTCATATCTGGTGGCACCCCCACAATATGGGCAGTAATCTTCCCATGTTTTTGAAGCAGACGGAGGAAATCCTCATATACTACAAGAAACTCAACGAAAAATACGGCTTTGAAAGCAGGAGTATGGGGGAACTTGCAAAGGAGATAATCGATGCACAAGGCTAAAATAGTAATGCTTTGCCGCAGGGGCAGTGCCTCGGCAATGGTGTATAATGCTCTGTCTGAAAAGTTTTCGGTGGAGTGCGCCATTATCGAAAATGCCCCCGACCGTAAGACTTTTCTGAAAAACAGAATAAAGAAACTGGGACTTTTCAAGGTGGCAGGTCAGGTTATGTTTTCTGCATTCCTGGTGCCGCTGCTTCGGAAAGAGGGCAGAGAGAGGAAGCAGGAAATTCTCTCGCAGTATGGTGCCTCGGATGATTTGAAGCCCCTGCTGAATTCAGACCCCGTACTTGTGAATTCCGTAAACGACAAGGAGTGCATTGATGCCCTCCGTCGTCTGAATCCCGATATCGTTGTGGTCAACGGCACCAGAATTATTTCCGAAGAGGTGCTGGGCTGCATTGATGCCACATTCATCAATATGCACGCAGGCATAACTCCGAAATACCGTGGTTGCCACGGGGCATACTGGGCACTTCGCGAGGGTGACAGGGACAACGCAGGTGTTACGGTGCATCTGGTCGATAAAGGAATCGACACCGGCGGTATCCTTTGTCAGTCGGTTGTTCCCCTGACGGATAAGGATAACTTCACAACTTATCCTGTGCTTCAGACCTGCGTGGGCATAGCTGATGAAATTCGCGCTATTAATGATATCATCGACGGCAAGGTGGAGATTAAGAAAAACAACCTGCCCTCAGGCCTCTATTCCCACCCCACATTTTTCGGATATATCTATCACCGCCTTGTGCACAAGGTCAGGTAATAAGAAGAACATAAAAGCAAAACGGAGCAGTTTTCTGCTCCGTTTTTTTATTGGTATTATATTCGTGTGCGGTTTTATTTGCTGAAGCTGTATTTCTCGGAGTAAGAGGTGAACATTTCCTCGAACTCGGGAGAGCCTTTCTTGATGCCCTTGAGGTAGCTGTGAATATCCATACTCTCGTGGGACATCTCGATGATGCATCCTGCGATGTTTGAACAGTGGTCGGATACACGCTTCAGGGCGTTGATGATATCCGCCCAGACGAAGCCTGCCTCAATGGAACATTCGCCCTTCTTGAGACGTACAATGTGGGATGCCCTGAGTTCTGCGGTGAGGCTGTCGATAACCTGCTCCAGAGGCTCAACCTTCTTTGCGATATTGACGTCGTTTTCTGAAAGTGCCTCAAGTGTGAGGGAGACAATTTCAGATACTGCGGATACGGTTGTGCTGAGGTCTTTCTGTGCCTGAGGGCTGAATTTGAGACCTTTTTCTTTTATTTCTTCTGCGGAACAAAGAACGCTTACTGCGTAGTCGGAAATCCGCTCAAGGTCACCGATTACAAAGAGAAGCTTTGAATTTTCGTTGGAGTCGCGGTCGGAGAGAGGCTCGGTGTTGAGCTTGACCAGATAGGAGCCCAGGATATCCTCAAAGTGGTCCGCGGAGTTTTCGTCGGTGCGGATTTGCTCGGCGTCCTCTTTGGAGTATTCGCTCAGCATCCGCAGTGAGGTCTGAATGGCGTGTGCGGATACGCTAGCCATCTGATTTGTCACAACTCTTGCACGCTCGATAGCGATTGCGGGTGTTGCCATAAGACGCTCGTCAAGCTGTACGTTCTTGTCGTCGCCTGTGGTCTTGGGTTCCTTGATAATTGCATAGGAGAGCTTCTCCAGCAGACCTGACATAGGCAGCATAATTGCGGTACACAGCAGGTTGAATGCGGTGTGGCAGATTGCAATGGAAAACTCGCTTGCGGCATTGTCTGCAATAGCGAAGTCGAATACTGCATCAAATCCCACATAAGCACCCAGAAGTATTGTGGTGCCGATTACGTTGAAGAGCAGATGAACAATGGATGCGCGTCTTGCGTTGCGGTTTGTACCCACAGAGGAGAGAAGCGCTGTGACGCAGGTACCGATGTTCTGGCCCATGATGATGGGAATGGAGGTACCGATGGTAACTCTGCCTGTGGAGGAGAGAGCCTGAAGAATACCTACGGATGCAGAGGAGGACTGGATAATACCTGTGAGCACTGCACCTGCAAGTACACCGAGAACAGGGTTTGAGAACATCAGGAGGATGTTCTGGAATTCGGGAACATTTTTAAGTCCCGACACTGCATCGGACATGGTGTCCATACCGAACATGAGAGTGGCAAAGCCAAGGAGAATTGTACCGATATCCTTGGTTCTGGATTTCTTTGCAGTCATCAGCATTATAATGCCTGCAAGGGCAAGTATGGGTGTGAATGAAGTAGGCTTGAAGAGGCTCACGATGAGGGAGGAGCTCTCAATGCCTGTAAGGCTCAGAAGCCAGGAGGTAACCGTGGTACCAACATTGGCACCCATAATTACGTTGATAGCCTGCTTCAGAGTCATAATGCCGGAGTTTACGAAGCCTACCACCATAACCGTTGTGGCGGAGGAGGACTGGATAACAGCGGTTACGCCGAGACCTGTGAAAAATCCTGCAAGTTTGCCTGTGGTGAGCTTGGAGAGGAGTTTTTTAAGTCCTTCGCCTGCGGCTTTCTCAAGGGAGTCGCCCATAAGGTTCATACCGAAGAGAAAAAGGGACAGACCGCCTACCAGAGTCAGTACGTCAAATAAATCCAAAATAATCACTTCCTGATATTTTTTGCAAATTAAGCAAGTTTAATGTATAACATCATAGTTAAATCTGATATGGAGTTTTTGTAAAATTTATGTAAAAGATTGCCGACTGCTAAAGGGAGCGCTTGAGAATTGTGTGTTGTCATAAACTAAATAGCTATACTAAAAGGCAGAAATCGGTAGGAATAATGGTGATTATGATGAAAACTTTCCTTTTGCTTGCTCTATGGGATTTGTTGGTGTATAATTAAAATGTATGCGACCTAAATGGTGTTTCATATATCAAAGGAGTGATGTTATGCAAACAGCGATAGAATATATTAATTATTTTGTTGCGCTACTCTTTGTAATATGCTATTCCTATCAGATTTTTTATATACTTATCGCCTTTGTAAGGAGACCTGTCAAATTCCCCAAGACAAAGGAGCAGAAGCGGTATGCCTTTATGGTCTGCGCCAGAAATGAGGAGAGCGTTATCGCGAATCTCATTGACAGTATCCGCAAGCAGAACTATCCCCAGGAGCTTATAGATATCTATGTCTGCGCCGATAACTGCACAGACTTAACCGCCGAGGTTGCCTCCAAGGCAGGTGCCATTGTGTATGAGCGCTTCAATACCCAGCAGGTGGGCAAGGGCTATGCTCTGGATTACCTCTTTGCTCAGGTGGGGGAGATGTGCGGCGACGACTACTACGACGGATACTTTGTATTTGATGCGGACAACCTCCTTGACAAACGCTATGTCTCCGAGATGAACAAGGCTCTCTGTGCAGGACACAAAATTATCACAAGCTACCGCAATTCCAAAAACTACGGCACCAACTGGCTTTCAGCAGGCTACGGACTCTTCTTTATGCGCGAGTCCAAGCACCTTAATAATGTCCGTATGATTCTGGGTACAAGTTGTGCGGTTTCGGGCACAGGCTTCCTTGTGAGTTCGGAAATTATCAGAAGAAACGGCGGCTGGAAATTCTTTCTGCTTACCGAGGATATCCAGTTTTCCATCGACAGCATTCTCAAGGGCGAGAAGATAGCCTACTGCAATGCGGCCCGTTACTATGACGAGCAGCCCACCAAATTCTGGGTCTCCTGGAATCAGCGTGTCCGCTGGACCAAGGGTTACCTTCAGGTTTTCAGAAAGTACGGCAAATCCCTTGTCAAGGGACTTTTCGGAACCAATGCTTTCTCCTGCTTCGATATGACTATGACTATTATGCCCGCAGTTGTGCTGTCTATTTTCAGTGTATGCGTGAATTTTGTCACCATTACATTCTCCCTTGTAACAGGCACATCCATCCCCGGCATACTCTGGTCTGCGGCACAGTCGCTGATTAATTCCTTCTGGCTGATGCTGGGTGTGGGCTTCTGCGTTACTCTCACCGAGTGGAAAGAAATCAAGTGTCCCTGGTACAAGAAACTTCTCTATGTGTTCACTTTCCCTCTCTATACATATTCCTACATTCCCATTGCAATTTATGCGCTCTTTGCCAAGAGCGAGTGGAAACCCATCAAGCATAACGTGGAGATTTCCATCGAGGATATGAACGCCCGCAAGGTGACAAAGAAAGAGCAAAAGAGACTTGAGAGTAAAGAAAAGAACAAAAAAGATAATTAAACATAACAAAAAGCTCACCGAGGTGTAGAAACTTCGGTGAGCATTTTTTATCCTGTGAATTTTACATTGTGAAGAGCAGTCTGCCGTAAGAGGGATAGGGCCAGTACTGGGCGCAGGTGTACTGCTCCATAATATCGGAAATCTTGCGGAGTTTTTCCATAGCGGTGAGTACTTCGTTGCAGTATACATAGGAGATTTCCAGAGCATCTCCCTTTGAGGCGTGAGCCTTGTCAACTGCTGCCTGAAGCTCGTCGGCATAGTCGCTGAACTTCTCAAGAAGTTCGGAGAGCTTTCTGATGAGACCTACCTCGGCACTTGTGGGGAGGTCTTCGCAGATGCTTTTCTTGGCGGAAACAGAAGTGCACATATCTCCGATGAAGCGGGAAACGGCAGGGAAGATGTCCTTTCTTGCCATATCCAGCATAGTGAGTGCCTCGATGTTGATGGTCTTGTTGTAGCTTTCCAGTAGGATTTCGCTTCTGGCGTTAATCTCGTTTCTGCTGTAAACCTTGTTTTTCTCGAAGAGTTTTACATTCTTCTCGTCGCCGTAATGCTCCATAGCCTCGGGCATTGTGCGGTAGTTGAGGAGACCCCTTGCCTCTGCCTCTGTGAGCCATTCCTCGGCGTAGTTGTTGCCGTTGAATACAATGCGGTGGTGGTTCTTGTACACATCACCCACGATTTTGTCAATGTCTGCATTGATGTCGGTGGAGTGCTCCAGCACATCAGCAAACTGAGAGAGCTGCTCGGCAACAATGGTGTTAATCATAATGTTGGGACAAGCAATGTTGAGGGATGAGCCAAGGCTTCTGAATTCAAACTTGTTACCTGTGAAGGCAATGGGGGAGGTACGGTTTCTGTCGGTGGTGTCCTTCTTGAATTCAGGAAGAACATCAACGCCCATACCCATCTTGCTTCTCTTTGCGCCTACGAATTCTTCGCCGTTTGCAACTGCTTCCAGCACGCCCTCAAGCTCTTCACCGAGGAAGATGGACATAATTGCAGGGGGAGCTTCGTGAGCACCCAGACGGTGGTCGTTGCCTGCGGTGGCAACGGATATACGGAGCAGGTCCTGAAACTCGTCAACGCCCTTGATAACGGCAGAGAGGAAGAGGAGGAACTGTTTGTTCTCGAAAGGCTTCTTGCCGGGGCGGAAGAGATTTTCGCCTGTGTTTGTTGTGAGTGACCAGTTGTTGTGCTTACCCGAGCCGTTGACACCCTCAAAGGGTTTCTCGTGGAGAAGACACACAAAGCCGTGCTTGGGAGCCAGATTTTTCATAACTTCCATAGTGAGCTGGTTGTGGTCGGAGGCAAGGTTGCAGGTGGTGAATATGGGAGCCAGCTCGTGCTGACAGGGAGCAGCCTCGTTGTGCTCGGTCTTGGCGTAGACGCCCAGCTTCCAGAGCTCGTGGTCAAGGTCTTCCATAAAAGCCGCAACACGGGGCTTGATGGCGCCGAAGTAGTGGTCGTCCATCTCCTGACCCTTGGGAGGACGTGCGCCGAAAAGGGTTCTGCCTGTATACATCAGGTCGCGTCGCTCAATATACATTTCCTTGTCGATGAGGAAGTATTCCTGCTCTGCACCCACGGTGGCGAATACGTGGGAGACATCATCCCTGCCGAGAGCCTTGAGAAGTCTCAGGGCTTCAGCGGAAATTCTCTCCATTGAACGGAGGAGAGGAGTCTTCTTGTCAAGCACATCGCCTGTATAGGAACAGAAAACCGTGGGGATATACAGGGTGTTGCCCATTACGAATGCATAGGAGGTGGGGTCCCAGGCAGTGTAGCCTCTTGCCTCAAAGGTAGCACGGATGCCGCCTGAGGGGAAGCTGGATGCGTCGGACTCGCCCTTGATGAGCTCCTTGCCGGAGAACTCCATGATTACTTTACCGCCCTCCTGAGGGATGATAAAGCTGTCGTGCTTCTCTGCGGTGATGCCTGTCATAGGCTGGAACCAATGTGTGAAGTGAGTGCATCCCAGGCTTATTGCCCAGTCCTTCATGCCGCGGGCAACCTCGTTTGCAACGGATGAGTCAAGGTGCTCGCCGCCCTCGATTGTGCTCTTCAGCGCTCTGAATACATCCTCGCTGAGGAATTTTTTCATAGCCTCGTCGTTAAAGACCATACAGCCGAAATATTCGGGAATTGTTTTCATAAATATCGCCTCGGTTTTCATATAGAAATACACCAATAACTATAACACGAAGTGGTGATTTGTCAATAATAATATTATATGAAAAACAACTTTCTCAATATTTGTTATTATTCCGTATTGTAAAGAAAAGTTTTTTGTGATAATATATAGGTATAATGCGGGAGTTTCGGCAGTTTTATACAGTTGAAACATTCCGGGATTCCGGTGTTATAATTCAGGATGAAACGGTGACACTATGAAAATCGATTTTACAAAGATGCACGGAATCGGCAACGATTACGTATATATTCAGACATTTGACCAGAATATCGAGGACTTTTCCTCTCTGGCAATAACTCTTTCCGACAGACACACAGGCATCGGCGGTGACGGCGTTATCTACGTCTGCCCCTCCGAGGTTGCTGATGCAAGAATGGCTATGTATAATCTGGACGGCTCCGAGGGCGCTATGTGCGGCAACGGTGTGAGATGCGTGGGCAAATTCCTCTATGACCACAATATGGTGGACACAAACCGCCAGGAGATTACCGTTGAGACAAAAAGCGGCATCAAGACCCTCCGCGTATTTAAAAACGAGAGCGGCGAGGTTGTGGAGCTCCTTGTTGATATGGGCAAGGCGGAACTTACCGCTTCAAACATCCCCGTTGTTGCAGATACAGAGAAAGTTATAAATGCTCCTCTTGAAATTGAGGGCGAGGTGTGGAATATCACCTGCGTATCCATGGGTAATCCCCACTGCGTAACCTTTGTGCCCGATGTGGAGGACCTTCCCCTCTCGGTTATCGGACCTAAGTTTGAGAATAACAAAATCTTCCCCGACAGAGTCAACACCGAGTTTATCCGCGTTATCGACGAGAAAACCCTCAGAATGAGAGTATGGGAGCGCGGCTCAGGAGAGACCAATGCCTGCGGCACAGGCGCCTGCGCGGCAGTTGTGGCGGCTTGTGAGAACGGCCACTGCAAAAAGGGCGAGCAGATTGAGGTAATCCTTAACGGCGGCTCACTCTTTATCACATACACCGACGATAGAGTTATGATGCGCGGCGGTGCAACAAAAGTATTTACAGGACAAGTGGAGGTATAAGAATATGAAAATCAACAGAAATTATGACAATCTGGTTCAGAACTATCTCTTCGCAGAAATCGCAAAGAGAGTCAGAGAATATCAGGCAGCTAACCCCGACAAGGATGTTATCAAACTTGGCATCGGCGACGTAACCCTGCCCCTGCCCGCTATTGCAGTTGAGGCTATGAAGAAGGGTGCCGACGACCTCGCAAAGAAGGAGTCCTTCAAGGGCTATCCCGACTACGAGGGCTACGATTTTGTCCGTCAGGCAGTGGCTGACTACTACAAGACCTTCGGTGTTACAGTAGGTGCCGATGAAGTTTTCATCAGCGACGGCGCAAAGTCCGACACAGGCAACTTCTGCGACATTTTCTCCGAGGATAATGTGGTGCTTGTAACAGACCCCGTTTATCCCGTTTACGTTGACTCCAACACCATGGCAGGCAGAAATATCATCTATGCAGACTGCAACAAGGAAAACGGCTTCACCGCTATGCCCCGGGACAGTGTAAAGGCTGATATCATCTATCTCTGCTCTCCCAACAACCCCACAGGTGCAGCTCTTACCTATGAGCAGCTCAAGGCTTGGGTTGACTATGCAAACAAGAACGACGCTGTTATCCTCTATGACAGCGCTTACGAGGCTTTCATCACCGACGAAACCCTGCCCCGCAGCATCTTTGCTGTTGAGGGTGCACGCACCTGCGCAGTTGAGTTCTGCTCTCTTTCCAAGACCGCAGGCTTTACAGGTACACGTTGCGGCTACACCGTTATCCCCAAGGAGCTGGAGCGCGACGGCCACAACATCCTGAAACTCTGGTACAGACGTCAGGCAACCAAGTTCAACGGCGTTTCCTGGCCCGTACAGTGTGCTGCCGCAGCAGTACTCTCCGAGGAGGGTCAGCGTCAGATCAAGGAGAACATCAGCTACTATCAGGAGAATGCAAGAATTATTGCAGAGGCTATGGATGAGCTGGGCATCTACTACACAGGCGGCAAGAACTCACCCTACATCTGGCTTGAGTGCCCCAATGGTATGGGCAGCTGGGAGTTCTTTGACTATCTCCTTGAGAATGCCAACGTTGTAGGTACTCCCGGTGAGGGCTTCGGCAAGAACGGCGCAGGCTACTTCCGTCTTACCTCCTTCGGTGACAGAGCAAATACTCTGGAGGCAGTACGCCGCATCAAGGAGCTTCTCAGCAAATAATTTCCCGCGTATCAGGAGCAATCCGGATATATTGTTTTGATGAAAAGGAGAACATATTAATGGTAGTTGCTTTTATTATTTTCTTTTTAATATTTGCAGTTCTTTCGGTTCTGGCTTTTATGGGCAAGCTCAATTCCCTGATAACAGGCAACAAGACCGACGAAGAAGGCAATCCCGTATATGACGACAGGGCGCTGAGCCGTTTCCTCGGGCTGGTTATGCTTTTGCTCGCGGTGTCTGCGCTTATGGGCATTCTGGGATATCTCATCAGCAGTCTGTCTTTCCTTGTCGTTTGCGCTCCCGTGCTTTTTGTTGCGGTAATGGTTTTCGCCCTTATTTTTGCAAACGGTGAAAACCGCTTCAAACACAAAAAACGCGGCAGAAGATACAGAAAATAATTTTAAGTTATAGCAGGTGACTTTTCGGTCACCTGCTTTTTTTGTATAGATTCGGATTGCTTCGCTTACCCCCGAGGGATAATATTTGACTTTTTTTGCATAAAGTAGTAAAATATTAATGTGTATATCGACAAAAGCCTTGAATGCGTTTTTGCCGTAATATCAGAAACCTATGACAGGAGGAAAAGGTTATGATTATTTGTCCGAAATGTAAACAGGAACTGGAAGACGATACCAAGTTTTGCGGTTTTTGCGGTGCAAAAATTGAAGAAACACCCACAGAAGCAGCAGAAGTTCCTGCAGTAGCAGAAGCACCTGCAGAAGAAGCGGTAACAGAAGAAACAGTAGCAGAAGCACCTGCAGAGGCAGCAGTTGAGACCCCCGCAGAGGTGGTTCCCGTTGCTCCCACAGCAGAGAGCTTTGCGGCTGAGACTGATGAGAGTGTAAAGAAGAAGGGCTTCAACCCCAAGTGGCTGGCTCTTATTGCTATCCCCGCAGTAGCACTCCTTCTTGTGTTTGTTATTGTGCTTGCACTGGTTCTCCCCGGCTTTATGAAGGCTCCCGAGCCTTTCCTTTACGTTGCTGACGGCGAGCTCTATTATGCAGAGAAGCTTGGCAAAAAGGGCGTTGAGATTACAGAAGACCTTGACAGCGATGGTTTTGACTATTATGATGCCATCCAGATGAGCAAGGACGGCAAGCGACTCTTCTATCCCGACAAGCCCGAGGGTGATGAGTTCACTCTTTACTACCGCAATCCCTCGAAACCCAAGAAAGACGGCGTTAAGGTTGACAGCGGTGTTTCTCGGTACGCAATCAGCGAAAAGGGCGACTACGTTGTATATGTGAAGAACGACGACCTTTACTGGAGCAACCTGAAGAAGGAAGAGAAGATAAAGGATACCACCAGCTTTGCCCTCAGCAAAGACGGCAAAGAGCTGATTTACAAGAATTCCGACGGCGACCTCTACAAGCAGAAGTTCGGCAAGGATGAAGTGAAAATCGAAAATGAAGTAGAGAGAGTATGGTTCGTTTCCGAGGACCTGAAGACTGTCTACTTTGAGAAGAATGAAAACCTCTACAAGTCCGTAAACGGCAAGGACCCTGTGAAGATTGTTGATGATGTTGTAGACGTTGTGAAAGTATGGGACAGCGGCGAGGCTTACTATACAGTCAAGGGTGAGATTTCTCTGGACTTTGAGGATATCATCGACGACGACCTGGCTACATCCGACTCTATGATCAGAGAGCCCGTGAAGCCCACCTCACCTTCCAAATACAGCTCCTCTGCATGGGACAGATATTGGGATGACCTTGATAAGTACTACGACGACTACTATGAGTATGCAGATAAGCTTGAGCGTGACGAGCTGAGAGAGGGAATCAAGGAAGCTCTCAAAGAGTATCAGGTTGAGAACCTCTACTACTACGACGGCAAGAAGGCAACTAAGGTTGCAGAGAATTTCTCTGACAGAGAAGACTATGCTCTGGACGAGGCAGTTCTTGCATTCACTTCAGCAAGCACTTCCGTTGAGAACAAGCTCAAGATGTCTGAGATTGAGAGCTACTCCTCCGCAGAAAGTGTTATCTCCGACGCTATGGATTCCAGCACAACCGTAAATCTGGCTGTTAAGACAAAGAGCTCTGTTGTAGGCGAGGATATCACTTCCCTTTACGTGGATAACAAGGGTTCAATAATATACTATAAGCAGATTATCTCCGACGAGGAAGATGAGGAGACAGAGTATAACCTCTGCAAGGCAAAGATTACAGGCAGCAAGGTTTCCAAGCCCGACGTAATCGACACAGCAGAGAGCATCAATACATACGGTCTCTTCGATGGTAAGGTAGTGTACCTCAAGGACGTTGACGAGGAAAACTGCGGCGATTTCTATATAAACGGCAAGCTCATCGACAACGACGTTTACAGATACAGCATCAGCACCTACACCAAAGAGGATGCCAATTATGTTGACATCTACTACTACGGCGTTGACTACGACGAGGATGACGAAACATACACCCTCAAGTCCTACGACGGCAAGGTTAAAGAACTGAGAAAAGATGTCGCAAGCGGTACAGTAGTCTGCGACGGTGAGTATATCTTCGTTACCGACAACGATGACGACGAGATGGATATCTATATGCTCAAGGGCAAGAAGGATGTTGTTGTTGCAGAGGATGCAACACGCGTTTGCTACGTTGCTGAGGATTGCAGAAACAATCTGGCATATTTCGGCAGTTTCTGATAATTGCGGAATGACCTTCGAATAAACTTCAAGGGAGACGGCGAAAGCTGTCTCCCTTTTTGCGTGAGTCGGTAAAGTCTGTGACCTTTCATTTCGTAGTGGCGGAGAGTTGAGGTAAGAGGTAATAGGGAATAGGTAAGAAGTAGAGGCGGCAAGTTGAGGTAATAGGGAATAGGTAAGAAGTAGAGGCGTAAAATATCCGCCGCCTGCGAATCCGCACCAACTCTCCCGACCATAGCGGCAACCTGCCGCCCGCGAATTTTCACCCGCCCGTAAATTTATATCCACCTGCACTCTGAACTGCACAAACAAAAACCGCCCCGAGGAATTTCGGGGCGGTGATTCAAAACACTCTGTTATTGGGTTTTGTGGGGAGTTATCAGAACTTGAGCTTCTCCTCAATGTAAGAAACCAGCTCTGCAATGGGCAGACGAACCTGCTCCATTGTGTCACGGTCGCGGACAGTAACACAGCCATCCTCCAGAGAGTCGAAGTCGTAGCAGATGGAGAAGGGAGTACCGATTTCATCCTGACGGCGATAACGCTTACCGATGGAACCTGCATCGTCAAAGTCAACCATAAAGTGCTTGGAAAGCTCGTCGGCAACTTTCTCTGCTTCTTCGGAGAGCTTCTTGGAAAGAGGAAGAACAGCAGCCTTGAAGGGAGCAAGGAAGGGGTGCAGGCGGAGCACAACTCTTGTGTCGTTTTCGCCCACTTCTTCCTCGTCATAAGCCTCTGTCACAATGGTGAGGAACAGACGCTCAACACCCAGAGAAGGCTCGATAACATAGGGGATGTATCTTGAGTTGTCTGTGGGGTCAAAGTACTCCATAGACTTACCTGAAACTGTCTGGTGCTGTGTCAGGTCGTAGTCGGTTCTGTCAGCAACGCCCCAGAGTTCGCCCCAGCCGAAGGGGAAGAGGTACTCGAAGTCGGTAGTTGCCTTGGAGTAGAAGCAAAGCTCCTCTGCGGAGTGGTCGCGGAGTCTCAGGTTCTCCTCCTTGATGCCCAGAGAGTAGAGGAAGTCGCGGCAGAAGCCTCTCCAGTACTCAAACCACTCAAGGTCTGTGCCGGGCTTGCAGAAGAACTCAAGTTCCATCTGCTCGAACTCTCTCACGCGGAAGATGAAGTTACCGGGAGTGATTTCGTTTCTGAAGGATTTACCCACCTGTGCAACGCCGAAGGGAACCTTCTTGCGGCTTGTGCGCTGGATGGAGGGGAAGTTTACGAAGATACCCTGAGCTGTCTCGGGACGGAGATAAATCTCGCTCTTGCTGTCCTCGGTAACGCCCTGGAAGGTCTTGAACATCAGGTTGAACTGACGGATATCGGTGAAGTTGTGTGCGCCGCAGTCGGGGCAGGGGATGTTGTGCTCGTTGATGTAAGCAGTCATCTCCTCGTTGCTCCAGCCGGAAACGTTGGTGCCGTCGAAGTCCTCAATGAGGTTGTCGGCTCTGTGACGGGTCTTGCACTCCTTACAGTCCATAAGGGGGTCGGAGAAACCGCCGGGGTGACCTGAAGCAACCCATGTCTGGGGATTCATCAGGATAGCGGAGTCAAGGCCTACGTTGTATTTGTTCTCCTGAACAAACTTCTTGAGCCAGGCTTTTTTGATGTTGCCCTTAAGCTCTGCACCCAGAGGGCCGTAGTCCCAAGTGTTGGCAAGTCCGCCGTAAATCTCGGAGCCGGGATATACGAAGCCTCTGCCTTTGCAGAGAGCTACGATTTTTTCCATAGTCTTTTCTGTGTTTTTCATTTATATATAGCCTCCAATGCTGAAAATCATATACATTAGATATAGTAATACAACTTGAAATCATTGTCAACCTTAAAAAGAATAATTGTGCCGAATATTGTTATTAATTTGCACAGTGGAAAGTATATTGTTGACTTGTATTTTTTGCTGTGCTAAAATTACAGTATAATATCTTTAAATGCGGTACAGAGATGCCGACAAGATGCTATAACTTGCGTTTGGTAGCCTGTCTGCTTTTAGCCGGCAGGCTTATTTTTTTCGGAGGTGCGGTCCGTGGAATTTAAGGCAAAAATTATGGAAGAATCCGATATCGACAGAGTTCTTCTGAGAATAGCACACCAGATTTGCGAAAAAAACAGAGGTATAGAGAATCTCTGCCTTGTGGGAATACGAACCCGCGGAGTGCCTCTGGCACAGAGACTGGCTCATTATATAGGCAGAATTGAGGGCAAGACTCCCGAGGTGGGGGCCCTTGATATCTCTCACCATCGCGATGATATCTCCCACGACAGTATCACTTCGGCTTCCAAAACCGATGTGCCCTTCTCCGTCGAGGGCAAAACCGTGGTGCTGGTAGATGATGTTATCTACACCTGCCGCACCGCCCGCGCTGCTCTGGATGCTGTAATGGCTCTGGGCAGACCCTCCAGAATTCAGCTTTCTGTACTTATTGACAGAGGCCACGCGGAGCTCCCCATCCGTCCGAATTTCGTGGGTAAGAACATCCCTACCTCCAGAGAGGAAGTTATCTCCGTGCACCTCAAGGAGTGCGACGGCGAGGATTTTGTGGGAATTCATAGTAAATAATCAACGATTTAACGCGGTAAAGTGATAAAGTTTTGTGTAAGGTGCGGACTGTTTTCAAAACAGTCCGTTTTTGCTTGAAAAATGGCTTATATAGTGATAAAATCCATATTAGTGTCGTATTTTCAGGGACACAAATATACGGGAAAGAAGTGTATATGAAAAATGAAAACCCTCAGGAAGATTTTAAATCACATCTTCATCGACGGTCTTTCTGGAATGGCTCTGGGACTTTTTGCCACATTGATTGTCGGCACCATTCTGGAGCAGGTAGGAAAGGGCGTTGCAAGTTTCTTACCCTCTTTTGGTAATTTTATCATTATTGTTGCAGGTGTTGCCAAGGCGCTGACAGGTGCAGGCATCGGTATCGGTATTGCCTGCAAGTTCAAACTCCCCCCCTTGGTGGCGGTGTCCGGTGCCGTCTCGGGTATGGTGGGTGCCTTTGCGGCAAAGATTATTGCAGGCAGTGTAATCACCATCCCCGGAGTACTGACTCTGGCAGGACCCGGCGAGCCTCTGGGTGCCTTTATTGCCGCTATGGTAGGCATCGAGGTGGGAAAACTCGTAGCAGGCAAAACGGGTCTTGATATTATCCTCACACCTGTGGTGACAATTGCTTCGGGTTCTGCGGTGGGCCTTCTGGTAGGTCCTCCCATTTCATCCTTTATGACAATGCTTGGTGAGTTCATCAACTGGGCAACGGAACAGCAGCCCTTCCTTATGGGAATTATCGTTTCCGTTGTTATGGGTATTGTGCTGACTCTGCCCATAAGCTCTGCGGCGCTTGGCGTTGTCCTTGACCTTTCGGGTATAGCAGCAGGTGCGGCGGTAATAGGCTGCTCCTGTCAGATGATAGGCTTTGCTGTGCAGAGCTTCAGAGAGAACAAGTGGTCGGGACTTATCTCCCAGGGTGTGGGTACATCTATGATTCAGATGCCCAACATCGTGAAAAAACCCGTTATCTGGCTTCCTCCCATTATCGCCAGCGCGATTCTCGGTCCTGTATCCACCTGTGCATTAGGTATGGTGAACAACGCCACAGGCTCGGGTATGGGTACATCGGGCCTTGTGGGTCAGATTATGGGATATACCACCATGGTGGAAGCAGGGGTCGCTCCCCTCTGGGCAATAGCTCAGATAGTGCTGATGCACATTGTTGCGCCTGCAATAATCACTCTCATCATCAGCGAGATTTTCAGAAAGCTCAAGTGGATTAAAGCAGGGGATATGAAACTCTCCCTTTGATTTTGCTTCGACAAATAATGCTTGACAACCGGTGTTTTTCAGGCTACAATAAAATAAACAAAACAGGGGTGCTGACGGCAAGTCGGCTGAGATTGAGAATTTGAGTGCTTCTCTGACCCTATAACCTGATACGGATAATGCCGGCGTAGGGAGTAGATTCACTGATATTATCAGCACTGCAGACCGGTATGCAGTGCTGTTTTTTTATCTTCTGTTTTGTTTAATATTTATTACGAAGGTGATATAGTGTCAAAAACAGAAAAAAAGAGCACAAGGCAAAGAGTCCTTATGCTCACCGAAAGTGCGGCTATGATAGCTATTGCTTCGGTGCTCAGCGTAGTCAAAATCGTTGATATGCCCTTTGGCGGAAGCGTCACTGCATGCAGTATGCTGCCCCTTCTGATTATCGGCTACCGATACGGAGTCTCCTGGGGTCTGCTCACATCCTTTACCTATGGTGTGATACAGATGTTTCTGGGACTTGATAATCTGGCTTATGCCACCTCTGCATGGGCGGCAATAGCCATAATAGTCCTTGACTATTTCCTTGCCTTTGTTGTGCTGGGACTGGGCGGAGTCTTCAGAAAAATCACAAAGAATCAGACCGCGGCACTGGCATTGTCAGCAGTATTTGCAGGCTCTATGAGGTATCTCTGCCACACTGTTTCAGGTTGTACCGTATGGGCAGGTATGGCGCTTCCCACCAAGGATGCGCTGATTTACTCCGTATCGTACAACTTTGCCTATATGCTCCCTGAGATAGTGGTGCTTACCGCAGGTGCGGTCCTTGTGTCGGGACTTCTGGATTTTTCCGAGACAGACATAAGACGCGTGCCCGTGAAGAAAAGCAACTCTCTCTCTGCCACAATTATCTCCGCCGTGGGAGACCTTTCCCTTGCTGTGAGTTTTGTTCTCTCTGTGGTGTTCATCGCACCCTTTATGCAGGCAGAGGACGGAACCTTCTTCCCGCAGGGAATAGTGAATGCAGACTTTCTGCCTGTGGGTATAGCCCTTGGTGCAGGAGTGCTTCTGTTTGCTCTCTCAAAGGTTGTGTCTTCAATAATCAGAAAGAATAAAGCAAAAGCACAGTAAAAGAGTGCTAAAAAACGCCGTCTCGGATTGAGGCGGCGTTTTCGTATGTATTGAGTTTTATCAAACCAGTTTGTTCATAACCATACCGGTTATCATCTTGGGATAGAAGTAGGTGGATTTCTGGGGCATTTTCTCGCCTGCGGAGGCAACGTCGCGGATTTCTGTTACCTTGGTGGAGTTGAGTACAAAGGAGCACTGTGCCTTGCCGCAGTCAACAGAGGAGAGTGCCTCCTCAAAGAACTTGGTGTATGTCAGGTTAATCTGCTGTGCCATATTCTCCTTGTCGATTGAGAAAATCTCCTCCAGAATCAGGGAGTGGAGTACGGAAACATCAAGCTGACGTGAAGCCACACACATATCGGGAAGGACTGTGTCCATAACAGAAATGTCCTTGAGGGTGAGGAGATACCATTCGCCATCGCCTACATAGAAGCCGAAGGCTTTTTTGCCGTTTTTATCCTGCTCCGAGAGAATCTCCTCCATATTATCAGTACGGGTGAATGCCTCAATATCAAAGTATTTTGCGCACTTTTCAAGGACAGCGTCTTCGTCAAAGTCCTCAAGGTCGCGGACAAGTCTGTGGGTGGGGAATACCACCAGACCGGGATGGCCCATATCGCAGAGGAAAATCATCTGGTAGTCCTGAGCATCGCCTTCTTTTGAAATGCCTTCTTCGCGGCACCAGTTGCGGTAGTTGAGAGCAGTCTCGTATCTGTGGTGGCCGTCTGCAATGTAAATCTTTCTGTCGGAGAAGTCGTTTACAAGCTTGGTGATAACTTCTTCGTCGGTGACAATCCACATGCGGTGGGTGATGTTGTCGTCATCGGTGAATGTAAGGTCAGCCTCGCCCTTGGAAAACTCGTCGATGGTAGCGAGAGAGGTGTGCTCCTCGTCCATATAAAGGCCGTAAATCTGGCTGAAGTTGCAGTTTGTAGCCTTCATCAGGTTGAGGCGGTCTTCCTTTGCCTTTGAGAGAGTGAACTCGTGGGGAAGAACGACGCCCTTGGAGAATTCCTCAACCTTGAGTCTGCAGATAAGACCCTTGATGGAGTTTCTCTTGCCATATGCGGTGAATTCCTCTTCGTAGATGTAGAGGGCAGGTTTGTCTTCGAGTTTGAGGATGCCGCTTTCTTCCCAGGCATTCAGCACCTCGGCTGCGGTCTTGTAGGGAGTTTCGCCCTTGGGAAGTTCAAGGCGGATGATGTTGTATTCATTCTCGGCGATAAAGCCGAGTCTTTGCTCTTCGCTGATAATGTCATAGGGGGGACAACAGAGAGTTTTGATGTCGCCTGCTTTGTCCCTATCAAATCTCATTCCTTTGAATGCGCTGATAATTGCCATATATATACCTCCGATAATAATATGTTAAACAGTATAGCAGTATGATGAGTTTTTTGCAAGTGGATAAGTCAGTTGCTCTCAAGCATAATTCTGATGATTTCCCTGTCGGTTTCTGCCATTCCGTTTCTTGCGAGAAGACCGATGTTTCTGATGGTGTTTTCAACACCTTTTGCAACAAGTCCCTCACCGCTGTAAAATTCATTTCCGTCTTTGTACATTTCAAGACCCAGAAGTCCTGCGTCCACCGCAGAGGCGATTTTTGCCGCACAGCTTGCCTTGGCACCGTCGCAGATAATTCCCGAATCCATAGCCAAAGCATTGACAAGGGTGTGGGCGATGGTGTCGTATCTCCCGCCGCTGAGATATGCAACTCCGCAAGCGGCACCGCAGGCAGCACTTACCACGCCGCAGTAAGCCGAGAGTCTGCCTATCCCCGACTTCAGGTGGATAGTTATAAGGTTTGAGATACACAGAGCACGAATCAGTTCCTCTTCGGTGTGCCCCTTTTCCCTTGCGTATACTATGACAGGGACGCTGGCGGTAATGCCCTGATTGCCGCTGCCCGAATTAATGATAACGGGCATTTCGCAGCCGTTCATTCTGGCATCGCTTGCGGCTGCGGCAAAGGCACGCATTTTCTCCGATACGTCGTCCTTGTTCCGTGAGAGCAGGGTTCTGCCGATGTTGGCACCGTAGTCTCCTCTGAGACCTTCTTCGGCTATTGCCATATTGTACTCTGCCTGACGGGTAATTATATCAGCCACATCTTCGGTATTTACAGAATCGGCAAAGTCTACGATGTCCTGAACGTTGAGGATATTACGGCAGGTGAGGTCGTCTTCTGTCGGGGAGATTTCTTTCTCGAAAAGTGTACTGTTGTTTTTTCTGATGCAGACAATGTTCGTATGATGCTCTGTAATTCTCACAAAGGAGCTTTCGTCTTTATATGAGAGAGTTATCATAATATCGAAAATGTGAGGGGTGTCTGCAAAGTGTACGGTAATGGGTGTAGAGTTAAGGTAACGGGTAATTTCCCTGATTTCATCTTCGGTGGTGTCGGAGATAACCTCAAGTTCAAGTTGCGGTTTGCCTGCCACTATACCTGCGGCGACAGCGGCGGGTATGCCGCGGAGTCCGCCTGTGTGGGGCACAACAACGCTTTTTACATTCTTGAGAATATTACCGCTGACCTCTACCTTTACCTTGTCGGGAATATTTCCCAGTACCTCTCGGGCCCTGGCGGCGGCAAAGGCAATGGAAATAGGTTCTGTGCAACCCATAGCAGGAATAAGTTCTTCTTTGAGTATTTCTACATAACTGCGATAAACCGTACTGTTTATATCCAAGAAAATCCCCTCGCTGACTTGAATGTATTGTGTTTATTATACCACAAAGAAGCGGGAATGTACACAAGAAAAACGACATCCCGAAAGATGCCGTTTTTACATCAGCCAAACAAATGATAACAGTGGTCCTTCAAGTATCTTATTATGGTTTCTGCCCTGTGCTCTAAGTGGGGGAGATTGTCGGGAGAGAAATACTCAAGGTTGAGACTCTCGCCGTCGGTGATTTGTAAGTCTCCGCTGACACCCTTTGCAAGGAAAAGGGTCACGACAGAATAGAGTTTGTCGCCGTTTGGATATTCAAAGTAGAAATCCTTGCCTGAAAGCACGGTGATAAGCTTCATATTATCTGCACGCAGTCCTGTTTCTTCAAGCAGTTCTCTGTGGGCGGTTTCCTCAAGGGTCTCTCCAAGCTCCAAAGCTCCGCCGGGAATTCCCCAGGTGTTGGTGTCCGAGCGAAGGTTGAGGAGTATTTTTTTATCTTTAATTACAATGACGGTAGCACCTGCCGAGAGAAGCTCTCTGTGCCCCACAATTTTCCGAAGTTCCCCGAGATAACTCATATTTGCCTCCGTTATTAGAATCAGTTTTCTTTTGATTTAACTGTGCTTATAGATGATATCAGCATTCTGCGGATTGAACCGCAGGTGTTCTGAAGAGGTTTGTAGTTTTGGTCAGGGATAAATCCTGTTTCATAAAGTAATTCCAACCAGTATTCGGTTTCGTAGCATTCTTTCAGGGCGATTTCAAGTTTTGATATAAAATCCTTTGTTCCTTGGGCATATTGTGCCTCGTATATGTTTGCGCCGATGGAAGTCCCGCTACGCAAGAGTTGGTTCGAAAGAACAGATTCTTTGTGAGTGCTTTTGATATTTCGGCAGAGTAATACTATGTGCTTTGCAAATTCCTTTGATTTATCGCGAAGAGGACTGTCAGACATAATTATCACCTCAAATAAAGTATAGCATACAAAACATGATTTGCAATGTTTTGTGATATTCTGTTCAGGAAACAGAGTGATATATTTTTTTGAAAATGTGATATTTCTGCATGGCAGAAGTGATATTATATTCGCTCATACTGCCCGAAGGGCAATATAACTTTGAGAAAGCAAAATATAACTGCAAAGCAATATAACTCGCGAAATGGCGAATATAACTGAAAAAGTCCAATGCCGAAGCATTGGACTTTTTCCTGGTGGGCCATCAGGGACTCGAACCCCGGACCAACCGGTTATGAGCCGGTTGCTCTAACCAACTGAGCTAATGGCCCGCTTGTAAATCAAGCAAAAGTAATTATACCAACAACCTGCCGTTTTGTCAATATTTATCTGTTAAATTTAGGGGAGTTTATCTCGTTGCAAAATGAAGCTGTTCGTGATATAATAATTTAAAAATAAAACAGAAAGGAGAGACCTATGGTCGAATTTATCACAGAGCTTGATTTTTCGGTGCTTTACTGGGTTCAGGAGAACCTGAGATGTGCTTTTCTTGATAGTGTCTCAGCTTTTTTAAGCGTCAGTTTTGATATGGGACTGTTCTGGATTGCGCTGGGGCTTATATTGCTTATATTCCGTCGCACCCGTGCATGGGGACTTGCTGTGCTTGTGTCCCTTCTCGTCACCTTCCTTGTGGGAGAACTGGGACTCAAAAATATATTCTGCCGTGTCCGCCCTTGTAATGTCGACTTGTCGGTACCGCTGGCGGTGGAGCGTCCCACCGAGTATTCCTTCCCCTCGGGACACACAGGTTCATCCTTTGCTGCGGCATTTGCATTGTTCGGCTTTAATAAACGTGCAGGCATACCTGCCCTCGCACTTGCTGCCGTCATTGGGCTCTCGCGAATATACCTTTTTGTTCATTATCCCACCGATGTGCTGGCGGGAATGCTTCTGGGACTCTCGGTTGCATTCACCGTAGTATATATATTCAGAAAATACGCTCTCGAGACCAGACTTGGCAGGCTTCCTGCAAAGAAGAGAGAGAAATAATTTATATTGAAATGGGGTTTCCGTTATGAAGGAGCTTAAATCCGCAAATCTTTTTGATTTCACAAAGACAATAGCCAAGGACTTTTTTGAGTCCGCAGAGTACCCTTGGGAGCTTCTCCCGGGTATCTCTGAATACATAATGAAACTGGGAGAAACCCTCCCTGCTGACAAGTTTGACAAGATAGGAGACAATGTGTGGGTGGCAAAGTCCGCCAAGGTTGCTCCCACAGCTTACCTGAATGGTCCTCTGATTATTGACGAGGATGCCGAGGTGCGCCACTGTGCCTTTATCCGCGGCAGTGCCATTGTGGGCAAAGGCTCGGTGGTAGGCAACTCCACCGAACTCAAGAACTGCATTCTCTTTGACTCTGTGCAGGTGCCTCACTATAACTATGTAGGTGACAGCATCTACGGTTACAAGGCACACACAGGAGCAGGCACCATTGCCTCAAACCTCAAGGCGGACAAGTCTCTGGTAACCGTTAACTTCCGTGGCGAGAAGGTGGAGACAGGTGTGAAGAAATTCGGTGCCATGGTAGGCGATTTCGGTGATATCGGCTGCAATACCGTTATGAATCCCGGCTCCGTTATCGGCAGAGGCACCAACGTCTATCCTCTCTCTTTCGTCAGAGGCTATGTTGAGGCGAATTCTATCTACAAGAAGCAGGGCGAGGTTGTAGAGAAGTATTGAGTCTTTCCTGTGCTCTCGTTTTAAATTTAATAAGGGTTTTCATACAGGAGTGATAATCAGTCGGTGATTTGAATTGCTGACTGTAATAATGCGGTATTAAAAAAGGGGAATATAATATGAAAAAGGCGGCGTCGTTAATTCTTGTTGTTCTGTGCATTTTTTTATCCGTTAATATGGCGGGATGTTGTGTGACGGGTGTACCGAAAACTTTGTTTGGTGTAGTTCAGGAGATTTCAAGGGCGGTCTCTGAAAGTCAGACCGAGCCTTCTACGGAGTGTCCTTCCGAGGTATGTACAGAAGCTCATACAGAGCCCCATACCGAAAAGCCCACAAAGCCTGCAACCGAGCCTCCGACAGAGAAACCTACCGAAAAACCTGCCGAAAAACCATCGAAACCTTCAAAACCTGCAAACACACCACCTGCTGATAAGCCTGAGTCCGATGACAGCAGCACCAAGTGCTATGTCTGCGGTGCAAGCGATGCATACTATACTTATGCTGGCTATGACGTGTGCTGGGACTGCTACTACGATTTAGAGTACGATGACAGCAGCACCGAGTGTTATGTCTGCGGTGCAAGCGATGCATACTATACTTATGCAGGCTATGACGTGTGCTGGGACTGCTACTACGATTTGGAGTACAGCACAGAGTGCTATGTCTGCGGTGCAAGCGATGCATACTATACTTATGATGGTTATGATGTGTGCTGGGACTGCTACTACGATTTGGAGTACAGCACAGAGTGCTATGTCTGCGGTGCAAGCGATGCATACTATACTTATGATGGTTATGACGTATGCTGGGACTGTTATCTTGATTTGTGGTAAACAGTTTGCAGAAGGAACGGTGCAAGTTTTGAATTCTGCATCCCCATAGCATAGGATTTAATATGTGAATCTGCCTCCCTTTGCGTATGCAAGGGGAGGTTTTTCTATGGCTTTGAATGAAAAAGGGGGATGGTGCCGGGTGTATCTCCTTTGAGAAAGCGTATTTTAAGGGTAAAAATCTGCCAAATTATAAAAAGTTATTAAAATTTACATAGGTTTGTTTTAAGTAGTTGGACACTCACCCGGGTGTTTCCTGATAAAAATTGTACGAGAAACAATTAAAACCACAATATATAGTGGTTAATAGGCTAAAAACACAAAATTTTGTGTTGTGCAACATTAACAAAATTTCTAGCAAAAATTCTCTAAATTTCTACAAGAGCAGAGGGTGAAAAAGTTGCCGAAAACACTTGATTTTGCCCTATATATATATTATAATACTCGTTGCGTGACTGCAATAAATGATATGCGATGAAGCGGGAGGTTGCGGCTTTTAAGCCGGTTTTTCCGTGGAGTATGTCCGATTTCAAACCGGGCGAAACAAAGTTTAAGAATGCACAAAACGGACAAAGGGGTTGCTATGCCCGAGCTGTGCAAATTTTGCTTTCCAGGACTTCCCGGTTAACCACAAGTTAATCGGCTTTTTTAATGCAGGGTGATGAAACACCCGGCCGTGTGTAAAGAGTCGAGCCCTGGTAGGCAAGTCAGCCCGCCAACTAAAATTCACAAGGAGGCGTTTTTTATGGCAGTCAAGGAAAAAATCAGAATCAGACTTAAGGGTTACGATCACCAGCTGGTTGATCAGTCAGCAGAGAGAATCGTGCAGACAGCTAAGCGTACAGGCGCCAGAGTTTCCGGTCCTGTTCCGCTTCCCACAGAGAAGCAGGTTGTTACCATTCTCCGTGCTGTTCACAAGTACAAGGACAGCCGCGAGCAGTTTGAGATGAGAACTCACAAGCGTCTTATCGACATTCTCAGACCCTCAAACAAAACTGTTGACGCTCTTACTAATCTGGAGCTCCCTGCCGGCGTTGAGATCGAGATCAAGTTCTAATAGAACCTGAGGTTCGGTTATCAACCTACAAGCAGACAGGGTCAAGTCGGTGGATGACTACATCGCCGCCGACCAATAACCTAATAAGGAGGAAATAAAAATGCAGAAAGCATTAATCGGCAAGAAGATCGGTATGACACAGACCTCCGACGAGAAGGGAAATGTAGTTCCCGTAACTGTTGTTGAAGCAGGCCCCTGCGTTGTTTCAATGAAAAAGACAGTTGAGACTGACGGCTACACAGCTGTTCAGCTTGGTTTCGGTGACCTGAAGGCAAACAAGGTCAACAAGCCTATGCAGGGATTCTTCAACAAGGCAAACGTTGCTCCCAAGAAGGTTCTCAAAGAGTTCCGCTTCAATGATTGCGAAGCTTACAATGTAGGCGACATCGTTAAGGCTGACGTATTTGAGGCCGGTGAGAAGGTTGACGTAACAGGTACCAGCAAGGGTAAGGGTTACGCCGGCGTTATCAAGAGATGGAACTTCGGTCGCCTTAAGGAAACCCACGGTTCAGGTCCTGTTGCCCGTCACGGCGGTTCAATGGGCGCTTGCTCATCTCCCTCCAGAGTTTGGAAGGGCAAGAAGATGGCAGGTCACCTGGGTGCAGAGAAGGTTACTGTTAAGAACCTCACCGTAGTCAAGGTTGATGCAGAGAACAACCTCATCGCTATCAAGGGTGCAATTCCCGGTTCAAACGGCGGTTATGTTGTTATCAAAGACATCAAAGCTTAAAGGGAGGAGGAATTTCAATGCCTAATGTAGCAGTATTAGATATGGCAGGTAAGAAAGTCGGCACAATCGATCTTTCTGATGCAATATTCGGTATAGAGCCCAACGCAGCAGTTATGCACGATATGGTAGTTAACTACCTTGCTAACCAGAGACAGGGTACTCAGTCAGCTCTCACAAGATCTGAGGTTTCCGGCGGCGGTAAGAAGCCCTGGAGACAGAAGGGTACAGGTCGTGCTCGTCAGGGTTCAACAAGAGCTCCCCAGTGGACTCACGGCGGCGTTGCTTTCGCACCGAAGCCCAGAAGCTATCGCTTCACAGTTAACAAGAAGGTTAGAAGACTTGCTATGAAGTCCGCTTTCTCCACAAAGTGCGCAGCTGAGGAAATCGTAATTCTCGATTCTCTCAATATGACTGAGTACAAGACAAAGACAGTTGCTGATATGCTCAAGGCAGTCGGCGCTGACAAAAAGGCTCTCATCGTTCTTCCCGAGGTTAACAAGTTCGCTGTTAAGTCCGCAGCTAACATTGAGGGTGTAAAGACCGCACAGGTTAACACTATTAATGTATATGATGTACTTAACGCTGACAAGCTTGTTATCGTAAAGGACGCTGTTGCTAAAATCGAGGAGGTGTACGCATGATTTCTCATGACATCATAATCAGACCTATCATCACTGAAAAGAGCATGATTGGTGCAACCGAGAAGAAGTACACTTTTGAGGTAGCTAAGACAGCCGGCAAGATCGAAATCGCTCGTGCAGTTGAGGAGATCTTCAAGGTTAAGGTTGAGAAAGTCAACACCCTGAACGTTCGCGGCAAGTACCGCAGACAGGGCAGAAGCGAAGGCTACACCAGAAGCTGGAAGAAAGCAGTTGTTACTCTTACAGAGGACAGCAAAAACATCGAATTTTTTGAAGGCATGATGTAAGCCTGTAAGAAAATATACTATATATAATACAGGCAGAATGTATGGGAAGGGCCATCTTCCCGCAAAGCCATCATGAGGAGTGTGAAAGAAATGGCAATTAAAGTTTTTAAGCCGACCACAAACGCTCGTCGTAATATGTCGGTTACAGATTATTCTATTCTTTCCAAGGTTGAGCCCGAAAAGAGCCTGCTTGCTCCCCTGAAGAAGAACTCAGGTCGCAACAGCTACGGCAGAATCACCGTTCGTCACAGAGGCGGCGGCAACCGCAGAAAGTATCGTATCATCGATTTCAAGCGTCAGAAGTTTGACGTTCCCGGTAAGGTAATGACTCTCGAGTATGATCCTAACCGTTCAGCATTTATTGCTCTTGTTGAGTACACAGACGGAGAGAAGGCATACATCATCGCTCCCGAAGGTCTCAAGGTTGGCGATACAGTAGTATCAGGCGCAGCAGCCGACATCAAGGTTGGTAACGCACTGCCCCTGTCCGCTATCCCCACAGGTACATTTATCCACAACGTTGAGCTCTATCCCGGCCGCGGCGCACAGTTCGCTCGTGCAGCAGGTAACATGGCTCAGCTTATGGCTAAAGAAGACGGCATGGCTCTTCTGAGACTTCCCTCCGGCGAGCTCAGAAAAGTTCCCGCAGCTTGCATGGCTACTATCGGCCAGGTTGGTAACACAGACCACGAGAACGTAAAGATCGGTTCCGCTGGTCGTAAGAGAAACATGGGTTGGGGACCCACAGTCCGTGGTTCTGTAATGAACCCCTGTGATCACCCCCACGGCGGTGGTGAGGGTAAATCCCCCGTTGGCCGTCCCGGTCCTGTTACTCCCTGGGGTAAACCTGCTCTGGGTTACAAGACCAGAAAGACTCACAACGCTTCCGATAAGTACATCGTAAAGCGTAGAAACAGCAAGTAAGGCAGAAGAAAGGAGCTTATAATTATGAGTAGAAGCATGAAAAAGGGTCCTTTTGTCCAGCCCGTACTGCTCAAAAGGGTTCAGGAAATGAACGCTGCAGGCGAGAAGAGAATTCTCAAGACCTGGTCCAGAAGTTCAACAATTTTCCCTGATTTCGTAGGTCACACATTTGCAGTCCATGATGGACGCAAGCACGTTCCGGTATACGTTACTGAGGATATGGTTGGTCACAAGCTCGGCGAGTTTGCTCCCACCAGAACCTTCAGAGGCCACGCCGGTTCCAAGACATCTAAATAATGCGGAAGGAGAGTACAGAAATGGAAGCAAAGGCATATTTAAATTATGTCCGTATTTCACCCCGTAAGGTTTGCATCGTTCTGGATCTTATCCGCGGTAAGGATGTAAAACTTGCTAAGGCAATTCTCGAGCACACACCCAAGGCAGCTTGCGAGCCTCTTCTGAAGCTCCTCAAGTCCGCTGTGGCTAATGCAGAGAATAATCACGATATGGACACATCCAAGCTCTACGTTGCAGCTTGCAGCGTAAGCCAGGGTCCCACTCTCAAGAGAATCCGTCCCCGTGCACAGGGCAGAGCCTTCAGAATCAACAAGAAGACTTCCCACATCACACTGGTTCTCAAAGAGAGAGAAAACTAAGAAGGAGGTAAGTAGTCATGGGTCAGAAAGTTAATCCTCACGGTTTACGTGTTGGCGTTATTAAGGACTGGGATTCACGCTGGTTCGCTAATAAGAAAGACTTCGGTGACACTCTTGTAGAGGACTATAACCTCCGCAAGGCACTGAAAAAGCAGCTTTACGGCGCAGGCGTTCCCAAGATTGAGATCGAACGCGACGGAAAGAAAGTAAGAATCAACATTCACTGTGCAAAGCCCGGTATGATTATCGGTAAGGGCGGCGCAGAGATCGAGAAGCTCCGTCTCCAGTGCGAGAAGATGCTTGGCGGCAAGCCCGTAGCAATCAACATCATCGAGGTTAAAGTACCTGATGTTGACGCTCAGCTTGTTGCAGAGAGCATTGCTCAGCAGCTCGAGAAGAGAATTTCCTATCGTCGTGCAATGAAGCAGGCTATCGGCAGAGCTATGAGAATTGGTGCAAGAGGTATCAAGACTCAGTGCTCAGGTCGTCTCGGCGGTGCTGAAATCGCACGTTCAGAGCAGTATCATGAGGGTACAATTCCCCTTCAGACACTTCGTGCAGATATCGACTACGGTTTTGCAGAGGCAAATACCACTTACGGCAAAATCGGCGTAAAGGTATGGCTCTACAAGGGCGAGGTTCTCAACTATACCAATAATAGAGAGAGAAACAACGACCGCCCCAGAAGAAACCGCAGGGAAGGAGGCAATAAATAATGCTGATGCCCAAGCGCGTTAAGTACAGAAGAGTACACAGAGGTCGTATGACCGGTAAGGCTTACCGTGGCAACAAGGTTACTTACGGTGAGTACGGTCTTCAGGCATTAGAGCCCACCTGGATCACATCCAATCAGATCGAGGCAGCTCGTATTGCCATCAACCGTTACTGCAAGAGATTCGGTAAGGTTTGGATTAAGATTTTCCCCGACAAGCCTGTTACAGCAAAGCCTGCTGAAACACGAATGGGTTCCGGTAAAGGTTCACCCGAGTACTGGGTAGCCGTTGTTAAGCCCGGCAGAATTATGTTTGAGCTTGCTGGTGTTGATGAGAAGACTGCTCGTGAGGCTATGCGTCTCGCAGCTAACAAGCTTCCCATCAAGTGCAAGTTCGTAAAAAAAGCAGATCAGGAGGTTGAACAGTAATGAAAGCATCAGATCTCAAGAAGAAGAGTGCTCAGGAGCTTCAGAAGGAGCTCAAAAACCTCAAAGAGGAGCTTTTTAACCTCAGATTCCAGCTTGCTATCAATCAACTCGAAAACCCTATGCGTATTACCGCAGTGAAGAAGGATATCGCAAGAGTATCCACTGTTCTTCGTCAGTTCGAGCTTGAGAACGCTGAAGCATAAGGGAGGACGAAACAATGAGCGATAGAAATATGAGAAAAACACTTATCGGTAAGGTTGTCAGCGACAAGATGGACAAGACAGTTGTTATCGCAGTTGAGGACAGCGTTAAGCATAAGCTTTACAGCAAGGTTATCAAGAGAACCTACAAGCTCAAGGCTCACGACGAGCTCAACGCTTGCGGTGTTGGTGACAGAGTAAAGGTTATGGAGACCCGCCCCCTCTCCAAGGACAAGAGATGGAGAGTTGTGGAAATCGTAGAAAAAGCTAAGTAAGGAGGGAACACAGGATGATACAGCAGCAGACCTATTTAAAGGTTGCCGACAACACTGGTGCAAAAGAGCTTATGTGTATCCGTGTTCTCGGTGGTACTCGCAGAAAGTACGCTAATATCGGCGACGTTATCGTTGCTTCAGTTAAGAAGGCTGCTCCCGGCGGCGTAGTAAAGAAGGGCGACGTTGTTCGCGCAGTTGTAGTACGTTCAGCTAAGGGTGTTCGCAGAGACGACGGCACATATATCCGTTTCGATGAGAACGCAGCAGTTATTATCAAGGAAGATAAGAACCCCAAGGGTACTCGTATCTTCGGACCGGTAGCTCGTGAGCTTCGTGACAAGGACTATCTCAAGATCCTGTCCCTCGCTCCCGAAGTACTTTAATGGAGGTGTCAACAAATGAGTAATGTTCATGTAAAAACAGGTGACACCGTAGTTGTTATCAGCGGTAAGGACAAGGGCAAAAAAGGCAAGGTCCTGGCTGTTAGCCCCAAGGAAGGCAAGATCATCGTTGAGAAAGTCAATATGGTATCCAAGCACGTTAAGCCCAGAAGAATGGGTGAGCAGGGCGGTATCGTAAAGGCTGAAGGCGCATTCTATGCCTGCAAGGCTCAGATTTACTGCTCACGTTGCAAGAAGGCAACAAGAGTTGCTCACAAGGTAAACGACAAGGGTGTTAAGACCCGCGTATGCGCCAAGTGCGGCGAGAAACTGTAAGGAGGACTGAAAGACAATGGCTAGACTTAAAGATTTTTATAAAAGCGAAGTTGCACCTGCTCTTCAGAAGAAGTTCTCCTACAAGAGCGTAATGCAGATTCCCAAGCTTGACAAGATCGTTATCAACATCTCTTCAGGCGAGGCTAAGGATAACTCCAAGATGATGGATGCTATCTGCACTGACCTCGGTACAATCACCGGTCAGAAGCCCATGATCTGCTATGCAAGAAAGTCAGTTGCAAACTTCAAGCTCCGTGAGGGCATGCCCATCGGTGCTAAGGTTACACTCAGAGGCGAGAGAATGTATGAGTTCCTTGACAGATTCTTCAACGTTGCTCTCCCCAGAGTTCGTGACTTCAGAGGAATTAACCCCAACTCCTTCGACGGCCGCGGCAATTACAGCTGTGGTATCAAGGAACAGCTTATCTTCCCTGAAATCGACTACGATAAGATCGACAAAATCCGCGGTATGGACATTTGTTTCGTAACAACCGCAACAACCGACGAAGAGGCTCGTGAGTTACTCACACTTATGGGCGCTCCCTTCGCTAAATAAGGAGGTATTATTGTGGCAAAGACAGCGATGAAAATAAAGCAGAGCAGAACACAGAAGTTCTCCACAAGAGAGTACAACAGATGTAAGATCTGCGGCAGACCCCACGCTTACCTCCGTAAATTCGGTATTTGCCGTATTTGCTTCCGTGAACTCGCTTACAAGGGCGAGATTCCCGGAGTAAAGAAAGCAAGCTGGTAATTCATCAAAGGAGGAAATTAAGAATGCAGATTACTGATCCTATTGCTGACCTTCTTACCAGAATTCGTAACGCAAGCTCAGCAAAGCACGACACAGTTGATATCCCTGCATCAAACATGAAGAAGGCAATTTGCCAGATTCTCCTTGATGAAGGCTATATCAAGAGCTACACAGTAGCAGAAGACAACAAGCAGGGTGTTATCACCGTAGTTCTCAAGTATGGCGAGGGCAAGACTCCCGCTATCACAGGACTCCGCCGCGTTTCCAAGCCCGGCCTGCGTATTTATTCAGATGTAGAGAATATGCCCAAGGTTATGAAGGGCCTGGGTGTTGCCATCGTTTCCACTTCCAAGGGTGTTATGACTGATCGTCAGGCACGCAAGGATCACATCGGTGGCGAAGTTCTCGCTTTTGTTTGGTAAGGAGGTGCGAAGATGTCTCGAATTGGAAGAAAACCCATAAATATTCCCGCCGGTGTAGAAGCTAAGTTCGAAGCAGGCGTTATGACTGTTAAGGGTCCCAAGGGTACTCTTACTCAGGAAATTCACCCCAACATGCTGGTTGAGGTAAGCGGTGCAGAGATTAACGTAACTCGTCCTAATGACGATAAGCTTAACAGATCTTTGCACGGTATGACCAGAACCCTGATCGCTAACATGGTTCAGGGCGTTTCCGAAGGCTTCAAGAAGGAGCTGGAGGTTAACGGTGTTGGTTACCGTGTTCAGAAGCAGGGCAAAGACCTTGTTATGAACCTTGGTTATTCTCATCAGGTAATCATGTCCGACAACGAGGACATTACCATTGAGGTTCCCGGTCCCAACAAAATTATTATTAACGGCATTAACAAGCAAAAGGTAGGTCAGTTTGCTGCCGAGGTTCGCTCTAAGCGTCCCCCCGAGCCTTACAAGGGTAAGGGTATCAAGTACGTTGATGAGTTTATCCGCCGCAAGGAAGGCAAAGCCGGTAAGAAGTAATATAAGGAGTGAATTAAAATGGTTAAAAGACCTGATACAAAAAAAGCCCGCATTCAGCGCCACAAGAGAGTTCGTGGCAAAGTCAGCGGTACAGCAGATTGTCCCCGTCTTTGTGTATATCGCTCCACCAATAACATCTACGCTCAGCTTATTGATGACGTAAACGGTGTTACACTGGCTTCTGCTTCATCTCTTGATAAGAGCATCGAAGGTAATGGCGGTAACAAAGAGGCTGCTAAGGCAGTCGGCAAGCTCATCGCAGAGCGTGCAAAAGAGAAGAACATCACCGATGTCGTTTTCGACAGAGGCGGTAATATCTACCACGGCCGTGTTAAAGAATTGGCCGAAGGCGCTCGTGAGAGCGGCCTCAATTTCTAAGGAAGGGGAGGAAATACTTTGGCTAATATTATTGACGCTTCCACAATGGATCTTAAAGAGCGCGTTGTCGCTATCAACCGTGTATCCAAGACTGTTAAGGGTGGTCGTATCTACAAGTTTGCAGCACTCGTTGTTGTAGGCGACGGTGAGGGCACCATCGGTTTCGGTATCGGTAAAGCAGGTGAAGTTCCCGATGCTATCCGCAAGGGAATCGAAGATGCTAAGAAGAATCTTGTTAAGATTTCTCTTCGCGGTACAACAATTCCTCACGAGATTATCGGTGAGTACGGTGCAGGCAGAGTTCTCATGAAGCCCGCCGCTCCCGGTACCGGTGTTATCGCAGGCGGCCCTGTTCGTGCTGTTGTTGAGACAGCAGGTATCAAGGACATCAGAACAAAGGCTCTTCGTTCTAATAACCCCTGCAACGTTGTTCGTGCTACTTTCCAGGGACTCATGGCTCTTCGTACAGCAGAGGAAGTTGCTGCTGTAAGAGGCAAGTCCGTTAAGGAAATTCTGTAAGGAGGGCCGACAAGATGAAAATTACATTAGTAAAGAGCCTTATCGGCTGTAAGAAAGATCAGATTGCAACAGCTCACGCACTCGGTCTCAAGAAGATCGGTGACATCACTGAGCAGCCCGACAACGCAGCAACAAAGGGCAAGATTGCAAAGATCGTACACCTCATTCAGGTTGAAGCTTAATAGGGAGGTGCAACATAATGAAATTACATGAATTATCTCCCGTAGAAGGCTCCAAGAAGGCAGCCAAGAGAATTGGTAGAGGTCACGGTTCAGGCCAGGGCAAAACAGCCGGTAAGGGTCACAAGGGCCAGAAGGCTAGAGCAGGCCGTGGTATAAGAATCGGTTTTGAAGGCGGTCAGATGCCCCTTCAGAGACGTCTCCCCAAGCGTGGTTTCAATAACATTTTCGCTAAGAACATTGTATCCGTAAACGTTGGTACACTTGATAAGTTCGAAGACGGCGCAGTTGTTGATATCCAGGCTCTCGTTGAGGCAGGTATCGTTAAAAACTCTTTCGATGGTGTTAAAGTTCTCGGTAACGGCAACATCACAAAGAAGCTCACTGTAAAGGTTTCTGCTTTCTCCGAGTCCGCTAAGGCAAAGATCGAAGCCGCAGGCGGAAAGGCAGAGGTGATCTAATTGTTTAAGACAATCAGAAATGCTCTTGCAATTCCGGATATCAGAAAGAAGTTACTCTTTACTCTTCTGATAATCATTGTTTACAGAATCGGTAGTGTTATCCCCGTTCCCTTCATTGACCTTGTTGGTCTTTCTGAGGCTATGGGCGGTCTGGGTGACAACTCCGTGTTTGCATATCTCAACACCCTCAACGGTGGCGCATTTGCAAACGCAACTATTTTTGCGATGGGTATCACACCTTACATCAACAGCTCCATTATTATGCAGCTTCTGTGTGTGGCTATCCCCGCACTTGAGAGACTCTCAAAAGAAGGCGAAGACGGCAGAAAGAAGATTGCCACAATCACTCGTTATGTGACTGTTGCTCTCGGTCTTATCCAGGGTACTGCATTCTTCTTCTACCTCAAGGGTTCAAATCTCCTTGACTTCCCCACAGGCTTCGGTCTCTGGTTCTCCGCTTTCGTTATTGTTCTCACATTCACAGCAGGTACAGCACTTGTTATGTGGCTGGGCGAGCAGATCAATGAGCGTGGTATCGGTAACGGTATCTCCGTTCTCCTCTTTGCAGGTATCGTAGCTCGTCTGCCCCTCACAGTTGTTCAGATCATTGACTACATCCAGATGGCTATCCAGGGCACACAGCTCGGCGATTCCGGTCTTGATTTCAAGACAATGTGGACAAACTTCTACAAGTACTTCGTATTTGTTCCTATCTTCGTTATTCTCTTCCTCCTTGTTATCTGGGTTATCACCTTTATGCAGGATGCAGAGAGAAGAATTCCCGTACAGTATGCGAAGAGAGTTGTTGGCAGAAAGATGTACGGCGGCCAGTCCAGCCACCTTCCCATCAAGGTTGCTCTCGGCGGCGTTATGCCCGTTATCTTTGCTTCCTCCATCCTCTCCATCCCCAGCACAATTACTCTGTTCTGGAAACCTGCAGAGGGTTCCTTCTTTGCAAAGGTATTTGAGGCACTGAATCCTTCAAGTTCAAGCCCCTGGCTCTACCTGGTGCTTTACTTCCTGCTGATTCTTGCATTCGCATACTTCTACACCACAATTCAGTATAATCCCATTGAGATGGCTAACAATCTCAAGCAGAACAACGGTACCATCCCCGGCATCCGCCCCGGTACCCCCACTGCAGACTTTATCCGCAAGATTCTCTCCAGAATCACTCTTATCGGTGCACTCTTCCTTGCTTTCATTGCTATCGTGCCCTCAATCTACACCACACTCACAGGCCTCTACGGTCTCTCCATGGGTGGTACATCTGTTATCATCGTAGTTGGTGTTGCACTTGAGACAGTTAAGCAGCTCGAGAGCCAGATGATGATGCGTCACTACAAGGGTTTCCTGGACTAATTCATCGGTAAAGGAGAAGGATTATGAATATTATTCTCTTAGGCGCACCCGGTGCCGGCAAAGGCACCCAGGCAGCAGTTATCTGTGAGCATCTTGGTATTCCTACCATCTCCACAGGTAACATCATCAGAGAAGCGCTGAGAACCGGCACTGAGATGGGTCTCAAGGCCAAGTCCTATATGGACGAGGGCAAGCTTGTACCCGACGAGGTTGTTATCGGTATCATCGAGGAGAGACTCCAGAATGATGACTGCAAAAACGGTTTCATTCTTGACGGTTTCCCCAGAACAATTCCTCAGGCCGAGGCTCTGGATAAAATGGGCGTTGTAATCGACAGGGTAATCGATATCGAAGTACCCGACGAGGTTATAGTTACCAGACTTTCCGGACGCCGTGTCTGTGAGAAGTGTGGCAGACCTTATCATATCGTAGACCTGAAGCCTCAGGTAGACGGTGTCTGCGACGACTGCACAGGCGCCCTTATTCAGCGCAAGGACGATCACATTGACACAGTGAAGGCACGTCTTGATATTTACCATGCTGAGACCGAGCCCCTCAAGGACTACTACGGCGCTCAGGGCAAACTCAAGGTTGTTGAAGGTCAGGCAAAGGTTGAGGATACAACCGCACTGACAATTAAGGCACTCGAGGAGTAATAATGGTAGTTATCAAGTCAGCTCGTGAAATCAACTGTATGCAGCGTGCGTGCAAGATTTCTGCAAATGCTCTGAAGCTTGCAGGAACAGCAGTTGAACCGGGCGTTTCAACACTTGAAATTGATACTCTTATCGCCAAGTATATCGAGAAAGAAGGCGCTCGCGCCTCCTTTCTCGGCTACGGCGACTATCCCAAGAGTTCATGCATTTCAGTAAACAATGTGGTTATCCATGGCATACCAAACAAGAACTGCATTCTCAAAGCAGGCGATATCGTTTCTATCGATGTCGGTGCCTTCTTTGAGGGTTTTCACGGCGACAATGCTTTCACCTTCCCTTGCGGTGATATCACAAAGGAAGCACAGGCTCTGCTTGATGCTACCCGCGAGTCACTCTACGAGGGTATCAGGGCTGCAAAGGCAGGAGCACGTGTGGGCGATATAGGCCACGCAGTTCAGAGCTATGTCGAAGCTCGCAGTTACTCGGTGGTACGAGATTTTGTCGGCCACGGCGTAGGTGCGAAGTTACACGAAGAACCAAGTGTACCGAACTATGGCACTCCCGGACGGGGTGTCAGGTTACTACCTGGTATGACTATTGCCATTGAACCAATGATTAATATGGGCGACTACAAGGTAAAAGTCCTTGATGATGACTGGACAACAGTCACCGTGGACGGCAGCCTTTCAGCTCATTTTGAGCACACAGTTTGCATTACTCCCGACGGACCGCGGATTATGACAATCCCCGACGACGAGGTGAGGTTATGATAATTACTGTCGGCTCGGTAGTCAGGGCAAAGGCGGGACGCGACAAGGATATGTTCTTTGTCGTAGTCAAAACCGAAGAAGGGGTTGCTTATATAGCAGACGGCAAACGCCGCAAGCTGGAAGCCCCCAAGAAGAAGAATCTGATTCATCTTCAGGCGACAAACACCGTCGCGGCAGATTCAATGGAAACTAACCGCAAATTAAGAAAATTCCTCAGCGAATATCAAAAGGAAAATTTTTAGGAGGTTATATAATGTCAAAGCAGGACGTTATCGAAATAGAGGGTACAGTAACGGATGCTCTTCCCAACGCACAATTTATGGTTGAGCTCCCCAACGGTCACAAGATTCTGGCCGTAATTTCCGGCAAACTGAGAATGAACTTCATTCGTATTCTGCCCGGAGACAAGGTTACAGTGGAGATGTCTCCCTATGACCTGACAAGAGGACGAATCACTTGGAGAAGCAAGTGATTTTAGAAACTGACAATAAGGAAAGGAATGATTATTAATGAAAGTCAGACCTTCAGTAAAGAAAATTTGCGAAAAGTGCAAGGTAATCAAGAGAAAAGGCAGAATCATGGTAATCTGCGAGAATCCTAAGCACAAGCAGAGACAGGGCTAATCCCTCTCGCGCAGACTTTACGGCAGGGCTTTTGGTCCTTGCAAACTATTTAAAAATCTAACTTAATTTTATATGGAGGTGCACTAATATGGCTCGTATAGCAGGCGTTGACCTTCCCAGAGATAAGAGAATCGAAATCGGTCTCACATACATCTATGGTATTGGTAGAAAAACTGCAGGCGACATTATTGCTGCAACAGGTATTGATCCCGACACTCGTGTCAGAGATCTCACAGAAGATGATATTTCTAAACTCAGAGATTATATCGACGGTAACTACCGCGTAGAGGGTGACCTCCGCCGTGACGTTGCATTCGATATCAAGAGACTCATTGAAATCGGCTGCTACCGTGGTGTTCGCCACAGAAAAGGTCTTCCCGTTAGAGGTCAGCGTTCCAAGACTAACGCTCGTACCCGTAAGGGCCCCAGAAAGACCATGGCTAACAAGAAGAAGTAAGGAGGTAACACTAAATGGCAGTAAAAACAGCTAAGAAGACTGTTCGTCGTCGCCGCGAGAAAAAGAACATTGAGCGTGGCGCAGCACACATCCAGTCTACTTTTAACAATACTATTGTTACTATTTCCGATGTTCAGGGTAACGCAGTTTCTTGGGCAAGCGCAGGCGAGCTCGGTTTCCGCGGTTCCAGAAAGTCCACTCCCTTTGCAGCTCAGTCAGCAGCAGAGACAGCAGCTAAGGCAGCTATGGAGCATGGCATGAAGTCCGTTGACGTTTACGTTAAGGGCCCCGGCCAGGGACGTGAGGCAGCTATCCGTGCATTACAGACAGCAGGACTTGAGGTTACAATGATCAAAGACGTAACTCCCATTCCCCACAACGGATGCCGTCCTCCCAAGAGAAGACGTGTATAACAGGAGGTAACAATTTATGGCAAGATATACAGACGCTGTATGCAGACAGTGCCGCAGAGAAGGCAAGAAGCTCTTCCTTAAGGGTGAGCGCTGCTACACAGGTAAGTGTGCTATCACACGCAGACAGTATGCTCCCGGTCAGCACGGCCAGGGCCGCAAGAAGGTTTCTGAGTATGGTGTTCAGCTCAGAGCTAAGCAGATGACAAGACGTTACTACGGTGTTCTCGAGAGCCAGTTCAGAAAGTACTATGCAATGGCTGAGAAGAAGGAAGGTAAGACCGGTGAGGAACTCCTTGCTATCCTCGAGAGCCGTCTTGACAACACAGTATACAGACTCGGTTGGGCAAGCTCTCACGCAGAAGCAAGACAGCTTGTTAACCATGGTCACTTCACCGTTAACGGCAGTAAGGTTGACATCCCCTCTTATCTCACAAAGCCCGGCGATGTAATCGCTATCGCAGAGGGCAGCCGTCAGAGCGTTAAGTTCAAGACTGTTATCGAGGCAAGCTCTGCTCGTCCCGTTCCCAAGTATCTTGAGGTTAACCAGGATGCTTATGAGGGCAAGGTTGTTGCTTATGCACAGCGCGAAGAGATCGACCTGGATGTTGACGAAACCCTCATCGTTGAGTTGTACTCCAAGTAATCCCTCGTAACTTGTAGCAAGTTTACGGACATCTCAGCAAGCCGCTGAATAATGTTAAGGAGGATTCGCATGATAGAAATTGAAAAGCCCAGAATTAATGTTGAAGAATTAACTTCAGACGGAAAATACGGTCGTTTTGTTGTTGAGCCTCTTGAGAGAGGCTTCGGCAACACTCTCGGAAACAGCTTAAGACGTGTTCTGCTGTCTTCTCTGGAGGGTGTAGCTGTTACATCTATCAAAATCGACGGCGTTCTGCATGAGTTTTCTACTATTGAAGGAGTAAAAGAGGACGTTACTGAAATCGTTCTCAATATGAAGAGTCTTGTTGCAAAGCTGCACAGCAACGGCCCCAAGGTTGTTGAGATTGCTGCAGTTGGTCCCTGCAATGTTACAGCTGATATGATCAAATGTGACAGCGAGGTTGAGATTCTTACTCCCGATCTTCACATTGCTACCCTGGGTGAAGACGCAAAACTCAACATGGAAATTACACTGGACAAGGGCAGAGGCTACGTTCCTGCTGAGAAGAACAAGCTCATCGCAGGCAACAATGTAATCGGTGTCCTTCCGGTTGACTCCATTTATACACCCGTGCTCAAGGTTAACTACACAGTTGACAACACCCGTGTTGGTCAGATTACCGACTACGATAAGCTGACTCTTGATGTATGGACAAACGGCGTTATTAACGCACAGGAGGCTGTTTCTCTTGCAGCCAAGGTTCTCACCGAGCACCTCAACCTCTTTGTAGACCTCTCCGACAGAGGCGCACAGGAGATTATGGTTGTTAAGGAAGACAACGGCAAAGAGAAGATTCTTGAGATGACAATTGAAGAGCTGGACCTCTCAGTTCGTTCTTTCAACTGCCTCAAGCGCGCAAGCATCAACACAGTCGAGGACCTCATCGGCAAGTCCGAGGAGGAAATGATGAAGGTTCGTAACCTTGGCAGAAAGTCCCTCGAAGAAGTTATGCAGAAGCTTTCCAGCCTCGGATTCAGTCTTCACAGCGAGGACGAATAATCCCTTTTTAATAATGACAAAGGAGTGAATTTAAATGCCCGGTACAAGAAAACTCGGAAGAGCAACAGCTCACAGAACAGCAATGCTCAGAGCAATGGTTACCTTCCTTTTCGAAAACGGTAAGATAGAGACCACAGTTACTCGTGCTAAGGAGGTTTCCTCCATGGCAGAGAAGATGGTTACAATCGCTAAGGAGAACAATCTCCACAACAAGCGTCTTGTAATGTCCTTCGTAACAAAAGAAGACGTTGCAACAAAGCTCTTCACAGAGATCGCACCCAAGTACAAGGACAGAAACGGTGGTTACACACGTATCACCAAGATCGGTCCCCGTCGCGGTGACGCAGCAGAGATGGCTATCATCGAGCTTATCTAATAGTATTTAACTAAAGGGACAGCGAGCGTATCGACTGTCCCTTTAATATCCGCCCGTGGCGCAGCTGGATAACGCAGCAGATTCCGATTCTGAAGATCGGGGGTTCGAATCCCTTCGGGCGGGCCAATAAAACAAAAGGCAATCCTTGGGATTGCCTTTTGTTTTATTATCTTGAAATGTTCGAAGGGATTCGAACCCTGAGAGGGTGAGAGGCGTAAAGAAAACAGTCCGGGGACTGTTTTTAGCCTTGAAGTCCGAAGTAGCTGTGCTACGAGGACGGATGACCTTGAAAAGGGCATCATCCCTTCGGGCGGGCCAAAAAAGAAGTAACTTTTGTCTACCAAAAGTTACTTCTTTTTTTATCCAAGCCGCAGGCTTGGCATATCATCACCGCGCGAAGCGTGGTGTATATCATCAGCCCTTTTGGGGCTGTATCTCATCACGCGCCAGCGTGCATACTCCTGCGGCTTGATGAGATGCAACACTTCGTGTTGATGATATGCAATTCCTTCGGAATTGATGATATACAATGCTTCGCATTGATTTACTTTTGGAAAAGAAGTATAATACTCTTGAAAGGAGTGGTTATATGCCGAAAAATTATTTGCTGATATATTCTGAGCAGCTTGCAACAGAAATAGAATTGCTTTGCCAAAACGTGAAAGCGCCATCTAACACTCTTTTCCAAATCCGCAAAAGTTCAAGCAGTATTTATGCAAATATCCGTGAGGCCAATTATGGGCAGAGTAAAGCAGATATGCTTTCAAAATTTGAAATTGCTCTTAAGGAATGTAGCGAAACCGAAGGTTGGTTGCGGTTGTTATATAACACAAACAGCATTGGTGAAGAAACATATAAAAATTATCGAAATCTTTGCGGTCGTATCCGGCGAATGTTGATTTCAAGCTGTAAAACCTTAAAGGAGAATGCGAAATGAAAAGATATACTTCTCGTGCAACAAAGTTGCTTGCGATAGCTGCTTTGATTTGTGGCGCAGTAGTGCTGATCGGTATTATCCTTGCTTTTGCAGGCATTGAAAATATCGAATTACCCATTTGTCTGATATTGATGGGTGGACTGTTAGGTATTTTATTTTTCAGTTGCTTCCTTGCCGAAAAAAGTAGAACCTTGATCATGTATACAGACAGAGTCATTTTCCCCAGAGGTGCGGAAATAAATAAAAAGACAGTTTTTCAAAAAACTGTTGTCAGAATATGTGATATTGGTTCTGTAGAAAGTAAATTTCACAAAGGTGACAAGCTTATTTCTGATGATTGCTTTTTCTATACGTTAAGGTTAAAAGATGGAACGAGTGTTACTGTTACTCTTTATGCTTACGGCAAAGAAGCAGAAAAAGAAATTTGGGAAACCATCCAAAGCAGTATTGTGTAATCTACGCACCTTTTCGCTTTTCTTACCTACATTTACGCGCCGTTATACTGCTCTTTCGCAATAAAGCAAAAGACACTCCTCTTGGAGTGCCTTTTGTTTTATATCTTGAAATATTCGAAGGGATTCGAACACGGAGGCGGGTGAGAGTCTGCGAAAGAATTTGCGACATAATACTTGTATTTTATAGCTTATGAGTATATTATGAATATATTAAGTTCAGAATCGGCAGGAGTGATAATTTATGAAACATGAGAATTTATCCTTTCTGTTTACAGAGCGCCCTTTAAAATACGGATATCGAGGCGACTATTATTTTTGGGAATATTTACAGCAGTATTTTGAAGAGCATGCTGGTTTGTCAACAAAAGAAGACATTATCAATACATTAAAGCAACAATTTAAAGAACAGTCGGGAATTGAATTGACAGAGGATGCTATGCCTTACGTTCAGAAATTCGCAAACGGTGGTATGTCGTCGGGTTTTCTCAGCGGTGACTTTTGGTTGAATAGTGTCATACCAATGCTTCTGAAGCGTTTTGATGAATCAACTGATTAATCATCATCCCTTTTATACATTCTTATCTATGCTATAATTTAGTCAAATTATCTTCAGGCAGGTGTATTCATGAAAACTCCCGATTACAAAAAGATGTATGAGAAGATATACAGGGTGATAGGGGACAAAACTCCCCTGAAGGCTGACTGCGGAAAGCTCTGCGGCGGTGCCTGTTGCAAGGGGGACAAGGACATCGGAATGAGGCTCTTTCCCTTTGAGGAAAGCGAGCTTCAGGTGAGGAAACTTCCGTCGGGGGTACGCCTTGCGGTGTGCGACGGCAAATGCGACAGAGAGAAACGCCCCCTTGCCTGCAGGATATTCCCCTTCTTTCCTACCATAGACGACAGGGGAAGAATCTTTGTTGAAGCCGACACAAGAGCACAGAGGCTCTGCCCGCTTCTGATGCACTCGGATGAAATCCTCTTTGACAAAAGCTTTCTCAGAGCTGTCCGAAAGGCAGGCAAAATCCTCGCAAAAGACGGGACTTGCAGAGAGTTTCTCTATGAAACAACAGAGGAAATCGATACATACTCCGCATTCCTCGGGAATATTGATGTATAAATATTACGGCTGTCCTCGGATTCTGAGGACAGTTGTTTTTTTATCGGAAAAACCTCAGTAATCCCTTGCATACAGTCGAATATTGTTTTATAATAATTTGGATTGCGAGGTGTTACGCTTGACAAATGCTTTAAAACGCAAGGCGAAGCTTGAAAAAACCAAGAGAAAAATTCTTCGCTTCATGAAGAGCAACGTGGTATTTCTGGTTGCTATGACAGCGGCAGTTGTGACCTGTTTCTTTGTGCCTCCCGACAAGGAGTATCTTGGGTATTTCGACTTCAAAACTCTTGTGTGCCTTTTCATAACTCTGGCGGTGGTGTGCGCTCTGCGCAATATCAAATTCTTCACCATTCTTGCCAGAAAACTTGTGTTGCTTTCGGGAAATCTCAGGGGACTCTTTATGCTCCTGATTTCTATAACCTTCATAGGCTCGATGCTTATCGCCAACGATATGGCGCTGATAACCTTCCTGCCTCTGGGATATTTTGCACTGTCCGTTACGGGCAAGGATAAGTATATGGCGTATCTCTTTATCCTGCAGAATATTGCGGCGAACCTTGGCGGAATGCTGACTCCCTTCGGTAATCCCCAGAACCTCTATCTTTACTCGTATTTCAACATCCCCACAGGGGAGTTTACCCTGATAATGTTGCCGCCGTTTCTTCTGGCTATTTCGATGCTTTTTATAATGTGCCTTTTTGTAAAGCCCGCAAAGCTTAACATCAAAGAGGAATTCGGCGAGAAGCTTAATATCCGCAGGACCATACTCTATCTTGTGCTTTTTGCGGTATCTCTGCTCATAGTATTCAGAGTGATTCCCTATGCGTTGGGTCTTGTGCTGATACCTCTTGTTCTGTTTATTGTGGACAGAGAGTCCCTTAAAATGGTGGATTATCCGCTTCTGGGCACCTTCTTTTTCTTCTTTATCTTCGCAGGAAACCTTTCGCGGATAGAGGCAGTAAACGTCTTTGTCTCAGGGCTTCTTGAGAAAAACACCCTGCTGGTGTCAATTCTGTCCTGTCAGTTTATCAGCAACGTTCCCTCGGCAATTCTGCTGTCACGTTTCACTGCCGACTATCATTCACTTCTTCTGGGTGTTAATATCGGCGGTACGGGAACACTTATTGCATCTTTGGCAAGCCTTATCACCTTCAGCGAATTCAGGCTTCTCTATCCTGAGAAAAGCAAGCATTACTTCTGGCTTTTCACCGCAATTAATGCACTCTTCCTTGTGGTGATGACCGTGGTGTCAATGCTGTTCTTTGTCTGATATATTGATATGGTCCGCTAAGGTGCTACAATTTCTATTTACAACACTTTGAGTTTGTGGTAACTTATAAGTTATCAGGAGGTGTGCTTATGGAACTTTGGACGAAGGAGCATTTATTGACTCTTGTTCCTGCGACAATTCTTATGATAGCCATATCCTTTGTGCTGAAACTCATTATTGGCAAGAAGGATATGAAAATCCGCATGATACCCTTTCAGGTACTGGCGGTATTTCTGTTTCTCATCGAAATCGGCAAGCAGATAGTTTCCTTTGACGGCGGTTATAATCTTTACAGCCTGCCATTCCATTTCTGTTCGCTCTTTATATTTATGTTGCCTCTCATGGCGTTTTACAGAGGCAAATACGAGCATCAGGTGAGGGTGGTAACCGCCTCGATATGTGCCTCGGTATTTCTGCTTATGATGATTTACCCCTCGCTGATTTACAGTGCGGACAACATAAAACAGTATTTCACCGACTATATCTCTTTCCATACGGTGACCTTCCACAATATTGTTATCTTTGAATTTTTCCTCATCGTATTCCTGGGACTTGCAACCCCCGGGGAAAAGGGCGAGCAAAAGGCAATAATAGTTTTTATGACTATATTCGGTGCAGTAGCAGGCATTATGGCGCAAATTCTCAAAACAAACTACGCCAATATGTATTCCTGCAACATCCCTCCTCTGGAGAGTGTGAGAGTGTTTATGCAGGGTATTCTGGGATATGCATTTACTCAGGTTATCTATGTGGTTATCGTAGCGGTATTGCAGATTCTGTTTACACTAATGGCATACTGGTTTTACCGATTACTCAGCAGTTTAATAAATAAAAATAGAGTTGCATAATATGAATTTCCCGCAGTGTAAAAAACTGCGGGAAAATTTTTTTCAGGAAAGTATTGACAATTGTGTATCAGTGTGCTAGTATAATAGTACACTATAACACTGATACAGTTATTGTGACACCGATAGGGTTATAGAAAATGAGGTGATTAAGTGAATTGGAAACCGGATAAGAATAAACCTATCTGTCCTCAGCTTTGTGAGTATATGAGTGTACAGATTGCGTCAGGGGCTTATAAGCCCCATGACAAGCTTCCCTCGGTTCGTGATTTAGCACTTGCCGTGGGCGTAAACCCCAACACTGTCCAGCGTGCCTATGAAATCCTTGAGCAACAGGGAATCATCTACACAATGCGCGGTAGCGGAAGGTTTGTGGCGGAGGATGTTTCTGTATCTCAGGATAGCATTAAGTCCCTGAGAATTGAGAAGACCCAGGAATATTTCAGCCAGATGGAGTCCCTTGGATTTTCCAAGGAAGACACTAAAAATTATGTAAAGGAGTGGTAATGTATGAGCGAACTTTTGCGTTGCGAAAAACTTACCAAGTGCTATGGCACCAAAACTGCTCTGGACGAAATTGACCTTTGTCTTGAAAGCGGTAAGATAATCGGACTTCTGGGTCCCAACGGCTCAGGCAAAACAACTCTCATCAAACTTATTAACGGATTGCTGACCCCGACTTCGGGCAGTATCACCGTATGCGGCGAAAAACCCGGTCCCAAATCCAGAGTTCATGTGGCATATCTGCCTGATAATTCATATCTCAACAACTGGATGACCGTAAAGAAAATTGTGGATTACTTCAAGGATTTCTATGAGGATTTCCGCGAGGACCTTGCCTACGAGATGTTTGAGAGACTGGGAATTTCTCCCGAGACAAGGCTCAAGTCTCTCTCCAAGGGTAACAAGGAGAAGGTTTGCCTCATCCTTGTAATGAGCAGAAACGCAAAGCTCTATGTTCTTGACGAGCCTATCGCAGGTGTTGACCCTGCGGCAAGAGATTATGTAATCTCAACTATTATCAACAACTACAACCCCGATGCCACCGTGCTTATCTCCACCCATCTTATCTCGGATATCGAGCAGGTGCTGGACGAGGTAGTATTCATCAATAACGGACATATCGTTCTGCAGAAGACCGTTGACCAGATCAGAGAAGAAAACGGCAAGAGTGTGGACGATCTGTTCAGGGAGGTGTTCAGATGGTAAAGAAACTTTTTAAGCATGAGTTTGCGGCAATGGGAAGACTGATGCTTCCTGTGCTCTGTGCAGTACTCGGTGTGGGTATCCTCACTCGTATAATACTTTTCTTTGAATCTGACACTATCGGATTCAACATTATCGGCGGTTCATCCTTCCTGATGCTCTTCGTGGTAATGTTTGCAGGAATGTTCCTGGCGCTTGTATTCGGCGTAATTCGCTACTACAAGAACCTTTTCTCCACCGAAGGATACCTTTCCTTCACCCTGCCCGTAACTCCTGCACAGCATCTTATGGTTAAATCCGTAACTGCTGTTACATTCTATGTTGCGGCGGCACTTACAGCTGTTGTATCTCTTATAATTGCTCTCTCGGGCGACCCTCTTGTAGAGGGTGTGAAAGCGGCAAGCTATATCTGGGCACACTTGCCTGAGGACTTAAACAAGGTTCACCTTGTGTTCTTTGCCATTGAGTTTGCAGTTTATATGCTTATCTCTGTATTTTCATCCTTCTTCCTCTACTACACCTGCATCACCATCGGTCAGATGGCAAATAAGTACCGTATTATGATGGCTGTGGGTATTTACTTCATTTACTACATAATCATGCAGATTTTCTCAACAGTTATGTCCGTGCTTTTCTCCGTATTTGCTGTGACTCCTCTTATGGAGAAAGTTACAGTGTTTATTATTGATAATGTTTACCTCTGCGGACACGGCTTCCTCATCGGAAGCATTCTGATAGGATTACTGATTGTGGGTGTGGAGTTCCTTGTGTGCCACACTATTATCAGAAAGAAGCTCAATCTTGAGTAAGGAGGAGAGAATATGAAAAGAACTGCAAAAATTCTCGCCGCTATAGGACTTATTATCATACTCTGTGTTTCTATGACAGGCTGTATGAAAATCGACAAAATGCGTGAGCAGCAGGGATATATTGATGATAAAGGCAACATTATTGTAAACGGAGAGAAGTATATGCCCCTTCCTTCCTGCGACTATCTGGCTCCCGATTTTGAAGGATATTATGGCTCTTTATTCCAGTCTTCAGACTATGTGGTAAACATCACCGAGAAGGATGTTCCCGTTCTCCTCAGTAATTTCGCTGATGAGAGATGCCAGATAAGCAAAGACAGAATGTATATTGTCAAAGAAGTGATGGATGATTACTTCGGCTATTACGGTGAGCAGTATTACTGCCACGAGGATATCTATGATAAAATATCCTCCGCAATAGAGGCAGGATATAGTCCTGACGGCTACAAGTATTATTACACCGACTGGGAAGATACAGAGAACTACGAAAAGGAATATATCCTCACAGATGCACAGGTGAGCGCTATCAATGAGGTGCTCTCCACAGCCTCCACTCTGGATGAGCTTCCCTATGATGTGGAGAACGGTATGTGGGAATATTACACCGAGATAATGTCATTCACAAAGGATATGCCCTTTGAGAGATACGAGGTGGATATCTATAAGCATCAGTCGGGCTACTACATCTATAAGTCTTACTGGAACGAGGATGACACCGAGTGGCTTTATGACGATGTTTATCTCGTACCCAAAGCTCTTGAGAAGACCTTTGACGAAATAACCGCAATGTCTGAGAAAACTCAGAAAATGTGGGAAGCAGAAGAAAATTACGAAATCTTTCTGTAAGATAGAGAAAGAGGTATCCTCACGGATACCTCTTGAGCTCTTTTATTAAGGGTGAAAACTCCGAAAATGAGGTTCGGTTTATGAAGAGAACTTTAAAAATTCTTACCGCTCTGACACTTGCTTTAATGGTTTTTATGTCTATGACAGGCTGTGTGAAAATCGACAAAATGCGTGAAGAACAAGGTTATATGTACGGAAGTAGTATTATCTTAAACGGCGAAACCTACAAAAGACTTCCCCTTTGCGACTATCTGGTGATTGATTTTGAGGGCAACGGCGGTTCAAATCTGATTTACATTACCGACAAGGATGTGCCGGTGCTCCTCAGCGTTATAGAAGGCACCAGCGCAAAGCGCAGCAGTGATAAAAAATACATCAGAGCCTACTATGATTATACTGCAGCAGATTACTGTCACGAGAGCATCTATGACGCAATTTGCAAAGAGATAGAATCGGGCTATAATCCTGATGGTTATCTTTACAGTTGCTATGATATCATAGAAGAGGAGTATACTGTTTACGAATTCACCGATAAGCAGACAGATGCTCTGAACGAGGTTCTCACCACGGTGCCGACGCTGGATGAAGCACCCTTCAACTCCGAGGAGGTGCCCGAGCGGTATTCGAAAGAAATCCGTTCCTGCAAGAAGGGTATGCCCTTTGAGAAGTACGAGATGACTATTATCAGGAATTCTCTGGGGTTTTTTATAGAAGTTCCTCAGTACAGCGTTGTGACAGAAGAATACCTTTACAGCAACTGGTACGAGGTACCTGCGAATTACCACATAGTATTTACCGATATGCTGATGAAGGCACAACAGGAAACGGATTTTTTCGCTGAATAAAACTGATATAGAAAAAGGGCGGCAGTTTGCCGCCCTTAAATTTTTCTCAGCCGCCTCTATACAGGCGGGAAAATATCTCCGATAATGTCTATTTCCCAGATAAGGAGGACGCATCTCGCAATAAGATACACGCCCCATATTACTAAAGGAACAATTACCATCCAGGGTTTGATAAGACTTTTGCGGGTCTTGCCCTTAATCAGATGTATGATAAGGGGAATGTCGTAGGCTATGAATGCCAGTATGAACATAATCACAACAGGATTAAGCCTGAGGGAATTAAGGATATCAAAATGCAGCAGTGCATAGAATGCTCGGGTAGCACCGCACAGAGGACAGTACAGCCCTGCAAGAGTAACTAAACTGCAAAGTTCCTTTGGAAGAATACTGGTTATAAACAGATACGGCGGGAGTATCAGCAACGCCAACAGCAGACCGCTGTGAAGACATATAAATATTGCCCACTGTTCTTTTTTGGAAAAGGTCAAAATATCACCTCTTTGTAGCAATTAATAATAATTATAACATATTATGCTGAAAAATGGAACCGTATAGAGAATTTTGTAAAAAACTATTGAATATAAATGTGAAATATGATAAAATATCAAAAAATATAAAGGTGGTTTAATTATGGACGAGTATAACAATCAGTATTCCGCTCCCACAGAGGCTTATGTTGAGCCCTATGTTGAGGAGGCAGCACCCAACAAAACTATGGGTATTATCTCAATGATTTGTTCAATCGCAGGTGTGGTTATTAATTTACTCAGCGTTTGCCTTAGTGTTTGTCTGAGCGTAATTCCTTGTGCAGGCTTCTGCGTTTCTCTTTTACCTCCTGCACTTTATATCGCAGCAATTGTGCTTGGTGTTGTTGAAAAGAAGAAGAATGGTGAAATGTCTGTATTCGGTAAGATCGGTATGATCGCAGGTATTGTTCTGCTGGCACTTTCTATCATCGGCTCAATCATTTCCGCTATTGTTCTTATTGCTACATATGGCTTTGCAGGTCTTATGAGCATGGCAGAAGGTATGGGTTCATCATCTTCTTACTACTACTATTAATTTTATAGTGTAAACTCAAAACCTCCGACGAGTTTCCGTCGGAGGTTTTTTCTTTTGCGTAAGCAATTGATTCATTAGGGAAGACATGAAAAAGCCTCCCTTGTGATAAGGGAGGCGTTGATAACTGAATATAAGATTAAAGACCTGCGTTTGCGTAAACGTCCTTGTTGTCGAGAACGTAGGCGCGTACCATAAAGAGGTCGTAAAGGCTGCCTGCAACACCGATAAGTCCGCCGAAAACAAGGTTGATTACAAGACCGATAAGGATATTGCTCATCCACTTGTCGTAGGAATTGACGATGCCTCTCCAAGGAGTGAGAACGGCTTCTGCGTGTTTGAATCTTTTAATGGAAGCATAGATGTTCCACACACCGCAGAAAATCAGAAAGATGGAAAGACACTGGCAGATGCCGATGACGAGCCAGACAATAGCACTGATTTTTTCTCTTTCGGAAAGGGTTTTGGATACTTCATTTAATGATTTCATAGAAACACTCCTTTATATTTCTTAACTACATATTAAGACAATATAACCGAATAGTCAACAAAACTTACACAGTTGTAACAAAAACTCTATATATACTCTGTATGCAAAAAAAGAAAGCCCGATGCATAAGCATCGGGCTGATTCTTTTTAAGTAACTTATGTAACTTAATTACTCAGTAGCAACCTTGTTGAGTTCTGTCTGGAACATGTAGAATGCTACCCAAGCAGCAGGTCCGAGAAGACCGAGGATGAGGTAGAGGATAGAATTATCCTTGTGCTCAACGCCCTTTGCTTCACAAGCTGCAGCAAACTTCTTCTCTGTGAGGTACATACCGATGAAGGGGAAGAGGATGAAGAGAACGATCTCAAGTGTACCCTTATCTTCGGGATCAGCAAAGCCGATAGCCTCTTTAGCCATGAGATATGCCCAGTAAAGACCGTAGATACCGCATGTTACGAGAGAGAGAAGGATCTGAGTAATAGGATTTCTCTGTTTGATAGTCATAGTGAATACCCACCTTTCTTTATTTTATTATATTTTATCAAGGCTAAACAGGATTGTCAAGGGAATATGATATATTTATCATATTTTCTAAATATTTTTAGTATTATATTGCATTTTTTGCGACGAAATAGTAATATAATTGTATATGTATTTGGTGTAATGATGTTGACAAACACAATATCTTGTGGTAGAGGGGGAGCACTTTGAAATTTCTCAAAGCTGAAACAAAAAAACAGAGACTGAGAAATATGCTGCTTCTCACATTACTGATACTCCTTGGCGGAGGTGTTTTTGCACTTCTCGGCTATTTTGGTATCGGAATCCCCTGTTTCTTTCACCTTGTAACAAAGCTCAACTGTCCCGGATGCGGAAACACCCGGGCGGTGCTCTCAATTCTCAGACTGGACTTTGTATCTGCATTCAAATATAATTTGATGTTTCTGCCCGAAGTTTTCTATCTTCTCTGGGTATATTCACTTGCCTCTTTCAGATACATCAAGGAAGGCAGATTTTCCTACAAGCCCCCATTTATTGCCCTTGATATAACTCTGCTTGTGCTGGTTATTCTGTGGGGAATCGTCCGTAATATCTTCGGAATCTGACCTATTAGAAACTATGTCCCTGAGGGTAAATTTATTCGTATATTCACTGCAATGGCAGTTTATTTTTAAATCGATATAAAGGAAGTGACACAATGGACCAGAAGTACGAGGCTCTTTTCACACCGTGGAAGATTGGTAACGTGGAGATTAAGAACAGAATAGTTCTTTGTCCTATGGGCGGTACCTCTCTCTTCGGCTGGATGGAGCATACAGGTAACCATTTTGACAAGGAGGCCGCAAAGTTCTTTATCGAAAAGGCACAGAACAACGTAGGTCTCATTATCCCCGGTATTGCGCCCATACGCAGTACCTTTATGGGACAGTGGCTCTATGAGAACAAGAAGATGTTCAGAGAGCTCAAGGACTTTATGGACGAAATCCACAAGACAGGAGCAAAACTTTTCATTCAGATTACCGCAGGAATGGGTCGCTCATGGGCGGTTCCCACACCTCTTGTAATGCTTCACAATGCCCCTGTTGTTAGGGATATTATCAAGCCTATCATCAACATTCCTTATCAGAGCGCAAGCCCCAGCGAGCTTCCTTCCCGTTGGTCGGATAAGATGACCTGCCGCGCAATTACCGTCAAGGAAATTGAGGAGATAGTGGAGGCTTTCGCAAAGACCGCCAAACTCTGTCAGGAGGCAGGCGTTGACGGCATCGAGGTTCACGCAGTCCACGAGGGCTACCTCCTTGACCAGTTCACTCTTGAATATACAAACAAGCGTACCGATAAATACGGCGGCTCTTTTGAGAACCGCTACCGCTTTGCAACTGATATTGTCAAGGCTATCAAGGAGAGATGCGGCGAGGACTATCCTGTATCTCTGAGATACTCCGTTACCTCCAAGGTTAAGGATTTCTGCTCGGGTGCAGTTCCCGGTGAGGAGTTTAAGGAAATCGGAAGAGATATGGCAGAGAGCGAGAAGGCCGCAAAGTATCTTCAGGATGCAGGCTACGATATGCTCAATGCAGACAATGGCACATACGACTCCTGGTACTGGGCACATCCGCCTATGTATATGCCTCTCAACTGCAACCTCGAGGATGTATCGCATATCAAAAAGTTCGTTGATATCCCCGTAGTATGCGCAGGCAGAATGGAGCCTGATGTGGGTGCCAAGGCAATAGCAGAGGGAAGAATTGACGCTATGGGTGTGGCAAGACAGTTCCTTGCAGACTCAGAGTGGATTACAAAGCTCATTGAGGACAGACTGGAGGACATCCGTCCCTGTATCTGCTGTCACAATGCCTGCTTCAATATGGCTCATTACAAGGGCGTTGCAAATGCCCAGTCTATCTATGATGCAAGCCATATTGCCAGATGTGCCCTTGACCCCACTGTTATGCAGTCGGATAAATATAAGATAGAAAAAGCAAAGAAAATTAAGAACATCGCGGTAATCGGCGGTGGTATCGGCGGAATGGAAGCCGCCATAGTCTGTGCCAAACGCGGCCACAAGGTAACTCTCTATGAAAAGACTGATAAGCTTGGCGGTGTGTTTATTGCCGCAGCGGCACCCTCTTTTAAGGAGAAGGACCGCGACCTTATTGCATGGTACAGACGCGAGATCAAGAGATATCCCATTGAGATTAAACTGAATACCGAAGTTAAGGACGTCAAGGCTCTTGGTGCTGACGAGGTAATCGTTGCAACAGGTGCAACCCCCAACCGCATTCCCGTAAAGGGCGCCGAGAAGGCTATGGAGGCCTGCGAGTTCCTCCTTGGTGAGAAGCAGGCAGGGGAGAAGGTTGTCATTATCGGCGGCGGCCTCACAGGCTGCGAGATAGCCTATGAGCTTTACCTTCAGGGCAAGAAACCCACAATAGTTGAGATGCAGCAGGACCTTATCGTTTCCGATAAAATCTGCCTTGCAAATACAAGCTTCCTGCGTGATTTCTTCAAGACAAACAAGGTGCCCGTTCACCTTGAAACAAAGCTTTCTGAAATCACCGACAAGGGTGTTGTTGTTACCTCCAAGGACGGCAAAACCTTTGATATCGAAGCAGACAGCGTAATTCTTTCCGTAGGCTACAAACCCGCACCTGTTGCCAAAAAGCAGAAGCACGTTCATATCATCGGCGATGCATCGGCAGTGGGAAGCCTGAGAACAGTTATCTGGCAGGCTTGGGATACAGCAATGAAACTCTGATAATGATAAAGGAGATGAAATAAATGCGTCTTACAGACGAACAACAGGCGATTCTTTCCGGCTCTCAGGGCGAGACTATGGCAAAGGTTATGAAGACCCTTGTCATGTACGGTGATGCCTTTGAGGCAGAGGAAATGGTGGCTGTTACCTCCCGGTATAACCACCTGGTAACCTCCTTCGGTCTCGGTGTTATGGCACCTGTGTATGACCTTATGCAGCAGCTTATTGATGCAGGGGTTATGTCACAGCAGAAGTTTTCCGTAGACCCCAGACCCCTTGATAAGAACGTACCCAAGAATTTATTGCAGAACCTTATTTTCAATAAATTTATGTATAACAAGCAGGACTTCTATGAAGGTCAGCTTCAGAAGCTGGGACTTCTTGACAGCGATGCTTTCACCTGCGCCTGCTATATGGACGAGGTTGGCAACAAGCCCAAGAAGGGCGATATCCTCAGCTGGGCAGAGTCTTCAGCGGTTGTATATGCAAACTCTGTTCTGGGTGCAAGATGCAACCGTAACTCGGGCATAGTTGACCTTATGGGCTCCATTGTAGGCTTTGTGCCCAAGTTCGGACTTCTTACCGACGAGGGCAGAAAAGCCTCCTGGATAGTGAAAATTGAGACCACAAAGAAACCCGAGGCACAGCTTCTGGGCTCCGCTATCGGTATGAAGGTTATGGAGGATGTACCCTTTATTGTAGGCCTTGACAAATGGCTGGGTACGGAACTCAACGACGAAGCCTGCACATACCTCAAGGACTTCGGTGCCGCCACCGCTTCCAACGGTGCAGTTGGTCTCTACCATATCGAAAACCTCACTCCCGAAGCTGTGGAAAGCGGCAAAGACATTATCAGGAGCGATGCAAAGGTTTACGTCATTGACGATAAAGAGCTTCAGCGCGTCAAGGATAACTATCCCGTTATCTGGAAGGATAAGGATGCAAAGCCCAAACTCTGCTTTATGGGTTGTCCCCATATGAGCCTTCAGCAGCTCAAGGACTGGACTGACAGAGTTGAAGCAGGCCTCAAAGCTGCCGGCAACAAGAAGGTGCAGATTCCCACTGTGTTCACAGCGGCTCCCGGTGTACTGGAAGAGTTCAACAAAACCGACTATGCAGCAAGACTCAAGGCAACAGGTGTCATTACTTCCTACATCTGTCCTCTGATGTATATGAACAACCCCCTCTGCGGCAAGATGCCCGTTATAACATCTTCCAATAAGCTGAGAACATATACCTCGGCTCGTTATTATACCGACGACGAGATACTCACACAGATTACAAAGGGAGGTAAAAACTGATGAAAAAATTCAAAGGCAGAATTGTAACTCCCGGTACCGCCAAGGCAGAGGCTCTGGTGACAAAGGGCGGACTCAATACCCTTGCTTCTTTCCAGAAAGCTCTCCAGTTCGGCGACAAAACCGCAAAATGCGGCGACCAGAACAACCCCGACCTCTACGGCAAGGAGATGGCAGGCAAGGCTCTGTGCCTTCCCCAGACCATCGGCTCCACCACAGGCGGAATGGTGCTTTACTGTGCCTGCGCTATGAAGCGTCAGCCTGCGTGTATGCTGTTTTCAAACCACATCGACTCTCTTGCTGCTGCCGGTGCAGTGCTTGCAGAGGTGTGGGTGGATGACGTGAACATGCCCGTTGTTGACTCTCTGGGAGATGAGTTCCTGGAGTATGTCAAGGATGGTATGACCATTACTGTTGAGGAAGACGGCACAGTTTGTGTAGAGTAATTTGAATTCAGAGAGCATCGCTTATGCGGTGCTCTTTTTTGTTGCGGAGATTACCTGAATGTGGTATAATTGCTATAATATAAAAGGGGTGGGGAAGATGAGCAAAAAGACCAAAGGAATTCTTGCGGCACTTGTTGTCAATGTGATATTCGGTTTCAGTTTTCTTTTTTCCAAGTCTGCTCTGGACTATGCCCATCCCCTCGTGATACTTTCGGCAAGATTCACTGTGTCGTTTCTGGTTATGAATCTGCTGTGGATGTTTGGTGCCTTTAAACTGAAATTCAAAGGTAAGCCCAAGAAATGGATACTGGTAATGGCACTGTGTCAGCCAATGCTTTATTTCACCTTTGAACTTTACGGAATAGAGAATACGTCAAGCGCTCTGTCGGGTGTCATAATATCTCTGGTGCCTGTGGCGGTGATGATACTCTCCGCAGTTTTTCTCAAGGAAAAACCAAAGTTCAGCCAAGTGATGTTTTCAATGCTTTCGCTTGCGGCGGTGGTGGCTATCAGCGTGCTTTCCGGAGACGGGTCAAAGAGCAAGCTGACAGGCATTATCCTTCTGCTGGGTGCGGTTTTGTGTGCCGCGGTGTTTAATATTCTCAGCCGTCACGAAGCCGAAAATTACTCCCCTTTTGAGAGAACCTACATAATGTTCCTTGTGGGTGCGGTGGGATTCAATCTCCTCACTTTTGCGGTGCTGAGAGGAAACTGGGCGACAGAGGTTAAGTCGGCTGTGTGCCATATGGGATTCTGGATGCCGGTACTTTATCTTTCGGTAATGTCATCAATAGTAGCCTTTATGCTCTATAATTACTCCACGACAGTATTGCCGCCGGTAATGTCTGCGTCTTTCTCGAATCTCATCACCGTGGTATCCGTACTTGCGGGAATGTTTATTCTGAAAGAGGAAATGTCTGTGCCACAGCTTGTGTGCTGCGGGCTGATTATATTGGGTGTATTCGGCGTTAACCGATAGAAGGGATATTGAAGTTGCAGGAAACTTATGCTATTATTATAGCAACAGATAGTTTCAGGAGGGAATGCTATGAATTTCAAAAAAACACTGGCACTGATTATCGCTCTGCTTATGTTGAGCACATGCCTCAGCGGATGTTCGGTAGTGGGCAGACTTTTTGAGAAGAAAGAGGACGTGACAGTTAATTCCGTACCTGCCGAGACAGAACCCGTCGAAACCGAGCCTCCCATTTACGATACTGTGGAGTACACCACCGAGAAGGTCGACTACTCAATATATGACCAGACAAGCGGCAAGTCCAAAGTTGACCTTTATTATAACAAGATTGTGCTCACAGGAGATACCCCTGAGATTATCGCTATCAATGAGCATATCACAAAGGATTGCGATAAATATGTAGAGAGCCTCGATATTGCACAGTATCAGGAGTATGCAAAGTATGCAGGCGGGTATACATTTATGAATTACTACGACAGTCAGGTGACAAACAATGCCGACGGTATATTCAGCATCAGAATGTCCCAGTCCTGGTATATGGGCGGTGTTTTCAACGGCAACCACTACGGCCTCACATATAATCTCCACACAGGCAAACTTGTGGATATTGCAGATATTACATCTCTCTCAAATTCTGAGTTGCAGTCAGCTATTCAGACGGCAGTCAAGGATCATCTTAATGAAATGTATAGCAACGGAGGTTATGGTGATTACTATGAAACTCTGGACCGCTATTCTCTGGAAGATTATCTCTTCTATGTAGAAAACGGCGAGCTGGTTGTTACATTCCCCACATATACTCTGGGTCCCGGTGCCGCAGGTGCAGTAACAGTCAATACAGGAATAATGACTTCGCTTCAGGAAAATTAAATTTTAAAAAGAGGTGCATACAAAGCGCCTCTTTTTTTATATTCCGCAGAAATCCGGGAATACTCCTTGTAAAGTATAAAAAAGGAGTCCTTAATATGATAGAGCCGGATACCGTGAAACTCCTGCGTGAATGCGACGCAGGAATAAAGATGGGCGTTACTTCCATTGACGATGTGATGCCCCATGTCAGAAGCGAAAAGCTGAAAGCCTGTCTTAAAGAATGCAAAGAACAGCACGAAAAACTCAGAAGCGATATGGAAGAACTGCTCAGCGAATATCGTGACGATGGCAAGGAGCCGAATCCCATTGCCAAGGGAATGTCCTGGATGAAAACCAACGTAAAGCTGGGCCTTGATGATACCGACAAGACCGTGGCAGACCTCATTACCGACGGATGCAATATGGGTGTCAAATCCCTGTGCCGTTATCTCAATCAGTACGAAGCGGCAGAGGAAAGAGTCAAGGATATCGCAAAGAGACTCATAAAAATGGAAGAGAAACTGGGCATAGAAATGCGTGAGTTTCTCTGAGTGAAAGACTACCGCTTGATTTATCGGGCGGTAGCCTTGCTTTTTTATATGGGAAGGGGTATAATTTTCGGGAGGTGTTTTTATGATTATCAGAAGAGCTGCGAGAGAGGATATTGAGGGGTTAAACAGACTGTTGGGACAGGTGCTGTATGTTCACCATGTGGACAGACCTGATATATTCAAAAGAGTGGGCAAGAAGTACCGCGACGATGAACTTTTCAGAATAATAGAAGATGACAGTACGCCTCTGTTTGTTGCGGTTTCAGAGCAGGGCGAGATTCTGGGACACTGTTTCACTCAGATTAACGAGGTGCACAATCACAGTTCGCTTGTGGACATCAGGACTCTGTACATAGACGATTTGTGCATTGAGGAAAATGCAAGGGGCACAGGTGTGGGTACAGCGCTCTATGACTATGCCGTGGACTTTGCACGGAGTATCGGATGCTACAACGTAACTCTCAACGTGTGGGCAGAGAACAAAGCGGCAATTAAATTCTATGAGTCAAAGGGACTGAGCGTTCAGAAGATTGGAATGGAAAAGATACTCTGAAGCCCCAAATAAAAAAAGCCCTGCCTTAAAGCAGGGAGCATAGGGAATAGGCAGATGAACAGCAAAAGTTCTATAAAATGAAATAACCCTTGACTGTGTTTCTTTACACATCAGTCAAGGGTTATTTCTGTGAACTCTTGTTATCTAACATCTTTGGTTACCTCATCTTTCTCTTGATTTGGATGTTCTTTTCCCGAAGCTTCGCATTAGGGATTTTTAAGCTTCGCTTGTTACTTTCTCATTGGACTCATCCTTTCTTCTGTCTATAATATACCATAGGAATCAGGGTTTTTCAAGATGTAATTTTGTATAAACTTCACTATAAAACTTACAGCAAAACGGAGAAAACTGTGAATATATACTCACAGATATTGACATTCGAAACATAAATCTGATATAATTAAAGTGTTGGGCGGCTTTTTAGCTGCCCCTTTTTTGTGTCTGTGGGGACTTCTGCCGGAATTATTATGAATGGATGGTGCAGGATGCAGTTGCCTGGGGAATAAAAGCGGTGTTGCTTAATTCGGTGGTTAACTTTGTGTCCTTTGTAATCAATAATAACTATGATATATCAACAAATAGAATTTTCGTAAAGTTGGTTTTTGCGTTCTGACTCCGAAAAATATCCCGCGGGTCGGAATTATCAGCAGGGAGAAAAATCGAAAAAAGCGGGTGAATGATTTTTATAAAACGAAAAATGAAATAAAAACTCACAAAACATTAAAAATACCCCTTGACAATTGCAGATAAATGTTGTATTATATTCTAGTCGCGAAACGACATCCGGGTGTAGCGCAGTTTGGTAGCGCGCTTGAATGGGGTTCAAGAGGCCGCAGGTTCGACTCCTGTCACTCGGACCATAAAAAACCGCAGTTTTACTGCGGTTTTTTTGTTTTTCTCTGGATTCCTTTCTGAGTGATTTTGAAAATTGTCGCACAAAAATCGCACAAAATCGCACAAATCAGAGAGAAAAAGAAACATTTGCCTTGAAAATACCTTAAAAAAGAAAGGTGTTTTTTATGGCTTCAATCAAAGAAATCCAAAGAAAAGGAAAGAAAAATTCATTCTGCTTCACCACTTTTTTAGGCAGAGACGCAGAAGGAAAACAAATCAGAAAGTATCTGACTTGGACGCCGCCTGAAAGTCTTACTCCTGCAAAAGCAAGAAAAGCGGCGCAGACAGCGGCAAACAAATGGGAACAGGAACTCAGAGCGGCATACCAAGAGAAAGAAACCGCCGCGGCGGATGTAGCAGAATCCATCTTTCCATCAGAACAGCGGAAAGACTTGTTTACTGATTTTATCAATGAAGTATGGCTTCCACTACAAGTCAGGAACGGAACTTGCAAAGCAACCACAGTTGCCTTTTATAAGAATATGGCAAGAGTTATAACAAATTACTTCGGAGGTTGTTATCTTCAAGAGATTACACCTATTCAGATTCAGAAGTATCTGATATATCTTCGCACAGAATACAGAAGTCCTCAGAACAAGTCTCTGAGTGTGAAAACAATCCGCCACCATTACGCAACACTCAATAACATTTTTCGTTATGCAGAGCGGCAAGAGATAATCTTAAAAAATCCAATGCTCAAAGTGGATGCACCAAAAAAAGAAAAGAAGCCTGTTGACGCATTAACGCCAGAACAGGCTCAGAAGTTTTTCTCCTCTATGGCTGAATGTCCTCTTGATTTCCGCTGTATTCTCTTTTTACTCATAACAACAGGCATCCGCCGCGGTGAGTGTATGGGTCTCAAATGGTGCGATATTGACGAAAAAGAAATGGTTATTCATATAGAGCGTAATGTAACATACACACCTGAGAGCGGCGTCCAAGTCAGCACACCCAAAACCGCAAACAGCATCCGCTCTGTACCTATAATGGAAAGCACTCTGAAATTACTTATGGAATACAGGGCGCAGTTTCAATCAGACCACCCTGAAAAGAAAATCAGCAAGGCTTTCTTATTTCCAAAAGACAACAGTATTTATGAGGCGCGCGACCCTAATTCAGTAACGCGGAGAGTAAAAAGGTTTATGCGCAATCACAATCTTCCAGATATGTCTCCTCACGATTTGCGGCACTCCTGCGGTTCTTTGCTCTTGGCAAGCGGCGCAGATATAAAGAGTGTTCAGGAGATATTGGGTCACGCAAGCGCAAGCACAACTCTGAACTTTTACGTCAGAACAGACCTGACACAAATGCGAAGTGCAACAAACAAATATGCTGACGCCTTTGGTCTTTGAACAACTCCGAACATCTTCATACATAAACGAAACAAAAGGGAACATCTTTTCAGATGTTCCCTTCATTTTTATACATATCTGATACTTTTTCGATGAAATCACGCATACCATCAACTGCTTCCTGCGGACTTAATATCTTGGCTCTGCGTCCAAAAGAAGCAATCCACGCATAGAAAGGCGGACTGACCTCTACAGCGGCAGTTATAGTAAAATGCTCATTATCTGACTGCATCATCATAATATCGCGTCCGAACTGGTCTATCACTGCATCGGTCAACTCATTACGGAAACGCATTTTTACATTGTGTGCCGCTCCTGAATACATCTGAAAAACCTTTGCTTTTTGTTTTGTCAGACTGTTGGAACTGAAAAGGTCTTGTCCTTCTCTTGGGTCTAAGAGCGGCTTTGAAATGCGCTCCATTCTATCAACTCTGAAATAGCGGAACTTCTTTCCGTCATAGGCGTAAAGATAAAGGTTGCCGCTGTTCCAATAGAGAGCAAAAGGACTGACAACATAGTTGTTTGAATACTCTTTGCTTCTGTTGGGTTTTAAGTGGAAATATCTGAAGCCTATTTTTCTGTTTGCGGCGATGGCCTCATGGATGCGGTCAGTCTCTTTTACAACACTATCATTCTGACTGCGTATTCTGTCATAAACATAGGCTTGGCGGTTCAGGTTCTGGCGTCTGCCATTACCGAAATTCATTGTTATTTTATCTGTAAGGCGTTTTGCTTCGGTCTGAGTGATAAACTTTGAGGCTTGAACGCTATCCACAATCAGGCGCATTTCGTAGGGTTCAAAAGGTGGATTGTGCAGAAGCCATCCCTTTGCCTTTTCGTCATAAGCAATATCTATGTTGAACTCGTCGCTCTGTAATGCGTGAAGGTCGCTGTAAACAGTTTTGAGACTGGTGTTTGTAAAGCCTTTGTTTTTGTAGTGTTTGATTATATCTTCAACTTTAACTGCATGCTTCTGGTCTGCGTTCGCAAAGAGATAATCACGCAAGGTCATAAGCCTGACCGCAATACTTCTTCCGTTGTTCCTGTTCATCCTAAAACCTCCGCTTTTGGTTTGTTTCATTATAGCATACCAAAAGGAAATAAAAAATAGTGGATTTGTATTTTCAGAAAAATCAAAACCTTACAAAAAACAATACTTTGATGAATATATTAGAGTTAAACATTATTAAAACTTTACAAAATAATACATTTGTGTACAAAACTGTACATCTCTGTATATTGTGTATTCCGCTTAACATTGGTATAATCAAATAAAAAGGAGGAATGTTTTAATGTCTGGTTTCACTTGTCCCTATTGTGATGCAACAATGGCTCTTGATAATTCCACAAAACAAATTCGATACCCATCTTTCCAGTCTACTAACGGTGTTCATTATACTACAGATGGTAAAGTTTATGATGATAGTACACTTGCAATCACATTTTACAAATGTCCTAATTGCGAACAATATACTATTTTTTCAGAAGGAATAGGAAATGGAGTAAAAAACATAAACAATATAATTCGCCCTATATCCTTAGCAAAACAATTTCCAAACTATATACCACAGCAGATTCGCTCTGATTACGAAGAAGCCTGCGCAATACTCCACCTAAGTCCAAAAGCATCAGCTACACTTTCTCGTAGATGCTTACAGGGAATGATAAGAGATTTTTGGGGAATTACAAAATACAAATTGCGTGATGAAATTACCGAATTAAAGGATAAAATCCAAGCTGATTTATGGCAAGCTATTGATGGATTAAGAGAATTAGGAAATATCGGCGCACATATGGAAATTGATACCAGCCTAATTGTTGATATTGATCCCGATGAAGCTGAAAAATTAATAATTTTAATTGAGTTGCTTATGAAAGAATGGTATATGAATCGAGAAGACCACAGAAAACTGTATGAGGATATAGTACAAATAAATGCAGATAAACAATCACAAAGAAAAGGCGAGGAATAACCTCGCCTTTTAATATTTGTTTACTATCTACAAAACTGTGAAACTATCTTTTTTAGCTTTTTATTAAAGTTCAGGAATAAGAGCGGCAATGTATTTCTGAATGCGTGTTGCATCTTTGACTGTTATCTTATTGTCTTTGTCTGTATCGACACACGCAAACTTTACTTCCTCAATTACAATCAGATTTGCTACATGCTTCTGAATTGCAGTTGCATCCTTGATGGTAACTTTTCCATCTCCGTCAACATCTCCTAATAACAAGGTGGGGGGTTCGGGTTCAGAAGGTTCTGTGTTAGGTCCAGAAGGAATTATGGGTTCAGAAGGCGCTGTTACATCTTCAGAAGGATCTGTTACTATTGGCTGTTCGTTAATAAATTCATAATTTATCTTTCTGTTATCCAAATATACATGCGCATATGAACCCTCGTAAACATAAGCAGTTAGATTAGGACACTCCTTAAACTCATAGTCGTAAATGCTTGTTACAGATTTTGGAATCGTAATTGATGTAAGGTTTGTGCAACAGATGAAAGCATCTTTGCCGATGCTTGTTACAGACTCAGGGATATTAATAGAAGAAAGACTTTCGCAAAACCCAAAAGTTCCATCTTCAATGCTTATTAATGAACCTCCCAGTTCAATGGCAGAAAGTTTTGAACAATTTGAAAACGCACTTTTACCAATAGTTATTACAGAATCAGGTATAAAGATACATTCTAAATTATCGCATGCAAAAAAGGCTCCCATTTTTATTTCCTTTATAGAATCTGGCAGCTCGAAAAGCGTTATGTTATCACAATTAGAAAAAGTCTGTTGTTCTATGCATGTAATTGATTTGGGAATGTTAATTTCTGACAACAACACACAAAACTCAAAAGCAGAAGCTCCTATGCACTTAACTCCATCAGGAATAACTAATTTTTTAAGTGATTCACAACTATAAAAAGCTCCTTCTCCTATGCTTTCCAATACATTAGGTAATTCTACACTATTAAGAGATTTACATTCGCTAAAAGCAAAGTTCCCAATTGTTCTAACACAATTTGGAATGCTAATGCATTTCAAAGCTGTACACCCACTAAAAGTTCTATCCTGAATAGCTTGAATAGTACTTGGAATTGCGATACTTTCTAAGGAACTACAATCTTCAAATGCATATGCACCTATACTTTCGATTGCTTGAGGCATTTCAATTTCAGAGAGAGAGCTACAACCACTAAAAAAATAATCCTTCAACTCTGTCAAACCAGAAGGTAATTGTACTTTAATTAGATTCTCGCAACCATAAAAAACACCACTTCCGATAGTTTTTATGGATTCTGGAATAATAACCTCTTTTAAGGTTTTGTTGTTTGAGAATGCCCAATCAGAAATGCAAGATATTTTATAACCATCAACTTCCGCAGGAACAACAACAATCTCATCATTTCCTAAATACATACTCAAATCTAATGAGCCATCATCTAAATAACTAAAAGAGAAATCCTTAGCAATTTCATCTGCTGTTGCTTGATTTGAGATGCTTATTGAATCATCACCATTATCTGCATTAACTTTCAATGACACAATGGTAAAAGCATTTGTAATCATAAATAAAGAGATCAACAATGACAAAATTTTCTTCACAACAATTCCTCCAGTAACAAACTCCAAATTGAATTGCATAATTTACTTTTATTCTATAACAAAAAAGAGGGGTTCGCAACCCCTCTTTAATAATTTATGGTAACTCCAAAAGAGAAATGTATTTATAGACAGTTGTGCGGCTCAGGTCGCACACCCTTGCAAGTTCTGACACATTCAAACCGCCGCTCTTATAGGCAGGATAGTGTCTGAGAAAGTTTGCAGGAATATCATCCTTGGTTGCTTGCGGCCGCCCTATCCTCACACCCTTTGCTCTGGCATTTGCCATTCCTGAACGCACCCTTGCTCTGATCATAGCCAGTTCTAACTGACTGAACACTCCTGCCATCTGCAAGAACGCCTCGCTCATAGGGTCTGCTTGACCATCGCGACAGTCAAGTGTTATGCTCCCAACAATCACAAGGCGCAAGTGCTTCTCTCTGATTGTGTCAATAATCTCACAGAGTTGCTGTGTGCTTCTGGCAAGTCTGGAGACCTCTAAGGTAATAATGGTGTCTCCTGCTTTTGCCGCAGTCAGCATCGCTTTCTGTTGGTCTTTTACTTTACTGTCTCCATGCTCATACTCAAAGAATATCTCCTCAACTCCTGCGGCTTTGAGTTCTCTGACCTGACGCTGAATTTCCTGTTTTGTCTCATTGGTGCTACACCTTGCATACCCATATATCATAGTATCTGTCCTTTCCGCCGCCCTGTGGTCTTTTGAACCACAGAGCGGCTTTCCTATTAACAAGAGATTGAAAAGCGGCGGCTTGCACTCTGCTTTGTGAAGGTCTTGTAAAGGTCTCCATAGGCCTTTTTGAAGCCAGTAGTGTCAAATCTGTTGGAGAGAATGGAAGTCCAACGAACTATGTAAGAACCTGCGATAAGTTCTTCTGTTTCTCTCTCAACCATTTCAGACTTAATGCTGTCTCTGATTGCTTCGGCCTCAGCCTTTGCTTCTTCCAGAAGTGCCTCCCACTCATTGAGAGCCTCGATTTTTGCGATAAGTTCTGTCTTTGTCATAATGATTTCTCCTTTTGGTTAATTTGTTATTGTCTTTTGACTGTCTTTATTATACACTATTATTCGTGTATATTCAATAGGCAAACTGCACGAAGTTTCGTGTATATTTTTGTTGAAATTATACACTTGTTTTCGTGTATATCTTGCGCTATACTTAATAATGAAAAATAAGACTTTTATGAGGTGGTAAAAATGGCTCTCAAATACAAGATTGATGTTCTTGAAGCATTGAAAGAGAAGGGATATTCCTCTTATTCTTTGAGAAAAGAAAAACATCTTTCAGAATCAACAATTCAAAAGTTAAGAAGTGGTGATAAGATTTCATGGGATAACATTAACACTCTGTGCAATCTTCTTGACTGTGATGTTGCGGATATTCTAGAACACCAGAAGGATGACTGATTGTTCACAAAAAGGGGTCTGTTATTTCCTGAACAAAAAAGAGCGGATTTCTGCCCTTATATCTTCCTGTTGGCTCAGTCCAAAAGTGTCTATGAAACCAAGTGTTTAATTGAACACCCTATGGGGCGTGGTATTACAGGAAGAAAAACTTTTTGTTTGCGGCCGCCGCATTGTGGTGGCTCAGAGTTCGACCAAATAATGATTTTGTTTCGGATTTCGATTTTTATGGCTGTCTGCGGTCAAAAGAAAACCTTCTCCGTCAGACGAAGAATTTCGGTGTAAAACAAAAAAAGCCAGTCTGAAGAACCTTTTGTTTCGTCTTTGGTTCCTTAGACTGGCTTTGCGCATTTATCTTTTATTGAAGTCTTTGAAAATTTCATCAAGTGCCATATTAACTGCGGTCTTGAGGCTTTTCTCCATAATGGCGAAAAGTTCTTTTTCAATAATGGACTGTCGCTTTTTCTTTTTGTCTTTCTCATTTTCATTTCTCTATCTTCTCACTTTACCTTAACCTCACTTCTGATTACAATTTCTGCTACTTCTGGCTCTTTCAGATTTTCGTACATCATTTTTCTGTGTGCCATAAGTATTTCTTCTGGAGTATATCCATCCAAATACATATAGTCATAATAGTCAGGTAAATTTCTGTAATAGTAATCTAACATTTTTACACCTCTTTTCTTTTGGTTGTGTTTTGGATTTGCTTGCAAATCCAAACTTGGATTTTAATAAATGTGCGAAGCACAGATTTATTAAAAGCCAAGCATACCCCCCAGATTTCCCTATTATTATATAAAGAAAATAAGTGATGCTTTAATCTGATTTGACCAATAACAAAAATAAGTCAGGCTATTAACACTAATAAATAATAATATTACTGTTAATAATCTGACTTAAAAATTCAAGCAATCTCTTCATCAAAACTCTGATGTATAAGAGATAACATATATTCAATTTTATCATTCATTACGACGTTAATCTCAGGAATGGCTTGTTTTCTTGCCATACCACCGTAGTTTGCAATCATATTCCATCTTGCTTGACTGGAATATAAATCATTATGTATATCATTCCAATACTCACGCCAAGCCTGTGTGTATTCAGTTCTTTCAACAAGTCTTTGTCTTTTTTTGTATGCGAAGTAATAAATGAAGTTTGTTGTGTCTTTGTGTATCATATTGTTTAACACTAAGCGCCTTGTATAAGTGGCAATAGTTTGTCTTGAAAGATGATAGCCTTCTTGTTTTGTCATTCTCTCTTTTACTTCGTCAGGCATTGTCATAAAATGTTCGTCATTAAAGAAGTGATTATAAAAGTTTTTTACTTTGTCAAAATCGCAGTTTGCCTCAAATCCCATTTCTGTGATACAGAAAACCTTAAAAGGGAAGTGTATGTTCTTAATGGTATATACTCTGTTTTCGCCTCGCCCTGTTGATGTAAAATCAACACCATATCTTTGAAGTTTGCGATCAATGCCTTGTTTGTCTCTTGTTCCAAGTATTCCTGATATTTCGTTCTTTGTGTAATCTCTGAGTTCTAACATTTGATTATTCGTCCTTTCATTTTTAAGTTATGTTATTGACACTAATATAAATATTATTACTGTTAATAGTTTGACTTGAATTGTTATTATGCTCCTATTGCTTCTGCTTCCTCTTGGCTTGTCAGGTATTCTGTAATATCAATTACTTTAACTTCATTGTTAAGGTAGAACAGGGGATTTTTGCGATAGAGCGGAAACTGCATAATGAACCAGTCTCGCACAAGTTTGTAGGGGTTTGTCTGAACGCCGTCAACCATATAACGCAGGAAGTAATATGCTTTTACAACCTCTGCTTTGCTGTCTCCTTCAGGAAGTGCCTTCATAAACTTTTCCATATTATTATAGGTCAGGTTCTTATACTGATTGCAGGAGTATTCTTCGCCACTCTTGGTTCTATACTTTGCAGGCTTGCGATGGGTCTTGCGCAAAATCTTAAAATCAGAGAAGTCTCTCTGAACTTCTTTCAGAATGTGGTATTCCGCAGAGGAAGGATTGGATGCTTTGTCAGCAAACTCTTTTGTGATGATGATAGTCTTTGTTGTGAAGTCAATCTTGTAAGTATTCATTTTAGTAATCTCCTTTTATATAATGATTTTGATTATGCAACTTCTTTAATGTTTGTGATGTTCTCAGAGTTGTTCTGAGTTGTTCCAATTTCCTTAGCGGAAACCTCACTATTCTTGTATTCAGGAAAAGTCTTTAAGAACCACTGCTTTGTAAGGGGATATTTTGCACCCTTTGCTTCTGCAATCTCCATAACTCTTTCAAGTTCTTTCAGATTTGCTTCGCTGTTGGGCTGAGTTTCGATGTATTCTTTCATTCTGTCAAAATCCAGACCATTGTAAGTCTTTTTGTCAGACTTTTTGAGAACAACATCAAATGTGGGGTTTTCAATCATAGCGGCGCGGAGATCTCTGTATTCCGCAGTCTTGGGGTTAGTTGCTTTCTTGTAAAAAGTTTCGCTAACTTCGATTGTCTTTTCAATGAGGTTTACTGTAATCTTTTTCATAATAATTTCCTTTCGGCGTCGGTCGCCACCCAAATTATTTTTTATTGAAGTGAGTGGTTATTTCCTCTCCTCACTTTCTGACTATATTATATCAAAACCGCTCTCCTATATAGTGGGAGAGCAGTTTCATCTTTTTTGTTTTTTCTTTTTTATTTTTTATTATCTGTTGCTTCTAGAATGTTCAATGTTCTGTGAAAATGTTTCTGTTATGTTCGATGTTGTTCATAGATGTAAAAAAGATGTGTAAATATGTTCAAAAAGAACCTCTAAAAAAGCGCACAAAAATCGCACAACTTAATGAAAATTGTGCGATTTTTTATAAAAACTGTGTTTTGTGCGTCTTGCTTTTGGAAAAGCATTGAGGTATAATGAGAATCCAAAAACATAGGTGTTATCAGGGTAAATGCCACTTTTTAGATGAAAAATCAACTGTGATTTCAGTTATGGTCAGGTTGTTGCGGGGTGAATGGGGTTCAAGAGGCCGCAGGTTCGACTCCTGTCACTCGGACCATAAAAATGAGATGTAACCGAAAGGTTGCATCTCTTTTTTTATTTTTTGCTGAATTTCGGGAGTCGAACCTGAGAAGGTATGGGCGTTAAGAAAACAGTCCGGTGGACTGTTTTCAGCACAGAGCGGTGAGGCTGGTACCGAATGCGTAGCATTGGGTAGCCGAGCCATAAGGGGGCAATGCTTGCATTGCAATCGTCGTGCTCCTGTCACTCGGACCAAATAAAAACGACTCAATCTTTTGATTGGGTCGTTGTGTTTTTTTATGAATACAGGATAAGTATACGCAGTAGTTGCACCCCGAAGATTTTGTGACAGTCTTGCCTGTACGCATGCCGCTGGCATCATAGGTGTATGCAACGGAATTCGTGCCGTCTGTATAGGTTGCAAGCTCTCTACCGTTCTGCCAGGTCATAGTGATGCCGTCGCGATAGGAGAGAGGATTACCAATGGCATCATAGGTGATGGTCTGTCCGTTATTATCAAATCAAAGTGCATTGTTCTTTTTTAGAATAATACAACTTATTGATATACCCAACAGGTAAGGAATGCTCATACATAGCGGAAATATTGTTAGTGCAAAATTTAAGAACAAAAGACAAATGAATAACCAAAGTAATAGATATAGTACCCTTATACTTGCATTTGTCATTAAGATTATTCGTAACTCTTTACTGTTAATCTTTTTAAATGAAACTTTATGGATTAATAGAATAAAACAGTTTACGAGCATCAGGGCGAAGGACAGTAGAATTATTATTAAAAGATTATGGGAATTTAGTGTTGCACTTGCAAAAGTATAGCAAAACTCAATAAACACAACTACAATAATCAGTAAAAAATTACCAATAAACATTAAAGCAAAATTAAATTTATTACGTATAGTTTTCAGAATTGCTTTTAGAGGCGTTTGGATATTGATTAAAACTAAAACCAATGGGGTTGTTAAGTATCCAACTAAACTTAGCCATTCTTTATTAATAATGTTGCTTGACATAAAAATCGCCGAGATAGTAAGGCTTATGACTGCAAAGCAAAAGTCTATAGAAATGTCAATTTCGCGATTATCAATAAAATTATTGCGATGGTTCTTCCGTCGCAAAAAAGAGAATATGTTTTTGGTAATTACATATAGCCCAACTATGCAAGCCGCTGTTGTACTTAAGTCTGTCCATACAAATCCATTTATTTTACCAACTATATTTTGCTGAACGAGCACCAATGATAAGTAAGAAACAATCATGAACATAATTTTTATAAGTAAGATAATATGTTTCGTTATTCGGCGATTTGTTTTCATAATCTTTTCTCCTTAACAGTTAATACTTTTGCGGTAGATGACACTGGTGATACATTACTTATTAAAAGCCATATACCCAACTGTTTTCACGCTTAAATTCAGCTAATTGCGATTGATTTACCATTTGATCAGTTGCTTCTAATACCGCTGTATTGTAATTATTAATTAAAACAAAATACATTTTTGGCTCACTATTTGAATTCGATATTAATAACAATTCTTTTCCACTCGAATCGCAATCAACAAACCCTTGCAACTCGATATCAGATGAATCAACCTGAAATTTCGATGCACATATCTCTTCTATTTCCGATAAACTCAAATTTTGACTATTTGCAATTTGCAGGTCAAATGTCAGTTTGTTTTCTCTACGAGACATTTTTGATTCATCTAACTGTTTGTTCCAATCATTCTTTTCTTTTAATTCTATACTATCCTTTTCAAAATCCTTTGCAAACAAATAACATTCGTCTTCATAAAAATAAACATAATCAGAATCATATTTTTGACATATCACATATGCTATTTCATTTTGGCTTGTAATTATACTATTTGTTTCATATTTAAATAAAATTCTCCCATATAAATCCTTTTCAATAACATCACAAGAAACACTATTACCTTTTAGATCATCACAATACATACCCGGAACAGCATATGAACCGCATATAGCAAGATCATAAAATTCCGATTTTACATTACAAGATGTTAAAAGGAATATAGATGAACAAAGTAACATTCCTAAAAACAATCGATTCATATTACATTACCTCCAACAAAAAGAAATAAGTATCTGATGTAATCTTTGCCCAATCAGAATAACCCCTATTCACACCACCACGCATATCGGCATTGTATTCCCACGGCATATTATAATAATTTTTTTGTATAAAATCATTGTTTCGAGCTAATAGATTACATGTAATAGATGGTAAACCAACAGCAGCAAGGTATTTAAAAGTACCGAGATCTTTTTCTTGTTGTATATGACCATACTCGTGATTTATAGTTTCTGTTTTCCTTGGAAGTGAATCATGATCATCTGAATGATTTAAAAAAATGGTTCCAGCAAAGGCTACGGATGTTAAAAAATCATTAGAAATCAAAATTACATTTTCGCCCTTATAAGCCGAGATGTAATTTGCTTCATACACCTTGTTTACATCGGTATTGTTTTTATCATATTTTTTGATATCGTCGGCAACATTATTAACGAAGTTAGTAACTGGTTTGACAATATTATCATTTACCCAATTAAATGTATTCTCAACCCATTTAGGCCAATTGCCTGATGTGTCGGACAAGTTAACAGGATTGTTGAAACAGTATGCAAACATGTTATAGCCTTGTGTTGTGGTTCCAATACTAGATATAAAGCGGTCCGCATTGATAAATCTACAAGTCGTCGGGTCATAGTATCTTGTTTGGAGATAGTAAAGTCCAGTCTCGCGGTCGTAGACATAGCTGCGGTAACGGAGGGGGTTGAGGACTCCGTAGGAGTACTTGGCGGTGATGGTGGAACCGCTGGAGTTGGTGATGCCGAGGAGCTTTCCGTAAGCATCGTACTTGTAATTTACAATCAACGCACCGCTTGAGTTGTAGAGACCGATAACGTCGCCTCTTGAATTCAGAGCATAGTAATAGTATGCAGGGGTGCTTGCCACAGAGGCACGATAAGCAAAACCGATAGGTCTGCCATCGGCGCCGTAGGTGAAGTCCAGAATAATGTTGTTGCAACGCATCTGCATAAGCAGTCCGTTTTCGTAGATGTACTTGTAGTTATCTGTTGTTGTACCCTTGGTGACAGCCTTTGCGGTTCTCATACCACCTGCATCGTAGGAATACGATACAGAGTTTGTGCCGTCTGCGTAGGTTGCAAGCTCTCTGCCGTTCTGCCAGGTGAAGATTCTGCCGTCCTGGTCAGATGCGGTGACGGTGTAGACAGAGGTGTCGCCTTCGTCGCTGTATTTGTAGGTCATTGTGGACTTGAGGTGGAGATTTGTATCCGCCTCAACTCCAATAAGGTGAGGATGTTATTCAATAGATTTCCGTGAGCGCCAATCGTTGTAATCATCCTCATAGTAGTACCATCCGGCTACGGACATTTCTTGCTGTTTGGTAAGGAACTGAATATCAAGAGTGCCCTCGTTGCTGAAGTCATATGCATAACCAGCTGCGAATCCTGATATTGGATTTGTCCAGCGTTCAAAGTTAACAGTATCCCTTGTTTTTTCAATTCGAAGATACCCTTTGGTGAATAATGTTAAGACACTTTTCTTGATTTCATTGTTTTCAAATTCTTTTTCTTCACCGAAATCAACAATCATATATGGTTTTCCAAATGTAATAGTGATTGAATCATTTTCTATAGAGTTGAGATACTCTGCTATTTCGTCTAGTTGTTGATAGTCTTCATCAAATTGTGCATAAATATCTGAGGGGCTTTGTAACTTGTAAGCTGTAAAAATAGATATGCCTACAACTATTGTTATTACAAAACATACTACCAATGCTATAAATATTAAAACTTTAGATTTTTTCATTCAAAACACCTCGGTTCAGTAAATGGGAGTAGTATAATTTATTGATTATCAATTTCTTGTACGTGTTCAAGAGATTTTGTTATGGTTTCGCTACGAAATACATAATACTGAATTTCTTGATTACTGTCGTTAAAATGAATAACAGCAGTAGAGCATTCGCAAAAGTTTTGATTCATAGAACTTTCAACAATAGCTTGAGCAGTGTAATTAATGTAATATGTGTTTTCGGAGAAAGCCACTAATTCCATACTCCTCACATGCTCCTGCTCAAGAGAATAATCATTTTTATCATCAATTTGTCTTTTGAGTTCAATGATGTAATTTTCATCTATTGCTCCGTATTCGTAAAAATAATTGTATTCACTGTATTCATTGAGGACTTCTTTTTCGGGGAAAAAGTCATTTGGAAGATATTTATTTAATGTGTTACTTACAGATTCGTCAAAAACTAAATAATAATCCAAACTTTCTGTGTATGAAGCAAGTCCGCCGCCAAATCCAAGGAGAATAAGATTGGGAACAAACAGCATTATAAGTGCAAGTATGCATAGGATGCAGACTGTAATTTTTACTGTTTGTTTTTTAATTTTTAAAGATAACCAACCGCACAAACTTAAAAGAAACGGAACAACAATAGAAAAGAGAACAGTGATAATCAGAAACAACGGGTCGTGTATCGCTAAATGAATATAGTTATGCTTATATGCCGCTATAATTGTTTCGGAAAAGAAGAGATATAAATAGAAACAAAAACCTGTTATGAATAATAATGTGATTGTGATATTAAACCACTTTGGGGAATTGTTTTTTTCCATAATGTCCTCCTGTTTAGTAAGTCCAACTAATAATTTTCATTAAAACAATACAGGGGCTCTGTATTCAGATAGAGGTATCTCAGTGATTCAGAGGGTTGCCTTTGGCATCGTAGGTGATGGACTGACCATTGTAACTTGTGACGGTTATGCGATAATGAGTCCCTCGAATTCTAAAACGTTGAAGAAACAGTTTATAACAGAAAGGATTAAAACCCACCAATAAATTAGGTTGCTGATAATTGTTAGGATTGTTGAGACTCTTTTGTCGTTAGTTATCTTACGCATTGTCATACCTGATGCATATATGTAAGTTACAAAACAGGTGAAAACATTTGAAAGGTAAAGGGCATTACTTGACAGACTGGGAATGAAAATCGGCAGGATTACTATTTGGACAACTGTGATAGATGGGAGAATTATGCGAAAACGAAAGTTTAAGATGATTTTCTTTTTATCTTTCTTGTTTACCAAATACAACATTAAAAACGAAATTGTAAGCATAGGCAAAAAGAATAAAAAGTTCAAAAATACGTTATTGGTTTTGTTTAACAAATAGTTAGCAATTACTGTTGCCGCAGTTATTCCCACACTTGCAAAACAAAGAGTTATCATTATTGATTTTTTCATTCAAAACACCTCGGTTCAGTAAAGGGGTGTAAATGGATTTTCGTTTTCCTTTGGGGGAGTTTTTGGTTTACGCTTTTTTGGTTTGATTATGCCTTTGTCCTCCAGAAGTGAACGTATAATAAGGAACATTACATAGAGGAAGAATAATGCAACAAAAATCATTAGTATTCTTCCTGGTGCGGAGGATTCTTCAATCATTTCATTGTGGTCTTCCAAAGTGAAAATTACTTCATTGTCGGATGTAAGTGATGAAATGCTGAGGAATGGATATTTGTCATGCTTTTTTGCCAGGTCTTTATTCACATAATCTTCTATTCGATAAGTAATTTTATCTCCGCTTTGAATAAGACTCAGATATTCCGCAGGTGTTTTATCTGTTATTTCAGTTTTGAAATATAGATAAAAGTGATGTTCTTTTATATGAATATATATAGCGTCATTGGTTCCTTCTGGGATTTCCACGTAAGTAACTGTTGCGGTGTGTTCAATGGTATTTTTTTCATTTAAATTTTGATGTTTAAAAGCTAAAATTTCAAGACCAATAACGCCTAAAAATAGAACTGAAAAGATAAACAAGGCTAATATTTTCATAAAAGTAGTAGATTTCATTGTTACTTCCTTTCTAGTACGAGTATCCATAGGAATATGATGATCCAAAGGTTTTTTCATTCTTTCTTCCTTCCTTTCATGATACTATGCAAGAAACAAGTTTAAGTGTTGTTTTCATAAGCCACCTCTAAATATTAAATGAAGCATACAGCTGATACATACCTTACAATTTTAGTATAGCATTCGGAAAAAATGTTGTCAACGAGGGGTTGTAATGCGCAACAACGAAAAATTTCCAAATGATATATACCATTTGGACTGTGGTATATACTGCAATTGGGGCGGCGTAGGTTACGTTGTTTTATATGCAGGTATATTGAAAGAAAAGCAAAATGCTGATACCCGAAAAGGTATCAGCATTTTTTAGTTTGTTCTTTTATTTGCCGAAGAAAGTCTTTGCGTAGTATGCATATACCAGAGCAGCTTTTGCGAGCTCATGGTTCTCGGAATCTGCATTGTTCGCATCGGATTTCATAAGTTCCGCAAGGCTGTATGCCAGTATGCCTGTGCAGTACGTGCCATCTTCGGTCCGGTACTCCATAGCGAGATACAGGGGACTGTTGAGAGTGGCGGCGGTGATGGCGTAAATTGCCACATGATAAAGACCGTTATTGTTAGTGAATGATACAGGTCCTGTGGCGTTTTCTTTTGTAAGCACATCTGCGTTATTAAAAGCTTCTTCTTCCCAATAATAGAAATTTGCGTTGCCTGTGGCGCCCTTTGCTTTTAATATAACTTCAAATCCGAAAAGCTCGTTGTCGTACTTAACTATGGGGTAGAATGATACGCCCTTGCCGGTCTTTACAAACTCGCCTGCTTTCTCGTCGGATACTCTCTCGGTCTTATCCACCATAGAGGGGGAGTATTCCTTTGTGAAAGCTCTGTGCTCGTCTGTAAGCTCTGCATCCATAAGGGTAGCGGTGTTGTAACCGTAGTATTCCTGAAGTTCTGCGCCGTACTCAAGAAGTGCAACCATAAGGGCTTTTTCTTCATAGGAGCTTACGGGATTATTAATTACAGACATCGCATAACGTACGCCGTTGTAGCTCATTATATCGCTGTAAATATAGCTGCCGTCAGCAAGTTTTGCATAGGCTTTGAAATATATGGTGTCGCCGAGCTTATGAGCGTATATAGCGTCGGTGTCTATGGCAAGATAGCCGTTTTCGCTTCTGACACCGCTGTATACCTTTGCGGCTGTGTCAAAGGTGCCATCAGAGTCGGGAGTGTCAAACATTACAATGCCCATATCGGCAGGGGAGACACCGTCAGCGTTGATAGTATCAAAGTAGATGGTGTACTTCAGTTTTTCATTGTAGGAAAGCGCTGCGTACTTGAGATTGACACCGGGAACAGGTTGTGAATCGCCGCAAGCCTTGCATACACCGCTGCCTGTTCTCTTTATGTGAGTACAAGTCAGAATCTCATAACTTAAAGTGAGAGTATCGTTTTCACCGAAGCTGAGAGTGAATTCTGCCTCAATTCCGCCGGGAACATAAATCAGCTCCTCGGCTTTTGTTTTGTCAGAATTGTAGAGTGTAGCTGATTTGCCATTATCTGTATTTTTGGCAAGATAGAGGAATTCGTTACCTGTGGTCTTTACAAATACGAAGCTGTCCTCTGTGGTTGTGAGGGTTGCTTTCATATTGCTGAATACAAATGAATCTGTGGTGTCAAAATCGCTTTCGAAACCTACATAGCTGCCGTTGATAAGGCCGGCGAGAGTGAAGCCGAAGGTCTTGTGACAGATATCGCAGGCGCCGTTGTTTATTTTGTGATCACAGAGTTTGCCGCAGATGTGGCATTTGCCGCCCTCATAACTATGGGCACAGGCAAGCTGACAAACCGAGCAAACACCCTGGTCGAAGTTGTGCTTGCAAGTGATATGGCAGATAGTACAGGTGCCGTTTTCAAAGTTATGGGTGCATTTGTATCCGCAGGATGAACACACAGAGTTGTTGAAACTGCTGTGGCTGCATACTGTTGAACAGACAGAACAGATACCATCAGGAGTGAATCTGTGTTCTACTTTGGCAGCACAATCGGTGCAGATGCCCTCTGTATTGTGTTCAGTATGAGGACAAGCCGATACGGTAATGAATACTGTAAGGGTATCGTCGCCATTGTTTGTAACAGTAAATCTGACGTTTCTGTTCTTCGGAACATAGATTTTGTGACCTTCATCGCCTAAAAGCGCTGAACTGTAAAGCACGGCTGCCGATGTGTTGTTGCCTGAGTCATCGCTTGACATAAAGGACACGTTGTCGCTGTTTCTGATGTAAATAAAGCTGTCTTCTGTAAATCGGGTGTTCAGGGTACCGTTTACAAATACATAGTCGTTTGCGGTGTATTCCTCTCCGTTTATCTCACCCGCAAGGAAGTATTGAGGCTCTGACTTGTCACAAATCAGGCAATAGCCGTCGTTGTAGTTGTGAGGTGTGCAGATATCACCGCAGGAAGTACACTGACTCTCTGACCATTGATGGTTGCAGTTTTCGCGGCAGATGGTGCACACGCCGTTTTTGAAGCTGTGAGGACATTTGGTGCCGCATACCTCGCAGGTGCCATTCTTCCAGGTGTGGGTACAGGAGAGATTACAACTTGCGCAGGTGTCGCTTCCGAAGTACACGTGAGTGCATCTGAAAGAGCAGAGCTTACATACGCCCTCGGAGTAGACATGAGGACAGGTTGCACCGCAGATTATACATCCGCCGTAGTAGTAGTTGTGCTCTGTGCGCTTGCCACAGAGTACACATTCGCCCTGAGTGTTGTGCTTTTCGTGTAAGCAGGGAGCAGCTGTGTAGCTGAGAATATAGGTGTCGTTTTCGCATTTTTCAAGGGTGAAGGTGATTTCTCTGCCCTTGGGAACAAAGAGCTTGTCGCCGTTATACTCCAGAACATCGGTGTTGTAAAGCATAACCGAGGTAACATTTTCGCCGGGATAGCCGTTGGTCATATACCATCTTTCGTTATCCGCGGTTTTAACTGCAACATAGCTGTCTTCTGTGAATGTTGTAACGAGTTTGCCGTCCTTGAAGCAGTAGGCACCCAGATATTCGTAGTCTTCCTTGTCGGCATAGTCAACGCCGTTGATGTAGCCGAAAAGACACATATCCTGCTCGGGCTGTGCGCTTCCGCAGACAGTACAAACACCGTTGTCATAGGAGTGGTCGCCCAGAGCATCCTTGTTGATGTATCTGTAAAGAGTGCGGGTTTCCACATTACGGTCCCATGATTCGGTAACTTCGTTGTCGCTCCATTCGGTGAAGGGTTTCCAGATAGAATGAGTGTAGAGAGCCTTGTAATCGGTGTAGGTCTGCTTGTATACAGGTACGTTGTAGTACCAGTAGGTATCAGCGCAGCAATCAAAATTGCTGTATATTACGCTGCCGTCAGAGGCTTCTCTCTCGGACTCGGAGGGAGACTTTGTGCTGTAAAAAGCGTGGAAAGTGTGAAACTCGGAGGTTTTCACCTTGCTTGTGAAGCGGTTATAGGGACCGGTAGTTTCCTGGTTTGTGCACCAGTGGTAATAGATATAACCTACAATACTTTCGGAATTAAGCTCTTGCTTTGTGTAGTAGGTGTCTGTGTAATCCTTTGCAGGAGTTTTGTTGTATTTGGAGTAGAGGGAGTGGCTTGTGTCAAAGCCCTCAGGCCACTCTTTGGCGCACTCCTGAGTTTTTTCTCCCTGGCTTTCCCACTCTTTATTAATCAGAGTATACCCGTCAACAGAGGTTTCGTAGTTCTTTATCATTTCGTACTGGCTGTATCTGTACTGGGTTTTGCATTCGATAAGACTATCGTCCACACCCTCGGGTCTGGTCTCTGACCATTCGCCATAGATATCCCCCGCAGATTCCTTGTATCTGTCGCCGCAACTGAGACAGGTGTAGAGAGTGTGCTCAATGTCGATGCAGGTGGCAGGGAAATGCTGGGAAACGTAGTTGTGACCTTTTGCAGGCACAACTGTCTGGGTGGCAAACACCACAGAGCACAGTGAGCAGTAGCTGCCCTCTGTAAGTCCTGCCCCGGTACAGGTGGGGGATACTGCGGCCTGTGTTACAATGTTGTGAGTGCAGGCTGTTGATTCGGGAGGAATAATGGCTGCATTGTTGACTGTATAAGGGGTAGTCCAGAGAACGACATTTTCGGTTTTACTTGAAAGGGTTGTGCCTCTGGCAGAGTAATTCTTAACATCTGCTGAAATCTCATAGGTGTAATATCCCGAACTCTGTGTGCCGAAGGGGAGTCCGTAGTCAACCTCGCTTTTGTAGAGAGAGTAGTACTTGCTGTTGGGACTGTAACTGCTGCTGAGTATGGGAGTGGCATCGGTGTCTTCACCTGAATATACCCTTGCGTTAACAGTCATAAGGTTATTGTAAACCGAGCTCAGCTCGCCTTTGATATAGTATCCGCTGCCTGAATTCAGGTTAGAAGCCATATCGGGATTCTGAACAGAAATATCGTCGAAGAGATACTCGTTTATATCAGCAAGTTCCGAGCCGATGTAACCGGTAACACCCTCGGTTTCAATCTGATACCAGTAGTTGCCGTAGGTGTTTTTGTAAAGACCTGTTACGTGGACAGTATCTCCTGCGTTCAGAGTTTTGAGGATATTATAGTCTGTTGAGGGATATTCTCTCACGTTGGAAGTAGCGTTAATAGTTACGTTCAGATTGGATGGATAGTATTCGCATCGTGAGAGGTAGCTTGTGTCGCTGCTGTGCTTTCCGGGAAGCTCAACATACATATAGTTGCAGTCAACGTCACCGCTCATACCGTTAAATCTTCCGGTCCAGGAATACTGCCACATTGTGAGACCGCCGGCATAACTGGTGTAGCTTGCACCGTTAATTTCAGCTACCCATGTGGGCAGAGTCTTGAAGTATGCGTCGGTAAGAACACTGGTGAGAACCCACTTGTATGTATAGATGCCGGGCTGATAACCTGCCGCGTAGATGGTGTCGCAGAATGCTTTGACAACTTTCTGCTGCATACTTGTGCTCAGGTTCATCTGAACCTCGTCCTCAAAGTCGAAGTAAATGGGAAGAGAGAGGTTGTAGCCGTCTACAAGTGAAAGTACATACTCAGCCTCACCGATAGCCTCTGCCTCGGTTTCGGCGTATGAGTACACATAAACGCCGTAGGGGATACCGTTAGCCTCGCAGCCTGCGGCATTGGTGGCAAACTTGGTGTCGGCGGTTTCTTCCCAGGAGGCACGGATGATTACAAAATCGACCTGAGTTGCAACTGTTGGCCAGTTGATATCACCGTTCCACACCGAAACATCGATGCCGTGGTGAAGCGCAGGGTTTGGACTTGCTTTGCTTGTTACAACGCATTGTTTGTTCTCAACAAAAACTTCAACGCTTGAAGTTTTGAGAGCACCGTTTGCATCAATGTAGTAGCTTATGGCCTCGGCTGATACTACATAGGTGTAAACGCCGGTGGAGAGCAGGTTGAACCAGAGGTTTGTGTCTACTGTACTGCTTGTGAGGTTATAGTATTTGCCGTCAACGGCGTCTGCTGAGGTAAGGGCGGGTTCTCTTGTAAGGTCAGAGCCTTTGTAGAGAGAGGCGCGTATCTCGCCGATGTTGTTATAAACCGACGAAATCTCGCCGCCTATGGGGAAACCTGTTCCGTAAGTCAAAGCCGCGGGAGATTGCAGGTTTTTAGCGGTTACATCACCTGTAAGGTGAGAAACCAATGTTGTGGCGGTGGCAGGTGCATAAAGTGTAAGGTTATAATACTGCACTTCGTACCAGTATTCGCCGGATGTGTTTTTGTGCAGAGCCTTTACTCTGAGAGGTGTGTCCTTTGCTACGGTGTACTTTAACACACCCGAAGCGGAGGGCACGTCGTAAAGACTTGCAACTGTGGAGGTCTTTACGTTTAAGTTGGAAGCATAAGTCTGCGAAATGTATGAGCTTGCTGACGCTGCGTGGGTATGCTCTGCTGAACTGAAACTTACCAGCGAGAGCAGTGTTGTCAGCGCCAGAAACAGGCACAGGCATTTTTTCACAAGTTTCATATTGCTATTTGCATCGGCTCTGTTTGGAGCGATGCTCTCCTTTCCTATGATTTTATCCGTAATTTGTTAAGTGCTTGAATCTTTATGTATAAAGATTCTTTGCGTAATATCCGTAAACCACGGATGCCTGTGCAAGAGTATATAATTCTGATGAAGAATTATTTGCGTTTGCGTTCAGATACTGAGCCGGACTGTATGCAGTTACACCTGTGCAGTATTCTGTGCCCTCTGATGTATAAACAACAGAAACATAAATTGTGCTGAAGATATCTTTGTGGCTGATGCCTGCGATATCAGCTTTGTATGTTCCGTCTGATGTGAGGTGCATAGTGATTATACCGCTTGCGTTCTGCTTGGTAAGAGTCTCAGCAGAGTTGTAATCCTCGCTGTCCCAGTAGTAAAGAGTGATTTCAGCAGGAGCAGAGCCTTTGATTTTGCAATTGTAACTCAAAGTCATGAGGGCTGCGCTGAAGTCAGCAGTGGGGTAGAGGGTTGCTCCCTTTGCGTTCTTTGTGAAGTTTGCAGTTTTATCCTTCTGAACCTTAGGAGTTTTGTCCACCATATCGGCTCTGTAATCCGAAGCAAGAGCTTTCTCCTCGGGGGTGAGATTTGCATTTGCAAGGGAGTCGGTGTTGTGGTCGAAGTAAATCTGCATTTCTGTAATAAAGTTCAGAAGTGCCACGGCAAAAGCTCTGGTATCCTTTGTGCTTGCAGGATTTCTCAGCATAGAGTAAGCATACTGAGCGCCGTTGTAGCTGATAATGTCACTGTATACATAGCTTCCGTCGGAAAGCTTTGCATAAACTCTGAGGTATACGGTGTCGCCGAGAGCCTTGGGATGAATAGAGCGGGTGTTTACTGCAAGGTATCCGTCCTTGACAGATGCACCTTCGATTACATCGTCAGCAGAGCCGAAACTCAGGTCGCCGTCCTTTGATACGAAGACCAGAAGTCCCATATCCGCAGGATTTACAGTCTCGAAATTCCGTGTGGCGAATACCACACCGTAGTAAAACTCATTTTCAGTAGAGAGATAAGCGTACTTTGCGTTGATTTCGGGAAGTTTTACTTCCTCGATAATCTCTTTTGCACCGCATACTGTGCAGAAGCCGTTGCTGAAACTGTGGCTTGACTGAGCGGAGCAGGCTGTGCATTCAGCGTCTTTGCTGTGGTTTGTGTGTTTACAGGTATTGATAACACAATCAAGGCTGAGGCTGCCGTCACCGTTGAAACTCAGGGTGAATGTAACGTTCACACCGCCGGGAATAAACATCATTTCCGATGCACCGCTTTCGGTGCTGACAAGAGTTGCAGGAGAGGATTTTTCAGCCGATTCGGTCATATACCATATTTCGTTGTTCTGAGTTTTTACAAATATAAAGCTGTCTGTGTCAAAGTTTACTGTCAGTCTGCCGTTTTCGAAGATATACGAGCCTGTGAGAGCAAAGTTCTCTTCGCAGCCGATAGTCTGATTATTGATGTATCCTGCCAGATAATACTGAAGTGTTTTGTCGCAGAGGGTACAAGCGCCCTGGCTGAAGTTGTGCTTGCAAGGTGCCAGACAGTCTTTGCAGGCACCGTCTTCGTATTCGTGCTCACAAGGAGTATTGCAGATTACACACTTACCATCATTGAAACTGTGTTTGCATTCATAAGAGCAGATGCTGCACACACCCTCTGAATAACTGTGGCTGCAAGGCTTGGAACAAACAGAGCAGAAGCCTTCAGAGAAACTGTGCTCCACATTTTCGCCGCAAACAAGACAATTGCCGTCTGTGTCGTGGGATGTGTGAGCGCAGGGTGCAACCTCATAGCTCAAGGTGCAGGTGTTGTCGCCGTTGCTTATTAATGTAAAGGTAACAAGTCGTCCCTTGGGAACAAAGAGCTTGCCGCCTTCTTCAATTGTGTTTACATTGTAAAGAGTTGCTTTGGTGGTATCTTCGCTGAGGGTTCCGTCAGTCATAAACCACTGAGAGTTATCAGCGTATTTTACAGCAACGAAACTGTTTTCTGTAAACACCGCTTTAAGTGAACCCTTTGTGAATTTGTATATGCCCTTGTTGCCGGAGTTTTCCTCGCAGCCGTAATTCTTGCCGTTGATGTAGCCGAAGAGATAGAAGTCAGGTTCAGTCTTCGAGCAAACCGAACAGGCTGAATTTACATAGACGTGGTTTTCGCATACCTTGGAGCAGATGGTGCACTGACTGTTGTCCCAGTTGTGAACGCAGGTTGCTCCGCATACAGTACAATGGTCGTTGAGGAAGTTGTGCTTGCAGCGTACAGCGCAGACTGTGCAGATGCCGTCTGTGAAATCGTGTCCGCAAGCTTTTGAGCAGGTGGTGCATACGCCGTTTTCCCAGGTATGTCCGCATACCTGGTGGCAAATAGTACAGGTGCCATCATCGAAGTGATGCTCGCAGGAAGCTGTGCATATTGTGCAGGAGCCGTTTGTGAAGTTGTGCTCACAGGGGATGCGGCAAACTGCACAAGCACCGTCGTAAAAACTATGCCTGCAAGCAAAACCGCAGACTGTACATACGCCGTCTGCCCAGATGTGTGTGCAGGGTCTTCTGCATACTGTGCATGCACCGTTGCTGAAGTTGTGACCTACATCTTCACCGCAGGCAAGGCAATAGCCGCCGAGACTGTGGGAACTATGCTTGCACTCGGCAACCGTGTAGCTCAGGGTATATGTGCCGTCGTTGTTTTCGGTAAGAGTAAAGGTTATTTCTTTGCCGCCGGGAACACGAAGCTTCTCGGGGGTTGTAAGTTTGTCAGCATTATGAAGAACCGCCGATGTTGCAGTATCTCCGGGATAACTCTCTGCCATATACCAGGCGGAGTTGTCGCCTTTCTTAACGCCGACGTAGCTGTCCTCTGTAAATGTTGCCACAAGCTTGCCGTCAACAAACTTGTAGATTCCTATTGTGTCGGCATCATCGATATAGCCGTAGTCAGCGCCGTTTATGAAGCCGAAGAGGTACATATATTCGGATGCCTCGGATTTTCCGCAGACAGAACAAGTGCCGTTTACGTAATTGTGGTCGCCCATCTCACCGGGGAGTGCATATCTGTAAAGGGTACGGGTCTCAACCTTGCGGGTACTTGATGAGGTGTACTCTGTGTCGCTCCACTCGGAGAAGGGACCCCAGTATGAATGAGTGTAGAGAGCCTTGTAGTTGGTAAAGGTCTGCTTGTATACGGGGATGTTGTAGTACCAGTATGAATCTCCGCAACAAGAGAGATTACTGTAAATTACGCTGCCGTCAGAGGCTTCTCTCTCGGATTCTGAAGGAGACTTTGTGCTGTAAAAAGAGTGGAATCCTACGTAATAATCGGTTTTAACTTTGCTTGTTGTTCGGTTATAAGGACCGTCTTTGTGCTGGTTTGAACACCAGTGGTAATAGATATAACCTACAATGCTTTCGGAATTCAGCTCCTGCTTTGTGTAGTCATCGGAATAGTTCTTTGCAGGAGTTTTGTTGTAAGTTGAGTAGAGAGCGTGGGATGTATTATAACCTGCGTCCCAGGATTTGACACACTCCTGAGTGCGTTGTCCCTGACTTTCCCACTCTTTACTAATCTGAGTGTAGCCGTCAACGGAGGGCTCGTAGTTCTTTGTGGTCTGATAATCGCTGTATCTGTACTGGGTCTTGGATTCGATAAGCACGGGGTCTATGCCCTCGGGGATAGCCTCGCTCCAATCGGAGTATTCGGGAGCGATTATGGTGTTGTATGAGTGGCCGCATTTTTCGCAGGTGTGGATAATCTTGGCATATTCGATGCAGGTGGCGTCCACTGAAACGGATTTATAGTTGTGACCTGATGCGGGAGTTTCTTCGGTTTCCTTGGCACCGCAGGCGGTACAGGTACGGACCTTGGTGCCGTTTTCGGTACAGCTTTCCTCAGTGATTACCCAGTCACCGAAGGAGTGACTGCCTGTTGTGTCTGTTATATTATTTGTGAGACCGCAGGTTGTACAGGCTTTGATTGTCTTTGCAGTCTGAGTACAGCTTACACTGCCACCGCCTATTACGTAGGTCTGGTAAGTATGGCTGCAACTGCTCTGACTTACAGAGGAGGGGATGACCATAAAGTAGTCTTCGGCCAGAGTTACCTTGCCTGTGTTTGTTTTAAGGGTTGTGTCGTTTACAACATAATGATTTTTGTATTCTGCTGTAATAATGATAGTGTTGGGGCCATTGGGGATGATGCCCATATTGACATTGTTATCTACCGTACTGCCGCCAAGAGAATAAGTGTTATTGCTTACTGTTACTCTGTGGCCCGTGGTCTGCTGACCTGTGGTACCGAAGCCTGTGTGAACATAAGCCGATACAGCGGTAAGCTGATTATATGTTGTGGAAATTGTGCCGTCTATTACAAAGCCGGTGCCCTTCAGGTGTCCGTTTGGCTTTGTGTGGTTTTTAAGGGTGATATCCGTTAGATACTGTTCCTGAAATTCCATATATGCCGCTCGCACATACAGAGCCGACCCTGATGCGGGTTGTACCCGGTACCAATACTCACCTACGGTGTTCTTGAAAAGACCCGTGCATGTGAGAACGTCGCCCTGGTTGTAAGCGGAAATGGCAACTGTGGAGGAATTTACATCTGCGTAGCAGGGGAGAGTTCGTGTCCATACGTCGATGCCTGTGCAGACCAATTTGCCATAAGCAGGATAATATGTACACTGGGAAACGTAGTCGCCGATTTCGGTCATACCGGCGGCCTTTCGTGCTGCTGTGGATTTAGCTGTGATATTTGTAAGTGCAGTTGTATTGTAAAGGTTAATCATTGAGCCTGTGCCGTACTGTGTGCCGTTGGTGCCTATCATACCAAGCTGACGGTCTACTACAAAATAGCCCTTATGGGCACCTGTGCTTGCCCATGTCTGAAGATTTTTGGGGTTCCATGAAATCCAGGGATTCCAGGTGATGCCTGTTACAGATTTCATAAAGGCATTGAATTCATTGGTGTAGTCATTACCGTAGCCGATAACCTGACAACCCTCAGACCATGCCCAACCGATGGAGCTGCCGCCGTTATAAATAGTAGAACGGGTGTGGATATTGATGCCGCTGGCGCCTGCTTTGTAGCCGTTGGGGTTGGCGCTGGGAGTGTAGTAACAGTTTCCGCCGCTGCTTGAAAGGTCTATCTGGAAAGCAGCATAGGGACCTGTATGGTTCCATGTATAGAAGGCGTATGTGCCGTCCATAAGTGTTGTGGAGCCGGAATAAGCCACGCCGTTTGTACACCAGCTGGGCTCAGCAGGAATTGACGAGCTGTTCTCGCAGTAATAGTCAATATATGCATTGCCTGCGGAGTTTTTCTTGACAACAATACAAACAGCCTGGGTTCTGGATGAGTAGTCATTGTCCGAATATGTTACTCCATTCCAGTAGTTATCCGAGCCGCCCTCGAACATAAACACAACGGAATAGCCGTTGTCGAGAGTTGACTGCAATGTGGAACTGCTGTTGATGTAGTACCTCATCATAGTGTCTATGTAATTCCTTGCTGTGGAGTTAGAGATAAACCCCGAACAGGTAAGAGAATTAACACCGCCTACAGCTTCTGCTTCCATTACAGGCATGGTAATGGGGAATGCTATCAATAAGATACAAACCATCAGCAAAAGCGAAATTGCACGCTTAAAACATCTGCACTTCATAGAAACCTCCTGTATTGTATACTAATGTAATATATACATAAAAATACATTATAAATATACAGCAAAAACCAAAAAAAATCAATAATTTTACCCATTTTATATGCACATTTTGCTGTATTTTTGTAATTTTGTAACATTTATACATATTGTTGCCGGAAAATTTGACATAATAAAAAAGCCCCCGTTTTACGGGGGCTTAAAAGAATACTTGCTGTATATGTATTGGTATGTTTAGTCTGTGTCAGCAGGGATTAAATCAGAGTTTGTCCACTACCAGCAGATCAGAGTATGCAATCTGCTCTACGCCGTTTGCATCCTTGTAGATAACCCATGTCTTTGCGTAGTATGTTACGCCGGGGTTGAGGCTACCCTTAAGGAGACCTGCGCCGGGCTGGTTTGCACCTGCGGTCTGTGCGGATGCGGGAGCATTGTCATAGAGCATACC
>JAZOMY010000016.1:0-75417 GCA_045654185.1 Ruminococcus sp.
GCTCTGGACTTCTGCTTTCTGCTACAAATGGCACTATGATTTTTTTGGGTGCTGTACCTCTAAAGCAATAATCCCCTATACTTTGCACACTCTTTGGCACTTCTATTGTCCCTGTTATTCCTGTACAACCCGAAAAAGCACCCCATCCTATACTTTCAAGGCCTTCTGAAAATTGAATACGTTTGATGCTCACACAATCTTTAAATGCATTATCAGCAATACTTGTTACATTATAAACTTTATTCTTATATCCAATTGCAGACGGTATGAATACTTTTCCTGGATTATTCGCAACAGAAACTGCACTTACAGCGGTCGAAGATGTTATTTTATATTTTACATAACCATATGTAAATGTATTACTTGTAGAGTCTGTCACCTTGAGATATGTTCCATCTTCTCCATGCTCCTCAACAACATTAATTGTCAATGTGTCAGTATAATGCCCATCTTCCGTTATCGCCGTGATTGTTGCAGTGCCAATATTGTGAAGCTGTATTTGCAAACCATCACCAGAGATAATAGAAACAACATTATTATTCGAAGAATAGTAGTCCACGTTTTTATTTGTTGCGGTTTCCGGATAAACCTCTGCATCATTCCAGAAAAGCCTCATATCATCCTGCAAACCTAACTCAATAGTGTTCTTTGCAAACCCTACGCCGGTAACATGGGTAGTTTGATTTTCAAGTTCATTATTCTTAGTTAATGCCTCATAAATCTCGGGGAAATCCTCCTCCAAATAAAAAATGTATGATGTCATCATACTATTATAGTTCTGTTGTTTATATAATCTTATATTGTTAACAGAATCGACAAAACGATTATACTCATCATCAGAAAAGATTATGCTACCTACTACAGAATCTTTGTATATAGTCTTCGCGTAATTAATCGTTAAATCACAACCGACTTCATTAATATCAAACATTAGTCCGACTGCAGTAATCAGACAATTAGCATTATAGTTTGTTCTCTCATCTGTATACTTATTCATTTCATATGTAACAATATTGCGAACTAATTTTTCAAATTCGTCAAAACAGCACATTTTATAATAGTTTTCACAAATTGTGTCTGTAGAGAAAAGAAAGTTTGACACACCCTCTCCTATTGCTTGACCAATCATAAGTGCTAAGCTAACAGGATGCGCTGCTAAAATTTTATCAAAAGCAGAATCAACCATCGTTCCGTATAGTATATCGAAACCTCTGATCATAACATCCATAGAAATTGCACTTAGAATAGCATCTGAATCAGCGCATGATTTACTAATATTCATAAGTGCTGCCTTCATACTAACATTTCCATCCGGACAATATTCATACAAATCATTTACTACTTCACAAAGATAATCATTAGCAAGGCTACAATGATAATACGAGGAAAACAACCCCATACACTCTTCAATTGATTTACCGGACTTAACTAATAAATCAAAAATCTTTAAAAATTTGCTAACGTCATTTACAGCAGGATACTGTTTCTTGAAAGCAGATTCAAAGCTTTTCATTACCGCATTCTGTTGCGATTCTGTTAATGAAGAAAAATCTGATATATCCAAATCAGTAATAAAGTATTCAGCTTTAAGAATACTCTTATAAGAAGAAAATAGAGCCTTTCCACCTTTTATTGCTGCATTATCAAAAGTCTGTTTAATAACATCTGACTTCATTGATTTATTAAGTGCAGATAAAATAATAGACTCGTAATAGCCTATTTCAGTAATGGTATCATTTGTTATTTCACTGGGCTTAAATGTAGCAAGCTCCCATGCCGTCATTGACACCATTAACTCGTCATCGCTCTCGATGGCTGCAAGCAATGTTTTATTTGCACTTTGAGATGTTTGCTCAATATCTATTGCTTTATAAAAAGCATGATCATAAGTAGTCATCAAATCTGCAACATAACAATCCATATCAAAATCAGGATACTCAGCAACGCTTGGAAATGTCCCTGCACTTGTACTAACAATTGAAACAACACAAGTAAATACAATAAAAAAACTAAATACTACAGCAATTAAACATTTAGGAAATTTTCTATAAATCATATTGTTTCCCTCCATAAACTATCAATAAGGTGTTTGCCGTTCATCATTTGATATGTTTTAATTTAATTTTATCACAACCACACAAAGCGGTCAATCGAAACAGCTATTATTATCCAAATAAAATCACAGCATTACAAATTGCGAACCCGTAGCGCAAGGGCGTACCGAACTCCTGTTTTATTCAAGCAACGCTCAATATTTTCTAATCAGGAAATTATATCTCGACACTTATTGAATTTTTTGTCGGGATATAATATAATCATTTGTGTAAATCATTCCTGCTATACAGAAGGAGACTTTGAAATGAAAAAGATTATTTGCTTAATACTTGTTGCGCTGAGCTGTCTGACACTTTGCTGTTGTGCGGCTGAACCTGCTGAAGAGCCTGCTGCAGAGACTATCAAGTACGGTTCCTTTGTGAAAACAAAGATGTACTACGTAAGCTCAGGCGAGGTTATCACCGACCAGTACACCCAGAAGGAATACGTTTTCTTTGATGAAAACAACCTCTATTGGTATGTTCAGTCCGGCGAAATGTGGATTTGCAGAAATTTTGATTTAAAAATCGAGAACGATGTATTCTATTGCACCCCTAAATTTGAAAACGGACTTGTTGACATCACATTCACCTACGACAAATCCACCCACGTTATGTCCACCGAAACAGGGGGTATTGTGATAGAATTCACTTATGACTCTGATCAAAAACCCGTTGACAAGGTTGACACCCAAGTATAATAACATCAAGAAAAAGACGGCGGGTGCTGTCTTTTTTTGTATTCGAGTTATACATAACCGTTGAAATAATATTTACTTTCTGTTAGAATAACAAAAAAGGAGGCTACACTTATGAAACGCACTTTATGTATTGCATTTTCCATACTCTTTGTACTGATGCTTGCGGGTTGCTCCGCCAAAGACAAAGAGGTTTCCACAGGAATATACTACTGTAAGGGTGACTACGAAGAATATATGACACCTTATATCTGGGTGGATAATTCCGACAGTTTCTTCACTATGGGCGAAGGTACCACATCCACCAATGTACTGACAGGAAGCTTCACGATAGAAAAGGACCGGCTTATTGCCACCGCTTCTCCCTATACTTTAGTTTTTGAAATCAAGGGAAGTAAAACTCTGGTGCTTACAGACTCCGAAAACTTCAAACTCTTCAAGCTCCCCGAAAACGCAAAATTCATTCTCAGTGACGATTTGGATAACATCGAATAATATAGTTATCATCAGCATTCCGAGCCACTCAACCGCAGGTTGGGGCATAAAACCTTCCCGACTCAACCAACGGTGTGTAGACTTGTTCGCTTACGGGCAATATAATCAAGGCGAAAGGAGAAAACAAATGGACCAAGTTAAAATCGGCGCTTTTATTGCCCTTAAAAGAAAAGAAGCGAAGCTTACTCAGGCACAGCTTGCAGAAAAGCTCGGCATCACCGACAGAGCTGTATCAAAATGGGAAAACGGCAAATCCTTGCCTGATTCCTCCATAATGCTTGAACTTTGCAGTGAACTTAATATTACTGTAAACGATTTATTATCCGGGGAGGTTGTAACTATGGATAAACACAACGAAACAACAGAAAAACTGCTGGTAGAAATGGCACAGCAAAAACTTGATGCTGACAAACGTCTCTTATCCCTTGAAATATTAATAGGTATATTTTCCATTATTATTTTGCTGGGTTCCACTATGGCGGCATCTTTATTCGAAATGGATGCATGGCTGAGAATACTCATTATTGCTCTAGGCTTTGCAATATCTCTTGTGGGTATCGGCTACGCACTGAAAATTGAGCAGGAAGCAGGATACTATCAGTGTGCAAAATGTAATCACAGATATGTGCCTTCATTTGCAAGTGTATTATTTGCAATGCACGTAAACAGAACAAGATATATGAAATGCCCCCACTGCGGCAAACATTCATGGAATAAAAAGGTTCTGACGAAGGACTGATGCTGATTGCTGACATTGCTCTCCATTCAAAAAAACAACGCAAAAAAGCTCCCCGAGGGGAGCTTTTTGTTATGTACGCAAAACATATGCAAATATAATTTAATGTCTGAATCTGGCGGCATATCCGCATCTTCGGCATAGAGGCTCGGTTACATTACGGGTCTGAAAGGATTTTTTCAGCATCCCTGCTCTCTCTGAGGAAAGCACCGCCGCAAGTTCTTCCTCAAATATATTGCCTAAATTTATATCGCCCTCAGCATCGAGGCAACAAGGCACCACCGTACCGTCCGAAAGCACTCCAACCTGGTCGCGTAATCCGTAGCAGGAATGGGCAGAGCCATAGTCCTGTGCCATCATATCGGGCCATTCGAAAAGTTCTCCCCATTCGAGAAAAATGTACTCTTGAAGCTTATATCCTGAATACAGTTCTTTCCATTCACCCGTGAAATATGTGTGCATCTTCCCGAGAATTTCCTCATTCATACTGTCAGAGCCACCCTTATTCCAGAGACGCATTACGGCAACAACGCCTTTTGACTGTGCCTTTTTGCAGAATTCAAAGCACATCTTGAGATATTCATCAAGACTCATTCCCAAGGAATTCACCTCATAAGAATGCAGAGAAATGCTGACTTTATGGAGTGCCGCAGAGGATAATATGGTATCACCTTTTTCTTTGAGCAAGGTGCCGTTGGTGGTTATATTCACACGAAAACCCATTGTATTTGCAATTCCGAGGAATTCCCCCACCTGAGGATGAAGAAGGGGCTCACCCAACAGATGAAAATAAAGATAATCCGCAAACGGACGCAGTTTTCCTGCCGCCTCGGTAAACTCCGAAATTGTCATAAAACGAGGTTCCCGCTTTGTTCCGTGACAAAAACTGCAGGAAAGATTGCAGACGTTTGTAATTTCCAGATATGCTTTTTTTGCCACATTATCACCCCTGTCTTTTAAGATTATATCACATCCTTTATGAATTGAAAAGCACCACTTTAACTCTCAAAAAATTATTTTCAGACAGAAAAATCCGCAATTAACCTTTATTTATTTGCATAAATATCCGCTTTTATTAATATTTTTGCAGATTTACTGTTGTTTTTTTCATAAATATATGTTTTAATTAGTGTATTATTTTTTTATAGGAGGAAGATATATGACTTCAAGCACCATAGTCATTCTGATAACCATCAGTGTTTATCTTATCGGAATGATTGGTATCGGAGCTTATTACACAAAGAAAAATAAAAGCTCCGACGACTTCTATCTTGGCGGCAGAAAGCTGGGTCCCCTTGTTACAGCTATGAGCGCAGAGGCATCCGATATGAGCGGATGGCTTCTTATGGGACTTCCTGCAGTTGCACTTATGACAGGTATTCCCGAGGCATTCTGGACAGCTCTGGGACTTTCTATCGGTACATATCTCAACTGGCTTTTTGTTGCAAAGAAACTCCGCGTATATTCCCACAAGATTAACGCAGTAACACTCCCCGACTTTTTCTCAAAGCGTTTCGGAGACAAAGCCCACATCCTCACAGCTATTTCAGCTGTCTTCATTGTAATTTTCTTTGTTCCCTACACCGCTTCTGGTTTTGCCGCTTGCGGTAAACTTTTCTCCTCTCTCTTCGGTATGGAGTATATGACCGCGATGATTATCAGCGCAGCAGTTATTGTTCTTTACTGCACTCTGGGCGGATTCCTTGCTGCTTCTACCACAGACTTCATCCAGAGCATTGTTATGACAGTTGCTCTCCTGGTAGTTTTAGGCTTCAGCGAGGGTATGATAAGCGGCTTTGACAATGTATTTGCAAATGTTGCTGAACTTGACGGCTATATGGACCTTTTCAAAGGCTTCAATGTTGCCACAGGTGAGACTATGAGCTACGGAGCGCTCCCTGTTGCATCCACTCTTGCATGGGGTCTCGGATACTTCGGTATGCCCCATATTCTTCTGAGATTTATGGCTATTGAAGACGAGAACAAACTCAAGACTTCTCGCAGAGTTGCTTCCGTTTGGGTTGTAATCTCTATGGGCGTTGCAGTTCTTATCGGTATCACAGGCTACTCTCTTATGAAGAACGGTATCATCGGTCCCTATGAGAGTGCTTCCGCAGCAGAAACCATCATTGTTGATATTGCAAAATTCCTCAGCCAGTACGGTTATATTCCCGCACTCGCAGCAGGTATCATCCTTGCGGGTATTCTTGCTTCCACAATGTCTACTGCTGATTCGCAGCTGCTGGCAGCCGCTTCCAGTGTATCCCAGAATCTGCTTGAAGAAACATTCAGAATCAAACTTTCACAGAAAGCTTCACTCTGGATTGCACGAATTTCTGTTATTATTATATCCGTTATTGCGGTATTCCTGGCAAGCGACCCGAACAGCTCCGTATTCCAGATTGTTTCCTTTGCATGGGCAGGCTTCGGTGCCGTATTCGGTCCCATTATGCTCTTTGCACTCTTCTGGAAACGCACCAACAAGTGGGGTGCTCTGGCAGGTATGCTCTCAGGCGGTATTACAGTTCTCGTCTGGAAGCTTGTTATCAGAAACATCTTCAAGGGCACAATTCTTGATTTCTACGAGCTTCTCCCTGCATTCATCATTGCTTGTGTAGCAATTGTTGCAGTGAGCCTTCTCACAAAAGCTCCCGATAAGGAAATCACAAGTACCTTTGAGGCAGTAAGCAAAAAGAAATAATCATTAACTACACATAAAAAAGAGCCGCAAGCCGGCTCTTTTTTCTTTTTCTCTTTATTAACGGTATTGTAAATCCTTGGGGATAATGTTATAATTAATCAGTTTTTGCGAAAAGAAGTGAATGCATTGGCTGAAAAAATCAAAGGATATACTTTATATCTGAAAAATTACTTATTCTCATTCATTATCTGGATGTTTCTGAGTCTCACAGTAGGTGTCACAGGGGGTATTGTGGGTACTCTGTTTTCCAAATCCGTAAGTCTTGTCACCCGCGTAAGAGGAGAATTCAGCTGGCTGATTTTTCTGCTTCCTCTGGGCGGTCTTCTGTCTGTCGGACTCTATAAACTCTGCCGCGTGGATGGGGTTGGAACAAATCAGATAATCAGTGCTGTCAGAGGAAAAGAGAAGGTTTCCCCTCTGCTGACTCCTGCAATATTCATCGCATCTGTCATCACCCATTTACTGGGCGGTTCCGCCGGTCGGGAGGGTGCCGCACTTCAGCTGGGCGGAAGTGTATCTTCTCTGCTTTCAAAGCTCCTGCACCTTGACGAAAAAACCACACGTGTACTTACTATGTGCGGAATGAGCGCTGTTTTCTCCGCTCTCTTCGGCACTCCTCTGGGAGCCTGCGTATTTGCACTTGAGGTTATCGGCACAGGCACACTCTTTACCGCCGCAATTTTCCCTTGTATAATATCCTCTTTTGCGGCTTTTGCCACAGCCGGGCTCCTGGGAGTTGAAGGTGAGAAATTCCATATTGCAAATATGCCTTCTGCTCAGTTTGATACACTGTGGAAGGTTATTCTCATTGCCGCACTGGGTGCGCTGGTCAGTTTTATCTTTGTAAAACTACTGCATTTTTCAGAAAAGTTAATGCATAAATATTTAAAGAATGAGTTTCTGAGAATCTTTATCGGCGGTTCGCTTATTGTACTGCTTACAGTTTTGCTCAGAACAACCGACTACAACGGTGGCGGTATGGAGATTATCGAGCATATTTTTGCAAAGGGCGAGTTCCGCTATGAGGCTTTTGCGCTTAAAATTCTCTTTACCGTTATTACGGTAGCGGCAGGCTACAAAGGAGGAGAAATCGTTCCTTCTCTGTTTATCGGCGCAACCTTCGGTGCTGCCACGGCGTCTGTGCTGGGGTTGGATGTTGCTTTCGGTGCGGCCATCGGTATGGCTGCTCTTCTGTGCGGTGTAACAAACTGTACTCTGGCAACTATAATACTCTGCACGGAGCTTTTCTCTGCTGAAGGTATGATATATTTTGCTGTTGCCGCAGTACTGAGCCGTCTGCTCTCTGGCAATACGGGACTTTACATCAACAACAAGCTGCCCCTCATTCACGCAGGTTTCAATAATTCCTCAAAAGAACTTTCAAGGTGATTCCAATAACCTTTTCAGGCGGTGCAAGAAATGAAAATCATAGCCAGAATAGAATCTGATTTTCCCACAAAGTTTGGTATCCCCAGACAAAGCGGTCTTACAGACAGCGAAGCTATCATTGTGTTTGAGGAAGAATACCGCGTGGAAGATGCCCTCCGAGGCATTGAAGGTTACAGCCATCTGTGGCTTATCTGGGAATTTTCCGAGGCTAAAGACAAGGCCTGGTCTCCCACAGTCAGACCCCCGAGACTTGGCGGCAACAAGCGAATGGGTGTTTTTGCCACCCGTTCTCCTTACAGACCAAATCCCATTGGGCTCTCCTCGGTCAGGCTGCTGGGTATGGAAAAAACAAGCCGAGGCACCGTGCTGAGAGTGTCGGGTGCAGACCTGATGGACGGCACGCCTATCTACGATATCAAGCCTTATCTGCCTTTTACCGACTGTCATAATGATGCAGCAGGCGGTTTTGCCGACGAAAACAAGGACCGCTCTCTCAAAGTTGAATGTCCCGAAAATCTCCTCCGGACAATTCCCGAAAGCAAAAGACAAGTTCTGCATGATCTGCTGAGTCAGGACCCTCGTCCCCAATATATCAAGGACGATACCCGTGTTTTCGGTTTTCCCTACTCCGGATTTGAGATTAAGTTCACTGTACACAACGGAATTCTTTCTGTTATTTCAATAAATAAAATCGATTAATATTCCAATACAGAAATATACCCCGACAACAAATTCGTCGGGGTGTTTTTATTTTTCCGATACAGAATTTAACTGCACCGTAATAACATCGAGCGTTAACATTTTGATACATATTCACCAATAGCTATACCTTTCTTCTGTACACCTTGTTAAGGAATTGTCATTCAATGGAATAATCCCATAACAAAGCGGATTATGGGGATTTTTCACAGGTGTTTTTTTAGAAGAATTTTGTGTTTTTGTGTAGACTTTTTTGTTAGTATATGTTATCATAATGGTGTATGTTAAACAGCAAAGTTTCTGATTGCTATTTACAAAACATATATTATTTTCAGGGAGGATAAAAAATGCAAAAGAAAATCAGCACTGCTCCTTTCAATGGCACTGCCGAGCAGGAAGCAAAACTCAAAGAAGTTATCGAAATGCACAAAGATGATCCCGGTGCAGTAATGCCCGTTCTTCAGAAGGCTCAGGATATCTACGGATACCTGCCCAAAGAGGTTCAGGCTATGATTGCAGAGGGTCTGGATGTGCCTATGGAGGAAGTATTCGGTGTTTCAACATTCTACTCTCAGTTCTCACTGACTCCCAAGGGAAAATACAATATCTCCGTTTGTCTGGGTACTGCCTGCTACGTTAAGGGCTCCGGCGATATCTTCGACAAGTTCGGTGAGCTTCTCGGTATCGGCGCTGACGAGTGCACAGAGGATGGCAAATTCTCTCTCACAGCATGCCGCTGCATCGGTGCCTGCGGTCTTGCACCTGTTCTTACCATCAACGACGAAGTTTACGGACGTCTTGTTGTTGACGATGTAAAGGACATCCTTGCAAAGTACACCGACTGATAAAAATTCTATTCCGAGACCACGAGAGTAATCTTAACTAAAAAGGAACGGTTTCTATGAAAATCAGCACTATTAAAGAACTGCTCGAAGCCGACGTCGTCTGCTGTGAAGAAGCACTGGGTAAGCATGTCTACTCTGCGTGCGGCAGCGATATGATGAGCGATGTTCTGGCTTTTGTCAAGGACCAGGCGGTCCTCATTACAGGTCTCGTTAACTCTCAGGTTATCCGCACCGCAGAGATGATGGATATGATTTGCATCGTTCTGGTGCGTTCAAAGCTGCCCACACTTGAGATGATTGAGCTTGCAAAGGAAAGCGGTATTGTTATACTGACTACCAAAAAACGCATGTATGATGCCTGCGGTATTCTCTACACCAACGGTCTCATAGGCAACAAGGTGAAAGAAGCATGAGCGAAACACTCACATTTCACTTCGATGTAGACGGGGATGACTTCACATCCGCTGGGCAGGCTTCTGTCCAGATTAAGAAGAATTTGAGGCAGCTTGGAATTGCCCCGGATACAATAAGACGCGTTTCCATCGCCATGTACGAAGGCGAAATCAATATGGTTATCCACGCTGACGGCGGTGACGCCGATGTTTCGGTTACCGAGGAATATATTGAAATTGTCCTCAGTGACCGTGGTCCCGGCATCAAGGATATTGAACAGGCAATGCAGGAGGGTTTCTCCACCGCATCCGACAGTATCCGCTCAATGGGTTTCGGCGCCGGTATGGGTCTTCCCAATATGAAGCGTTACACCGATTATATGAACATTGACTCCGTAGTCGGTGAGGGTACCACTATTACAATGAGGGTTAATCTCTGATAAATCACGAAAGGCAGGTGCAGAATTTGAACAACTATGAACACTCGGTAAATCTTACTGTCAGCAAATGTATCGGTTGCACAACTTGTCTGCGCCATTGTCCCACTCAGGCTATCAGAATCAAGAACGGTCACGCCGTAATCAACGAAAAACGCTGCATCGACTGTGGCGAATGCATCAAGGTCTGCCCCAAAAAGGCAAAGAAGGCTGTCTGCAACAAACTCGCCGAAATGAGTGAGTACAAATGGAAGATTGCTCTTCCTGCCCCTACTCTCTACGGACAGTTTGAAAATCTCGACGACGTAGACTATGTTCTGAACGGACTTCTAAAAATAGGTTTTGACGATGTGTTCGAGGTTTCTGCCGCTGCGGAATATGTTACTTCTTATTCCAGAGCATATCTGAAATCTGCGGATATCAAGAAACCTGTCATCAGTTCTGCCTGTCCGGTTGTTCTCAGACTTATCTGTCTCAGATTCCCCTCTCTTGTCGATAACATTCTGCCGATGCTTCCTCCTATGGAGGTTGCCGCCATAATGGCAAGGAATAAGTCGAAATCCGAACACCCCGAACTCAGAGACGAGGATATCGGTGTATGCTTCATCTCACCTTGTCCCGGCAAGGCAAGCTATGTTAAAAACGGTTTCGGTCCATATAAAAGCAAGGTTGACAAGGTTATATCCATCAGCGATATTTACTTTGAACTCATCAACGCTATGGACCACAATGACAACATCAAATCAATTTCTAATTCGGGAATGATCGGCATCGGTTGGGCAAGCTCCGGCGGCGAGGCTACCTCGCTTTTCAACGAGGCGTATCTTGCAGCCGACGGAATAGAGAACGTCAACCGCGTTCTTGACCAGATAGAAAACGATAACATTCCCCCGCTTGAGTTTATTGAGCTCAATGCCTGCACAGGCGGCTGTGTCGGCGGAGTGCTCACTATGCAGAACCCTTTCATTGCAAAGGCGAAGCTTAAAACTCTCAGAAGGTACCTGCCTGTTTCACAGAACTTCCTCACCAAAGAGCAGCAGGAGCATATTCCCGAAGAATTCTTCTTCGACGAAATGCCCACCTACTACCCCATCTCACGACTTTCGGAGAGTATGTCCGAGAGTATGAAGATGATGGCACAGATACAGAAGCTGAGAAAACAGCTTCCCGGTATCGACTGCGGCGCCTGCGGTGCTCCCACCTGCCAGGCTTTTGCCGAGGATGTGATTAAAGGTACCGCCTCTGAATATGACTGTGTATTAAAACACAGACAGATACTCAAAGAATATCTTGAACTGAAGGATGATTCCAGTGACAGTCTATGACCTTTGTAAAGCAGAGAACTTCTCCCCTGTTGTCTGCCCCGCTGCCGAAAGAGAAATCACCGGTGTATACATCGGCGATCTGCTCAGCTGGGTAATGGGCAAGGCACAGAGCGGTGATGGCTGGATTACAATTATGAGCAACATCAATACTCTGGCAGTTGCATCTCTTACCGATGTAGCCTGTGTGATTCTTGCCGAGGGTGTTACTCTGGAGCAAGAAATTATCGATGCTGCTCTGCAAAAGGAAATCAATGTGGTAGGCACTACACTCTCTGCCTATGAGACTGCACTTTTTCTGAGCAAAGAACTCAAAGATGAATAAGTATTACTACGATTTTCACGTTCACTCCTGTCTCTCACCATGTGCAGACAATGACAACACCCCCTCAAACATTGCAGGTATGGCGACTCTCTGCGGACTTTCGGTTGTGGCTCTTACCGACCACAACACCTGCCGCAACTGCCCCGCTTTTTTTAAGGCGGCAAAACGCCACGGCATCATTCCCATTGCGGGAATGGAGCTGACTACTGCAGAGGATATTCACGTAATATTCCTTTTCGAGGAACTCTCCGACGCTATGGCGTTTGACGAATATGTCCATACAAGGCGCATACTCATCGAAAACCGCACCGATATCTTCGGAGACCAGCTGATTTGCGACGAATTTGATGAGGTGGTGGGAACAGATGACTATCTGCTCTCCAATGCAACCACCATTTCGGTTGACGAGTGTCCCGCTCTTGCCGGGAAATTTTCGGGCATCAGCTATCCCGCCCACGTGGACAGGCAAGCCAACGGAATCATAAGTACTCTGGGAACTTTTCCCGATATGAAGGGGTTCCGGTGTTGTGAATTTCACGATGCAGAGAAAATCGAGGAATATAAGAACCTCTACCCTATCGGGGAGAGAAAAATTCTCATCTGTTCAGACGCCCATTTCCTGTGGGATATAAAGGAGAAGGGAGACTTCTTCCTTATTGACGATGAGCCTTACAGTTCATCACTGGTGAGAAAAAAGATATTCGAAACATTGAGGTAAATCTATGAAAGAGATTTCTCTTAACATTCTTGATATTGCCAAAAACTCAGTGAAGGCAAGAGCAAGTCTTGTCACCATTCTCCTTGAGGAAAGTGCCGACAAGCTGACTCTCATCATTGAGGATGACGGATGCGGAATGAGTGCGGAAACCCTCCGCGGTGTCTGCGATCCCTTCTACACCACCCGCACCACCAGAAAGGTGGGGCTGGGTATTCCTCTGCTGAAGCTTTCCTGCGAACAGACAGAAGGCACTTTCAGCATCGAGTCCAGAGACGAGGAAACTTACCCCGACTCTCACGGCACAAAAGTCACGGCAGTATTCAATAAAAATCATATAGACTTCACCCCTCTCGGTGACGTTGCCTTTTCCATAGTCACTCTTATCCAGGGCGACCCGGATACAGACTTTCTTTTCAGGCACACCACCCCACAGGGCGAGGTTGCTCTTGACACAAGAGAGCTCCGGGCTCAGCTGGGAGATATTTCTCTTGCAGAGTTCGAGGTTGTCACCTGGATTTCCGAATATCTGAAAGAACAGTATGAGGAAATCGAATAAGCCTTGCCGAAGGCTCGAAAATCGGCACAGATTTGGTTATTAATAGTTTTATTAATATATTTCATTATATTTTTAGAAAGGAAAATAAATATGAAGTCATTAGCAGAACTCCAGGCTATCAAGGAAAAAATGCAGAACAAAGTTGCTCTGCGTGAGGGTTCAGGCGAGATGAGAGTTGTTGTCGGTATGGCAACCTGCGGTATCGCAGCAGGCGCTCGCCCCGTTCTCGGCACCTTTGTTGAAGAGGTTGCAAACGCAAACCTCGCAGGTAAGGTTACTGTTTCTCAGACCGGTTGTATCGGTATCTGCCAGTTTGAGCCCGTTGTTGAAATCTACGAGGCAGGCAAAGAGGAAAAAACTACTTATGTAAAAATGACACCCGAAAAAGCAAAGAGGGTTGTCGAAGAGCATATCAAGGGCGGTAAGGTTGTTGCTGAATACACCTTCGCTAAAGAAAATGCATAATCGGAGGTTTGATTTATGATTCGTTCACATGTTCTTATTTGTGGCGGTACAGGTTGTACATCTTCAGGCAGCATTAAAATCAACGAAGCTTTCCAGGAGCATCTTGAAAAGTGCGGCATTGCTGAAGAAGTCAAGATTGTACAGACCGGTTGCTTCGGTCTCTGCGCCCTTGGTCCCGTTGTTATTGTTCATCCCGAAGGCACATTTTACAGCCGCGTAACTCCCGAGGATGTAGAGGAAATCGTTAACGAGCATCTCCTCAAGGGTAGAATCGTTGAGCGTCTGGTTTATTCCGACACAGGCGAAGATGCAGTTGAAGATATTGCTAACGTTTCCCTCAACGACACTGCGTTCTACAAGACTCAGCAGCGTGTAGTTCTCAGAAACTGCGGTGTTATTGACCCCGAGGATATCAATGAGTACATTGCTATGGACGGCTATGCAGCCCTCGGTAAGGTTCTCACAGAGATGACTCCTCAGGATGTTATCGATGTTGTTACCGCTTCAGGTCTCCGTGGCCGTGGCGGCGGCGGCTTCCCCACAGGTCGCAAGTGGGCTCTCACCGCTCCCAACCAGGCTGACCAGAAATATGTTGTTTGTAACGCTGACGAAGGTGACCCCGGTGCATTCATGGACCGTTCAGTTCTCGAAGGCGACCCCCACTGTATCATCGAGGCTATGGCTATTGCAGGTTATGCTATCGGCGCTACAAAGGGTTATGTATATGTTCGTGCTGAGTATCCTATCGCTGTTAACCGTCTCCAGATTGCTATCGACCAGGCTAAGGAAATGGGTCTTCTCGGTAAGGATATCTTCGGCTCAGGCTTTGACTTTGACCTTGAGATCCGTCTCGGTGCAGGCGCATTCGTTTGCGGTGAGGAGACAGCTCTCATGACTTCTATCGAGGGCAACCGCGGTGAACCCCGTCCCCGTCCTCCCTATCCCGCAGTAAAGGGTCTCTATGGCAAGCCCACCGTTGAGAACAACGTTGAGACATTTGCTAACATTCCTCAGATTATCCTCCGCGGTGCTGACTGGTTCGCATCCATGGGTACTGAGAAGTCCAAGGGTACAAAGGTATTCGCACTTGGCGGTAAAATCGAGCACACAGGTCTCGTTGAAATCCCCATGGGTACCACAGTACGCGAAATCATTGACGATATCGGCGGCGGTATCCCCAACGGCAAGAAGTTCAAGGCTGCTCAGACAGGCGGTCCTTCCGGCGGATGTATCCCTGCAAGACTTATCGACACTCCTGTTGACTACGACAACCTTACTGCTATCGGCTGTATGATGGGTTCCGGCGGTCTTATCGTTATGGACGAGGACACCTGTATGGTTGATATGGCTAAGTTCTTCCTTGAATTCACTGTTGACGAGTCCTGCGGTAAGTGTACTCCCTGCCGTATCGGTACAAAGAGACTTCTCGAGATGCTGGAGACCATTACAAACGGTAACGGTACTCTTGAGCTTATCGATGAGATGGAGAAGCTCTGCTACTACATCAAGGAGAACTCCCTCTGCGGTCTCGGTCAGACTGCTCCCAACCCCGTTCTCTCCACACTCAACTTCTTCCGTGACGAGTACATCGCTCACGTTGTTGACAAGAAGTGTCCCGCAGGCGTTTGTAAGTCCCTCACTTCCTTTGTTGTCGTTGCTGACAAGTGTAAGGGCTGTACTGCTTGTGCAAGAGTTTGTCCTGTTGGCGCTATCAGCGGCAAGGTTAAGGAAGCTCACGTAATCGACACCAACAAGTGTATCAAGTGCGGCGCTTGCATAGAGAAATGTAAGTTCGGCGCAATCATTAAAGAGTAAGAGAAAGGAGAACTATTATAATGGAAATGCTTAATATCAAAATTAACGGTATGCCTTTCTCTGTTGAGAAGAACACAACCATTCTTGACGCTTGCCGTCAGTTCGGAATTAAGATTCCCACACTCTGCTTCCTCCGCGATATCAACGAAATCGGCGCTTGCCGTATGTGTATGGTAGAGGTTAAGGGTGCAAGAAGCCTTGTTGCAGCTTGCGTATTCCCCATTGACAGAGAGGGTACCGAAATCTTCACAAACACTCCCAAAGTTATCGAGTCCAGAAAGACTACTCTGGAGCTCATTCTCTCAAATCACGACAAGAAGTGTCTCTCCTGCCCCAGAAACAACAGCTGTGAGCTTCAGGCACTCTGTAAGGAATACGGTATTGAAGATGAGAACAAGTTCGATGGTGCTAACCCCGTACTTCCCATCGACAACTCTACCGCTCACCTTGTAAGAAACAACAACAAGTGTATCCTCTGCCGTCGTTGCGTTGCAGCTTGTAAGGAGCAGCACGTTGGCGTTATCGGCCCCAACAACAGAGGTTTTGATACAACCATCGGTTGTGCATTCGACCAGAACCTTGCTGATGTTGCCTGTGTATCCTGCGGTCAGTGTACTGTTGTTTGTCCCACAGGTGCTCTCGTTGTTAAGGACGAGACAACAAAGGTTCTCGAGGCTATTGCTGATCCCGAGAAGGTAGTTATCGTTCAGACTGCTCCCGCAGTAAGAGCTGCTATCGGCGAAGAGTTCGGTATGCCCATCGGCACAAACGCAGAGGGCAAGATGGTTGCTTCTCTCAAGCGTCTTGGCTTTGACAAGGTATTCGACACCAACTTCGGCGCTGACCTTACAATTCTCGAGGAGGGCACAGAGTTCATCAACCGTGTTAAGAACGGCGGTGTGCTTCCTATGATCACCTCCTGCTCACCCGGCTGGATCAAGTTCTGTGAGCACTACTATCCCGACCTTCTCCCCAACCTCTCCACCTGTAAGTCTCCCCAGCAGATGACAGGTGCTATCATCAAGAGCTACTATGCAGAGAAGGAAGGCATCAACCCCGAAAACATCGTTTCTGTTTCCGTAATGCCCTGTACTGCCAAGAAGTTCGAGCACAAGCGCGACAATCAGGGCAAGGACGGCATCGCAGATGTAGATATCGTTATCACAACCCGCGAGCTTGCTGATATGATCAAGAAGGCCGGTCTCCAGTTCACAGAGCTTCCCGACGAAGACTACGATCCCGCTCTGGGCATCTTCACCGGTGCTGCTGTTATCTTCGGTGCAACAGGCGGCGTTATGGAAGCTGCTCTGCGTTCCGTTGCTGACATCCTCACAGGTGATGACCTGAAGGAGATTGAATACCACGAGGTTCGCGGTACTCAGCCCATCAAGTATGCTACCTACGATGTTGCCGGCATGGAGGTTAAGGTTGCTGTTACTTCCGGTCTTGATAATGCTGCTAAGCTTCTGGATGATATCCGTGCAGGCAAGGCAGACTACCAGTTTGTTGAGATTATGTGCTGTCCCGGCGGCTGCGTAAACGGCGGCGGTCAGCCCATCGTTCCCGCTTCTGTAAGAAACTATGTTGACATCAAGGCAGAGCGTGCAAAGGTTCTCTACAACGAGGATGCAGGTCTTCCCATGAGAAAGTCTCACGAGAGCCCCATCGTTAAGAAACTCTACGAGGAGTATCTTGGTGAGCCCGGCGGCCACAAGGCACACGAGCTTCTCCACACAACTTATGTAGAGCGTACAAAGTACTGATATATTACGGTATAATCCGATAATTCAGGCATAATTACAGCGCAGGTACAATTAGTATCTGCGCTGTTTTTTTATCAGAGGTTATTCTCCATAACTTGTTTAGCAAACTCAGTATTGAGGCTGTCTGTATCATTTGGCTTTGCGGGGTTTGTTGCAGATGTGGGATTAATCTCGTGCTGCACCACATCAACTATAACTCCGTGTTCATATTTTCTGTTTTCTCCCGCAGGCATTTCTTCAGGGAATTTTGAATTTTTTCTGTCTTCTTTCATGCTATCACCTTCTCCTAAAATTCTGATAACATTATACCCTTTTTGCATAGTATTATTTAAGGGAACATATGTTATTTCCCTGTCAGAATTATTGCCACACCATTACTCCCCGGCAACCCTTTTGAGAATAAGAATTTTCCAAAAGGCTGAAGAAAATCTTAAATGTCATTGTATTTTTCTTTAAAAAGGTGTAATATTGTATGCAGGTAATTTTACCTAAATATATGATTTACCAAGGTGAACACTATGAAAATCATTGTTGTTGGTTGCGGAAAAATCGGTAAAGCAGTTATCGAGAGCCTTGTTAAGGAAGGTCACGACGTTGTGGCTGTGGATAACCACGAGGAAACCATAGAGGAAATCACAAATCTCTATGACGTTATAGCCGTATGCGGCTCAGGCACCGATTGCGACACACTTCTGGATGCAGACATTCAGAAAACCGATATCTTTCTGGCTTGTACCGGCTCCGACGAGCTCAATATGCTCAGTTGCTTCATTGCCCGAAACCTAGGCGCAAAGAACACAATTGCCAGAATTCGCGACCGCGCATATAACGAAAAGAATCTTGGATTTCTCCAGCAGCAGCTTGAACTCTCTATGTCCATTAATCCCGAGAGACTGGCGGCTTATGACATCTATAATGTTCTTAAGCTTCCCACTGCGGCTCATATTGAAACTTTTTCCACTAAGAAGTTTGAAATTATCGAACTTGTGCTGAAAGAAAATTCTCCTCTTGCAGACACAAGAGTTATGGATCTGAGAAAAAAATATCCTGCCAATTTCCTTATCTGTGCAGTACTCCGAGGGGATGAAATCTATATTCCCGGCGGTGCTTTTGTACTCAAAAGCGGAGACCGCATTGCGGTAACTGCCGCCCCTACTGAAATTATCAAACTGCTCAGACATCTGAAGCTCACCAAGAAGCAGGCAAAGAACGTAATGATTCTTGGCGCAAGCCGTACCGCTTACTATCTGGCAAAAATGCTTCTGGCAACAGGCTCATCCGTTACCATTATCGACAAGAACCCCGAGGTTTGCAAGGCTATCTGCGAAGCACTTCCCTCCGCAAATGTTATACTGGGCGACGGTGCACAGCAGGAACTTCTCCACGAGGAAGGTCTCAACACCGTTGATGCCTTTATCTCCCTTACAGGTATGGACGAGGAAAATATCCTTATCTCATATTATGCCTCAACCCAGGAGGTTCCCAAGGTTGTCACCAAGGTAAACCGCGATGAGTTTATTTCTCTTGCTAACCGACTGGGACTTGAGACCATTATTTCTCCCAGACGCGCTATCTCCGACCTTTTGCTGAGATATGCCCGAGCTACTCAGAATACGGTAGGCAGTAATGTTGAAACCTTGTACAAAATTATGGAGGAACACGCCGAAGCACTTAAATTCAATGTATCCTCCGAATTCAAATATACCGACATTCCTCTTAAGGATATGCATTTTAAAAAGAATATTCTTATTGCGGGAATACTGAGAAACAGAAAAACCATTGTCCCCACCGGTGATGATGTAATCCTCCCCGGCGACAAAGTATTTGTTGTCAGTGCAGGACACCGACTTCTTGATCTTGAAGATATTATTGCTTAACACAGGAGTTAATATATGAACAGACAAATGGTTTTGAACACATTGGGTCACATTGCTATTGCAGACGCGGCTCTTATGTTGCTTCCTGCAATCGTCTCCCTTATTTACGGAGAATACCGCCCAATGTGGAGTTTCTTTATCACTATTGCCATCGCGCTGACTCTGGGACTTTTGATGAAATTCCTCACAAAGCCCACCAACAAAATCATATATGCCCGTGAAGGTTTTGTTATTGTATCTTTTTCCTGGATTATGATGTCCCTCATCGGTGCACTTCCCTTTTCAATTTCAGGCGAAATCCCCTCTTACATTGACGCGGTTTTTGAAACTGTCAGCGGTTTCACCACTACGGGTGCATCCATCCTCACCGATGTTGAGAATATGAGCTACGGACTTCTGTTCTGGCGAAGTTTTTCTCATTGGATAGGCGGTATGGGAGTACTTGTGTTTGTTATGGCGCTTATTCCCAATATTCCCGACAGAGCTATCCATATTATGAGAGCTGAGATGCCGGGCCCCGAAGTTGACAAAATTCTCCCCAGAGCAAGAGACACAGCAAAGATACTTTATATCATATATATCGTTCTGACCGCAGTTGAAACAATACTGCTGAAAATCGGCGGTATGTCTCTCTTTGACAGTATTGTCCACGCCTTCGGCACAGCAGGCACCGGCGGTTTCGGCATAAAAGCCGACAGCCTCGGTTCCTACTCTCCTTATCTTCAGTGGGTAATCGCAATTTTCATGTTTATATTTGCACTTAACTTCAACCTCTATTTCCTCATTATAATGGGTAGAGTCAAATCTGTGCTGAAAAGCACCGAGCTCTGGTGTTTTGTCGCTATTGTTCTGGCTTCTGTAAGCATTATTGCCACAAACATACACAGTATGTACAACGGATTAGCTGAGACCCTCAGAGCATCAACATTCCAGGTTGCATCCATTATATCCACAACCGGCTACTCCTCCACAGATTTTGATATGTGGCCGGGACTTTCAAAAGCAGTTCTGATGTTTTTGATGATAGTGGGCGGATGCGCAGGTTCAACCGCAGGCGGACTCAAGGTATCCAGAGGCATCATGCTGGTGAAAGCCGTAGGCAGAGAGCTTAAGAGGGCTCTGCACCCCCGCTCTGTACAGGTTGTCAAAATGGACGGCAAAAAGGTTGACGAACAAGTTCTCAACGGCGTTACCTCTTACTTTGCCGTATATGTTCTCTGTATGATTGTTATTTTCATACTGTTATGCATCGAACCTTTCAGCGTCGAAACAAACCTTAGTGCCACCCTTGCCTGTTTCAACAACATCGGTCCCGGATTTGATGCAGTAGGTCCTATGCTCAGTTACGCGGAATACTCGCCCTTCTCAAAAATTCTCCTGTCCATAGCTATGCTTATGGGAAGACTTGAGATATTCCCCCTGATACTGGGACTCAATCCTCTTCTGTGGAAAAAAAGATAAACTTAAATTACACAAAAAAGCCACCGATATCTCATCGGTGGCTTTCCGTTTATATATTTAAACTATTTTATATCTCAGGCTTGAACATAGGCATAAGCTGGAGTTTGAAAAGATTTGCCTTGTGCTTTGCATCTATGAGAGCCTTCTTGTCCATATCATCAATTTCGCCTGTACGGATATATCTGTCAAGTTCCGCATAGGTAAAGCCAAGGTTTTCCTCGTCGGTCTTGCCCGAGAGTCCGTCAATGGGAACCTTCTCCACAAGTTCCCGGGGAAGTCCCAGATATCTGCCCAGTTCTTTCACTTCGGTAACAGTCAGATGACACATTGGGCTGAAATCGCCTGCGGCATCACCGTAGCGGGTGGAATATCCAACCCAGTCCTCGGAGAGATTACAGGTATTGACAACTCTGCCGTTTACACTCTGGGAAACCGCATAGAGGGTTGACATACGGATTCTGGCAGGGAGATTTGTTCTGGTCTGGGAGGTAAGTTCAAGTTCCTCGGGAAGTGCTCCGAGGACACCCTCAACCGCATCCTTGATATTGACCTCATAATGCTTTATGCCAAGATGCTCCACCAGCTTATATGCCGCATCAATGTCGTGCTGCTTGCCGCAGGGCATCAGCACACCGATAACTCTGTCCTTCGAGAGTGCCTTTACGCAGAGTGCAGCCGCAACGGAACTGTCCTTGCCGCCGGATATGCCCACAACCGCATTGGCTCCCTTGCCGTTTTCTTCAAAGAAATCCTGTATCCACTTTACGCATTCGTTACATACTTTCTCTACATCAAACACAGTATCACCTCATTAATTTACATCTATCTGACACATTCTCATAACAGTCAGCGCCGCCTCATGAGTGTCAGGAGTTACACCCGCACAGCAGGAAGAGTCCACAGAAATGGGCATTTCAGGGAAATTCGCCTTCAGAAGCAAGGCATTGGAAACCACACAAATGTCGGTGCAGAGTCCCACCAACTCAATGGATATCTCCTCATCGCCTGCAATACTTTTAACGGTTTCAGGCAGGAAGGATGCACCGAAGGTGAGTTTCTTCACTTTAAGGAAGTTTTTACCCTCAAGAGCTGCCTCTACTTTACTGTCAAGTTCGTAGCCGCAGGTGCCCTCTATGCAATGCTCCACAGGGAGTTTCTTGCCCTCTGCGGTGCTCAGATAGTTTTCGAAGTGGGTATCATAGGTAACAATAATATCTCCGTCAAAACTGCGGATTTTGCTCACCACATTGTCCACTATTGCCACAGCCTCGGGAGTACCCAGAGAGCCGTCCACAAAGTCTTTCTGCATATCAACTACAATAAGTATCTTTTTCATAATATCACCATCCAAAGATTATACATCCTGTTTGTTAATTAATATACCACAAATTTTCATCCGCATCAATAGTAAAAGCTCCCTCTTTGCGGGAGCTTTCAGCGTTTTTAGTCTTTGACTTTTTCGTATACGATATAATGACAGTTGCTTTCTTTGCTTCGCTCTTTCATACATGCATACACTCTGTCACGAAGGTCGCGGCTCTGCTCTCTTTTCGGGAGAGTTTCGTCCGCGTAGAAAGGACCGTCTATATATACAGTCGCGCGGGGTTTCTTCGAAAACCTTCGCTTCTGATATGTCACCGTCTGGGAAAACACAGGCGTTGACATTTTCACGGGATATCGGAAGGAAGCATCCGAAAAAGGGCGTATCTCCGTATAATACTCCCAGACGTGAGCCTCGGGATATATGGTAACGACTTTCTTTTCCTCAATGCGTCTGCCAAGAGCTTCGGTGAAATTCCGCATTCCCGAAGGGCTTGATGATATTGGAATCGCCCCAAGAAACGGCAGGATTTTCCCGATAACAGGCAGGGTGTAATTAGCAGGACTCACCACCACATAGATACGCTTGGGCAATGCCGCCAGAGCAGGGATAAACACATCTCCTACCGGCTGAGTGTGGTTTGCGTAAATGAAATAGCCCTTCCCCTTTGCCGCTTTCAGCACCTTGCGGTTTTTGTAGCGGACATGGAGAAAAAATCTGCAAAATGGTAAACCGAAAATCACCGCCGCCGAGTAAATCAACGCAGACTTGAGTTTTGAGAAAAAGTCATTTCTTACGTATTCATAGTCAGGGGGGAGTTCAAACTCCTGGTCGGGGCTTACCTCGAAATCATCAGTAAAGCTTCTGTAATATCTTACTTTATCTGCTTTCATTATGCTGAATTTCTCCCGCTGCCCATCCAGCCTGCAATATCGTCTTCCTCGAAGGTATATACAAGCTCCTTGCCATAAGCTTTCTCGTAGGCTTCCTTCTTCTGCTGATAGTCGCGCTCACACATTTCTATGCTGTTTTCCTTCACGCTCTTCAGGGGGTCGGGATAAATGGTAGGCAGGATATGAACAATATATTTTACTTTGTAAAAGCCCTCTGCATCCTCTTTCTGAAGATTCTGCATCTCTACAAAACAGGACACCACAGGGGCACCCAGCTTGGCGGCATAGTAATATGCGCCACGCTTCAGGGGGCGGGGTTTGCGGTAATTGAACCACATCTCCTGCTCGGGATAAATGAGAACATACTCATCTTTCTCCAGAAGGTCTTTGAGCATTGAATAAAAATCCCTCTGCATATAATTTTTGTTGGTACCTGAAATAGGGATTATATCCGAATAATTCATAAGGAATCCGATGAATCCGGGCATAGCCAGATTTGTCTCCTGGCTGACAATATTAATGCGCTTCTTGTGAAGTTTTCTGACAAGGTGTCTCACCGCAGTATTGTCCAGAGGACTGAAATGATTGCTGGTGATAATAGCGCCCCCTGTGAGATTTTCTATATTCTCAAGTCCAACTATCTCGGTATTACGGTTAAGGGTTCGGGTGAGGATATTTGCGATTTTTCTTGCTACATAGGTTTTTGCACGGAAACTGATTTTCTCGTTGTTGTCAAGGAAATTTCTGATTATCTCCCCTTTTTCCTCCGTAGAAAGAACAGGGTCTCCCACTTCAACCTTGGAGTGGAAATCGCCGCTCTCTGCGGCTTTGCTGATATTCTCGATTACTGTCTCTCTCTTATCGCCGATAATCATAATCTTACTTTCACTCCGCTCTCAAATACTTTTTTGAATGTTACGTCTCTTTCGGGGATTTCGTTACCTCTGCACACAAGGAGCCCCAGGCACTCTGTATCTGACTGTTTCTTTTCATCATCATAGTTTGCCTTATACTCTCTGATTTCTTCCAGATAACCTGAGTTCTCGGCGTATTCCCAGAAGTAGTCCTCGTACTGGATATTATCATAGCACCAGGGCTTCGAGAAAAGATTATAGTGGATGATTCCAAGATTCTCTATCTCATCCTTTCCCTCTGTGGGCATAGCATCCCAACGCTCCTCCAGATAGTGGATTCTGCCTGCACAGATAGCATTGAGATAATCCTGGTCGGGGGCAATGCAATCAAACTGATATGTAGTAAGGAGTGAGAGAAAACGCTCGGAGAGTTTTGCCTCTCTGAGGGCTTTGAGATTCATCAGAAGCACACCTGAATTGATGTACTTGTGGCGGTTTACACCCACAGCATTCTCCATATAATTCACAAGCTCGGGAACCTCCACCACGGAGTGGTCCTGACAAGCACCGATGAGGTTGTCTCCAAGGTCTGTGGAGAAAAGTTCTGCCAAATCTCCGGGGATTACAACGTCGCTGTCAATATAGATACCCTTGTCATACTGGGGGAACATCTCGGGGATAAAGAGGCGGAAATAGATGGTGAGGGTGAAATAGTCACAGCGGAGACGGTTGGACATCTTATCAGTAATCGCCTCCATACCCTCGGTCATTCTGAAAAACTCAATTTCAAAATTATCTGTGGCAAGAGAGGAGAGTTTCCTGATGTTTCTGTCAGAAAGCTCCTGATAGAGAATAATAGCTTTATAGTTATTTTCTTTCGAAGAATTTTTAACTGCTGAATTGAGAGCTACTGCCAGGTAGGGTGCATAGCCGTCATCGATGGAAAAAAATACGGGAATTATAGGTTTACTCATTTTAATATCTCCTTTTCTTTTGTGAAGGCGGTTCTGAGTTCTTCATACTGCTCAAATAATCTATCATATTCATATATTTTCAGAGTGCTGTGAACCTTGTCAATTTGCCAGGGTTTCACGCTCACTGTATGTATGTAGGGAAAGAATCTGAAACTGGTTGTGAAATGCTGAAACACAGTATCAGGTTTCAGTTTTCGCTGTTCATTATAGCGTCTGTCCGCTTTGATTTTTGCACCTGCCAGTTTATTGATTGCCGACTGGTCAGGCATAAACATCTTTTTGTCGCGGCATCTTTTTCTGCATTTCTCAAAGAGACCCGTCCTGCGGATTTCTTGAAGATTTAAAAGCAGAACACCTGAATTCATATAATCGCGGCGCAAGATATTTCTTCTGAAGAACCATGAGCCATAATAATCAAGTACTCCTGCAAGTTCTGCACCCTTAAGATTTGTCTCGTAGAACGTGGTGAAATCCCCTCGGCAGATAATGTCGTTATCAAGATACAGTATTTTATCAGGAAGTTCGGGGATAAGGTCTGCAAAAAGTCTCAGCATACATCCGGGAGTAAATCGGGTCTCAAGATTCTTTTGCGGGATACACTCTTTAAATTCTTCGGACACATCTATTATTTTAAGAAAACTGCGGGGATTATTCTTTTTGAGAATTTTATCCATAAATTTGCCAAAACTGTCGGGTACAGGCTCACAGGATTTTCCATCCTGCTGAAAGGACATTGTAAGCACATAAACCGAAAGTGGCTCCACGGTGTGATTCATAATGGACAGAAGCGCAATAATCACTCCGTCGGTGATGTTCTTATCACCGCAAAACATAAGGTTCATTTTATACTCTCCCAAATCTTTTCTACACTCAGATTATATAAAAGAAAATACAAACAAATTGTAAAATACTGCCGATTATGCAGAAAATGTGAAAAACACAGTGCATATATTTCTTTTTTCTGCCGATTACATAGAGCACCGCACCTATGGTGTATGCGATTCCTCCGGCAAGAAGCCACATAAGACCTGCAAAGGGTATTGCTTCAATGGCAACCTTGCCTGCAATTACAATGCACCAACCCATTCCGATATAACAAATCATGGAAAGTACTGCAAACTTCTTGTGGTCAATAGCAGCAAACACAATTCCAACTGCGGCACATCCCCACACAATTCCGAATATTGTCCATCCCCAGGCAGGAGAATGCGGTATGAGACAACTGAGAAGTATGGGTGTGTAGGTACCTGCTATGAGGAAATATATAGTGCAATGGTCCAGCACCTGCATAACCTTCTTGCCCATTTCAGGCTTCAGTCCGTGGTATACGCTTGACATTGTATATAGTGAAATCAGAGAAGCACCGTAAATAGCACTGCCGACTACCGACCAGGGGTTACCCTTTATGGCGGAAAAAACCACAGAGAGAACCAGCGCAACAACACCGAACCCTCCTCCCACAATGTGGGATATCATATTGAACACTTCTTCCTTCCTTGTGTAATTCGGGAGAAGTCTGTCCCTGAGTTTTGTTCTGCTCATAATAACCTCCTGTGAGTTTTAGTTTATTTAGTCTGACAACCTGAATCTGTTGCCCAAAGTATTTTTATCACCAAAATCAAATCTGCTTATATTATACCTCTGTGTTTTTCAAAACCTCAACCTACTCTGCACCATTCACCTCCTACACTCTGTTTTGAGAGGTAAACACCCCTATCCCCGACAGTAGAGTAGTAGAAATGCCACTCTACTCACGGTAGAGTGGCATAAATCTTTGATAAATTGTACATTGAACTGGGGCGCGAAATATGGTATTATAAGTAAGTACTTTATAAAACATCCTTATTTATGATTTATATAATACATAATGTGCTTTGCAGACTTTGTCTTTGGTACGAACCCTTTACGGAAATCCGAGGGCAAAAGTATACAAAACGCAACTACACCACCTATTCCCGCGAGGTATTTTTCTTATGGATAATCTCAAGTCTATTGTTGCAAAAAATATAACTCAGCTGAGAATTGCCAAGGGTATGACTCAGCTTGAGCTTGCCGAAAAGCTCAACTACTCCGACAAAGCCGTCTCCAAATGGGAGCGTGGTGATTCGCTGCCCGATATCACCGTCCTTGCCAAAATTTCCGAAATGTTCGGAGTTACCCTCGACTACCTCATTCACAACCACAAGGAAGCCGACGATTCCGGAATGAAACTCTCTGAAGCTACAAAGAAGAAAAATCACATCTTCATCACAGGTATGAGCATTCTTCTGGTCTGGCTGGTAGCAACCCTCTGTTTTGTTATTTTATCCCTTTTGCCTATCGACAGCCGAATTCAGTGGCTTCCTTTCCTCTATGCCGTACCCGTCACCACAATAGTATGGCTTGTGTTCAATTCCGTGTGGTTTAACCGCCACAGAAACTTTCTGATTATCTCTCTTCTGATGTGGTCTGCTCTTGCGGCTATTCAGTTGTCGTTCCTGTTGTTCGGTGTGCATTTCTGGCTGATTTATCTTCTGGGCATTTCCGGTCAGATTATCATATTCATGTGGTCAAGACTCCGCTTCAAGAACACCACCGCACGACGCGGTTTCTTTGACAAACCCGACAACAAAGAAAAAGAACTCTATTGATTTTCTATCATCTAAAATCTGCTTCAAACATAAAAACACCGCAGGCTGTATGTCTGCGGTGTTTCATTATGCGATTTTATTCTTTCAGAGCATTATTCCTCGATATCTCCCTGGGTAAGCTGTGCATATTCGGGAGCATCCAGAGGTACGGTATTCGCCTGTACCGAGGAGAGTTTGCGTCTAATCTGACGGGTACGGACACCCACCAGCTTATCAAGTTCACGGTTCGCCTGATCAAGTCTCTGCTGAGTCATCTCGAGCACATCGTTGAACTTGTCAAACTCGGTCTTGACGGAGCCCAGAATCTGCCATACTTCGGCGGAGCGCTTCTGTACAGCCAGGGTCTTGAATCCCATCTGCAAGGAATTAAGCAGTGCCGCCATGGTACTGGGACCTGCGATATTTACTTTATATTCTCTCTGGAGGATTTCCACCATACCGCGGTTTACTGCCTCTGCGTAGAGACCCTCTGTGGGCAGAAACATAATTGCAAACTCCGTTGTGTTGGGAGGGTCGATATACTTATCGCGGATATCTTTTGCCTCTTTTTTGAGAGTTGTAAGAAGATTTTTAGCCGCAGCATCGGAGAGTTCTTTGGAGCCTGAATCCAAAGCATCCTGAAGTGCCATATAGGTATCTGCGGGGAATTTGGAGTCTATGGGCAGATAGATAAATCCATCGTCCTCCGCAGGAAGTTTTACTGCAAACTCAACGCGCTCAGGGCTTTTGAGCTTGGTGGAAACATTCTCCTCGTACTGCTCGGGAGCAAGGATTTCCTTGAGAATGGAACCGAGCTGAACCTCTCCGAGAATACCCCTTGTCTTGACACCCGAGAGAACTTTCTTAAGGTCACCTACACCGTTTGCCAGAGTCTGCATCTCGCCCAGACCTTTATACACCTGCTCCAGTCTCTCATTTACAAGAGAGAATGACTGATTCATCTTCTCCTCAAGAGTTTTCTGGAGTTTTTCATCAACGGTCTTTCTCACTTCATCCAGTTTTTTATTATTGTCCTCCTGCATATAGGCAAGGCGCTTTTCCACCGTTGATCGGATATTGTCAAGCTTCTGCTCGTTTTCCAGAGAAAAAGTCTTGAATCTGTCCTCAAGCATTGCGATTTTTTCCGACTGGCTCTGGGAAGCATTCTGCTGATTAAGGGCTATCATATCACCCAGATTTTTCACCGACTGCTGAACACTCTGTGTAACCTCCTGACGGAGTTGCGCAGAGTCAGCACGGCTTTCTTCCCTGATTTGTCTTGCGATTTCACCCTTGTCTGAATTCTTTGAAAAACTGCGTATAATAAGAATTATCACGGCTACCACAAGTACCGATAACAGTCCGATTATAATGTAATCCATAGTCTCATCCCCTACGATTAATATATATAAATCATATCACCGTGCCGATACTCTGTCAATAAAAATTGCCTGTCGGAAATCATTCCGACAGGCCTGATTCAAAAAGTGCTTGAAACTATTCTTTCGCACTCTTTCGGTGAATATAAGAACTCATCGATGTGGTCACCCTCAAAGTAATACCTTGGGGACTGAGGCGAATATTTGTAGTCGAAAGTATCTACAATAATGAGCTTCACCTTCATCTTCTGAGGAATAATACTCTTGATATAAACACTTGCCTGCTGCCCCACTTTTATGCCGTCCTTGCTCTCTGCAAGGCCTGCAAGGTTGGGAGCAAGTTCCACAAAAGCACCGTAGCTTTCCACAGAGCGGATTACTCCTGCAACGGTCTCTCCCGGAGAAAAATTATCCGCATTCTCCTGCCACGTGCCCAGAAGTTCCTTGTGGCTCAGGCTGATTCTTCCGTTTTCAATAGACTTTATCACCGCCTTCACATCCATCCCTACGGTAAAGCGTTCTCTGGGATGCTCGATTCTTGAGACAGAAATTGTATCAATGGGCATCAGTGCCACGATTCCGCATCCGATATCCGCAAATGCACCGAAGGTTTCAAGGTGGGTTATTCTGGCATCCACCACATCCCCCACTCTTAATCTGTCAATATAATTTTCCATACACCTGCGTTGCGCCTTCTCTCTGGAAAGCATAGCCACCGCCTCGCCGCTGTGGTCTCTGGAAAAGCCCGTTATCACAAAACTCACCGGGCGGTTGACCCTGCTTATCACCGCAATATCACGGACACGCCCCTCTTTGATACCCAGCGCCCCCTCTTGCCTAGGAATCACACCCTTGATGCAACCCAAATCCACCGTCAGATTGTGGGACGAGTCGCACACCGTTGCCCTTGCCTCAAGTATTCTCTGCTCTCTGTATGCGTCTGTGAGTGTGGTTATACTCTGCATATATGTACTGTTAGCGCTGTCCTCAATAAGACATCCCTCGGGTAAAAATTCCGCCATATGAAGCCTCCGAAATTTTGATATTTACAGCTCATTATATGCCGTACAGAAAATTTATATTCCCCTGCTTTAATGCAAATCTTCATAATTGTTAAATTTTATATATGTATTGAAATAAAACCCGATTTGTAGTAAAATGAATATATATATTATTCTGGAAGTGATATGAATGAAAAAAATCAGCAGAACACTGAGTATTCTCTGTATAATGGCAACTCTTTGCCTGACACTTGCCGGCTGCAAGGTGGGAAATGGTGCCTCCCCCGATGAAGCAACCATCACCACAGGAAGCACATCTGACACCACCGTAGTCACAGAAACACCCGATACCGAAACACCCGATACCGAAACACCCTCCGCTGCTCCTACCGATGCTCCGGAGAGTCAAAGCGGTCAGCCCTCAGGCGGCGATTCAGGCTCAGGCGGTCCTGTATCCTCCAAAGAGCGTCTCACCGTCACCGCAGGCACCAACGGCTATGCCTTTGATGTAGGCAGCACCATCACCTACACCTTTGATATGCAGACACCCAAGGCTATCGAGGACGTTCAGGCTATGGTTTCTTACGACAGTGCTTACCTCAAACTCAAGAGTACCGACGCAAACAAAATGTTCCCTGTGCTTGGTACATCCACAATTTATAACGCAAATATCCAGAATGCCGTCAAGTTCAATGCCGTAAATATCCAGGGCTTTGACTTTACCTCAAAAAGCACTCTCATAACTCTTCAGTTTGAGATTATCGCCTCCGGCAGCACCGCTGTTAACACTGCGGTTGAGGTAATGACCGAAAAAGGTGGCGCTCCTTATGTTGAAAACTACGTAAAATCAGAGGGCGTAACTTTTGAGGAATATATCAAGTAAATAAATCTGATTTCAAACTTCAGATTAAATATGAAAGGAATTCAAACTATGACACTCAAAAAACTTTTTTGCATGACACTTGCAACAGTTATGACCGCAGGTTGCATTTTTGCTCTCGGCGGATGCGGTGGCAACACTGCCTCCGATAACAACGACAGCACAACTCCTGCTGCAAGCTACGAGAAACCTCCCGTAAACCCTGATGTAAAGCACGATACCGAGAATAAAATCGGCTATCAGCTTGAGATGCCCAAAGAGGGTGAGGAAATCGCTATCATCCACACCAATATGGGTGATATCACCTGGAGATTCTTCCCCGAAAACGCTCCCAAGGCAGTTGAAAACTTCATCGCTCTTGCAAAAGACGGCAAGTACGACGGCATTATCTTCCACCGCGTCATCAACGACTTTATGATTCAGGGCGGTGACTTCGAAAATCAGGACGGTACAGGCGGCAAGAGCACCTGGGGCAAGCCCTTTGAGGATGAATTTGTTGACACACTCTACAACATCCGCGGCTCTGTTGCTATGGCTAACTCCGGCAAGAACACCAACGGCAGCCAGTTCTTCATCAACCAGAACAAGAACTTCTCCGAAACCAGCATCACTGACTTTGATACTGCTATCGCTCAGATGCAAGAGAGCTATAATCAGGCAGTAGCTCAGGATGCTACCCTCCTTTCCGCTTATCCCAACTTCGCATCATATATCGATGCTTATGTTGAGTACTACGGCACATTCCCCATCTACCCCTTAAGCTATGCTATTTCTGACGAGGTTAAGGACCTTTACAAGGCCAACGGCGGTAACATCCACCTTGACGGCCCTCTCAGAGCTGATGGCGGTCACACAGTATTTGCACAGGTTATCGACGGTATGGATGTTGTTGACGCAATTGCTGCTGTCTCTGTTGACTCCAACAACAAGCCCACCACCGATGTTTTAATTGAGTCTGTTGAGATTACAACCTACACAGCACAGTAATTATCCTTTTAACTTAGGAGTGGTAATATGAGCCAGAAGCCCATAATCGCCATAATGTACGACTTTGATAAAACTCTCAGCACCCGCGATATGCAGGATTTCGCATTCATTCCAAGTCTTGGAATGCAGAGTACCGACTTCTGGCAGGAAGCCAACGACTTCGGCAGAAATGAAAAAATGGACGGCATCCTTGCCTATATGTACACTTCTGTGAAGAAATCCCGCGAGCACAATGTCCCTCTGAAAAGGGATGCGCTGATGGCTCACGGCAAATCCGTGGAGTTTTTCCAAGGTGTAACAGAGTGGTTTGACCGCATCAATAAATACGGCGAAGAGCAAGGTGTACTTATTGAGCACTATATTATATCCTCCGGTATGAAGGAGATTATTGAAGGCACTGAAATCGCAAAGCATTTCAAGGAAATCTTTGCCTGCGAGTATTACTACGACGAAGAAGGAAATGCCGCCTGGCCCAAGACCGCGGTTAACTACACCAACAAAACCCAGTTTGTTTACAGAATTAACAAGGGCGTTCTGGATGTTTCCAACGATGTTGATCTGAACCGCTCAATGCCCGACGATTCCAAACGCATTCCCTTCACAAATATGATTTATATCGGCGATGGTCTCTCTGATGTACCCTGCATGAAGATGATGCAGTCCTACGGCGGTCTTTCCATTGCGGTTTATCCCGAGGGAAGCCGTCACAAGGTTGAGGAGCTTCTCATAAAAGACAGAGTAAACTTTATCTTCCCCGCTGACTACACCGAGGACGGCGAGCTTCATAATGCTATGAAGAGCATTATCCGCAAAATCGCCATCTGCGATACACTTACCGATATCAATCAGCAGCAACTCAAATCCATAAACTGCAACTGAACTTAAAATCAAACGAAAACGCTGTGTTTTTACACACAGCGTTTTCTTATTTGACAAAATGCATCTAATCAATATAATTTACTTATAAGATACTTCAAAGGAGGTACCCCGTGAGCGCTTCCTCTAAATTAAATCAAAGAATTGCTAAATGGGACAACGCCAAAGCATTCCTTATTCTTATGGTAGTCTTCGGACACGCTCTGACACCCTATGTGGACTCAGGCGGATTAATGCATAGCGTAACTCTGTTTCTGTACAGTTTTCATATGCCGCTATTCATTTTTATCAGCGGAATGTTTGCAAAAAGCACCATTAACTCCAAGCCCTTCAGATATGAGAAGGTTATTTCCTATATTCTGCTGTTTTTCTTTATGAAAACAACAATTTATCTTGTGCAGATGATTTTCTCAAAGAATCCCGCTATTGACCTTAAATTCCTTCTGGACGAAAAAGGTACACCTTGGTACATCTTTGTTATGGCGGTACACATTCTTATTTCAAGAGCGCTTCGCAGGTTAAATCCCATAGCGGTTATGGTTGTATCCACTCTGCTTTCTCTGGCTGTCGGATATATTAACTTTATTGATGACACTCTTATACTGTCGAGAATAATCGTGTTCTTCCCCATCTTCCATCTTGGATATCTGCTGGACCGAGACAAAGTCCTGAAGATTCTTAACAAACCTGTCACACGCATTCTTTCTTCAGTTTTTCTTATTGGTTTTGTTGCGTTTCTGCTGTTATTCACCGACAAAATCTACTCCCTGAGATATGTCTTCACAGGCAACAACCCTTACTTTGAATTCGGCGAGGACTGGTATCCCTTTGGCGCATTGCTCAGGCTCTTCTGCTACGGAGTTTCCTTTGCAACAAGTGCCGCTATACTGTCGGTGCTGCCAAACAAAGAAATCCCTGTTTTCAGTTTCTGCGGAACAAGAACACTTCCCGTATACGCTTTCCACAGACAGATTCTATTTGCTTTGCAGTATTCTTTCCTCGGGGTTTACTTGGGAACTCTCAATCCCAACTTAATAGTGCTGATTGTCTTCGCAGCATCGGTGCTGCTCACTCTCGTTCTCAGCACAAAACCCTTTGACTATCTCCTATACCCCATTATGAACTACAAAAAGTTGTTCAGAAAGAAAACAGATTTATAAGAAAAAGCCCTCGCTGTAAAGCGGGGGCTTTGGTTTATTTCTGAGGCGGAGGTACTCCGGGACCCAGTTTGCGATTAAATTTGAACAACACATAAAGCTGGGTTTTGTTGTTGGCGCCTATGCCGCCGAAGGCAAGACTTCCCGACTGTCCGTAACCGTGATATCCGCCGTTTCTTGCCACTACGGTGGCTCCGGGGTTTTTCTTTTTCCACTCATCAAGCAACTGATCTGTAGTAGTCTTGTAAAGTGCAAATTTGGAAAGCTCAGTTATTGCGTACTGATTATCATTGTCGCCCTTGAAAAGCTCGTAGCTGATATCAACTGCCTCGATTTTATACTTATCCACCAGTATGCCGAAGGCGTTCTTCACGTGGATAGAAGCCTTAACGTTGGCAACCTTGGGATACATAGCAAACCACTGGTTGATTTTCTGCATAAACTCCTCTTCGGACATATTGCCGCGGGTGAAGGTCTGATTGTAAATCTTCACCTGCTTTTTTCCGCAGGCCGAGCAGAACTGTGAGCCGTCTGCAATCTCGGCTTTGCAATACATACAATTTGCCATACTGTCACCTCACAAAATCACATTCCGGGAGGCGGTGCAAATCCGCCGTCGTCACCATTTGATTCACCCGTAACAGGAGTATATGTGGTGTTGGTCTGCTTGTTCTTCTTATTGTGCTTAACCAGTGCAATAATAACAACAACAACGATTCCTGCAAAGAGAAGCATACCCAGAGCAAAAATCAAGAGAATGATTACAGGACCCAACATTGTAATCAAGCCGCCTATTATTGTTATAATAAAAGCAATTATACCTGTGGCACCTACTGCGGTTACTGCTGCCGCGTTTGTCTCAAAATCCACAACTACGTTCTCCACAATTTCGCCGCCCTCATAGAGCACAATATCATTTGCACTGCTGAAACCGGTTTCATCGCGTTTGAGCGTGGTGATTGTAATCGTATCGATGCTGTCAACAAGAAAGTCACTATCAAAAGAGCATGTCACGGTTCCGCAACCTTTGCCAATTACATAATCATTCCAATCGCCGTAATAATCCTTATCGTCTGTGGTAGTTACAACGATCTCTGTATCGGTAAGACCCAAAGACTCACCGAGATTGTTCTCATATTCGATAGAAACCCTAACACCTTGGAAAATTTCAGTTTCTCCGAAATTATAGCGGTCCTCTACTATGTTTGTAATTTCCATAGCCAGCTCATCGTCATCGGCTGAAACCGCCGCGGATGCAGGTATGGTTGCTCCCGCAATAAGCATCATCGCAAATAATACGCAGATTAAACTTTTGATTTTTTTACTCATAACATTCCCTCATTTCAGTTATTCACAGACACACACTGTGTCCGATTATTTCTTTAAATTCACACCCCAAGTGCTTCCAGAATATCTTCCTTAGGTCTGTAACCAACAATTCGTGTGAGCTCCTTGCCGTCTTTCATGACAACAAGTGTAGGAATGCTGACTACACCAAAAGAAACTGCAAGTTCGGGGCTCTCATCCACATTAACTTTACCGACCTTGATACTTGAATATTCCTCGGCAATTTCGTCAACAATGGGAGAAACCATCTTGCAGGGACCGCACCAATCGGCATAAAAGTCAACCAGAGCCGCACTCTCTGCATTTAATATTTCCTGCTGAAAATTCACGCTGTCAAGCTTTACAACTGACATACAAAAACCTCCTTAGTCCTTTGATTTGTAATAAAGCATACAATGGCAGTAGCCCTCAAAATCAGGGTCTGCTATCTGCTCACGGAACTCCTTGCAGATGCACTTATACTCCTCTGTCTTCGGAAGTCGGCAAGGACAGTATCCGCCTTTGGCCTTAAGACCCGCCTTGATATTTTCAACTATCTCTTTGTTCTCGTTAAGTCTGACTGCCATTTCAATCCTCCCTTTTTAACTTTACTTATATTATATCATATCACTATCCTAATAACAATAGGGACTTTATATCCCACAATAGCAAAGAAGGGCACCTTACAAAGGTACCCTTCTTTAATTCACGTTATCATTAAATCAGAATATTCCGGGAAGGAAACGTGCGGCTATCATTCCTGCACCAAAGGATACCGCGTTTGCAACAAATGCATAAATCACGTAGAAGTAAACCTTCTTCTGATTTATGCTTATCTTCCTCATAAGTGTGCAGTAAAGCACCGCTTCCACGGCAACCACAATAAGTTCAAAGAGGATATAACATATAAAGAACGCAAGAGCGCCGTTATTAAAGTTCACTATATTCAGCAGGATATTGAGAATAATCTGCGTCAGTATATTCACTCCCGCAAGAAGGAGAAGCTGTTTCTTTTCCCTGAAGAAGAATATCAGAGCCACAGCCATTTCAATTACAATGGTAATAATGATTCGTGCTATCAGGGCGGTAATCTCCACCCCGTACTCATAGGAGCGGTGAGCAATAAGTCTCTCGTCTGTGCTGAGCTCTTCGTTATAGCTTACTGAAGAGATATCCACGCCATCCATATCTACTGTGTAGTAGGTATCAAAGGCATATTTTTCATAAATACCGCTGACTGCAAAGGTATCCATCTCGGGATAGTAAAGGAGAATTTTGAAACTGTTTGGAGGATAATACGTCCACTCAATTTTCTTGGTCTCGCTTACCTTCCAGCTTTCCTGCAGGAAGTAGTAGCCGTCGGTATCTTCATACTCAACAAATGCTTTCCAGACCAAATAATCGTGGTTTGCATAGGAATAGTACTCGTTGTCGCTGTGAATCGCCTGGTCTTCCTCTCCATTCCATACACTGGCAGGTCCTGTTGACGGATTCTTTGAAAGCAGAGTGCCATAGCAAAGCTCGTCTCCCATATTCTCAAAGAGAATCCGCACCGAAGGTTTGGGACCTGTGTCAGCGCTGACACTAATCGAAGCAACGCCACACAGCATCAGAATACAGATAAGTATTGAAATAAGCCTTGTTAAGTTCTGTTTATACATAGCAATACCTCCTTCTGCTTAAAATATAGCATAGATTTATACCGATATCAATATAGAATTCAGAATCCGATTTCTCAATACTCCATAAGAAAAAAGCAGAGGAGTACTTTTCTGTACTTCTCTGCTTTTGATTTATCGGATTAAACTTCAGGACCGGCCTCAACGAGTGCCTTACCTGCGTCGTTGCCAGTGTACTTATCAAAGTTCTTTACGAAACGAGCTGCAAGGTCCTTTGCCTTTTCGTCCCACTGTGCTTTGTCAGCATAGGTGTCACGGGGGTCGAGGATACCTGTGTCAACACCGGGAAGTTCTGTGGGCACTGCAAGGTTGAAGTAAGGAATCTCCTTGGTATCTGCCTTGAGGATAGAACCATCGAGAATTGCATCGATGATACCGCGTGTATCCTTAATGGAGATACGCTTGCCGGTACCGTTCCAGCCTGTGTTTACGAGGTAAGCCTTGGCGCCGCTCTTCTCCATCTTCTTAACAAGCTCCTCTGCATACTTTGTGGGGTGAAGCTCAAGGAAAGCCTGACCGAAGCAAGCGGAGAAAGTAGGTGTAGGCTCGGTGATACCGCGCTCTGTACCTGCGAGCTTTGATGTGAAGCCTGACAGGAAGTAGTACTGTGCCTGCTCAGGTGTGAGGATGGAAACAGGAGGCAGTACGCCAAAAGCATCCGCAGACAGGAAGATTACGTTCTTGGCATCAGGAGCCGCAGAAACGGGACGGACAATCTTCTCGATGTGGTCGATGGGATAAGAAACACGGGTGTTCTCGGTTACGGAGTCATCATCGAAATCACATACGCCGTTCTCATCAACAGTTACGTTCTCCAGGAGAGCGTTGCGCTTGATAGCAGCATAGATATCGGGCTCGGACTCTTTGTCAAGGTTGATAACCTTTGCATAGCAACCGCCCTCGAAATTGAATACGCCGTTGTCATCCCAACCGTGCTCGTCGTCACCGATAAGGAGACGCTTGGGGTCGGTGGACAGAGTAGTCTTGCCTGTACCGGAAAGACCGAAGAACAGTGCTGTGTTCTCGCCGTTCATATCGGTATTTGCAGAGCAGTGCATAGAAGCCATACCATTGAGGGGCAGGTAGTAGTTCATCATTGAGAACATACCCTTTTTCATCTCGCCGCCGTACCATGTGTTGAGGATAACCTGCTCGCGGGATGTGATGTTGAATACAGAAGCGGTTTCGGAATTGAGACCCAGCTCCTTGAAGTTCTCAACCTTTGCCTTGGATGCATTGTAGCATACAAAGTCGGGCTCGAAGTTCTCAAGCTCCTCCTTGGTGGGGTTGATGAACATATTCTTTACGAAGTGAGCCTGCCATGCAACCTCCATAATGAATCGGATAGACATTCTGGAATCCTTGTTTGCACCGCAGAAAACATCAACTACATAGAGTTTCTTATCAGAAAGTTCTTTGACTGCAATATCCTTGAGAACTTTCCAGCTTTCCTCGCTGCAAGGATGGTTGTCGTTTTTGAACTCATCGGAAGTCCACCAAACTGTGTCCTTGGAGTTGTCATCCATAACGATGAACTTATCCTTAGGTGAACGACCTGTGTAGATACCGGTCATAACATTGACAGCACCAAGCTCTGTTACCTGGCCTTTTTCAAAGCCTTCGAGAGAGGGATCGGTTTCAGCTGCAAATAACTCCTCGTAGGAGGGATTGTGCACAATCTCGGTTGTGCCGGTAATACCGTATTTTTCTAATGCAAAAATATCCATAATCGATTACCTTTCAAAATTTAGAATAAAATAATGATGAACTGTGAAACAAGAACAACTGCTATGAGAGCAATGGGATATGTTGCTGCGTATGCTGCTGCAACATCTTCTGTTCCTGCTACTCCGATAAGAGTACCCAGTGCAGGTGTGCTTGTCATACCGCCTGTGATGGAACCCAGGTTGTTAAGCAAGCTGAGCTTGAGTACGTATTTTGCAAAGAGGAAGCCGATAATAAGCGGGAATATAGTCATAACTATGCCATATACAAAATACATAAGGTCAAAGTTTGCTACAAACTCTGCGCCGCCGGGAATACCTGCGCCTACCAGGAAGAATACAAGACCCAGCTCTCTGAAAATCTTGAGAGTATTCTGGGTGGGCATAATGCTGACAGGGCCGATTTTGCCGAAATGTCCCAGTATAAGGCTTACCAGCAGACAGCCGCCTGTGGTGGTAAGAGAGAAGCAGGTGCCGCTGAGTCCTGCGGAAGAGAGAGGAATCTTAATCTGACCCACAAGAGTACCGAGGATTGCTGCCAGAGCAAAACCTGCAACACCGAGATGGTCGATTTCAAAGAGCTTCTTGCCTGATTTCTTATCGGCTTTATCAGCACTTACAACCAGCTTTGCACGCTCTTCTTCCATATTTGCCTTCGTAAGCTTGGGAATAATCTGAACAAAGAGAACAACGCCTACAACACCGAAGATATATGCAATACCGTGACCAACGGAAACAAGACCTACATACTCCTCGGCAACTGTTGCCTTTGCGGCAGCAAAAGCGGGTGTAGAAGTAAGTGAACCTGAGAGCAGACCTACAATCATAGCAACGAAGCCGTCGCGGGTCTCAATGGTTGAGCCGTATCCGATGAAGTCGCCTGCAAAGATACATCCCACAGCGGAAAGTCCGCCTGCAATGATTATTATGAGGCCTAAAAGGACATAAGACTTAAAGTTTTTCTTGAAGTTGCCAAAAAACTTGGGGCCTGCAATGTAACCAACGGAAGTTACGAACAGCACAAGGCCTAAGCTCTCGATAATTTTAAGTCCTTCGGAAAAATCATAGGGCTTTGCGGATGCCGCAAATAAAAGTTCATTGTCCTTATTAACGCTGAACAAAAGTGCACCCGCAACAAGCGCAATAATGAAAACGCCTGCATCACCAAGGGATACACCCTTGATGGTAATTCTGCCCAGTGCGTAACCGAACAGAAGAACACCGAAAACAACAAACAGCAATGTGTAGATATCGCTGATGGAAATAACGCCATTAAATATGCTCATCGATATACTACTCCTTAAATGCTTTTCTGTTTTGTATAGTTGGGAAGAAGTTTGGGAGAAACAGTCTCGGTAGTGATACCTGCATCAGCAATCTCTTTCTCAAACTTCTCGATGTGAGCCAGAGTAAGCTCGCCTACTGTTACATCCTTTGCTTTTGCAGCGGCATTTATACCTGCGCTTCTGCCGAAAACAATGATATCAAGGAGGGAGTTACCCATAAGACGGTTCTTGCCGTGGATACCGCCAACAGCCTCACCTGCAACAAAGAGGTTCTCGATATTGGTAGTCATACAGTTTGCATCAATATCAAGACCGCCGTTCTGATAGTGAAGTGTGGGATAAACAAGGATAGGCTCCTTGCGGATGTCGATGCCGTACTTGTCAAACATTCTCCACATAGCGGGGATTCTCTTCATAATGGTACCCTCGCCGCCGATTTTCTCAATCATGGGAGTGTCCAGCCATACGCCCTGACCGTCGCCTGTGTCAACACCGCTTGAGCGCTCACTGCACTCGCGGATAATGGAAGCAGCAGCAACGTCACGGGTCTCCAGAGGATGCATAAATACCTCGCCGTTTACGTTTATAAGCTTTGCGCCCAGAGAACGAACCTTCTCGGTAACAAGAGCACCGAAAATCTGCTCGGGATATGCAACACCTGTGGGATGATACTGGAGAGTTTCAGCATAGAGGAGCTTTGCACCTGCTCTGTAACCCAGCACAAGACCATCGGCTGTTGCACCGTAGTGGTTGGATGTGGGGAATCCCTGATAGTGCATACGACCTGCACCGCCTGTTGCAATAATAACAGTCTTTGCCTTTGCAACAAGGAGCTCACGGGTTTCCATATTCATAAGAACTGCACCTGCGGCATTGCCGTTATCATCGAGAATAAGCTCGATAGCTGCAGTAAAGTCAATTACGGGGATATTGCGGTTGATAACCTCGTCACGGAGAGTACGCATAATCTCAGCGCCGGAGTAGTCCTTAGCTGCGTGCATACGCTTGCGGGAAGTACCGCCACCGTGGGTTGTAACCATTGTGCCGTCAGCATCCTTGTCGAACTCAACACCTAAGTTTGAGAGCCACTGAATTGCCTCGGGAGCATCACATACAAGCTTCTGAAGAAGCTCTCTCTTTGCGGCAAAATGACCGCCGCCGAAAGCATCCACAAAATGAATTGCGGGAGAGTCGTTGGGCTTGTCGGCAGCCTGAATGCCACCCTCTGCCATCATTGTGTTTGCATCGCCGATACGAAGCTTTGTAACAATCATAACATCGGCGCCTGCTGCATTTGCTTCGATAGCTGCTGAAGCACCTGCACCGCCGCCACCGATAATAAGAACATCTGTCTCATAGTCGGGATTTGTAAGGTCAACGCTGTCAGCGGTGATACGGCTGTGTGCCTGTAAGATATCACAGAGTTCAAAGGGAACCTTATCGCCTTTGTTGGGACCGATTTTGAGTGTATCGAACTGGTCCTGTCTGTAATCAGGATGAAAAGCTGCGAGCAAATCTTCCTTCTGCTTTGCTGTCATTCTCTCAGGCTCTAATGCAATATTCTTTTCTCTGGCTTTTTCTACCAGTTCCAAAGACTTCTGAAATTTCTCTGAATACATTCGCTTTTCCTCCTTACTTCTCTATTTCTCTGTTATTGTAGAGTTCTTTCATCTCATCGATAGGCTTCTGCATAAGTGCCTCGATAAGCTCGTTGAAATCACCGTTTTTAATCTCTCTTACACGGTCCTCAAGATGGCCGCATCCGGGAGCAAGGTACTTGCCGTTGATTCTTCTTGCAAGCATTGCTACCTGAGGATGAGAAATACCTGCGGGGCATCTGGATGAACAAACACCGCACATTACGCAGTCAAAGGACTCCTCTGCGCACTTCTCAAAGTCGCCGCGCTGAGCATAAGCTATGTACTGCATAACATTGAGGCCCTGTGTACAGCTCTTTGTGCAGGCATTACAACCGATACAGGCGTAAACCTCGGGATAGAGCTGCATCATAACAGTCTCGGTTGTGGGGATTGTTTCGATATCATACACCTGCTTGACAAGGGGGAAGAAAGGCAATGTAGCAATGTACATATTGTCCTCAACCTTTGTCTGACAAGCAAGACAAGCGTGTAATTCTCTGTCACCTTTTATACGGTAAATTGTTGCACATGCACCGCAGAAACCGTTTCTGCAACCGCATCCGCGAACCAGCTGATAGCCAGCATATTCCATAGCAGTCATAATTGTCAGGTTTTCAGGCACTTCGTACTTTTTACCGAAAAGAAAAATATTAACTGTATTTTCCATATATATTCTCCTTTAATACTCGCTGGGAAGTTCTTCGAGTTCGTCGCAACGGAAGACGGGACCGTCCTTGCAGACGTATTTGGCACCAACGTTGCATCTTCCGCATTTACCAACACCGCACTTCATTCGAAGTTCCAGAGTTGTGTAAACATCAGTCTTCTCAAAACCGATACCGCAAAGTCCGTCAAGAGTGAACTTAATCATAATGGGAGGACCGCAGATAACGGCTACCTTGTTGGTGTCAAAGCCAAGTTCTTTTACATAATTGGGAACAAAGCCCACATGTCCGTCCCAACCCTCCTGAGGATTGTCAATTGTCAGGTGAACATTGACACCGTCATCGGTCTGCCACTCTTCAATAATCTCCTGATAGTCCAGAAGGTCATCCTTGCTTCGTGAGCCGTAAACGATGTCAATCTTGCCGTAGCGGTCACGATAGTGGCGGCAGTAGTTGATTACGGAACGCAGAGGAGCCAGACCAACACCGCCTGCGATGAAGAGCAGGTCTTTTCCTGCAAAAACATCATCTACGGGGAAGGGCTTGCCGTAGGGTCCGCGGATGGTAATCTGCTGACCGACCTCTGCCTGATGCAACCAATCGGTTACACAGCCGCACTTCTTAATGGAAAACTCCATATATTCCTCGTTTGTAGGAGAAGATGTTATGGAAAACATCGCCTCACCCACACCGGGTACCGAAAGCATTGCACACTGACCGGGTCTGTGGTCAAAAGCCTTCTTGCCGTCAGTAGTTACGACTCTGAAGGTTTTTATATCGGGTGTATCAATGCGCACATCTGTAATGACGCCGATTGCGGGAATCAAAGTTTCATTAATATTACTCACCTTTATTTCCTCCAATCTCTTTCATTACTTTAACTATATTCATAGAAATGGGACACTTTGCAAGGCATCTGCCGCAACCGACACAGCTGAACATACCGTCGTTATTCTCGGGATAATACACAAGTTTGTGCATAAATCTCTGACGGAAACGCTCCTTCTGGGTAAGGCGGTTGTTGCCGTGAGCCATCTTGGTAAAATCAGAATACATACAGGAGTCCCAGCATCTGAAACGGATAACGCCGTTACCTGTGTTGAAATCCTTAATATCATAGCACTGGCAGGTGGGGCACACAAAAGTACAGGTGCCGCAACCGAGACAAGCCTCGGAAAGTTCTGCCCACTGAGGTGCATCGAAAAGTTCTGCGGTTTTGCCACCGCCAAAGCCCTCTGTTGTAAGTGCTTTAAGGGGAAGCTTGTCCATTACAGCATTAATCTTTGCCTTCTGTGCCTCAACCTCTGTGTTGTCGCAATCCTCAAGGAGTGCGCCAAGTGACGAGAGCAGTGCCTCGCCCTTTTCATTATTAGCCTCAAAGAAAATCTCTGTTTCGGTTTTCCAAGCTGAGATATCACCCTGAGGTACTGCGGGGTCTATGCCGAAAGTCTTGCAGAAGCAAGTCTCGGAGGGTCTTGTGCAGGCAAGGGAAATAATAACACCGTGGCTTCTGCGCATAGCATAGTAACTGTCCACAGGCTCGCTGAGGAAAACTCTGTCAAGAACATCGAAACTCTTGACATCACAAGCTCTTACACCGAAAATAACAAAATCCTCGAGTTCGCTTCTTGTGTCAATAATCTCAATGGTCTTGCCCTGTGTCCTGAATCCCATAAGATTCTCGGTCTGGGGGAAGAAGAAGTCCTTGGGGCTTCTTACGGTATTAAGAGCACCACTCAAAGTTGTGCCCTCTTCCCACTTCTTGTAAGCAGCACTGCCGTCGCTGCCATCAACAGGAAGATAGAGTTCGGAGTTCTTTGCAATCTCGCTGAAGATAAGATTGAGTTTATCAAGAGAACACTTAAGCATCTGTATCCCTCCTGTCAAAAACCTCACCGGGCTCCAAATCCTCGGTGGTATAGTCTACAAGAGGAGCACGCATACCCACCTCGGCACCTGCCTGATACTCGCCGTAGAACTCGTTCATATCCTTGATGAACTTACGGTTGAGAAGGTGGAGAGGAATGTTCTGGGGACATACTCTTGAGCATTCGCCGCAGTCGGTGCAACGACCTGCAACGTGGTATGCTCTGATAATATGGAATAATTTTTCTTCAAACTCATTAGCGGGAGATTTGTTCTCAACGCCGGAATTGGGATTATCGAAAACGCATTTCTCACAGGTGCAGGCAGGACAAGCGTCTCTGCAAGCATTACAACGGATACAACGGGAAAGCTCATTCTGCCAGAAAGCAAATCTCTCATCGGGAGTAAGAGCCTCCAGACGTGCAACCTCGTCGAAACGGTCAGAGTCGATAACATCGCCGTCTTCGCCTATCAGCTCGTCGAATGCAACGTGCTTTTTGCTCTTGCAGTTAATGCATCTCTCTGCAAGAACATCACGGGTTTCAACTGCCACGGGCTCATCGTCGTAGAGAGTGGTAACAAGCATCTTCTCGCCGCTTGTGTCGATGGAAGCGATACCTTCACCGCAGATTGCCCTAACCTTGGAAATATCAGCCATACCTTCGCAGGGAATGCCCACTGCGTAAACCTTTTCGCGGTCAAAGCGATGCTCGGTGAGAAGCTGGTTAAAGCTGTAAGTGTCACAGGGCTTGAGGAAAACAAGAATTTTACCCTCAATATTCTGTGTTTTGTACACCAGATATTTTGAGAAGTTTGCACCGCAGAAGTCATTGAATACGAAATTCTTTATGAGTTCATCAACGCTTTCGAACACAGCGGGAGTTACGTCGTAGTCGAACTCACCTTTTTTCCAACCTAAAACACAGCTCACAACGCCGTCTGAAAGGAGGGCTGATGCCTTATCGATTAAAAGGTCACGAGTTATTTTTTGCATCTCAGATCCTCCAATCTCTTATTTTCGCCAAGTGCGGTCACTGTCTCTACAAAATCATTCATTGTAGCGGCAAACTTTGCACCCTCGGCAGCAGATACCCACTCAACACGGGTACGTTCTCTCTCTATACCCAAGAAGTCCAGCATGGAGAAAAGAGCAGCCATACGGCGACGGGTATAGTAGTTACCGGAAGTGTAGTGGCAGTCACCGGGGTGGCAACCACAGATGATAACTCCGTCTGCACCACGCTGGAATGCACGGAGAATAAACATGGGGATAACGCGGCAGGAACAGGGCACGCGGATAATCTTTACATCCGCAGGGTAGTTGAGACGGTTGTTTCCTGCAAGGTCAGCGCCCGCATAAGAGCACCAGTTGCAGCAAAATGCAACTATTAAAGGCTTATATTCATTTACTTGCATATTGCGTCAACCTCCGCCATAATTTGTAAGTTTGCAAATCCCTTCAGGTCCATAGCGCCTGAGGGGCAGGTAACGGTACAAGCACCGCAACCCTGACAAACAGCAGGATTAACCTCTGCCACTCTTCTGAGCTTGGTGGTTCTGTCAGGCATACGGAACTCCTTATCAATGTAAGTAATAGCACCGTAGGGACATACATTTGCACAGGAGGAACATCCGTTACACATAAGCTCGTTGGAATTTGCAACACAGGGGTTACCTGTAAGCTTATCCTTGGCAAGGAGACCGATTACCTTGGAGGCTGCGGCACCTGCCTGAGATACTGTTTCGGGGATATCCTTGGGACCCTGACAAGCACCTGAGAGGAACACACCTGCTGTGGGGCTTTCTACGGGTCTGAGCTTGGGATGAGCCTCTGTGAAGAAGTCGTTTGTATCCATACTTGCAGTAAGCATTGTTGCAAGGGGACGTGCGGACTTGTCGGGCTCGATAGCCGCTGCAAGAACTACCAGATCGGCATCAATATGCAGCTGCTTGTTTGCGATAAGGTCGGAGGCCTGAACCTTCAGCTTGTCGCCTTCGGGGGTTACCTTGCCAACCATACCCTTGATATATTTAACGCCGTACTCTTCAACTGCACGACGATAAAACTCGTCAAAGTTCTTACCGGGTGTTCTTACGTCAATGTAGAATACGTAAACCTCGGTATCGGGATATTTATCTCTTGTGAGCATTGCGTGCTTTGCGGTATACATACAGCAAATCTTGGAGCAGTACTCCTTACCCTTCTGGGCACAAGCCTCGCATCTGGAGCCTACACACTGTACAAAGACAATAGTGTGGGGATGCTTGCCGTCGGAGGGGCGGAGAAGCTTACCTGCTGAGGGACCTGCCGCATTGGTAAGACGCTCAAACTCAAGGGAAGTAATAACGTCCTTGGACTGATTGTAGGCAAACTCATCAAACTTATCCATACTGATAGGATTGAAGCCTGTTGCCACCACAATAGCACCGTACTTCTCCTCGATATACTCGTCCTTCTGGGTATAATCAATAGCACCTGCGGCACAAACCTTGGAGCAGATACCGCACTTGCCCTTCTTCAGCATATTACAGGCAGATGGGTCGATGGTTGCAACCTTGGGAACTGCCTGAGCAAAAGGAATGTAGATTGCACTGCGGTTATCCATACCCAGATTGAACTCGTTGGGAATTTTCTTCATGGGGCACTTCTCTACGCAAGCACCGCAACCTGTACAAATCTCTTCCTTGACGAAACGTGCATTCTTCTTGATAGTAACATCGAAGTTACCAACGAAGCCCTTCACATCTGTAACCTCACTGTATGAGAAGATACGGATTTTTTCGTTCTGGGCAACGTCAACCATTTTGGGAGTCAGAATACAAGCCGCACAGTCCAGTGTGGGGAATGTCTTGTCAAGCTGAGCCATCTTGCCGCCGATGGTGGGCTTCTTCTCTACGATGTCAACCTCGAAACCTGCGTCGGCAATATCCAGAGCTGTCTGGATACCTGCGATACCGCCGCCGATAACCAGCGCACGCTTGGTAACAGGTGACTCGCCGGGAGTAAGGGGTGCATTGAGATTTACCTTGGCAACAGCAGCTTTACCTAAAATAATAGCCTTCTCGGTGCCTGTGAGCATATCCTTATGAACCCAGGAGCACTGCTCACGGATATTGGCAATTTCAACCATATAAGGATTAAGTCCTGCGGCAGCCGCAGTTTTACGGAAGGTAGCCTCGTGCATTCTGGGTGAACAGGAGCAGACAACAATGCCTGTAAGGTTATGCTCTTTAACAGCAGCCTTAATCATATCCTGTCCTGCCTGGGAACACATATATTGATAATCGGTGGAAAAGACTACTCCGGGCTCTTTCTTCAGAGCCTCGGCTACTGCCTGCACATCAACTGTACCTGCAATATTGCTTCCGCACCAGCATACAAAAACGCCAACTCTTTGCATTTGTCTTTTCCTCCTTTACTTTGTATATTTTCTGAAAGCGCTTACAAGAAGCTGCTGGGGTGTGTCCTCATCAATCATGGGGGGCACATTGTCAGCAGTCATACGGTTTGCGCCCTGCTGTCTGATAGCAGTAAGACGGACAGCCTCTACAAACTTTGCAGGCTCTACACCTCTGGGACATCTGTCAATGCAAGCGAAGCAGGAAAGACATTTATAAAGTGACTCAGAGTTGAGCAGAGGCTCTATGTCGCCGCACTCTACCATATTTACAAACTGATGGGGATGATACTCCATCTCGTCGTATGCGGGACAAGTAGCGGAGCATTTGCCGCAACGCATACATTTGGCGGGATTTGCACCGCTCATACGGATAATCTCTTCACGAAGATACTCTGTATTATGCATTTGTATCCTCCTTTACGCCCAGAGCCTCAGCCAGAATCTCTGTGATGTAAACCACAGGGATATCGGCACCGCTCTTTTCAAGGTTATACTTACAAAGAGGACAAGCTGTAATAATCATTTCAGCACCTGCCGCCTTTGCGTTTGCAATAATCGCATTGCTGTTCTTCTTAGCAGCATCGGGGCTCTCTACGGAAATGTAGCCGCCGCAGCACTCGTTACGCTTGGCGTAAACTACCGCATCAGCACCCAGAGCGCGGATGAAATCCTCCATAATGGTGGGATTCTCGGGGTCGTCCATACACATCACGCGGTTGGGACGAAGAAGCAGGCATCCGTAATAAGCCGCAATCTTTTTACCCTTGAGGCTGTTTACAACCTTTTCCTTGAGTGTCTCAAAGCCCACCAGATCGCGGAGCATCTCCAGATAGTGATACACCTGTGCCTCGCCGTTGTAGCCACCGTCTTCTGCCATATATCTGTTGACCTTGTCAGCAAATGCTTTGTTGGTCTGCATTGCGTGATTGGTCTGTTTGATAACATTGTGACAAGCTGAGCAGACTGTTACCAAAGGCTGGCTTCTGTCGCTTGCATATTTAAGTGCGCGAACGGAAGAAAGCTTTGTGGCAACTTCGTTCTGGGCGGTGGTGAAAACGCCGCCGCAGCACTGCCAGCTTTCGATTTCTTCCAGAGTAACGCCCAGAGCCTCGGCAGACCTATATGCATACATATCAAGGTCTTTTGCCTTATTCTTCAGGGTGCACCCGGGGAAATAACTAACCTTCATGAATTTACCTCCGAATCAAACCATCTCTTCGGGATGGAAAACCTCATCAAATTTATCTGCAGTGAGGAAACCAAGCTCAACGCAGGCTTCCTTAAGGGAAATGTTGTCTTTATATGCCTTCTTGGCAGTCTTTGCGGCATTCTCATAACCGATATAAGGATTGAGTGCAGTAACCAGCATCAGGGAATTGTGCAGGTTGTGATGCATCTTTTCCTTATTAGCCTTGATGCCTACTGCGCAGTTCTTGTTGAAGGATACAATAGCCTCAGCCAGAAGACGGGCAGACTGCAGGAAGTTGTAAATGCAGACAGGCATAAACACATTGAGTTCAAAGTTACCCTGTGAAGCTGCCATGCTGATGGCAACATCGTTACCCATTACCTGAACAGCTACCATTGTAACTGCCTCACACTGAGTGGGGTTAACCTTACCGGGCATAATGGATGAGCCGGGCTCGTTTTCGGGAATAAAGATTTCGCCCAGACCGTCACGGGGACCGGATGCCAGCCAGCGGACGTCGTTTGCAATCTTCATCATATCGCAGGCAAGAGCCTTGACTGCACCGTGTGCAAACACAAGCTCGTCCTTGGATGTGAGAGCGTGGAACTTGTTAGCAGCTGTAACGAAGGGCTTGCCTGTAATGCCGCCGACTTCCTCTGCTACTCTCTCAGCAAAGCCTGCGGGAGCATTGAGGCCTGTACCTACTGCGGTACCACCCAGAGCCAGCTCATAAAGAGGCTCCAGAGAACGCTTGATAAGTTCAACGTCCTTTTCAAGGCTTGAACGCCAGCCGCTGATTTCCTGACTGAACTTAATGGGAGTTGCATCCTGGAGGTGGGTTCTGCCGCTCTTTACGATGCCCTCATTCTCCTCCTCAAGTCTCTTGAAGGTAGCGATAAGCTCCTCCACCGCAGGAATAAGCTTGTCCTCTAAAGAAAGAACTGCGGCAATGTGCATTGCTGTGGGGAATGTATCATTGGAGGACTGGCTCATATTTACATCATCATTGGGATGAAGAAGTGTTTTGCCTAAAATCTGATTACCGCGGTTTGCAATAACCTCATTGGAGTTCATATTTGACTGAGTACCTGAACCTGTCTGCCAGACAACCAAGGGGAAGTGGCCGTTAAGCTGACCTGCCATAATCTCATCGCAAGCCTCTTTGATAGCAGAGAGTTTTTCCTCTGTCATCTTCTCGGGGCGCAGTGCATTGTTTGTGATAGCCGCTGCTTTTTTGAGCACGCCGAAAGCATTGATAATTTCACGGGGCATAGTTTCGATACCTACGCCGATTTCAAAGTTCTCGTGGCTTCTCTGTGTCTGTGCTGCCCAAAGACGGTCAGCAGGCACTTTCATCTCGCCCATGGAATCATGTTCAATACGATATTCCATTATATAACAACCTTTCCTTAAATCTCGATATTGTTAATAATCTCTTTGAGACACTCAGCGCTGTGGTGCAGAGCCTTGATTTCCTCGTCATTCAGAGGCAGAAGCACCTTACTGTGAGCACCCTTGTGGCCTACTACGCTGAGAAGGCTCAGACAAACGTCCTCAATGCCGTACTCGCCATGGAGCATAGTTGAAACTGTCATTGTTGTATCAATACCGCTGAGTAAGCATTTGCAGATGTGGCAAACGGAAATGGATACTGCATAGAATGTAGCACCCTTGCGCTGAATAACACGAGCGCCGGACTTGCGGACATAGTTCTCAACCTCTTCGCGGTCAAACTCGGGATACTCGTTGGAATTAACAAGAGCGTTTCTGTAATCCTCAATGGGAACATTGGAGATATTTGCAACAGACCAGGGTACGAACGAAGAATCACCGTGCTCACCGAGAACGTATGCGTGAACGTTCTTCTGGTTTACATCGTAATACTCAGCAACACGTGAACGCAGACGAGCGGTATCAAGAATGGTACCGGAGCCGATGATACGCTCCTCGGGAATTCCGGAAATCTTATGGAAAACATAGGTGAGTACATCAACGGGATTACTTACGATAATATATGTAGCGTCAGGTGCATGCTTAACGATATCCTTGGCTACCAGTTTAAGAATGTTAACGTTGGTCTGTGCCAGGTCAAGTCTGGACTGACCGGGCTGTCTTGCCACACCGGATGTGATAATAACGATATCAGAATCCTTAGCATCCTCATAAGAGCCTGCATAAATGGTAGCAGGATTGCAGAAAGGAACACCCTGTCTGATATCCAGTGCCTCACCCAGAGACTTCTCCTGATTGATGTCAATCATTACAATTTCGGATGCAATGCCTGTTACAGTTAAAGTATAGGCAATTGTGGATCCAACGCTGCCGGAGCCGATTACGGTAATTTTGTTCATTATTATTCCCCTTTTTAAAAATTTTTTAATTATTGATTATTTAATACAGCAGTTTTATCTGCTGTTGAACACTGTATTGATTTCAGTCCGCCCTACCCCGCCGATACGGAACAAGACAAACATACCTCTCATTTTACAACTTCGTTAATATTTTAACAAATAAAGACGCAAATGGGTATTATCAAAATGTTAATCGATGTCATCAATATCGATAACATTAATATCGATATGTAAAACAAACCCCGCCCTCAGGCGCGAGAGCGGGTCAAAAAACGGGATTATATTTCCTTTTGGATCCCACAGCCCCGCGAAATACTGCCTGTCCGGACTTGTAAGTTCATATCCGTTTGAAGGATAAGAACTCTTTGCGATAACGAAGCATCCGTCGTATTCAAAGTTTTTTAACAATTTAAGTTTATTATAACATTAATATATATTAAAATCAACATTTTTCTGCAATAAAACAAGCATAAAACACAAGGTATATTCTGTCTTTTTCTCATTTCTGCCCTCAAAAATACAAACCCTCTCAAAACGCCCTTCCCTATCAAGCAAAGCAGACAGAAAAACCAATGATCAGCCCTTACCCGAAAGATAGTAATTTTCGTGATACACATACACACAAGTACTCTTGCCTGCACAAAAATAAGAAAAGGGATACCAAACGGTATCCCTTATTCTTATGGTGCAGGTAACAGTGGTTGTATATAATTGATAACACCCGCCCCGCTTGTTGGGGCGTGCATAAAAACATATCTACATCAACACTCTCCCTAAAAACACTCCACCGGAGTGTTTTTATCTTCGGCTCCGGTGTTCCACCTCCGCCTCGGCACAGTCGCCTTCAAGTCCTCTTGCCTGCACAAAAACAAGAAAAGGGATACCAAACGGTATCCCTTATTCCTATGGTGCAGGTAACAGTGGTTGTATATAATTGATAACACCCGCCCCGCTTGTTGGGGCGTGCATAAAAACATATCTACATCAACGCTCTCCCTAAAAACACTCCACCGGAGTGTTTTCACCTTCGGCTCCGGTGTTCCACCTCCGCCTCGGCACAGTCGCCTTCAAGTCCTCTTACCTGCACAAAAATAAGAAAAGGGATACCTTCTGGTATCCCTTATTCTTATGGTGCAGGTAACAGGACTTGAACCTGCATGAAATTGCTTTCACATGGACCTGAACCATGCGCGTCTGCCAATTCCGCCATACCTGCATATTAAATTGCGTCAACGCTAGATATTATATCAAAGTAATTTCTCATTGTCAACCTATATCCCGAAAAAAATCCTGCCGATTTTAACTATAACAAAAGCGGACACATTCTTGTGTTCCGAATGTGTCCGCTGATTCTGTTCAATTAATCAAAGGTCGTATTTGAGTTCTTCTTTTGCAAAATTCTTGAAGCTCTCGTAATAGAAATATGAGCGGAGAGTCTGGAGGTCTTCGGGGGTTGTTACCTTGATATTCTCGCGGATACCCTGGAAAATTCTCACGGTCTCTCCAAGTTCAATGAGAAGCTCCGAGGAGGAGATGGGATTTGTGATGCCTCTCTTCTCTGCCTCGTCGTGTGCCCACATAATCTTGCGCATTGTGTAGCCCTGAGGAGCCTGTGTAATAAACATCTGCTTTCTGGGCAGAGACTTTGAGCAGGTCTCACCGTCGGGAGACTCCAGCACAGAGTCAATGCTGGGTGTTACGGGTACCGCTGTCTCAAACTCTCTTGCGGTTTCGATACAATCGCTGATGAGTTTTTTGGAAAGCATGGGACGTACGCCGTCACAGATAAGCACCACATCAGAGGGTACCGCTCTCTTCTCTATCTCCACAAGACCGTTGTGAATGCTCTGGTGACCGTTGGCGCCACCTGCCACAATGGACACAACCTTGCCCACATTATGCATTTCAATAAGGCCTCTGAGGTAATCAATCTTGTCGGCAATGCAGGAGATTACGATATCGTCAACCTCTTCGTGCTTTGCAAAATGCTCAAGTGTGCGGATAATAATGGGTTTTCCGTCCACATCAATAAACTGCTTGGGAATGTCCGAAGACTTCATTCTGGAGCCAACGCCGCCTGCAAAAATCAATGCATGTACCATAACAATTCTCCTTACTTTTTCTTAGCCTTATTTTCCTGATAAATTCTGAGCGCTTCCTCTGTGGGTCCGTCATATACAAGCTGACCCTTCTTCATATAGATTGCACGGGGGCAGAGTTCTCTGACAGAATCCGCAGAGTGGCTTACATAAAGCACTGTAACGCCGCTTGCAATAATCTCGGAAATTTTATTCTTACACTTTTTCTTGAATGTAGCATCACCAACGGAGAGTGCCTCGTCAATAACAAGCACATCAGGCTCGATGTTGACGTTGATGGCAAAACCGAGACGCATCTTCATACCGCTTGAGTAAGTACGCACGGGCTGGTCGATATAGTCGCCAAGCTCGGCGAACTCAACGATTCTCTCCTCAATACGCTTGATTTCCTTATCGGTAAGACCAAGGATATAGCCTTTGAGGTAGATATTCTCTCTGCCTGTCATTTCCATAGAGAAACCGGCAGTGAGCTCCAGAAGTGCGGCAACCTTGCCGTTTACGACAACCTCACCTTTGGTGGGGTAAGCAACGCCTGTGATAAGCTTGAGAATTGTGGATTTACCTGCGCCGTTGTCACCAATTACGCCGATAGCCTCTCCTCTGCCGATGGAGAAGGTGACATTCTGAAGCGCCTTGTTAATCTTTGCCTTGCGGCTCTTGAAAAAAAGCGCTTTGAAGCGTTCCTGATCGCTTTTGTAGAGTGTGTACTCCTTGCTGACATTATTAAAAGAAATAATTGCTTCGCTCATAAGTACACCTCCTTAAAGCACATCGGGGAGGGTCTTGCGCAGACGGTTGTAGTTAAATACGCCGAAGGCGAAGACCAGCAGGAATTCTGCAAGAAAAATCACAAGTTCAATTTCGTTTTCATAGAACCATGTGTTATAGATAAAAGCGTTTCTGTATCCGTTGGCAAAGAAGTTGATGGGATTAAAGAGCATAACCTTCTCAAGCCAGGGAATACCCAAATCGTAGCTGTTGTAAATAACGCCGGAAAGCCAGAACACACCTGACATTATGGATACAACCATATTCTCAAAATCCTTGGAGAATGCTGCCATGGGAGCAGTAGACCAGGTGAGAGCCACAAAGAACATAAACATCAGCGGGCAATACAGGAAGAACTGAAAGTTGTAAACCGTGGGCATATAGCCGTAAAGAAGCAGAATGCCGTACATAATAACCGCCAGAAACAAATGAACAAAGAGTCTTGCGATAGCGGTAAAAGTCATAATTGTGGATACAGGGAATGAAACCTTGGTGACAAACTGCATGTTCATCCTGATGGATTTTGCACCCAGAGTTATGCTGTCTGTTATAAAGAACCAGGGAATGAAACCCACAAGCATAAATATGAATCTCTCAAATTCCTGTCCGTTCCACTGGATGGGGCCGCTGCTCTTGAGACCCACATCAAAGGCAAACCAATACACAAAGAGGGTAAAAGCAGGTTTGATAACCGCCCAAAGGGGTCCGATAGCCGCACCTTTGTAGGTTTTTTTAAGGTCGTTAACCGCCAGCAGCATAATCTGCTTTCCGAAATGGCGGTGTTCTTTTAATATAGTAAACAAGGCGAAAAATCCTCCTCAGATTAACTTTTGGTTATATCCTGAATGTACTTTTGAATATACTACACCACTTTATAATAAATACATTATATATCATTTTAAGAATTTGTCAATTTACAGTTTTGAAACACAAAAGGGACACCTCGGTATCGGAGTGTCCCTTATAAGTTATTTTTTCTTTGCAGGGGATTTTTTCTTGCGGCAACCCATAAAAATCATAGCGCCGAAAGCAACAAATCCTGCCGCGGATACCACAATTCCTGCCGAAAGTCCGCGGGTGTAATATTTGAACTCTATGTGATTTTCCCCCGCAGAGAGAGGCAGTGCCATTGCCCAGGTATTGGCTTGGAGAATTTCTGTTTCCTCACCGTTTACATATGCCTTGAAACCCTTTGAATAAGGCACCGACAAGAAAAGAAGCTGAGGTTCTGTGAGAGTTATATCGCCCGAGAAAGAGTTATCATTAATGACAACATTCTCCAGAGTGTGCTCTGCCCTGTCGGTAACATTCTTAACATAGTTATCCATAGGCTGAACCACAACCTTCATCTCATCAAAGGAATACTCTCCGGGATGACTTATCTCAACAGTAATCGTATCTCTCGCCTTATCGGTATAACCCAGATTTACAAGGTAATCGTGTATACCATCATAATTCTGATAATCGGGAGTGGACAACGTAAACTTAGGAGTATACTCAAGAGAATTGATTCTGAAAGTAAACTCTTTTATATCCTTGCTGTAAAGCACTTCTTTTTTCACCGAAAGTTTCTCGGTAAATGTCATTTTGTCCCATTTACCGCTTTCTCTGCAAACTTCCTCATTGTCAAGGTAATTATCGCAATTAAGTCCCGTAAAGTTCAGATAAAGCTCACAGTCCTCCACACTATCAAACGAAAGTGTTATTTTTCCATCCTTTTTGAGTGTGGTAATTTTGTTGCCTTCAACCTTCGCTCCATCGGTAGCGGTAATCTCAAAGGGTAGCTCGTAACTTGTGAGAGCGACATCCCCTTTCTCAAATCCCTCGGCAGCATCTTCAAGAAGCACACTTGACATAAGCGCTTCCTGACGCTGTGCGTTGCTGAGTTTCATATAATCATCGCGGGTTATGTAGTCGGAGTACGTAAAGCCCAAAGGAAGGGGATATTTATTCTCGTAAACAGAAAATTTACCCGTAGCGGTTTTAATCTCCTTCAAAAATTCATAGCCGTAAGGAACATTTGCCTCGGGTGTGTCCGTGAAGAAATACTTCACCGAAAACAGAGAGTCAAGGGCGGTAAATTTATAGAGATGCTGGAAATTGTAGGTGGTATATCTTACCGCACCGCTGTCTTTGAGGTACTCACCGATGCGATTATCGCAAAGACTCCAATAGAAGGCTACACCATTGGTATCATCCACTACGGGAGCATTTCGCACAGTATTCTCTATCTGCTCAAAACGACAGAATTCTTCCTTCATTTCATCTCTCATTTTTTTGCTTACAGAGTTGTCAACCATAGCATAAGCCTTTTTTACATCTATGAATTCATAGATATAATTGGAGAACTCCGCAGAATAGCAACAAAAAGCATTCAGAACAACAGACGCAACCGAGAGAACTGCCACAGCACCCTTGAGAATCCGTCTTCCCTTTTTGTCAGAAAGTTCCTTTGCCAGAACAAAAAGCATTACCAGAAAAGCAAATATCGCATACTGGAGCACCATTGTAACATCGAAGGCTTTGGCAACAACCGCGCTCACAATCAGATATATTCCCGCAAAAATCACCAGGGTAATTTTATCTTTGCTCCTCATTGAAAGGAGTGAACGGAACATCACCACACCGATAAAAGAAAGCAGGAATGCATATCCCCATATCCAGCGGTTAGCCTCATAGGCAAAGCCGTTCATAATCTTCGACACCGCAGGAATCATCAGCATAAGAGTAAATATCGCAAAGAGAATCTTGAGATAAAGATACTCTCCTTTTTTCCTGAAAAGCAGCACTACCGCAATCAGCGACACCGGCGCAAAGCCTGTCATAGTCCATGTGCCGGGAGTGGAATAGGACATAAATCTGCTGAAAAACGAGGAGTAAAAATCAAAATTATTCAAAAGGTTAAAGCCGCTGCGCTCAACTCCCGAGCGGTCATTACCCAGAAAAACTATGAGTACGGGAACAAGTGCCGCGCAGGACATCATTACTCCAACTGTGCCAGACAGCAGGAATTTTCCCACTGTCATTGCAGTAGTTTTTATTTTCCTGTTTTCTTTCACAGTAAAGAATCTCACCGCTACATAAATCACAGTAAGAATAACCAGCATATAGCTGAAATAGAAATTGCTCAGAAACGACACAAACACCACAGAAACAAACAGCACGGGGCTTTCTTTTCTGAGGATTTTCTCCGCACCTATAAGCATCAGAGGAAAGCATACCATGGGCATCAGGAAGAAGGGATGTCTGGAGCCTGCATACAGTGCATATCCCGAAAAAACATAGGCGAACGCACCAAACATTGTCTCAAACCCTCTCTGCTTCATCTTAAAGCAAAAGAGAGAGAAAAACAGACCCGAAAGATAAAGTCTGAGAATAATCAGGAAATTATAAAGATGGACAGTATATTCCTCAGGGACAAACACCGAGAGAAGACAAAGAGGGTCTCCCAGTCCGTAATAGTTGAAGGTAGTCAGCACATCGCCGCCTGCACCGATGCTGAAATCCCACAGCGGCACAGACAGGGTGTGTTCCACAAACACATTATATAAAATATCCCGGAACCACTGTCCGATATACATAAGTGCCAGATAGTGCTGGGACAGTCCGTCAACCTCCCAGATAAGGCTCTTTCCCCTTATTATAAAAGGCATGTACACCAAAGAGGTAATTACAAGAAACAAGAGCGAAAACACCAGTATGTATTCCTTGCTAATGCCCGATGTCCCCTCAAAAGCCCCTTTGAACCTGTCGCAAAAAGTCTTTTTTCTGTTATTCTGGCTGATACATTTCGTCATAACTTCGCATCCTCCGAAGCATTTTTGTAACCGACTTTTTAACAGTCTATGTTTGTAAGTCTGTGAAGACAACTCTCAAATTTCACGCCGTACCAATGCTCTTCCCTGTCATCAAGGGTTGCCTTTATTGCTTCAACAGTAAATTCGGTTGCCGCTTTCACCGCATCGGTAAAGCTCATTCCTTTTGTAAAGGCTCCTGCAAAAGTACTTGCCCACACATCTCCGGTACCGTGGAACATACTGTTGATTTTGTCGCTCTTTATGTAGGAATATTCACCGCTTACGCTGTCATAAGTTGCCACACCAAGGCTCTGTTTATCATAGGAAACACCTGTGAGAACTACCTTTTCGGCACCCAGGGCACAGAGCTCTCTGAGGATTTCCCTGATATATTCCTCGCTGTAACCTTCTCCCACATAATCCCTGCCCAGAAGATACGCCGCCTCTGTGAGGTTCGGGGTTATCACATCCGCTTTCGAGCAGAGTTTTGCCATCTCTTTGGCAAAATCCACGGTGAAATTCTTGTAAAGCATACCGTTATCCCCAAGCACAGGGTCAACAATAACGGCTGTATCAGATTTCTTGAAGGTATCGATGAAATCCTCCACAAGGGCAATCTGCTTCATAGAGCCCAGATATCCCGAATATATGCAGTCAAAATGCTCATTTCTCTTTTGCCAGTGACGGCTTACAGGCTCCATCTGCTCTGTCAGGTCACAGAATGTAAACCCCTCAAAAGCTGTGTGAGTAGAAAGCATTGCAGTGGGAAGCACCACCGCCTCAACTCCCAGAGCAGAAATAATGGGGAGAGCAACCGTAAGGGAGCATTTACCCAGACAGGAAATATCATTAATTGCAACCGCACGTTTCATTTTCATCACAAATCACCGTATATTCATAATCAACAATACTAATGATTATAGCATAAGGAGGTTTTTTTTCAACCTAAAATGTTTACAAATATGACCCGATATATTATACTAATTTCAGATTATTTTTACTCTATTATGTATTTTGAGGTATAAAATGGAACTTTTTGAAACAAAGGAAAAAATCGACAGAGCTCTGCTGGTATCCGTAGATACAGGCGACTTCGACGCAGAGAGCTCTCTCGCTGAACTTTTTGAACTTACCGAGAGTGCGGGCGCCGAGGCGGTGGCATCCATAACCCAGAAGCTTTTGAGACCCGAAACCGCTACCTGCGTAGGAAGCGGAAAACTCATCGAAATAAAAGAATACTGCGAAGCAGAAGAAATAGACCTTATAATTTTCGACTGCGAGCTCACCCCCACTCAAATCCGCAACATTGAGGCAGAAACCGACGTGAGGGTTATCGACCGTACCACCCTGATACTGGACATTTTTTCTCAGAGAGCAATTTCAAAAGAAGGTAAACTTCAGGTTGAGCTTGCACAGCTCAAGTACCTGATGCCCCGCCTTACAGGTAAGGGTATCGCTCTCTCCCGTCTCGGCGGCGGTATCGGCACCAGAGGCCCCGGTGAAACAAAACTTGAAACCGACAAGCGTCACATCAGACGCCGTATGGAAACTCTGAAAGAACAGCTTCGCGACGTAGAAAGCCACAGAAACGAACTCAGAAGAAGACGCGAAAAAAACTCCGTCATCACCGTTGCAATAGTTGGCTACACCAACGCAGGCAAATCCACTCTGATGAATTATCTGACAGAAGCAGGCGTTCTGGCCGAAAACAAACTTTTCGCCACTCTGGACCCCACCTCACGCTCTCTGAAACTTCCCTCAGGTGTCACCGTTATGCTTATTGACACCGTAGGCTTTGTAAGACGTCTGCCCCACCACCTGGTAGAGGCGTTCAAGTCCACCCTCGAGGAAGCCGCAAAAGCAGATATAATCCTGAATGTATGCGACTCCAGTTCCGAAGAAGCACAGCTTCACCTCAGCGTCACATCCGACTTGCTCAAAGAACTTGGTTGCGGCGACACACCCATTATCCCCGTACTCAACAAATGCGACCTGGCACAGCCTCTGGTGGAGGAACTGCGCATAGGCTCATCGGTGAGAATCAGCGCAAAAACAGGTGAAGGTATCGAAAAACTCCTTGAGGCTATCGAAGAAAACCTTCCTGTGAGAGTAAAGAAAGTAAAGCTTCTCATCCCCTTCAGCGACACCTCACTTGTGGCTGATATCCGCCGCACAGGCACCCTTATATCAGAGGAATATACCGCCGAGGGCATTGAAGTGGAAGCTATTATTGACGAAAAATTCTGGCACAAAGTCCGGGACTTTGCCCTGTGACACCTTGCACCGGGTTGTGCTTCGTGGTATAATAAACAGATAAATCAACCGAAAGCGAGGGTTCCCTATGGACATCAAAGTGGGCGACAAACTGCAAATGAAAAAGCCTCATCCCTGCGGCTCCAATATTTTCACGGTTACCCGCATCGGTATGGACTTCAAAATCCTTTGCGACGGGTGCTCCCACGAGGTATTCATCCCTCGCAGCAAGGTGGAGAAAAACATCAAAAAAATCATTCCTAAGGACTAAGATATATGCTCAGCAGAATCAGAGACTTTGAAAAACGCTACAAAGAGCTCAGCACAATGCTCTATGACCCTTCCGTAGCAGCCGACAACAGCCGCTTCACGGAGATTATGAAGGAATTGAAGCAACTTGAGCCTATTGCAGAGGCCTATGAAAAATACAAAAGTGCAGAGGAAAGCATATCGGATGCCCTGTCAATTCTCGGGGACTCCTCCTCGGATGAAGAGATGAAATCCTTTGCTCAGGAAGAGCTGGACCTTGCCAAGAGCACCATTGCATCCCTTGATCAGGAAATCCGCATTCTCCTGCTCCCAAGAGACAAAAACGACGACAAGAACGTTATTGTTGAAATCCGCGCAGGTGCAGGCGGTGAGGAAGCCGCCCTTTTCTCGGCAGAACTTTTCCGAATGTACTCAATGTACGCCGAAAGCAAAAATTTCTCCGTGGATATAATCAACGCCTCGGAGACGGAACTGGGCGGTTATAAGGAAATCTCCTTTATGATAGAAGGCGCAGGTGCTTTTTCCCGCTTCAAATACGAGAGCGGTGTGCACCGCGTTCAGCGCGTCCCCGAAACCGAATCCGGCGGCAGAATCCACACCTCTACCGTCACGGTGGCGGTACTGCCCGAAGCCGAGGATGTGGAAATTGAAATCAACCCCAAAGACCTGAAAATAGACACCTTCCGTTCATCGGGTGCAGGCGGTCAGCACATCAACAAGACCTCCAGCGCCATCCGTATCACTCACCTGCCCACAGGTATGGTTGTTGAGTGTCAGGACGAGAGAAGCCAGTACAAAAACAAAGACAAGGCTATGAAGGTGCTGCGCTCACGACTTTTAAGCGAAAAGCAGCAGGAGCAGTCAGGCGCTATTGCCGCCGAGCGAAAATCACAGGTCGGAAGCGGTGACAGAAGCGAAAAAATCCGCACCTACAACTTCCACGAAAGCCGCGTCACCGACCACAGAATCAAACTCACAATATACAAACTGGACTCTGTTCTCTCGGGCGCTCTCGATGAACTTATCGACCCTATGGTAGCCTTTGAGCGAGCAGAAAAACTCAAAGAAAGTAATGTGTAAAATGGAAACTCTACTGCTTACAACAAGTGAAGAAGATATAGAAAAAGCCGCTTCCATACTAAAAAGCGGCGGTCTTGTAGGTATGCCTACGGAGACTGTCTACGGACTTGCGGCAGATGCCCTGAGGGGGGATGCCGTCAGCTCTGTATTCAAAGCAAAAGGCAGACCCGCAGACAACCCTCTCATAGTTCACATATCCGAAACCGAGGACATAGAGAGATTTTCTCTCGTCAGAGAATTCCCCGAAAGTGCAAAGAAACTTGCCGCTCATTTCTGGCCCGGACCTCTCACAATGATTCTCCCCAAGGGTGGGAACATACCCGATGAAGTCACCGCAGGACTAGACTCCGTGGCAATAAGACTCCCTTCCCACCGAGGCGCCCGTGCGCTGATAAAAGCCGCCGGGACACCCCTTGCCGCTCCCTCAGCAAATCTTTCGGGCAGCCCCAGTCCCACCACCGCACAGCACGTAATGGATGACCTGTCGGGCAGAATCGGTGCCGTCCTTGATGGTGGTGACTGCGAGGTAGGACTTGAGAGCACGGTAATAACTCTGTGCACCACACCCCCTACTCTGCTCCGTCCCGGCAAAGTAACCATTGAAGAACTCAGAGAGGTGTTAGGTGAGGTAACCCTCAGCAACGCAGTGCTTGAGAAACTCTCCGACTCGGAGGAGGCTCCCTCTCCGGGTATGAAATACCGCCACTACGCACCGAAAGCCAAGGTGTATCTGCTGAAAGCAAGCGACGATAAATTCCGCGAATTCTTAAACTCAAATGCCGCCCACAACGTTGCCGCGCTGTGCTATGAAAGCGACATACCGCATCTGAAGGTCAGATGCCTTTCCCTTGGTGAAAAAGGCGACTACGACGAGGAAGCGCAGAAACTTTTCTCCGCACTCAGGGAAATAGATACACTCAAAAACATCACCACAGTTTATGCCAGATGCCCCGGTACAGAGGGCGTGGGTATGGCGATATATAACAGGCTTATCCGTGCGGCAGGTTTCGAGGTGACAGAACTTGAATAAAGAATATATGCTGATTGGTCTCACAGGTCCCACAGGCTCGGGAAAAACCATGGTATGCAGTTACTTTGAAAAACACGGTTTCGGCATTGTTGATGCAGACAGAATAGCTCACGAAGCCCTGAAAGACACCGACTGCATCCGGGCTCTCACCGATGCTTTCACAAAGGATATCTTGAACGAAGACGGCAGTATCAACCGGGCAAAAACCGCCCGCGCCGCTTTCGCCAACCCCGAAAGCACAAAGAAGCTCAACGCAATTACTCATCCTGTTATCCTGAGACTTTCGGAGGCAGAATTCGAAAGGCTTTACAAAGAAGGCTTTGAAAGAATCATTTTTGATGCTCCCACCCTTTTTGAGTCGGGGGCAGATAAGATGTGCCACAAAATCATCGCCGTCACCGCATCCCTTAAAGTACGGCTCACAAGGCTTCTCACCCGAGACCAAAACCGTACCAAAGAGGAAATCCTCAGCCGTATAAATGCCCAGAAGCCCGATGAATATTACAAAGAAAGAGCTGATTTTGTAATTGAGAATTCAGGGGATACCAAAGGACTTGAAAATCAAATCAATACTATTATCAGGGAGCTTTTGAATGAGCAATAAAAAACGCAAAAAATCAGGTTGCGGATGCTTTTTGACCGCTTTTCTCGCCACCCTGCTGGCAGGTGTCATTGCATTCTCAAGCGGTGCTGCGCAGAGGCTCAATGACTATATTATGAAGCTTGTGTATCCTATCGCATATCAGGAGGAAATCCTTGAGGCATCGGATACCTACGGCTTTGAGCCCGAGTTCATCTGTGCTGTGATATATACCGAAAGCGGCTTTGAGCCTGAGGCTGAATCCTCGGCAGGCGCCAGGGGTCTGATGCAGATTATGCCCGAGACCTTCCTGTGGCTTGTGGAACGCCGCGGCGAGGATTATACCGAAGAGGATATGCTCACGCCTGAGGTAAGCCTTGACTACGGATGCTACTATTTAAGCCTTCTCACAGAGCAATACGACGACAAATACACCGCTCTGGCAGCATACAACGCAGGAAACGTTGTCAGGGAATGGCTTTCCGATGAGCGATATTCCTCAGACGGAATAACCCTTGACACCATCCCCTATGAGGAAACATCAAAATACGTTTCGGGTATAAAAGACGCAGAAGAAAAATACCGAACTCTCTATTTTTCTGATGAAACTAACTGATAAAACATCCCATGGCAGGATATTTTATATATGTAAGATAATTTTATTTAATAATAAGGAGGAACATCAAAATGGATATGAAAGAAACAAACCCTGTAAAAGAGCTGAAAGAAAAACTTTTCATCAGCTCAAAGCCCGGTTTTCAGCAGCTTACAGCAGAGGAAGTTGCAAAGGCTGACGAATTCTGCGAGGGATACAAGAAATTCCTCGACTATTCCCGTACCGAGCGCGACGCAGTAAAATATTCCATTGAAATCGCAGAGAAAGAGGGCTTCACCGAGTTTGACCCCGACAAGGCATATCAGCCCGGTGACAGAGTATACGTCAACAACAGAAACAAGGCTCTGATGCTGGCTGTTATCGGCAAAAAGGGTGTAAGAGAGGGCGCTAACCTCTCTATCGCTCACATCGATTCTCCCAGAATCGACTTGAAGCCCAACCCCCTCTACGAGGCAAACGGTCTGGCTCTTTTCAAGACTCACTACTACGGCGGCATCAGAAAGTATCAGTGGCTTGCAATGCCTCTGGCACTCCACGGTGTTGTGGCAAAGACCGACGGTACAGTTGTTGATATCCGCTTCGGCGACGATGAGTCCGAGCCCTGTCTGTGCATTACCGACCTTCTCCCCCACCTTGCACAGGAGCAGGCAGATAAGCCTCTGAGAAAAGCATTCAACGGCGAGGATCTCAATGTAATCGTTGGCTCACGCCCCTACGGCGGCGAGGATGAGGGCGAGCTTGTGAAGCTCAACGTTCTCTCAATTCTCAACAAGAAGTACGGAATCACAGAGAAGGACTTCCTCTCTGCCGAACTCTGCCTTGTACCCACCTACAAGACCCGCGACGTTGGCTTTGACGGCGGACTTATGGGCGGCTACGGTCACGACGACAAATGCTGTGCATACCCCGCACTTATGGCGGCAGTTGACACAGAAATCCCCGAGAGAACCGCTATCACCGTACTCTGCGACAAAGAGGAAACAGGCTCCGACGGCAACACAGGTATGCAGAGCGACTATCTGCGCTACTTCATCTATGACCTTGCAAAGGCAGAGGGCATAGACGGCTGGAGAGCAATCAGCAAATCCAGATGTCTCTCTGCTGACGTCAATGCTGCATTCGACCCCACATACGCAGGTTGTTTCGAAGCAAAGAACAGCAGCTTCGCAGGCGAGGGCGTTGTTATCAGCAAGTACACAGGCCACGGCGGCAAGGGCGGCACCAGCGATGCATCCGCCGAGTTTATGGGCGAAATCCGCACAATGCTTGAGGAGAACAACATTCTCTGGCAGGTTGGCGAGCTTGGCAGAGTTGACCTTGGCGGCGGCGGCACCATTGCAAAGTACGTTGCAAATATGAACGTTGACGTTGTCGACCTGGGTGTTCCCGTGCTCTCCATGCACGCACCCTTCGAGCTTATCTCCAAAGTTGACATCTATATGGCATACCGCGCATTCTACTCCCTCTTCCAGGGTTGATAATTTGACCTGAAAGGCCTGTGAATTGATTCTGATTCACAGGCTTTTTTGCGTTTATCGGCGGATATTGAATTTTCGATGCAGAAAAATATTGATTTTGCTCTATCGTGTTGATTTTACTCTATTATAATGTTATAATAAACAAAACTCTGAAAGGTGGTTGCTTTTGTGAATGTTTTGCATATGAAATACGCTGTGGAAGTTGCAAAAGCAGGTTCTCTCAGCAAGGCAAGTGAGGTTTTGCTGATTGCGGCACCTAACATCAGCCGTTCCATCAAGGAACTTGAATCCAGTCTCGGTATTACCATTTTTGACAGAAGCGTCAAGGGTATGTGCCTTACCCCCGAGGGTGAGGAGTTCATCGGTTACGCCAAAGGCATTCTGAATCAGATTGAACAGGTGGAGAATCTCTACAAAAACGGATCTCCCAAAAAACAGAAGTTTTCCATCTCTGTTCCCCGCGCCTGTTATATTTCCGAGGCTTTCGCTGAATTTTCCAAAACAATTTCAAGGGAACCGGCCGAGATTTTTTACAAGGAAACAAATTCTCAACGAACCATCAATAATATTCTTGAGCACGACTACAAGCTGGGCATTATCCGCTACGCCGAAAATTACGACAAGTATTTTAAATCTATGCTGGATGAAAAAGACCTGTGCTACGAAATGGTCACGGAGTTTTCATACAGCCTTATTATGAGCGCCGAGTCCCCGCTGGCAAAACTTCAGGATATTACTTTTGAGGATTTGAAGGGATATATAGAAATTGCTCACGCAGATCCCTATGTGCCCTCTATGCCCTCCCTGAAGGTTCTGAAAGAGGAACTGCCTGACAATATCGACAGACGTATTTTTATCTTTGAACGTGCAAGTCAGTTTGATTTGCTTTCCCAGAATCCCGAAACATTTATGTGGGTTTCTCCTGCACCCGACGAACTACTCTTGAAATATAATCTGGTGCAGAAAAAATGTGTGGATAACAGAAAGATTTATAAGGATGTTCTGGTATACAAAAATGGTTACAAGCTTACAAATCTTGACAGACGGTTCATTACCGCACTGTGTGAATCAAAAAGAAAATATCTCTGATTTTGCTGTCAAAAGTCCGACTTTTCATTAAGGTCGGGCTTTGTTTTTATTTATCGATATGCATATTATCGATATTGATAATACCGATTAACATTTTAAGAATTCCTCAACTACAAAGTATTTGTTAAGATATTAACGAAGTCTGTAATTGGGAGGCATTAAAATGGACAAAAGTTCTGTGCCCAAAGCAACCTTAGGCAGGTTGCCGCTTTATCTGGAACTATTAAAGAATTTGCCGAAAGACAGTTACAAGTACATATCTGCAACAACTATTGCCAGAAAACTCTCTCTGGGTGAGGTTCAGGTGAGAAAAGACCTGAGTGCTGTCAGCGGTGCAGGCAAGCCCAAGGTAGGCTATGACACAGAGAATCTTATCAACTGCATCGAAGAACACCTGGGCAACAAATCGCTTACAGAAGCGGTGCTTGTAGGCGCGGGAAAACTCGGCAGAGCGCTTATGCAATTTGAAGAGTTTGAAAAGTACGGAGTGAAAATTTCCGCCGCCTTTGACAGCAACGACAAGGTTATCAGTCCCGACGGCAAAGTGGAAATCCTCCCCATAAATAAGCTTCGCTCCTACTGCGAAGCCAAGCATATCAGGCTGGGCATCATAACCGTAGGCGCAGGGTCAGCTCAGGCTGTGTGTGACGAAATGGTGGCAAGTTCAATTATGGCGATATGGAATTTCGCCCCCGTTAAGCTGAGTGTCCCTGCCGGAGTAACAGTCAAGCAGGAAAACCTCGCTTTATCACTGGCATATTTAAACAATCAACTGATTAACTTAAACTCATAAACCGCACTTTCCCTATGAGTGTAACCTATCCCGGAATTTCACAGGGCAGGTGTTTATTGATAACCCATGCAAAGCACATACGGAGTTGAATATATGAAACTTGACAGAGTAATTGCAGTAAGAAACAATAAAACAATTTACCGTGACGGTAACAGATGCATAAAAGTATTCAGCGAGGCTTATTCCAAACAGGATGTACTCAATGAAGCTCTTAATCAGGCAAGAGTCGAGGAAACCGGGCTTAACATTCCCAGAATCCTCGAGGTAACAATGATAGACGGCAAGTGGGCAATTGTCACTGAATTCATCAAAGGCAAGACACTTGCTCAGCTTATCCACGAAAACAGCGAAAAAAAAGATGAGTATCTTGAATTCCTGGTTGACCTGCAACTTCAGGTTCACTCCAAAACCTGTCCCCTGCTGGGCAGGCTCAAGGATAATATGGTAAGAAAAATCATTTTCACGGAACTTGATGCAACTACAAGATACGATCTTTACACTCGTCTGGAGGCTATGCCAAAGCACAACAAACTCTGCCACGGCGATTTCACTCCCTCCAACATCATTATCACAGAAGACGGCACCCCCTTCATTCTGGACTGGGCCCACGCCACTCAGGGCAATGCATCCGCAGACGTTGTGGGCACCTACCTTAAGTTTATGTTCTCGGGTGACGAGGCCACCGCGTCGAGGTACATTGACCTTTTCTGTGAAAAGAGCAACACCGACAAACAATATGTTCAGAAATGGATTCCCCTCGTTGCTGCTTCCCAGTCTGTCAAGGGCAACGAAAAAGAGAGAGAGTTCCTTCTCTCCAGGGTAAACTCAATAGATTATTAATAAGGAGTATAAAAAAATGAAAGTAACAGTTTGTATCGGCAGTTCCTGCCACATCAAAGGCTCACGCAGAGTAGTTGAGTCACTTCAGCAGCTCATCGCAAACAACAACCTCTCCGACAAAGTTGAACTCGCAGGCACATTCTGTATGGGCAACTGTCAGCAGGGTGTGTGTGTAACAGTTAACGAGGAATTCTTCTCTGTTACTCCCGAAACCGTTGAAGAGTTCTTCAACAAAAATATTCTCGGAAAGGTTTAAGAAATGGTTATAGTACGGGTATGTGTCGGCAGTTCCTGCCATCTCAAAGGTTCTGCCCAGATTGTAGAACTTCTTCAGAAAGCCGTCGAGGAAAATCACATAGAATCCGAAATCACACTTGCAGGTAGTTTCTGTATCGGCAAGTGTAATCGTGTTGGTGTTACCGTTCAGGTAGATGATGATATCCACACAGGCATCACAGTGGAAAATTTCAGAGAGTTTTTCACCGAAAACATTTTAAAGAAAATCAATGGTTGAAAAGGAGGGGCTTAGAGTATGTCAAACTGTTTGACGCTGAAAAAATCAAACTGCAAAAACTGCTACAAGTGCATTCGTCATTGTCCGGTTAAGGCCATCCGCTTTTCAGGCAACCAGGCGCATATTATCGGCAACGAATGTATACTTTGCGGACAGTGCTTTGTTGTGTGCCCCCAGAACGCCAAGGAAATTGTCAACGAAACCGAAAAAGTAAAGGTTTTTCTCCAGAGCAACGAGCCTGTAATAGTCAGCCTGGCACCTTCCTTTGTTGCCAACTACGACGGTGTCGGCATAAACGCTATGAGAAAAGCGCTGAAAAAGCTGGGTTTCTATGACGTTGAAGAAACTGCTGTCGGTGCATCCATAGTTAAAACCGAGTATGAGCGTATGATAAAGGAAGATGTAAGGGATGTTATCATCTCTTCCTGTTGTCATTCCATAAATCTTCTTATCCAGAAGTACTTCCCTTCTGCATTGCAGTATCTTGCCGATGTAATGTCTCCTATGCAGGCACATTGTCAGGATATCAAAAACCGTATTCCGGACGCCAAGACCGTATTCATCGGACCCTGCGTTGCAAAGAAGGATGAGGCAGAATACTACGAAAACATCGTTGATGCCGTGCTCACCTTTGAAGAACTGACAACCTGGCTTGAGGAGGAGAACATCGAACTTGAAAAAGAGATGGACTCCGACCCTTGCTCACGTGCAAGATTCTTCCCCACCACAGGCGGCGTCCTCAAGACAATGGCTAAGGAAAACACAGGTTTTTCTTATGTAGCCATTGATGGCGTGGAAAACTGTATTGCAGCGCTCAAGGATATTGAGAGCGGCAATATCCACAAGTGTTTCATAGAAATGTCTGCTTGTGCAGGCAGCTGTATCGGTGGTCCCATTATGGAGAAAAACCACCGCGCTCCCATTCAGGACTATATGGCAATCTCTTCTTATGCAGGCGAAAAAGATTTTTTGGTTCCTCAGCCCAAAGCAGAAGAACTGAAGAAGAACTTCTCCTTCATTGAGCACAAGCTGCCGCAGCCCTCCGAAATCGAGATTAACTCTGTACTTCGTCAGATGGGCAAGTTCAAGCCTTCACAGGAGCTCAACTGCGGCTCCTGCGGATACAACACCTGCCGCGAGAAAGCAATCGCAATTTTCCAGGGCAAGGCAGAATTTTCCATGTGTCTGCCCTACCTCAAGGACAAGGCAGAGAGTTTCTCCGACACTATTGTTAACAACACTCCCAACGGACTCATCGTTCTGAACGAACAGCTTGAGGTTCAGCAGATCAACTCATCCGCCAGAAGGATTATGAATATCCGCAGCGCAAGCGATGTTCTGGGTGAGTCTGTTGTAAGAATTCTCGACCCCAGTGTGTTTATAAACGTACTCAAAAGCGGCAGAGACACCAGAGACCAGAGAATATATCTTGCAGAGTACAAGAGGTACATCGAGCAAACCGTGGTATACGACCGCGACTCTCACCTGCTTATCTGCATTATGCGTGACATAACCGAAGAGGAAACACAGCGCGAGAGAAAAGAGCACATCAGCCGTCAGACCATCGAGGTTGCTGACAAGGTTGTTGACAAGCAGATGAGAATTGTTCAGGAAATCGCATCCTTGCTGGGCGAAACCGCCGCTGAAACAAAAATTGCTTTGTCAAAGCTGAAGGAGTCGATTTCTGATGAATGATTTATGTGCAGATATCGGATACAAAAGTATAAATCATTTCGGCGAACAGCTTTGCGGTGACCACGTTGATATTGTAGAACAGAGCGAAAACTCCACGGTTATCGTTCTTGCCGATGGTCTTGGAAGCGGTGTAAAGGCAAGCATCCTCTCCACCCTCACTTCAAAAATAATCTCCACAATGATGGCAGCTGGGCTGCCTCTTGAGGAATGTGTTTCCACCATCGCCGCAACCCTCCCTGTCTGCTCCGTCAGAGGGGTTGCGTACTCAACATTCACAATTATCCATCTGAAAGATAACGAAGTTGCCGAGATTATTCAGTATGATAATCCGCACGTTGTGCTTATACGCGACGACAATAATTACAACTATCCCATGACCGAAATGAATATCGGCGGCAAGAAGATTTACAAATCCGTTATCCCCCTTCAGGAAAACGACATATTCACAGCTATGAGTGACGGTTGTCCTCACGCAGGAATAGGTATCGGTTACAACTTCGGCTGGAAGCGGGATGACATAATCAGTTTTCTGGAAACCATCGCCCCTGCGGGCTACACCGCAAAAACACTCTCCACCATGCTTGTGGACGAGTGCAACCGCCTTTACGGAAACGAACCCGGAGACGATGCCACCGCCTGCGTAGTGAGAATCAGAAAACGCGAGCCTATGAATCTTCTCTTCGGCCCGCCTTCAAACAGGGATGACTGCGACAGAATGATGTCTCTCTTCTTCTCAAAGGAAGGCAAACATATTATATGCGGAGGCACAACCTCCTCAATCGCAAGCAAATATCTGAGAAAACCTCTCAGACCCTCTCTCAATTTTGAAAATTCCGACATTCCCCCCATCGCACACCTTGAAGGTGTTGATCTTGTGACAGAGGGTGTTATCACCGTCAACAAGGTAGTGGAATACGCCAAGGATTATCTGGGGGAAAACCTTCATTATGAACATTGGAGTTTCAAAAAAGACGGCGCTTCGCTAATCAGCAGACTGCTGTTTGAGGAAGCGACAGACATTAACTTCTATGTGGGCAGAGCCATTAACCCTGCTCATCAGAATCCCGACCTGCCTATCAATTTCAACATTAAGATGAATTTGGTAGAGGAGCTTTCCGCCTGTCTCAAGAAAATGGGCAAGCGGATAAAAGTCAGTTATTTCTAAGGTGATGCAAATGAGAAAGTTCGATACAAAGGTTCAGCATTTAAAGTATAAGGTTCTCCGCGAGGTCGCCCGTGAGGCATGGAACGACGCTCTGCTTGAGAACATTCTGGAAATTCCCAAAAACATAGTCCCCGGCAAAACCCCCACTATGCGTTGCTGCGTATATAAGGAAAGAGCCATTCTCTCCGAGCGTGTGCGTATTGCCATGGGTGGCGACAAGGATAACCCCAACGTAATCGAGGTTATCGACATAGCTTGTGACGAATGTCCCGCCGCAGGATATGGCGTAACAGACTCCTGCCGAGGCTGTCTTGCCCACAGATGCGAGGACGTGTGCAAAAGAGGCGCCATTTCCTTTGACCACAATCACGTAGCACACATTGACAAATCCAAGTGTATTGAGTGCGGCCAGTGTGCAAAGGTCTGCCCTTATTCCGCAATCATCAACCGCAAGCGTCCCTGTCAGATTGCCTGCAAGGTTAAGGCTATCTCCATCAATGACGACAACGCTGCGGCTATTGATAACAGCAAGTGCATCCAGTGCGGTGCCTGTGTATATCAGTGTCCCTTCGGTGCTATTTCGGACAAGTCATTTATCCTGAATGTCATTGATGCACTCAAGAAGAGTGAGAATAACTCAAAATACAAGGTTTATGCTATGGTTGCTCCTTCTATTTCAAGCCAGTTCACCTATGCTAAACTGGGTCAGGTTATTTCCGGACTTAAGGAGCTTGGATTCTTTACTGTGGTTGAAGCAGCACTGGGCGCCGATATGGTAGCGCAGGCAGAGTCCAAGGAACTCGCCGAGAAAGGCTTCCTCACAAGTTCCTGCTGTCCTGCCTTTGTCCAGTATATAGACAACTCTTTCCCCCAGCTCAACGAATTGGTTTCTCACAATCTTTCCCCTATGGCAACTCTTGCAAAATACATCAAGGAAACCGACCCCACCGCCAGAGTGATTTTCATCGGTCCTTGTACCGCAAAGAAAGCAGAAGCTCAGCTGGAGTCCGTAAAGCCCTATGTTGATACAGTTCTTACCTTTGAAGAGCTTCAGGCACTTTTTGACAGCCGCGACATTGACATCACCACTCTTGCCGAGGATGTGCTGGACAATGCATCTTACTTCGGCAGAATTTTCGCCAGAAGCGGCGGACTTACCGATGCTGTCAAGCAGGGTATCAAGGAACAAAATCTTGACTTTGAGCTTAAAGCAATTACCTGTGACGGTATAGAAGCCTGTCGTACCGCCCTCCTTAAAAAGAGCAAAAATGTCCTTGATGCAAACTTTATCGAGGGTATGGCTTGTGTAGGAGGCTGTATCGGCGGCGCCGGTTGTCTCACTCACGGAGAAAAGAACAAAGCACAGGTAGATGAATACGGAAAAGAGGCACTGGAGAAAACCATTGCCGATGCAGTATCCCTGCTTAAATAAAAATCAAAATAAGAAAACTGCGTTTTTTCAACACGGTTTATCAAAACAAAAAAGCATCCCGCGTTTGAGGCACACTTCCTTTCGGAGTGTGCCTCATTTATGTTATCTGCTTAAGTATTACCCATATATATGCAGCCGTGTATTTTGATTTTTCAACATTTCGGTTTTCCTCTTATTTTTTGAACGGCAACAGATGTCACAAACAGACCCGTGGCAACATCCGACTTGCAGTTATATCCTGATTATTCTGCCCCCTGTGCTAAAACGAAAAACGTCTTGGAAGGATACTGCTATCGAAACAAACCTTTATCGCTGCGACTTCCGTACAGAGATATTTTTGTGGTAACAGTTTACCTAATTTTGACTTCTGTTTTTTGTGCTAACATACAAAATCAAAGCAAAAGATACAAAATTCATAACAATCATTGAAAATATATGATATATATGTTAGAATTTACAAATGAATGCGTAGCAAAAGTGCATCTGCACAGTTTGACTTGCTGTGCAGCTCATCAGCAGCTTGCTACGATTAAGGAGGATTGTAAATGCGTACTGATAAACGTTTTACAAAGAAGTTTATATTCCCGATACTGGCAATATTGATTTTAACAACAGTCGCTCTGGTCGGAATCGGCAGTGCTTCAGCAGCATCCGACACAAAGACAGTTTATTTCTCATCCTGCGGATATTGGGATAAATTCTTTGCAGTGTATGCTTGGAGTGACAACTATGATGACGGTGAATGGCACACCCTGACTGCCGTCCGCGGTGAGGATGACCTGTATTCTGCAGATATCCCTGCGGGTTATGATAACGCTATTTTCTGCAGCAGGTCAAAAATGGCATACAACTGGGACTATGTAGTAAACAAAACCGATCCCCTCTCAATTCCCGATAACTGCAACTATCTTACATTAGCAGGCGAAAACACCGCTATCTGGGGCAAATATCTTGAGGATGGAAAAACACTTCTTTATTTTGTTCCCGACAGCGAATGGATTAATATCCAGGCCGTAAGCGGTCATCGGTTTGTTGTTCACGCTTACAACGCAGAAGACACAAACGGAATCTGGGTCAATATGGAGCTTGTGAGCGGCAACTACGGTGACTATCCTGCAATTTTTGCTGCAGAGATTAACCGGGACTACGACGAAGTTGAGTTCTGTCGCGTTGAAACAATCAACAACGATGGTGCATTTACTGTATGGGAGAAAACAGATTCTCAGACCAAACCCGCATCCTGCAATATGTTCACTCAGGATACACAAGGTAAAACAGGCACCTGGAGCTACACCGAATATATAGAGCCTGAAATCCCCGAAGAAACTCAGCCCGATACCGAACCTGACAATCCCGAAATTGACGACCCTGATATCCCACCCGCAAAGACAAAGACAGTTTTCTTCACATCAAACGATACCTGGAAAGATATCGTATCCTCCAGCATCGGCAGAGTTTCTGCTTATGCCTGGAACTCGGAGACTTCCGAAGGAACATGGTATTGGCTCAAGGATTCAGATGTAAACGGTGCTGAATATTCAGTTGATATCAACGCCGAATACGACAGCATTCTCTTTGGTATTTCTTACAGCGACGACCCCGACGGAGTCTGGAGCGAAACCGAAGAACTCCTTATTCCCTCCGACAGCAACCACTTCACTCAGGATGCTGATGACGAAAGCATCGGAACATGGAGCAATGTTACAGACCCTGATGCAAAGTACTATTATGTTGCTTTTGTAGACAGCGACGGTTCATTCATATCCGCACAGGTTGTAAAAGAAGGCGACGATGCTATCCCCCCTGTCCCCCCCACAAGAGAAGCTGATGCACAGTATACATATAAATTTGTAGGCTGGGACAAAGATTTCACCAACATTTCTGCCGACACAACCATTAATGCCTTATACACCAAAACGGTGAACAAATATACCGTAACATTCAAAGACTATAACGGCGAGATTTTGTCAACTCAGAGCATTGAGTACGGCGCAGCAGCCACAGCACCCTCGGATCCCGTCCGCACCGGCTATACCTTCAAAGGCTGGGATACATCATTTGACAACATAACAGGAAACCTTACCGTTACTGCTCAGTACTCCAAAAAAGCAGAAACAGTTAACACAGGCAAACTCAGCGTAGAGATATCCGGCGGCGCAGGCTTTACTATCAGCGTAGATGGCAGCACCGCAAGACCTCAGGGAACAACCTACTACAACACAAAGATGCCTCTGAATACAAGCGTAACACTTGTAGCAAAAGCAGCAGACGGCATAGAGTTCCTTGGCTGGGTAAACTCAAATATGGTAGTGCTCTCCACAGAGGAAACTTACACATTCATCACAACAGGTAACGACTTTGCAAAGGCAGTATACAAAACAGACCTTGACGGCGCATCACTTGTAATCTTCAAGAATGACAAGGCAGCAGCTGGCAAGGGCGCAATTCTCGATATGCAGTACTACGTAGCAGGCGAGGAGATCCAGGTTCCCGCAGATCCCAAGCAGGCAGGTTACGACTTTGACGGTTGGGATATGACAGCTGATCAGATCGCAGCAAAGGTAAAAGCCGGCGAGAACGTAACAGTACTTGCAAAGTGGAAGGTAGCAGAAGTATTCGTAAACGTAACAGTTCACGGTGGTACATTCGAAGCTTCCAAGGTAAATGCAGATGGCAAGATCTATGCAAACTTCGCAGTAACAGCAACAGCAAACGCTGCAGCAGCAGGCGAGAAGTTCGCATACTGGACAGATGCAAACGGCAACATTCTCAGCTACAACGCAGAGTATAAGTTCTATCCCGGTTCTGACACAGAGATTACAGCAGTATTCGTCAAAGAAGACGCTGCAATCGACTATGAGGTACTGGTAGGCATCTCCGCAGATCCCAACGCAGATACAACAAAGATCAGATACTATATGACATGGTACGTACCCGAAGCAGAGCTGGGATATGACTTCGTATCCGGCGGTCTCATCATCATCGACGAGACAAACTACGATGAGGATACATTCTATCATGGTAGCGGCGCATCAGGTATGCTCTATGACAATGCTCCCGCATCCGCACAGAC
>JAZOMY010000017.1:0-71116 GCA_045654185.1 Ruminococcus sp.
TCGAGAACGTTGGCGTTTCCATCACAGGTAACTCCACCAACCCCACTCGTTTCCAGCACCTGGTAGCAGGTACTTACAAGAAGTGGGCTATCGAGAACGGCGTTCAGTACTTCTCCGTAGCATCCGGCGGCGGCACAGGCAGAACTCTCCATCCCGATAACATGGGTGCAGGTCCTGCTTCCTACGGTCTCACAGACTCCATGGGCAGAATGCACGGCGACGCTCAGTTTGCAGGTTCTTCTTCCGTTCCTGCTCACGTTGAGATGATGGGTCTTATCGGTATGGGTAACAACCCCATGGTTGGTGCAACAGTTGCTTGCGCAGTTGCAGTTTACAACGCAATGAAATAATTTTACCGCAAGGTATAATAAAAAGGCTTCCGATAAACTCGGAAGCCTTTTGTTTGTTGTATTATAAAGCGGAAGTCTGAATGTGTCAGAGCTTGCGAGAGTCTGCGACCTGAGCCGCTGGGCTGTCTATAAATATATTTCTCTTTTGGAAGCATAAACGAAGGGAGCCGAAAAAGGCTCCCTTTATACTTGCCAAAAATCATCTTACTACGAATGCATTGTTTATATCGGCAGATACACTCGAAGTTATATCAAATTCACCAACAACAGTAACTGAATCGCCAGTAGAAAGTAATACTGCATCGTTTTTAGATATTTTTGCATGAACAGTTATTACTGAATTAGCACCTCCCCAGTATGTCCAATTTATTTGAGCAAAATCGTTATAAGACTTAATTTCTTCAACTTTGAAATTTTCAATTTTAACAAATTTACCTTCGTAAAGTTCTTCGGCTCTAATTTCATTACTTTCAATTTCTGACAGTATTTCTCCCAAAGTTACATCTTGTGCTTGAGCCAACATATCTTCCTTTGACATTGTAGACTCTTCTGTTGGTGATGCAGTTTCATTAGTATCGTTTCCCCCGCACGCACAAAGTGATAAACACAGCACTAACACCATAAGTAAAGCCAATAATTTTTTCATTTGTTTTTCCTCCTAAAAATAAAAAAGTGTGTGCAACCAAAAGTCACACACACCGAAAAACACATGACCCTTAGTCGCTACCACACAACAATTTTTACAAACATTAAAGTATGCAAAAATAGAGCCTGCATTTTTACCGAAAGATAAAAATACACACTTTAACGCTTGTAAAATATAGAATTGTTGTGTGGTAATTTCAGTATATCACACGAAACCTAACAACGCAATAAACAATTGTCATTTTGAGCGGAGAAATCCTCTCTTATTTTCTGTTTTTGTTATGCCTTATGTACAGTTGCAGTTTATAAGGATTTTTGCGTCTGTTGTTGCAAACTTTCAATAAATGTGTTAAGATTAGGGTGCTACACTAACTCAATATTTTGTTTCCACACGGGGAAGACTACCTTGGTAAAAGGTGTTTTCCTCTATTTCCGTGTGGAAATTTGGGTTAGTGTAGCAACTTACCGAGGAAACACTTTTTCGGCACATCCTTCGGGATGTGCTTTTTTTATTATCAGGGTGGCTTATGGCAATTAAAAGAGTTGTAATTGCAGGTTGCAGAGATTACCACGACTACGAAGAGGCGCGGGAATTCATAGACCGCTGTCTGTCACGAATCCGAAAAGAAAATACTATTGTAATTCTCTCGGGCGGAGCCTGCGGTGCGGATGCTCTGGGAGAGAGGTATGCCGCCGAAAACGGATTCAGCCTGGAGCGATATCCTGCAAATTGGAGCAAGTTTGGAAAAGGTGCAGGACCCATAAGGAATAAACAAATGGCAGAGGCTTGTGACTATGTAATATGTTTTTGGGATGGAAAATCCAGAGGCACAAAGTCAATGATTGACTTTGCGAAAATGTATAACAGACCATTGAGAATTAAAAAAATATAAGTTAATAACAACAAGCGAGAAATATTTGTTTGTTAATGTGAAAAAGTCTGCTATTCTACCGCAAAACTGTTTCGCGATATTTTGACAATTGTTTATCTTTGTGATATATTAAATATATATGCGCATAGGCTTTCGGGCGCGGCGCAAAGATGATAAAAAGTCATTTATTCGGTTTCTGCATACACTTCGCGGAAATTTATCGGAGGCATAAAATGGGTGCAAAAGCAAAACTCAGAAGGTTTCTCAAACAAAACAGTTTAGGAAAAGGTGTGTGGCGTCTGCTTCACAATGTCAACATCACCTGGCAGGGTATGGTGTATTCAGACGAGGCATACTTCAAAAAAGTATATAAGAAAAAGTGCGGCAAGGAACTGGATTTTGATAATCCCCGCACATTTGACGAAAAGCAGCTCTGGCTCAAGATGTTTTACAGAGACCCCAAATGCACAATTTGTGCTGACAAATACAAGGTGAGAGAATACATTTCGGAGAAGGGATATGAGCACATCCTCAACCCTGTTTACGGAGTGTATGACCGTGCCGGGGATATTGCCTGGGATGAACTCCCCGACAGATTCTATCTCAAGTGCAACCACATGAGCGGCTCCAACGTTAGATGTAACGACAAGAACACCTTCGACAAAAAGGCGGCTCAGAAAATTCTTGCCCGCGGCCTCAGGCACGACTACTCTAAGGACTCCAGAGAATGGGTGTACCACGATATTGAGAGAAAGATTATTGCCGAGGCAATTATTGAGAGCAAGGACAAGGCTCCTCTGGTGGACTACCGCTTCCTCTGCTCCGGCGGCAGATGCGAGTATATGTTCATTGACATCGATACCGCAGGCGACGACGGAAGCCATCTGGAGGGAGCAAAGAGAAATGTTTACGACAGAGATATGAATCTCATCGACGTAACCGTATCCCGCCCCAGATTTGATGCATCTCTGGTTAAGAAGCCTGAAAACTTCGATGAAATGGTTAAGTGTGCCGAGACCCTCGCAGGAGATTTCCCCTTCTGCCGAGTTGACCTCTACAATATTGACGGAAAAATCCTCTTCGGTGAAATTACATTCTTCCACGCAGGCGGTCTCAGCGAGTTCAGTTCAGAGGAATGGTCCTACAAACTGGGCGACAGCATTGACCTGAGTCTTGCAAAACCTGAATACATCAGAAAAGTTAAATAATATGAGACTTTTGAAAGGAGGGCAAATATGAACACGAAGTATAATTATGTTTTCTATAATATAAATGAAGAGTGTTATGACCCTGTGTTCTGCCCTCTGGAGAAGTTCTCTTTTGTGAAAGTTTACAAACACGCCTTTGAGGCGGACAAGTTTACAAACAAACTGTTCTTTCTGCATTGGTCGGCGAAGATGAACCGCGCGGTAAAGCTGCCGTTCAAAAAGCTTTGGTACAAAAAGATTTTCAGAAATCCTTTTTCGGATAACAAGCCCTGCTGCTATGTGTTTCTGGGAGGCAAGTACCTGACTCAGGTTTCGGATATGTATTCTTACATAAAGAATCTGAATCGTGAAAACAAAGCGGTGATTCTCTGCGGCGACCTTATCGCAAAGAAAAACTGGGATATGGATAAAATCCGCAGGATATCCGATGATATCATCACCTATGACGAGGGCGAGGCGGATACATACTCCGTGGGATATATGCCCTGGACTTCGGGATACGGTGCTATCACCGAGGTGACAACGCCTGAGGAATTTGAATATGACGTATACTTCCTTGGCTTTGCCAAGGACAGACTGGAGAAAATCCACGAGGCTTATAAGTATCTGTCGGCAAAGGGTCTGCGCACAAAGTTTATTATCTGCGGCACCCGCGAAGAAGACAGAATTGAGGGTGAGGGGCTTTGCTACGGCGACCCCATTCCTTACAGAGAACACCTGAAAATTCTCACAAAGAGCCGATGCTCTCTGGAAATCCTTCAGGGCGGAAGCACAGCTCCCACATTGCGCCCTCAGGAAAGCTATGCGTACAGACGAAAACTGATTACCAACAACACCAATCCTGTATACAGAGAGCTTTATGATGACAGCAACCTCTGTGTGTTTGAGAATGCAGAGGATATATCTGCGGAATTTGCAGCATCCTCTGTGAATTACAGAGCCTTCGACCCTACAAGAGAGCACTCTCCCCAGAAACTCATTGAGCTTCTGGAGGAGCGACTGGGATAAAAAGAAGCAACACCGCCGAAGAACCCTCGGCGGTGTTTTTGATTAAAACCGTTGATAAAACAAAGAAAAATAAATATTTCACTTAAAATTCGCAATTTGTTTTAAGTGTAGACTTGACTTTTGGTACAAAAATTGGCTATAATTATAGTTAGAAAGTGATATATTTATAACTTATTGAATCCCATTTTATGAAACGGAGGGATACAGATGGGCGTTAAAATGACAACTTTTATCAAAGAATATCGCAAGAAGCTGAAGATGAGCCAGGAAGAACTGGCACAGAAAGTAGGCGTCAGACGTGAGACCATCGGCCGTCTGGAGAAGGGAAAATACAATCCCTCTCTTAAACTTGCGGTGGATATCGCAAATGTTCTCAAAACCAAGGTTGAGGACCTGTTTACTTTCAAGATGGATATTGCGTGATAAAAGAAGAGCCGCGGCGTTTGTTGCCGCGGCTTGTTTTTTTGCAGAGGGCAGGTAGCCTTTTGTAAAGTTTATTCTGCGAGGATTTCCAATGCACCTGTGGGACAGACTTCTGCACATTTCTTGCAGTCCTTGCAGGAAGAAATTGCCTCGGGGTTGTTGAATTCAGGCTTGATTACAGTATCAAAACCTCTGCCCACAAGACCGAGGATACCCTTTTTTGCAACCTCGTCACAGACTCTGGTGCAGAGAGCACAGAGAATACATTTATCCTGGTTTCTGCGGATAGAGACCAGCCTTTCTTCGGTGAAACCTGCGTGGTGATTTCCTATGAATCGCTCGGGGTGAATCTCGTAGCGGTTTGCGTGTCGGATGAGAGAGCAGTCCTTGTAATCATGGCAACCGCATTCAAGACAGCGCTTTGCCTCTTTTCTGGCGACTTCCTCGGTGAAACCAAGATTGATTTCCCTGAAATCACGCTTTCTCACATCTGCTTCCCTGTGTGGCATAACCGCACGGGGGAGCTTTTCTTTATGAGCCAGGTCTTCGGCGGTGACGGTTTTTTCGGACACAAAGGGTGCGGTATAGGGCACTGCGTCGCCTTTCAGGAAACTGTCCATAACGCCTGCGGCCTTCTGTGCCTCGCCGATAGCGGCAATAGCAATGGATGCGCCGCGGTTGGTGGCGTCGCCTACGGCAAAGACATCGGGAAGGTTGGTGCGGAAGGTGAATTTGTCAGCGCTGATGATACCTCTGGAGTTAAGCTCCAGTTCCTCGAAGCCTGCGGGGTTTACTTTCTGGCCGATAGCGGCAATGACAGTATCAACAGAGAGATACTCAAATTTATCTTTAACGGGAACGGGAGCACGTCTGCCCGACTCGTCGGGCTCGGAAAGCTCCATAACCTGAAGTTTTACGGTGTTTACTCTGCCGTTTTCGCCTGTGTACTCGGCAGGATTTGTGAGGAAGAGGAATTTAACGCCTTCCTCCATTGCTTCCTCTATTTCGATATCCTCGGCAGGCATCTCGGCACGAGTGCGGCGGTATATTACATAAACGTTCTCGGCACCAAGTCTCACGGCGGTGCGGCAGGCATCCATAGCGGTGTTGCCGCCGCCTACAACGGCGACATTTCTGCCGATTTCCACAGGGTTACCGAGGGCAACCTGACGGAGGAAATCAATTCCGCCCACTACACCCTCAAGCTCCTCGCCGGGGGTACGGGTGGACATGGAACTCCAAGCGCCGATAGCAATAAGTGTTGCATCGGATTTTTCTCTGATTTCATCAAAGGTGATATCGGTGCCGATTTTTGTGTTGTTCACCATGGTGACACCAAGATTTTCGATAAGGTCGATTTCCTTCTGGAGGACTGCTTTGGGCAGACGATATTCGGGAATACCGTAGCGGAGCATACCGCCCATCTGGGGCATAGCGTCATATATTGTTACACTGTGACCCTTGAGTGAGAGGAAATAAGCGGCGGTGAGACCTGCGGGGCCGCCACCGATAATGGAAACGGACTTGCCTGTTTCACACTCTTTTTCTGCGGTGAAGGGTGTTTCGCTTTCAAGGTCGCGGTCTGCGGCAAAGTACTTGAGGAATGCGATGGACATAGGCTCCTCAACCAGCGCGCGGCGGCAGTTTGACTCACAGGGATGGGGGCAAACTCTGCCGAGGGATGCAGGCAAAGGGAGTTTTTCCTTGATAATTTCCACTGCTTTTCTGTCGTCGCCTTCGGCGATAGCCTTAATATAACCCTGACAGTCGGTGCCGGCAGGGCAGTTAAGGGAGCAGGGCGCAACGCAGTCGCCCTTGTGGTCGCTCATAAGGAGTTCAAGGGCAACACGTCTTGCGCGGACAACCCTTTCGCTCTCGGTGTTTACATTCATTCCCTCGGCTACCTTGGTGCTGCAGGCGCGGAGGAGTTTGGGAATACCCTCTGCCTCAACAAGACAGAGAGAGCAAGCGCCGTAAACCTTGACGCTTTCGTGGTGACAGAGGGTGGGGATTTCAATGCCGTTTGCCTTGGCGGCATGAAGCAGAGTGTCACCCTGGGATGCGACAATTTCTTTTCCGTTTATGGTAAGTTTAATTTCTTTCACGGTGACACCTCCTCAACTGAATTTAACAGCGCCAAACTTGCAGACAGTGTAGCACTGATTACATTTAATGCATTTATCACTGTGTATAATGTGGGGATTTTTGAGGCTTCCTTCAATGGCGCCTGCGGGACATTTTTTTGCGCAGAGAGTACAGCCTCGGCACTTGTCCTTGTCTATTTCATAGGTGAGAAGTGCGGTGCATTCTCCTGCAGGACACTTCTTACTTTTGATATGAGCATCATATTCATCTCTGAAGTAACGGATGGTGGTGAGTACGGGGTTGGGTGCAGTCTGACCCAGACCGCAGAGAGCGCCGTCCTTTATGGCGTCGCACAGCTCGGTGAGAAGCTCCACGTCACCCTCTTTGCCTTCGCCCTCGGTGATGCGGGTGAGAATCTCAAGCATTCTCTTGGTGCCGATTCGACAGGGTACACACTTTCCGCAACTTTCCTTGGCGGTGAAGTCAAGGAAGAATTTAGCCATAGAAACCATACAGGTGGAGTCGTCCATAACAACCATACCGCCCGAACCCATAATGGCACCTGTGGCGCCAAGTGCTTTGTAGTCGATTACTGTGTCAAGGAGACTTTCGGGGATACATCCGCCGGAGGGGCCGCCCATCTGGACCGCCTTGAAGGGTCTGTCCTCCTTGATGCCTCCGCCGATATCATAAATAACCTCTCTCAGGGTCATACCCATGGGGATTTCCACAAGACCGCCCTTTTTGATTTTGCCGGTGAGGGCAAACACCTTGGTACCCTTGCTGTCGGCGGTGCCCATTTCTGAAAAAGCCTCGCCGCCGTTTAAGAGTATCCAGGGGACATTGGCAAAAGTCTCAACGTTGTTGATGTTGGAGGGAGCTGAGAAGTAGCCGCATTGTGCGGGGAAAGGAGGCTTGAGCCTTGGCATACCGCGGCTTCCCTCCAGAGATTCGATAAGTGCGGTTTCCTCACCGCAGACAAAGGCACCTGCACCTGCTTTGATACGCATTTTGCAGGAGAAGTCAGTGCCCATTATATTGTCGCCGAGAAATCCTGCCTTGGTGGCATCGTCGATGGCTTTCTCAAGACGCTTGATGGCAAGGGGATATTCTGCGCGGACATAGACGATAGCTTCCTTTGCACCGATGGCGAAGGCTCCGATAAGCATACCCTCAATGAGGTTGTGGGGGTCGCTTTCGATTACGGCTCTGTCCATAAATGCGCCGGGGTCACCCTCGTCAGCGTTGCAGATAAGATATTTATCCTCACCCTGTGAGTTTTTTGCGGCATTCCACTTGAACCATGTGGGGAAACCTGCGCCGCCTCTGCCTGCAAGACCCGATACCTTGATACTCTCGATAACATCCTCTGAAGTCATGGTTGTGAGAACTTTTCTGAGAGCTTCGTAACCCTGTCTTGCGGTGTAGTCTTCGATGCAGTCGGGGTTTATTATACCGCAGTTGCGCAGAGCAATTCTGGTCTGCTTGCTGAGGAAGGTTTCGTCTTCCCCGGTAATCAGCAGATGCTTTACAAAAGAGATATCTCCGCTTTCGGCGGTTTTTGCTATGGCATCACCGTCCTCGGGAGTAACCTTAACAAGGCGGGCAAAAAGCGCATCCCCTTCGTAGAGGTCTACAATAGGTTCCAGCCAGCACATACCGATACAGCCTGTGACGGTGAGAACGTGGGAATTTGTATCAATAGTTTTCTCCAGAGAAGAGTATACTTTTGCTGCTCCTGCCGCAATACCGCAGGAACCCTGTCCTACTGAAATTTTCATTGTGCACTCTCCTCCTTTTCTCTGATATCGCGGAGAATTCTGACGGCTTTCTCGGGAGTAAGGGAGCCGTAGGTATCCTCGTTAATCATCATAACGGGAGACAGAGAGCAACAACCAAGACAAGCCACGCATTTGAGCGTAAAAAGTCCGTCTTCGGTGGTCTCGCCGTCTGAAATTCCCAGCTCCTCGGTAATAGCCGCCTCGATGCGCTTGGCACCGTTAACATGGCAGGCGGTGCCCTGGCAGAGCATAATCATATACTTGCCCACAGGGTTAAGCCTGAACTGTGTATAGAAGGTGGCAACGCCCATAACTTTGGCGGGAGTGTTGCCTGTTTCGGCGGCGATGTGATATATAACGTCACAAGGCAGATATCCGTAGATATCCTGAGCCTTCTGAAGAATTGTAATAAGCGAACCCTTCTCTTTGGCGTATTTTTTAAGAACGCCCTCAAGAAGTGACAGGTCACTTTTGCTCATGTATTGACAACTCATAAAAAGCACCTCGGCATTAGAATTTTACATAATAAATTTTACTCTAAAGAGAGCGCAAAATCAATGGTACAACCTCTCAAAACCTGCGGAAATTCTGCAAATTTAATGGTAATTTTTCTAAAATTTCTATAAAGTAGAAGAATTTTCAGAAAAAACAAAAAGACCTGCGTCAAAAAGACACAGGTCAACAGAACATAGTGACAGAATACACCCCTGCAAAACCCTTGGGACGGGGGCGTTTTTATCGGATTACTTAAGGACGTTTCTCCAGTCAAGGTCGCCGCGCTCAAGTCCGTGGATAAGCACCTCAGCGGTTGCGATATTGGTGGCAACGGGGATGTTGTGCATATCGCAGAGACGAAGAAGATTCATATCGTTTGCCTCGGAGGGCTTGGGGTTGAGAGGGTCGCGGAAGAAGAGGAGCATATCAATCTCGTTGCAAGCGATTCTTGCGGCAATCTGCTGGCCGCCGCCCTGTGTGCCGCCAAGGAAAGAAGCGATTTCAAGACCTGTGGTCTCGGAAACCATCTTACCTGTTGTGCCTGTGGCACAGAGATTGTGACGGCTGAGGATTCCGCAATAAGCGATGCAGAACTGAACCATCAACTCTTTCTTTTCATCGTGTGCAATAAGCGCAATATTCATAAGTCTACCTCCATTTGCCTTCCCTCACCGGATATGAGGTACGGCCGTATTTCTCATTTTCTTTTATATAAAACATCAGATACCCAGAATTTTCCTGGCAAGAGGGGGATTCTCGCCCTCTATGCGTGCGGCAAGATTCACAAACGCCGCCATAGACGGAACAGACTCTCTGCCGCTGTTGCCCTTCTGAGCAATGGCGGCAATGCGCACATCCTCGGGAACAATGGCAATAAGCTGTGTCTGGGAGATATCAATAAGCTGGTCGAGGTCGCGGTAGATATTCATAGCGCGGAACCTCTCGGGCTCGAAACGGTTGATTACAAGACGGATATCGTCAACGCCCATATCCGTGAGTTTGCGGTGAATGTTGAGACAACCGCGGACACTGGTGGGCTCGGGATTGATAACGATGAGTGCTGAGTCGGCAGAAGCCGCCGCTGCCTCAAAGCCTGAACCTGTGCCGGCAGGAGAATCAATGAGTATGTAGTCATAATCATCCTTGATTTCTTCAATGAGCTGTCTGAGTACCGCAGGAGACACCTCGTCTTCGGCACTTAATGCCGCAGGCATCATATAGAGACCGTAGATGTTGCGGGTGACGTATATGGCGGCAGATTTGTCGCATCCTCCGCCTACTGCATCGGAAACATCATACACAAGCTCTTTCTCCACACCCAGCATCAGGTCTACGCCTCTCATACCGCTGTCGCAGTCTACAAGAAGAACCTTTTTATTCAGTTTAACAAGGGCTACGGCAAGACCCACCGAAACTGTGGATTTGCCTGTGCCTCCTTTGCCGGAAGCGAGAACGATGACTTTGCTCATAAATAATACCTCATAGTTATTTTAGCACAAAACGGACTAAAGGACAATTAACTTGAGTGTAAAAATATTTGCCGATAAATTGGGCAAATTTAATAAAACCCATTGAAAAAAAGGGTAAATACCTGTGGTTTGACAGCTTTCTGACTAAAAATCCCGTACAAAAAAGATTATTCTGTAAGGGGAAGGGTTTCCGCAGGCTCGGTTGCGGTGGTGCTTTCGGGGAAGAAATATGCATCCAGAAGAGCCTTTGCCACAGACATTGAGTAGGTACCCTTGACGCCGTGCTCGATAACCACGGCAAGGGCAACCTCGGGGTTGTCATAGGGTGCGTAGCAGATAAACGCGGTGTGGTCGGAGCCTGTGTTTTCGGCGGTACCTGTCTTGGCGGCTATGTCGATGGGGTAGTAGCCGAAGGTGCCGAATGCGGTACCCGAGGAGCTGGCAGCAACCTGTCTCATTGCGTTCTGAACAACGCTGACATTATAGGGGGTAAGGTTCAGGTCTTCCACTACCTGAGCATTTTCGGGAGTGTTTTCTATAATAGTAAGATTTCTGTCGTAGCTGGTGACCTTGCTGACAAGGTGGGTGCGAAGTCTCACGCCGTTGTTTGCAATAGTGGCGGCATAGGTTGCAAGCTGAACAGGAGTGAAGGTGTTATCGGACTGACCGATAGCCGCCTGTACCGTGTTACCGGGAAGCCAGCTTGCGCTGTCACGTCCTGCAAGGAAACCGCGGGACTCGTATATTTCAAGGCCTGTTCTTTCGCCCAGACCGAGCTTTTCCATATAAAGATACATAGTGTCGATGCCCAGACGTCTGCCCACTTCTGCAAAATAGTAGTTGCAGCTCTTGGTGATGGCATCGGTGACACCGATGTAGCCGTGAGTACCCATACAGTTAACGATGTTGGTGGGATAGTAATCGTATCTTTTGGTACAGTTGATAGAGGTGATTTCGGAGACAGTGCCTTCTTCAAGTGCGGCAAGGGCTACACCCGGTTTTACAACGGAGCCGGGAGCAAAGGAGCCCTGAAAAGCTCTGTCGTAGAGAGGGAGAGTTTTGTCTTCGAGCAGTGCGGAGTAGTAGTCTCCGTCGTTATATTTTGTCAGGTCGTAGGAGGGGTAGGTGGATGCCGCAAGTACAGAGAAGTCCCTGACATCCAGCATTACAACTGCGCCTGCGGTACAGTCTTCGCCGTGGCCTTTCTCGCCCAGAGAGATGCTCTCTGCCTTGCCTGCGGCCTGGGCTTCTTTGACGGCATTGGCAAGAGCGGTGTTTGCTACCTGTTGCAGTCTGCTGTCGATAGTGAGGAAAACCGTGTTGCCGGGGTCGGCGGGAGTAATGTCCACAAGGCTGATGACGGTACCGTCGGAGTTTTTGGCGATGGTTTTGACGCCGCCTTTACCCTTGAGGTAGTCCTCCATTGCGTACTCAATGCCGAATTTGCCGATTACATCGTCGAAGGAGTAGCCTTTATCTTTGTTTTCCTCATATTCCTCTGCGGTGAGAGGTCCGATGGTGCCCAGAATATGGGGCATCAGGGTGCCGTCGGTGCATATTCTTTCGGAGACGGTCCTGATATCAACCGAGGGGTTGGACTGGGAATATTCGGAGATAACCGCAGTCAGCTCGGGAGAAATCTCCTCGGCAAAGGTGTAGGGGTTTGAATAAGAGAAAAGGTTGCGCTCCATATTGAAGCGGACGGAAATAAGGTTGCGGAGCAGCACCTTGTCGGTATATTCCTCCAGGTCGTATCTCTCCTGAAGTTCGGTGATGTACTCGTTTGCATCGGCATAAACACTGAGGTAGAGGAAGTCGTCCCCTTTCAGGAAGTTGAGGGCGCTTTCGGTTTCGGAGTCCTCGGCTGCCTTGAACTGAAAAACTCCGTTGTCATCAAGATAAATGGGGAGTGCGTCTATCCACTCGCCGTCGCACTTTTCGAAAATATCAAAAAGTCCCAGAATAACATCGTTTACAGAGGCGCTTTTGCTGATGAAAAGTTTGTCGATAATAACGGAGTAGAGGGTGGTGTTGGTCTGGAGTGCAACACCGTTGACATCCAGAATTTCACCGCGGGTAGCCTCGGAGTAGAGGCGGTAGTTTGCGGTGGTGGCAACCTCCTCCCGATAGTAGCTTCCGTTTATAATCTGCCAGTCAAAGAGCCTGATTACGAAACCCGCAAACATAACAATAACAAGGGCGATGCAGATGATAGCGCGGATATTCTGTTTTATGAAGTTTTTTATCATAGCATTACACCTCGGGTTTCACATTGTCATTCTTTCATAGAACTGCAGAACAGTCTGTTGAAATAGAAAAGGGGTGGCAGGAAAATCAGAGTATATATAATTCTGAGAAGATAGTGCTTGAGGAAATAAAGGGCTGCGTCGGGGGTTTTTGCAAAGACGGTGAAGATAACAAAATGCACCAGAAGCAGCGCAAGGGTGGTGAGAGCACCGATAATCATTGCGTTTGTAAAGTTGGTGACAAAGAAGTTTCTGGCACAGTAGCCGATAACAAAGCAGATTACGGTGAGAGCGAGAGTATAGTAACCGATAGAGGCGGTGAAGCCGATATCAAGAAGCATACCGCAAATCGTTCCGATAATCATTGAGGGAATTTCGCTTTCGAATACCGCTATTGTCAGAGCAACGGGAATCAGCAGAACGGGTTTGTTGCCCGAAAAAGAGGGCAGAAATCCGGGGATTCCCGACAGAACGTAAAGTATGACGATTTCAAGACCATAGGCAAAAAATCGCAGGAACTTGAGTCTTCCTTCCATTACTCTTCCTCCGCTGACGATGTCTCGGCTGCCTGGGTGGGAGCTTCGGTTGTCTCGCTGGGCAGGGTTGTATCCTCAACCTTGCCTACGGAAATCTCTCCCTGTCCTGCGAAGGCGGTGATAACTACCACATCGGTGACTGTGGTGAGATTTTCATAGGGTTTTATTACTGCATAAGTTGATGTGTCGTACTCGTCAAATTTAAGCTCCACAACTTCGCCCACAATAAGGGATGCAGGATAAAGTCCGCTGATGCCTGTGGTGATAACCATATCTCCCGCCTGAATGGTGTTCTGTGCGGGGAGCTTGGTCATGGTAGTGAGGTTTTTGTCAGCATAGAGCACACTGCCGCTGACAATTCCGCTGTCTCTGGAAACAGCGTCCAGAGTGCCCACCTTGGCATCGGGAGAAAGAATAGTCTTTACTCTTGAGGTGGAGAAGTCCACCTCGCTTACCCAGCCCACAAGACCCTTGTCGGTAACAACGGGGTCGCCTACGGACACGTCGTCAGAGGTGCCTTTGTTGATGGTGAAGGAGTAGAATTCATCCAAAGGGTCACGGCGGACAACAGAAGCAGGAAGCAGGTCGTAGGAGGGGTAGTTTTTCTTAAGGTCATAGTACTTCCAGAGCCTTGCGTTTTCCTCTTTGATGTCGTAGTAATCCACAAGCTGCTGGCGGAGTTCCGAGACTTCCCTGGAAAGTTCTGAGTTTTCTGCCGCAAGCTCTTTTTTTGATTTTACCGACAACTCCTTTGACACAGCGGCGGAAACCTCCTGAAGTCCCAATGTGACACTGCTCAGGAAAGAGGACACCACCGAGGTGTCGGAAAAAGCCGAAATGCCCATAACCACAAGAATAGCCATGAGCACACATATTAGTTTTTTGAAGCTTTTTGATGATAGCATTTCTCTCACGGTGAGCCTCCGGTGAAATTCGGGGAACGGAAATCCGTCCCCCGATAGTTTTGTTAGATAAAGACAAGGGCGAAACAGCCCTGTCGCACTGGAATTAAATTATTTTCTTCTGGAGCGGTAGTACTCGTGGGGCATAGTCAGCTCAAGACGTTTGCCTGTGCCGTCAACAACACAGTCCAGAGGTCTCTCGGCAATCTGAACGGGCATACCTGTCTGCTGCATAATCAGCAGGTCCAGACCGCGGAGCAATGCGCCGCCGCCTGTGAGCATAATGCCGTGGTCGATGATGTCGGCAGAGAGCTCGGGGGGAGTTTTCTCAAGGGTTGTAATAATAGCATCGATAATGGCAGAGAGGGGGTCGGCCAGAGCGTCGCGGACCTCGGCTGCGGTGATGGTGATATTCTTGGGCAGACCGTCCATCAGGTTTCTGCCCTTGATGCACATCTCGCCCTCATCCTCATAGGGATATGCAGAGCCGATGCCGATTTTGATATCTTCAGCGGTGCGCTCACCGATGAGAAGATTATACTTTTTCTTGATGTAAGACATAATTGCCTCGTCGAATTTGTCGCCTGCAACGCGGACAGAGCAGGATGTTACGATATCTCCGAGAGAGATAATGGCAACCTCAGATGTGCCGCCGCCGATATCAACAACCATACTTCCGGTGGGTTCGGCAACAGGCAGGCCTGCACCGATAGCTGCTGCCATAGGCTCTTCGATAAGCTCAACGTCCTTGCCGCCTGCTTCTCTTGCAGCGTCTTCAACGGCGTTCTTCTCAACCTCGGTAACACCTGAAGGAATACAAATTACAATGCGGGGACGAGAGAAGAAATTGGAACGGACGGTTTTTCTGATAAAATGCTTCAGCATGGAAGCGGTAATCTGGAAGTCGGCAATAACACCGTCCTTGAGAGGACGTACGGCAACGATGGAGCCGGGAGTACGGCCGATCATTTCCTTTGCCTGAGAACCTACTGCCAGAACGGAGTCGTTGCGGATATCAACAGCAACAACGGAGGGCTCTCTCAGAACAATGCCCTTTCCTTTCATAAAGACCAGGGTGTTGGCTGTGCCCAGGTCGATGCCTATATCTTTGGTAAATGAAAACATAAAGTTTCCCCTTTCTACGTTTAGTTGCCGCAAAAATAGTTTGCGCAGGAATATGGTATTATATATAACTTTATAATTATACTCGTTTTTTGTGTTTATTTCAACCACAAGTTGTCGCAGATGTGTCACGGCAACACACTAAATTTAGTGTGTTGATGGAAAAGTGCTCTGCTCAGGCTTTTCCTGTGGAGCCGAAACCGCCGGTGCCTCTCCGTGTGTCAGAGAGCTCCTCGGCCTCAATTACGGGCATCAGCGATACGGGTGAAATTACAAGCTGCGCGATTCGCTCGCCGGGGGTAATTGTATAGGGGTTCTTTGAAATATTGCAAAGACCTACGCAGACCTCGCCCCGATAGTCGCTGTCCACAACGCCCACAGAGTTTGCCAGGGTTATGCCGTGTTTTATGGCAAGACCCGAGCGGGCAAAGATATATGCGACATAGTCGGGAGAAGGCAGCTCAATGGCAATGCCTGTGGGGATAAGGCTGATATCCCCTGGGTTGAGGGTAACTTCGCTGTCAAGAAGGGCGTACAGGTCCATACCTGCGGAGCCCTCGGTGGCACGTCTGGGGACAGTGGCACCGTCGCGGAGTTTTTTTACTTTGAGAGTCATTTCCATAATATAACCTCTTTCCTGCAAAATTCAAACAAATCCTGCAAAGTGTGTATAATATTCTTGTGGGAAATTCCTTTTGAGAAACATAAAAACAGGGTTAATTCTCTGGGAGAAAAAGGTTAATTCCTTTTAATAATTCCTCAAAAACATTTAAAGTCTTGTTAATTATTTAACACCCCTGTAATATAATCCACGGGTAAAATCTTTAGAATTTTGATGAATACTCGAAAAACCATTATCGTTTTCCACTTTTTCCACAGAGTTTTCCACAGAAAAGCGGAAAACGTTAAAATCTAATGAGGAAAAATCCTTTAGTGTTTTATCCAGGTGAAGCGGCACGGAATTTAAGATTTCGGTGCATATTCCGTCGCAGGTGAAAATGAATTTTTTGCCTAGCCTGTCTTGCAAAAATTGCTTTTTGTTGCAGTCTTTGCAGGCGGTGGCGGCGGTGTATCCCGGGCAGGCACGGGTAAGCATCAGGGGCAGATACCCCTCTGAAATAATGCCGCGGGGAATATTGCCGCCAAGGGAGTTAATCTGACTGTGAGTCAGCTCGAAACTCACAACTGCGTCTTCAAGACCCTCTTCCTCTGCCCAAAGCAGAGCGGAGGTGTTGGTAAGGTTCAGTCCGAAATCGCCGTGGATACTAAATCCCGACTCCTTCGCCAGACAGACTGCACCAAGATTTCCTGCCAGTATATGGCTGATGCCCAGTTCTTTCGCTTTTTTGAGGGCGGTGCGGATTTTTTCTTCCTTGCCGAACATTCCTCTTGGTATTTCAAGTCCCACGGTAAAGCCGCCGTCCAAAAGGGCGGTGAGCTTTTCGGGTTTTGAGAACAGGGGTACAAAAATTATTTCAAAATCTTTATATATATCAGGGATATCGGTGTGAGTGAACCTTGCTCTTTGGGATGCTTTCGGGGTTCGGGGGGAGTGAGCAGGTGCCTTTATATATTCAGGGGCTGTTTCGTTTCTTTTATAACTCTCTGTGCGAAGGGACGAGAGTCTCACAAGTGCAAAGCGGCGCATCTCGTTAATAACTTTCGCAGGGAGAGAGATGTTTTGGTCAATTTCTATATCCACAGAGTCGGGAATATACGGAGTGCCGCCGCATTTCTGGAGTTGGGCGGCTGTTTTTTCTTCGCTTAAGGGGACGTTGATTGCCTTTTCGGCACACATCGAGCCCTCGGTGGTTACGGTGAAGTTTCCGTCGGTGACGGTGAGGAGAGGAGTTTTCGAAAGACTTGCCTCAAAGTGCATTTTTACGGGGACATCGGAAATCTCGTCTTTATATCCCTGACGGATGCGGGAGAGCAGGGCGTTGTCTGCCTGAATAACGTCCTCTTTGCGACGATAACCGAACATATCCTTGTTTCTCTTTCCCAAAAGGTAGCCGTCGGTGAAGCCTGTTCGGGAGAACACACACTGAAGCTCCTCCTGCGTAGTATCCGATACAAATCCAAGGTCGCGCATTTCCTTTGCCGCTTTGGTGGCGGCGCTGACATATTCGGGACGTTTCATTCTGCCCTCGATTTTTGCCGAGGTTATGCCCAGTTCTTCAAGTTTCGGGAGATGGTTTATCAGGCTGTTGTCTTTGAGAGAGAGGCTGTAATCCGAACCGCCCGACAATGAGAAGGGCAGTCGGCAGGGCTGGGCACACATACCGCGGTTGCCAGAGCGGGACCCGAGCATCGCGGAGAAGTAGCACTGACCCGAAACAGACATACACAGAGCGCCGTGGACAAAAACCTCCAGCTCTATGGGACAGCTCTCGGCAATTTCGCGGATTTCATCCAGAGAGAGTTCGCGGGAGAGAACAACTCTTTTGAATCCTGCTTCCCAGAGGAGTTTTGCTCCCGAAGGAGTGTGGATGCTCATCTGTGTAGAGCCGTGAAGCCGAAGCTGAGGCAGGTGCTTTCTCAGAAGTCTTGCAAGTCCCACATCCTGAATAATCAGGGCATCAATTCCTTGGTTGCAGGCATAGGTTGCAAGGTCCAGAGCTCGTTGCATCTCGCTGTCGGCGATTAGGGTGTTGAGGGTAAGATATGCTTTTTTGCCGTGAATATGGCAGTAGTCTATTGCCTCACAGAGTTCCTCGTAGGAAAAGTTTTTGGCAGAACTTCTGGCAGAGAAGTCGGTGGCACCCAGGTATACCGCGTCAGCGCCTGAGCGGATAGCGGCAACGAGACTGTCCATTCCTCCCGAAGGAGCCAGTATTTCAATTTTTTGCATAGGTGAACTGCTCCTTTCGGCAGATTTTTACCCCTTGTTGTGGTATCCTCACAGAGGAGAGAAATTTTAACTTGCTGCCGGACAGAAATATCGGGCAAGCGGACCATTATTCAGAAATCAGATGAAATCTGTGTCGAAAATACTGTACTGAAAAGGAGGCTCGTCGGGGAGCCCTTTTTCGTCGGTAGTTGCCGCAGGAGCGGTGTTCTCCTGCTTCTTATAGAAAGGAGCGGGCTCTTTCTTATCTTGAGTGTTCAGGGGAAAGTTTTTGCCTGCGTTTTTGTTTGCAGGTGAAAAATCTTTCTTTGAATCGGTTGTATTATTTGCGTTATTCTTCTTCTCTGAGCGGAAGTCCTTGCCTACAAAGGCTACGTGGCGTGAAGCAGGAGGAGTTGCCTCTTTTTTCTCCGCAGGAGGAGTGGTTTTTTCCTCTTTCACAGGTTCTGCCTTTGTGTCTTTTGCGCTCTCTTCACGGAGCAGAAGCTCGTCGATTCTTGCACGGAGTGCCTGATTTTCGCGGCGAAGCTCTTCGCTGTCTTTGAGGTAGTCTTTAATCTGTCCTCTCAGCTCCTCCAGTTTGCGGCGGAGTTTGGTCTCGTCGTCGCAGAGGCTGAGGGCTACCATAGTAGCACAGGCGTCGCGGTTGAGTCTGGGGTTGTCCTTCTGGATACCCTTCATCATAACGTCAACTTTCTCGCCTACGGAGATAACGTACTCGTCGCTCTCTTCGGTGGAGAGGGAGAATCTCTGGCCAGCTACATATATAACTACATTTCTTTTACTCATAAAAGGTTCATCCTTTCAATGATTTTTATCCATCATAATTATAATACAAAATATCCCAAAGGAAAAGATAAATTTTAAAATTGTAATTCACTGCCCGCATTGGTAACTTATTTGTTACCTTATAACTGTTGCCAATGAGAGGGAATTGTGATAAAATTAACTATCTTTTTTTAGAGCTAAAGCCGCGGTTTTAGCTGCTGCGGCATTGCGGAATTTATCAGCAAGGAGTATTTATGAACAACACACAACTTACAGCAAACGACATTGTAAAAATTCTCACAGAAAAACTGGAGACTGTCTTCTCGGTAACTCCCGATGAGGCAACCAATGAGCATTTTTACAAGGCAACTGCGCTTCTTATGAGGGACATAATGAGTGAGGAGTATGCAAAATTCAAGAGGGAAACCGAGGGGCAGGAGAAGAAGACGGTATACTATCTCTGTATGGAGTTTCTGATGGGTCGTTCCCTGAGAAACAACCTCTGTAATCTGAAAATGGAAAAAACCGTAGCAGAGGCACTCTCGAAACTGGGAGTTTCCATTGACAGGATATACGAGCAGGAGCCTGATGCGGGACTTGGAAACGGCGGTCTCGGCAGACTTGCGGCTTGTTTTCTTGATGGACTTGCATCCCAGGGTTATCCCGCTATGGGATATTCCCTCAGATACGAGTACGGCATCTTTAATCAGAAAATCGTAGACGGATGGCAGACAGAGCTTCCCGATTTCTGGCTTCCCAGCGGAAGTGTGTGGCTTCACAGCCACCCCGAAAAAGCAGTTGAGGTCTCCTTCGGGGGATACCTTCGTGAGGACTGGATAGACGGCAACCACGTTGTGGGTGTTGAGGATGACACCAAGGTGCTGGCAATTCCTTACGATATGCTGGTGTCGGGCTTCGGACTCAAGGGCGTTACCAGACTTCGTCTCTGGGCGGCTGACTCCAAGGCGTTTGATATGCAGCTTTTCAACGACGGCAAGTACCTGAGAGCTGTTGAGCAGAAGGCTATGGCAGAGAGCATTACCAAGGTGCTCTATCCCGGCGATAACCACTCCGAGGGCAAGAGCCTCAGACTTAATCAGCAGTATTTCCTTGTGTCGGCAACAGTACAGGATATTATCCGCCGCCACCTGAGAAAGTACAAGACCCTCACAAATCTTGGCGAGAAGGTTGCAATTCACTTAAATGATACCCACCCCGTACTGGCTGTGCCCGAGCTGATGAGAATTATGCTTGACGAGTGTGGCTTCAAGTGGGATGATGCATGGGAAATCGTAAAGAAAACCGTGGCATATACCAACCATACGGTTATGAAGGAAGCCCTTGAATGCTGGGGCGAGGATATGTTCCGCCAGAAGCTTCCCCGTATATACCAGATAGTCTGCGAAATCAACCGCCGATATCTGGAGGAACTTAAGTGGAAGGGCGTTTCCGATGAGCAGATCAAGAGAATGTCTGCTATCGGCGACGGCTATGTAAAGATGGCTAATCTTGCGGTGCTTTCAAGCCACAAGGTAAACGGTGTTTCCGCTCTCCACAGCGAGATTCTCAAAGAGACTGTGTTCAGCGACTTCTACAATGTAGAGCCCCATAAGTTCACCAACGTCACCAACGGTATTGCCCACAGACGTTGGCTCTGCCAGTCAAACCCCGGCCTCTCCGCTCTTATTGAGGAACTCTGCGGTGACAGATTTATGACGGATGCATCGGCTCTTCAGGACCTGCTCCGATATGCAGATGACAGGGAAGTTCTCTCGAGACTTGCTGAAATCAAACGCAGAAACAAGGTATATATGGCGCAGGAGATCAAGCACACAAACCTCATTACCATTGATCCCGACTCTATCTTTGATGTTCAGGTAAAGCGTCTCCACGAGTACAAGCGCCAGCTTCTCAATGCCCTCAACATTCTTGTGACATACAGAATGCTCCGCGACAACCCCAGTATGGATTTCCCCCCCAGAACCTACATCTTCGGCGCAAAGGCAGCCCCCGGCTACTACTTTGCAAAGCAGATTATCCAGTTTATCGTGAAGCTTTCGGATATCATAAACAACGACCCCGCAGTCAGCGGCAAACTCCGCGTTGTGTATCTGGAGAATTACCGCGTAACAACCGCCGAGAAACTTATGCCTGCGGCAGAGATTTCCGAGCAGATTTCCCTTGCGGGTACCGAGGCATCAGGCACAGGCAATATGAAGTTTATGATAAACGGCGCTGTGACTCTGGGTACTCTGGACGGTGCAAATGTAGAAATCTGTGACGCAGTGGGCAGAGATAATATACTGATTTTCGGTATGACAACTCCCGAGGTAAACGAGGAGAAGGAAAGAGGATACAACCCCTCGGATATCGTGAATTCCAACTACCGCATCAAGGGTGCGCTGGAGGAAATGCGCCATATGGGCTTCTCTCATATTGCAGACTCTCTCCAGTACAACGACCCCTATATGGTGCTTCGCGACTTTGAGTCTTACAGAAATGCGCAGAACCTTTCAGGTGAGATTTACAGAGACCGCCTGAGATGGAACAAGATGTCCTTGCAGAATATCGCAAAAGCAGGAATTTTCGCCGCAGACAGAGCTATCAATGACTATGCAGAACTTATCTGGGATTTAAAGCCTCTGGACTGATTTTTTACTGAAATAAATACTTTTATATAAGCGAACACCGCCTCCTTTTTCAAGGAGACGGTGTTCTGCTTTTTGGGGAAATGAGGTTATGACTTATGGGGGGTAATTAGTAAATTAATGATTAAAGGTGAAGTCAGTCTCTTCTTAATTTAAGAGATCGATGATGGCGTTCTCGAGAGCAATATACTGGGCATCGACTTCTTCTGTGGTGAGGTTTTCTCTTTCAAGGAGTGCGCGTGCGGCATCTATCTCATCGAAGAAAGCGCGGACGTCAGCGGAGTTATAATGTCCGCCCGGAGCAGGAAAGCCTATGGAGAATTCTTCAACGAGCTCTTCAAGCTTTGTAACAGATTCCTCAAGCTCTTTGTCCTCTGCGATACCTGCAATCTTTTTCTGAATTGCGGTGGCGTCACGGACAGTGAGTTTTTTATCTTCGTCAAAGTCCTCCACAACCTCTGCCATATCAAAGGTGTGTGCAGGCTCTAATCTGAAGTCCGCAAGTTTTTTCTGCAGATATGTGGCATCTTTTACTGTGAGCACTCCGTCGCCGTCAGCATCACCTTTGAGTGCGCAGGGGATGTCGCTGTCCCATACCCCATCCTCGATAACGTGGAGTCCGCGGTCGTGGGCTTCTTTGAGGGTGAGGAGTTCGCCGTTTTTAAGGTATACATAGTAGGGAAGAGCACCGCTCTGGTAGTTGGTTCGGGTGGAGACCACATAGTCCCCGATTACCTCGATATGAGCGCCTTCGTAAATGGCACCCTGACCGATTTCAATAAGCACATAGTCGGGAGTTGCACCTTCCTCGGTTGTGGAGACAAGGAAAAGCTCCTCGTAGTGATAGTAACATCCTGCAAAGTCGTCGTTTCCGATACCCAGAGTGGTGATTACGTCGTACTCTCTGTCGGAGAGTCTGGTGCTGTAAGGATAGTGGGCGGCAACGTCGTCGATATCCACAATACCTGCTTCAAAAGCATCGGTGATATCAAAGGTTGTGCCATCTTTATCCATAGCGTAAAGACCGATGGGGTTCTTGAATTCCGCGCCGAAAAGTCCGCCGTTGAAGAACACATACTGCCCCACAAGGAGACTGGTCTCCACCTCACCTGCCGCAAGTCCTGCACCAAGAAAAACCACAGCTTCGTCCTGAGTGGTCACAACCCATACGGCGGCTTCTTCCTCCAGATAATCTCCGGCATCGGGATACTCCTTGCGGAGAAAATCTATGTAGGAGTTGCGTGCCTCGGATACCACATCTTCGTCCTCGATATAGTTCCACTCAAAGGGCGGGTCGGGTCTTGTGTAGGCGGAGGCGGACATAGGCAGTGTGCATAAACCTGCCAGCATTAAAATGCAAAGCACAACGGATAATATTTTTTTCATGGAAAACACCTCTTTCGGGGATTTTTTAAGCACTTGAAATCTGCTTTCGATAATAATACAAACGGGAATGTCAGATTGTCTCAAAAAAAATTCAAATATTTTTCACTATAAAAAAGATGCAGGATACATTATGATTAAAATGTATCCTGCAATGATTTGAAAAATGATTTTGAAAAACAGAGATGCCGATAAATTTATTCTTCCTCTTCTTCGGAGGACTCCAGCTTTTCCGCAAGGACGGTGAGGATTCTTCTGTCCTCGGTTTCGGTGGCGGTAAAACGCACTCCTGCGGCTTCAATGCTTGGCTTTTCGCCTTTGTCGGGAATTCTGCCCAGTTTATCAAGGAAAAATCCTGCCAGGGTATCGCAGTCGCTGTCGGGGAGTGTAATCTCAAGGAGTTCCTCCACGTCCTCGATGGGTGTAGCACCGTCAATGGTAAAGCGGTTATTACCCAGAGAGCAGATGTCCTCTTCTTCGTTGTCGTATTCGTCCTGAATGCTTCTGCCCAGAATGTCCTCGATAAGGTCTTCCATAGTGATCAGACCTTCGGTGCCGCCGTACTCGTCAACAACTACGGCAAGCTGGGTTTTGGATTTGATCATCTCGGTGAAAAGCTCCGAGCAATTTTTTGTTTTGGGAACAAAGATAACTTCCCTTGCTATGTCGGTGATTTTGAAGTTTTCGGGGACTTCATCGATGATATAGCGAAGCAGGTCCTTGACATAGAGCACACCCACGATATTATCTATTGTTTCGTGATACACGGGAATGCGGGAAAAGCCCGAGTCAATGGCTGTTTTTACCACGTGGGGGAGGGTGTCGGTGTCCTCTGCCGCTGCCACATCGGTGCGGTGGGTCATAATCTCGCAGGCGGTGGTGTCGTCGAAGTCAAAGAGGTTTTCGATGATATCCTTTGTGCTGTCGCCGATAACGCCCTTTTCCTGTCCTTCTTCCACCAGAGAAAGGATTTCTTCCTCTGCCTCCTGCTGCTTTTCCTCGTGGCTCTTTGTGCCGAAAAGCTTCTGTATCAGAGAGGGTGTCTTTTTATGTTGCTGTAAGTTACCTGAGTCGTCAGGCATATTTCATTCATCCTTTCGGAGTTGTTTGAAAACCAAAAAAGTCTTCTGTTGTTATAAGTTTACATAAAAACCAATAAAAAGTCAATGAAATGGTTTTTATGTACTTTACAAGCGAAACAAAAAGTGCTATTATTTACGGTGATACAGAATGTATCAGAATTTTTCTATTATGTGCGGAATACCGCATTTATATTTTAAGGAGGTAATTCCAATGGCAAGAAACAGAAAGACCATGGACGGTAACAACGCTGCGGCTCACGTATCCTATGCGTTTACTGAGGTAGCCGGTATCTATCCCATCACTCCCTCTTCCCCCATGGCAGACTATGTAGACCAGTGGTCAGCACAGGGACTCAAGAACATCTTCGGTACAACCGTTAAGGTTGAGGAGATGCAGTCCGAAGCAGGTGCTGCAGGTACAGTTCACGGCTCACTTAACGCAGGTGCACTTACCACCACCTACACAGCATCACAGGGTCTCCTGCTGATGATTCCCAACATGTACAAAATCGCCGGTGAGCTTCTGCCCTGCGTATTCCACGTATCCGCAAGAACAGTTGCTTCTCACGCACTTAATATTTTCGGTGATCACTCCGACGTTTATGCATGTCGTCAGACAGGTTTCGCAATGCTTGCAGAGACCAACACTCAGGAAGTTATGGACCTTGGTGCAGTTGCTCACCTTGCATCCATCAAGAGCTCCGTTCCCTTCATCAACTTCTTCGACGGTTTCAGAACCTCTCACGAGATTCAGAAAATCGAAGTATGGGATTTTGACGACCTGAAGGAAATGACCGACATGGAGGCTGTTGAGAAGTTCCGTAAGCGTGCTCTCAACCCCGAGCGTCCCGTAATGCGCGGTTCTCACGAGAACGGCGACATCTTCTTCCAGCACAGAGAAGCTTGTAACAAGCACTACGATGCAGTACCCGGTATTGTTGAGGAGTACATGAACAAGGTTAACGCTAAGCTGGGCACAGACTACAAACTCTTCAACTACTACGGTGCAGAGGATGCAGAGCGTGTTATCATCGCTATGGGTTCTTTCTGTGATGTAGCAGAGGAAGTTATCGATTACATGAATGCACAGGGCGAGAAGGTTGGTCTTATCAAGGTTCGTCTTTACAGACCTTTCGCAGCAGACAAGCTGGTTGAGGCTATCCCCGCAACAGCCAAGAAGATTGCTGTTCTCGACAGAACCAAGGAGCCCGGTGCTCTTGGTGAGCCTCTGTATCTCGACGTTGTTGCAGCTCTTGCAGCAAACGGCGTTACAGCTAAGGTTGTAGGCGGCAGATACGGTCTCGGCTCCAAGGACACACCTCCCTCAAGCGTATTCGCAGTATACGAGGAGCTCAAGAAGGATGCTCCCAGACACAACTTCACTCTCGGTATCACCGACGACGTTACCAACCTCTCTCTGGAGGAGAAGCCTGCTCCCAACACAGCAGCTCCCGGTACTATCGAGTGTAAGTTCTGGGGTCTCGGCGGCGACGGTACCGTTGGTGCTAACAAAGACTCCATCAAGATTATCGGTGACCACACCGACAAGTTCGTTCAGGCATACTTCCAGTATGACTCCAAGAAGACCGGCGGTATCACCATCTCCCACCTGAGATTCGGTGACAAGGCTATCAAGGGCCCCTATTACATCAACAAGGCTGACTTCGTTGCCTGCCACAACCCCTCTTACGTTGAGAAGGGCTTCAAGATGGTTCAGGATGTTAAGCCCGGCGGTGTATACCTTATCAACTGCCAGTGGAGTGTAGATGAGCTTTCCGAGAAGCTCGACGCTGCTTCCAAGCGCTACATTGCTCAGAACGACATCCAGCTCTACACAGTTAACGCTATCGACATTGCTGCTGAGATCGGTCTCGGCAAGCGTACAAATACAGTTCTTCAGTCTGCATTCTTCTCCCTGGCAAAGGTTCTTCCTCCCGAGGAAGCTATCGGCTACATGAAGGAGAAGGCTCAGAAGTTCATGAAGAAGGGTAAAGAAATCGTTGAGATGAACGAGAAGGCAATCGACATGGGCGCATCCGCTTATGTAAAGGTTGACGTACCCGCTGACTGGGCAAACGCTGAGGATACAACCACTGCTACCGCATCTGTCGGCCGTGAGAAGCTCACAAAGATGGTTGACGGCATCATGGTTCCCGTTTCCAAGATGGACGGTGACTCCCTCCCCGTTTCCGCATTTATGGATCACATCGACGGTACCTTCGAGCAGGGTGCTTCCGCTTATGAGAAGCGCGGCGTTGCAGTTATGGTTCCCGAGTGGAACGCAGAGTCCTGCGCAAAGTGTAACAAGTGTTCCTTCGTATGTCCCCACGCTACTATCCGTCCCTTCGCTCTCAGCGATGAGGAAGTAGCTGCTGCTCCCGAGAATATCAAGATTGCTCCCAAGCCCGTTGTCAAGACTGACTACAAGTACACACTTGCAGTTTCTCCCCTTGACTGTATGGGTTGCGGCGTTTGTATCGGCGTATGTCCCACAAACTCCCTGACAATGGTAGCAAGAGAGACTCAGGACAGCCAGCAGGCAGTATTTGATTACTGTGTTGCTAACGTAACCGAGAAGGCAGAGACTACTGCTAACATGAACCTCATCGGTTCACAGTACAAGAAGCCCCTCCTTGAGTTCTCCGGTTCCTGCGCAGGTTGTGCAGAGACAGCTTATGCACGTCTCGTTACACAGCTCTTCGGTGACAGAATGTATATCTCCAATGCAACAGGTTGTTCCTCTATCTGGGGCGGTCCTGCTGCAACATCTCCCTATACAGTAAACAGCGACGGTCACGGTCCCGCATGGGCAAACTCCCTCTTCGAGGATAACGCAGAGCACGGTCTCGGTATGTACCTTGGCCAGAAGGCTGTTCGTTCAAGACTTGTTGAGAAGATCCAGGCAGTTGCAGCTTGTGACAAGGCTTCTGCAGAGCTCAAGGCAGCAGCAGAGGAGTATCTCGCAACTCTCGAGGACGGCGACAAGAACGTTGCAGCTACAAAGGCTCTCGTTTGTGAGCTTGAGAAGCTCGGCACTTGCGATTGCACCGACATCAAGGATATCCTTGACAACAAGGAATTCCTCTCCAAGAAGTCCGTATGGATCTTCGGTGGTGACGGTTGGGCATACGACATCGGCTTCGGCGGTGTTGACCACGTTCTGGCAACAGGCGAGGATGTAAATATCTTCGTATTCGATACAGAGGTTTACTCCAACACAGGCGGTCAGGCTTCCAAGGCTTCCCAGATCGGTCAGGTTGCTCAGTTCGCAGCAGCAGGTAAGGCTATCAAGAAGAAGTCCCTTGCTGACATCGCAATGAGCTACGGCTACATCTACGTTGCACAGATCGCTATGGGTGCTGATATGAACCAGACTCTGAAGGCTATCAAGGAAGCTGAGAGCTACAACGGTCCTTCTCTGATTATCGGTTATGCTCCCTGTGAGATGCACTCCATCAAGGGCGGTATGGTTAACTGTCAGAAGGAAATGGCTCGTGCCGTTGAGTGTGGTTACTGGAACAACTTCCGCTTCGATCCCAGACTCAAGGCTGAGGGCAAGAATCCATTCGTACTCGACAGCAAGGCTCCCGTTGCTGACTACAAGGAGTTCATCCTCTCCGAGGCTCGTTACAGCTCACTGACACGTTCCTTCCCCGAGAGAGCAGAGGAGCTCTTCGAGGCAGCTCAGGCTAACGCTCAGGCTCGTTATGAGGAACTCAAGAAGAGAGCAGAAGGCTGATTCTCTTAAACTTAATCAATACGGATTAATCTCCGTCACACCGCCCCGACGTTTTGTCGGGGCGGCTTTTTTATGCCTGAGTATGTTGTTTCTGTTTATATGTTCGAGATGCCGCTCGGGCTGAGTCGGGTCTATAAAAACTTCGTCCTATTTGCTACAAAACAAAGAGGCTGAGAGGGTGTTGATTGTCAAATACGGAAAAATATTCCAAGTACAGTTGATTTTTCGGCGCAGTATTGATATACTGATAAGGTAATAAGGGAGTAGTCAGCACCGGTTTTGGTGCGATGAAGTTCAACATCATGGATTTTATCCTGGCTTCATATTAAATGGCGAGACTTATCTGCAAGGCAGGTAGGCTCGCTTTTATTGTTTTCTGGAGCTTTGACCTGCGTATTAAAGGGAAAGGAGACAAGCTCTGATACATAACATTAATACATAACATAAGCATAAACAGTCAAGATATAAACAGGAGGAATGAACGTGACATTTCACAGTATGGGTATCGATGAGGTACTCGCAAAACTTTCCGCAAACAAGGACACAGGTCTCACAAAGGCTCAGTGTGCATCGCTTGCGGAAAAACACGGAGAAAACAAACTCCGCGAGAAAAAATCAAAGAGCCTTTTTATGAGGTTCGTGGACCAGTTCAAGGACGTAATGATTCTCATTCTCTTGGCGGCGGCAGCAGTATCCTTTGTCATTGCCTGTGTCGAGAGAAACCCCAGAGAATTCTTTGAGCCTGCGCTGATTCTACTTATTGTTATCATCAATGCCATTATGGGCGTTGTGCAGGAGAACAAGGCGGAGAAAGCCCTCTCGGCACTTAAAAATCTTTCCGCGCCCCACGCAAGGGTTATCCGTGACGGCGTGGAGATGGTAATTGATGCAGCAGAACTTGTTCCCGGCGATATAATCAAGCTGGAGGCAGGCGACTTTGTTCCTGCGGATGCAAGACTTATTCAGAGCGCAGGTCTCAAATGCGAGGAATCGGCACTTACAGGTGAATCCGTGCCCTCCGAGAAGGATGCGTCTGCTGAAGTCAAATCCGATGCTCCTCTGGGAGACAGACACAATATGGTATATTCCGGTTGCAGCGTTACCTACGGTACAGCTCTGGCGGTTGTCACCGCAACAGGTATGGATACCGAGATGGGTAAAATCGCAAATCTCCTTGAGGGAGAGGGAGAGACCCAGACCCCCTTGCAGAAGAAACTCGCACAGCTTGGCAAATATCTTGGAATATTGGCACTTGTGGCTTGCGGTATAATCTTTGTGGTGGGACTGCTCAACAATATTCATCCTCTGGAGATATTTATGACCGCGGTATCCCTTGCGGTTTCTGCAATTCCCGAGGGACTTCCTGCCATTGTTACCATTGTTCTCTCCATCGGTGTGCAGAGAATGGTAAAGAAGAACGCACTTATCCGCAGACTTCCTGCGGTTGAAACTCTGGGCAGTGCTTCCGTCATCTGCTCCGACAAGACAGGTACCCTTACCCAGAACAGAATGACCCTGACAAAAGCCTGGGTTGACGGCGGCGAGGTGGAGCTTGTATCCAATGACAACGGGGAGGAAATCAAAGAGCTCCTCAAATACGGCACCCTCTGCTGTGACGGTTCGGTAATTATCACCGACGAGAAGGAACAGCACATAGGCGACCCCACAGAAACCGCTATTGTTTTTGCCGCATACAAAAACGGAATGACAAAGGAGGCACTCTCCGAGGAGTGTCCCAGACTTCAGGAAATTCCCTTTGACTCTGACAGAAAGCTGATGACCACCGTTTGCAATATCAACGGCAAACTCACAGTTATCGTCAAGGGTGCCTTTGATATGATGGCGGAGCGCTGTGTAAAGGGAGACCTTGAAAAGGCAAAGAAACTCACCGAGGAAATGAGCGCAGATGCACTGCGAGTTCTGGCGGTAGGCTATAAAGTTATCGACAAGCTTCCCGAGGTGCCCACCTCCGAAGAGCTTGAATCAGACCTTACCTTCATGGGTCTTGTGGGTATGATAGACCCCCCTCGTCCCGAGGCTAAAGAGGCGGTTAAGGTTTGCCGCAGAGCAGGTATCAAGCCTGTTATGATTACAGGTGACCACGTTGTCACCGCTACTGCTATTGCCAAGGAGCTGGGTATCTTCCTTGAGGGAGACCGAGCCATTACAGGCGCGGATCTTGACAGAATGACAGATACGGAGCTTGACGAGGCAGTAGAGGGAATCTCCGTTTATGCACGAGTTTCCCCTGAAAATAAAATCCGTATAGTCAAAGCCTGGCAGAGAAAAGGTCAGGTTGTGTCCATGACAGGTGACGGCGTCAACGACGCCCCCGCACTCAAAGCAGCCGACATCGGTTGTGCAATGGGTATCACAGGTACCGACGTTGCCAAGGGTGCCGCAGATATGACTCTCACTGATGACAACTTTGCTACTATTGTTGATGCGGTAAGAGAGGGTCGAGGCATCTATGCCAACATCCGAAAGGTTGTGGGCTTCCTGCTGGGTACAAACATCGGTGAGGTTGTGCTGGTGTTTGTTTCAATGCTTCTTTTCCATCAGACTCCCCTTCTTTCAATGCAGCTTCTCTGGATTAACCTTGTAACCGACTCCCTCCCTGCAATTGCGCTGGGAATGGAGGATGTTGAGAAGGACGTAATGGACAGAAAGCCTAAGCCCAAGAACGAGGGTATCTTTGCCCACGGTCTCGGCGTGAGAGTTGTACTTCAGGGTGTGATGTTTGCCATTCTTGCCCTTGCAGGCTTTGTTATCGGCGGCGGATTCGACTTTGAGAGTTGGACCTTTGCAAATGTAGAAGGCGGCCAGACCATGGCGTTTATGGTGCTTGCCCTTTCTCAGGTACTTCAGTCCTTCAATATGCGCTCCGACCGCTCGCTTTTCAAGACAGGTATCTTTACCAATAAGAAGTTAAACGGTGCCGCACTCATTTCAATTCTTCTGGTGCTGTTTGTACTCTTTACTCCCGGTGTAAGAGATGCTTTCGGTCTGGTAATTCTTGAGCCCGTGCATTATCTCATCGGACTTGGTCTTGTGTTTGTTCCCACGGTTGTTATGGAGCTTTCAAAGCTTCTGGGTCTTATCCGACACAAAAACTGATAAAAAATCCCCGACCTTCAAAAAGTCGGGGATTTGCTTACTCTCTTGATGTCAAAGGTATAAGTCTTCTGCCCAGGTATGCAAAAGGAATGCTCAGAATCAGGTCTTTTACAAGAGGTACGCCGAGTACGGAAAGTATAAAAGGCAGAGAAAAAACGGATTTATCGAGATATAAAGCAGAGATTAACAAGCAGTATATACTGCCGGCAATCTCCACAATAAAGAGACCCGGCAGAAAACACAGATAAATCTGCGATGTGCTTACGGGTGATTTTATTCGGCAAAGGAGACCTGTCACAAGGGCACAGGGCAGAAGGGCGAGGAGGTATCCTGCGGTAGGCTGGGTGAAATAGTGAAGTCCTCCCCCTGCGGTGAATACGGGAAGCCCCAGAAATCCCGCCCCCAGATACAGGAGAACGGAGACGGCAGAGAGCCTTTCTTTCAGCAAAAAGGCAGACAAAAGGCAAATCTGAAGCTGAAAGGTCAGGGACACAGCACCCAGAGGAATTCTGAGAAAAGCGGACACGGTAAGCAGCGCCGTAAACAGCGCGCAGAGTGTCAGGCTGCGGATTTTCATATTGACTCTCCTTTCTCAGATGGTTACTCCAACATATTAGCACAGGAGCACACTAAAAACAACTTTATTTTATTGACGACGAATATTAAAAGTAATATAATCAGAAAAGTCGGCAGGAAGGTGAAACAAATGGAACTCTCATTTGAATTTTATTTTAACAGCATACTACTGGGAGCGGGTCTTGCTATGGACGCATTCTCCGTATCCCTTGCAAACGGTCTTTCCGAACCCTCGATGAAAATCCGCAAGATGAGTGGGATTTCGGGAATATTTGCTTTTTTTCAGGCTTTGATGCCGATGCTGGGATGGATTTGTGTACATACATTTCTTCAGTATTTCGGAATATTTGAGAAATTCATTCCCTATATCGCCTTCGGACTGCTCCTGTTTATCGGCGGCAAGATGATAATTGAGGGTATAAAGAATAAAGATGGCGAAGATGCAGAGAAAAAGGGAGTTACCTTCGGAGCTTTGTTGATTCAGGGTGTGGCAACCTCCATTGACGCTCTGTCCGTGGGATTTACCATTGCCGACTACGACCTGTTGGGTGCTGCGGTTGCCGCGGTAATTATTGCGGCGGTTACCTTTGTTCTTTGCTTCATCGGTATAATCCTCGGCAAAAATCTGGGCACAAGGCTTCAGGGCAAGGCGAATATTCTGGGTGGTGCCATACTTGTATTCATCGGTGCCGAGATACTTATCAAAAGCTTTTTTGCGTAAGACAATTTTACATCTGAATTTTATACACCCCGAAGGCGGTATGCTTTTGGGGTGTGTTTTTTTATTGGTTTCTTTACAGGATAAATTTTAGCCACCAAATCGGAAATAGTTGTGTTTTTACTTTAGCAGAGTAAAAAATGTGCGTTTTTTTATTGACAGATGTTGAGTTGGACAATATAATTAAAATCACAGATAAAGACAATGGATGCACAAAAATTATCCAATTTATTGCTTGTTTTTGTCATTATGTGTTTGTCTTAATTTAGCTCATTGTTTTTTGAGGAGGGCTTTTATATGTCAATTGCTTCTGTTCCCAAGCGAGTACTTTCGGTAGTTCTCTCTGCACTCATTCTCCTGTCGGTTTTCTTTGCAGGTGTGGCTGTGTCAACTCACAGTGCCGACGCAAAGGAAGGAGACGTGGTGGTAGGCAAGACTACCTTCAACTCTACTCTCTTTGATTACTACTATGATTCCGAGATGGTAGGCTCCGATATTCTTCAGGGTGTGGCCCAGTCCTACACCAACGAGGCATACCATATGCTCAACAACGCAGCGTCCGATTACTACGAACAGATGGGCGTCAAGTACCCTGTGTATTTCGGTAATTTCTACAAGCAGGACGTAAATGCGGTTTTTGACTATACACAGAAGCCTCAGGAACTGTATAATTTCACCTGGTCTGCCAACCTTTCCAACAGAACTGACTATAATGCGGTTGTGCAGGGTATCTATACAGATACGCTTGTCGATGGTGTACCCGCGCAGTTAAACACAAAGGGTGAGGCAGTGAAGGTGCCCTTCTTTGACCCCGACTGGATTGTTACCACCACCGCACAGCAGGCTATGGTTGTAAACTTTTCTCTCAACTACGGCAACACATATATGACAATGCCCTACACCGAGGGCGACTCCACAGGCGCTGACACATTCCGCCTCTTTGAGGTAATCGAGCCCGGCACAAACTATTACTTCTGTGAGCGCGGCCTTGACTGCAATACCCTTACAGACAATCTTTACGGCAAGCCTGACTCGGACAAAATCGGCATACACTTCATCTTTGAAACATGGGACGATATGCCCGATGCCATGAGCGCCAATATCCTTACCCCCTCGGGTAATATGAAGAGCATTCCCATGACATTGGATGCTCACAACAGAACATACTGGGCAGTTCTTGATATCGACGAGTATCCCGAGCTGTCTGGTCCTGCAAAGAATATCCAGATGGGTGAGGTTTACGAAGGCCTCAACTTCCCCTTTGACGTTATCGAGAACAGCGGTGTTACATATTATCAGTATACAAGCCGTGACTTCAATCACGATGTAAATAACACTATGCAGGACGCAGAGGGTAACCCCACAGGTGTCACCACAAAGCAGAACAATGTATACTTTAACGGCAAAGACTGGGCAGTGCGTCCCGAGGGCGTCAGAGACTGGAACTTTGCCGACCAGACTTCCGTTCCCGATGAGTGGACTTATGACAATGATATGGGCGACGGCTTCTTCCCCTTCAACAGCACCGACCCCGATACAAGCGCACAGGGTTCTGCTGACTACAAGGCAAAGCGCGACCTGAAATACGGCTACACAGTAAAATACGAAATTCCCTTCACTCTTTCCTCGGACGGTTGTGTTCTGGATGAAAGCGGCAACAAAGTTCCGATGAACTTTGAGTTTATGGGCGACGACGATTTGCTCGTATATATTGATGACGAGCTTGTGCTGGATATGGGCGGCGCCCACAAGATGGCAAAGGGTAAAATCGACTTCTCCAAGGGTGTGGCAACCGTTACTACGGGTGCGGTTACCGATATCGACGCAAACATAAGCTCCGCCGACCCCCTGAATTCCAAGGGCACCGTTACTGCCGGCTATACCGAGGGCGAGGTTTCTTCCTCAAAGGGTATCCTTGCTGATTTCAAGGCTGCGGGCAACATCTATAATCCCACAGAAGTTCACACAATGACAATATATTATGTTGAGCGCGGAATGTTCAATGCAAATGCTTTCATCCGTTTCAATATGCCTGTAACAACTTCTGTTACAGTAGAGAAAGAAGCAGAGTATTCAAACCTTGAGGGCGAGGACCTTACAGATTTCAAGGATGACGAATTCTACTTCGACTTCGAGCTTAAGACAATCAACGGAAGTCCCATTGAGGATTACACCGCATCTCTCTGGAATTCCATCAAAGTTTCCCTCAACGGCGAAGAAGCAAAGGTTATCAGCGCAAGATTTGCCCAGGGCAACACCTTTACCTTCTCTCTCAAAGCAGGAGATATTGCAGAGTTTTCCAACATTCCCTCCAACATTGAGTACACAATTACGGAGCAGCAGTGCGACGAGTACACACTCAGAAGCGTAAGAGCGATTAATCTGTTTACTGATAACACAAAGGGAGAACTTCTTGAAGATAAGTCGGTAAATGCTGTCACAAAAGAGACAGAGACTATGAAGTATATCTTTATAAATTCCGCAAATCCCCTGCCCACCGAGCCTACTACCGAGGCACCTACCGAGGCTCCCACAGAGGCTCCCACCGAGGCTCCCACAGAGGCTCCCACCGAGGCTCCTACTGAGGCTCCCACCGAGGCACCCACAGAGGCTCCCACAGAGGCTCCCACCGAGGCACCCACCGAGGCACCTACCGAGGCTCCCACCGAGGCTCCCACCGAGGCTCCCACAGAGGCTCCTACTGAGGCTCCCACAGAGGCACCCACCGAGGCACCCACCGAGGCACCCACAGAAGCACCCACAGAGGCACCCACCGAGGCTCCCACCGAGGCACCCACCGAGGCACCCACCGAGGCACCCACCGAGGCACCCACCGAGGCACCTACCGAGGCTCCTACTGAGGCTCCTACTGAGGCTCCTACCGAGTCTCCTGCCGAGGTAACAAATGCCACCGATACCCAGCCCAAGAAACCTGCGGATGTAGTAGAAACAGGCGGCAGCTTAAGCATAGCGTTTGCCTTTGCAACAATTTTTGCAGCAGGTGCAATATGTGTTATCCTCAAAAAGCGACAGGATGCCGAAAAAGTAAAAGAGACCATAGATAAATAACAGTTAATTATAGAATGAGTCCGATTTCACATCGGGCTCATTCCTTTTTGCCGCAAAAAACAAGAAGACTCTGCGTGTTGCAGAGTCTTCTCGGTCTATATGGGGTTATGTGGGGAAATCTCAGAAGTCATATCCGCTATGGATATAACTATATTCTGTATCGTATGCAAAGTATGTGATGCCTTCTATGTCGGCCTTGCTGACGGCAAGAATCACACACTGATAGTTCATATCGGGAGTGCAGAGTTCGTGCCTTGTTACTGACCTGTGGATGAAGAGGCTGTTGTTCTCCACGGAGATATAGAATATGCCCTGATGACAGCATCCGCCGCCTACAAAAGAGGTGGAGAGAATCAGCGCATTTTCCTCAAAGAAAGCATCGTCGATCCTGTCGTTCAGGTCGGGGAGAGGCCACCAGGTGCTGCTGCCGATAGTTTCATAAATAGAGGCAATGTCCTCTTTGGAGTAAGCTATGTAGAAACTTCCGTCCTCAATGGGGGCGTACGCAATACGACACTCATCTACAAATTCAAAGTCAATATATCTGGGTTCTTCGGGGATATCGGGAGTGACAGGGATATCGGGAGTGACAGGGATATCGGGGGTCACAGGGATATCGGGAGTCACTGGCTCGTCGGGAGTAGTAGGGAGCAAAGGCTCATCAGGTGTTACGGGAGGCAGAGGCTCGTCAGGAGCAACAGGGGGTAAGGGCTGGTCGGGAGTAACAGGAGGCGGGATTTCACCGGGAGTTGAGGGTGTGGAGGGAAGGAGTCCTGCAATTTTTTTCTGCACGGCGGTGGCATCCTTGACGGTGCGTTTGCCGTCGCGGTCAAAGTCGGAAATTGCGCTTGTCGGGGCATTCCTGTACTCATCGAGAGAGTCATTCTCAATAGTGATAAGACCTGCAAGTTGCTTCTGAATCATAGTCGCATCCAGTACGTTGAGGTTGCCGTCGCGGTTCACATCGCCCACAAGCTCTTTACTGCTGATGTAGGGAAGCGTGTTTTCGATTTCCTCAATTCCTTCTTTGAAAGCCTCGGCAATGTCCATTACCCTGCCCTGACGGGGAAGGTAAATGCCGTAGTCGTAGCTGAAGGGGATTCCTGCGGAAGTCTGCCTGATAATATAATCCTCACCCAGCGCATCTGCTACGGGAGAAGGGGTGAACATATCCGTGCATAGCCTTACCAGAACGTAATCAGGGTCAATATTGAAGTTTCCTCCGTGCTCGTAAAGTTCCTCATACCAGAGGACTTCGCAGGAGTACGCAGTGCCGATACCTGCGGCATCAAGCACATCATCCTCCCAGGATTCTGCCTCGGGAGCTTCGCCTGTGCCGTCGTTGAAGGTGACGTACTTAAAGGCGCCTGAGGCAAAGGAAAAGGTGTAGATGTAGCCGTAGCCCTCTACATATTCATAGGTAGCCGGCTTGCCGGGATAGGGGGCGTTCTCAATAGCGCCGTACCAGTTGGGATAATCGTTGTAGGCATAGGCGAAGACCTGATCCCATCCGTCGGGATTTGTGAAACCGTAGGTCTCACTGCCTACTATCATCGGGTCGCCGGGTATGTAGAATCCGTGCTGGCTCTCGGCGCTTGCGCCGAAGACAGCGACACCTGCTAACAGGGTAAGAATGATTGCAAAAGACAGAAGTTTTTTCATTTTTGACACCTCGCTGTAAATTGTTTTGATTTTATCCTTCTGTTTCTAATACAAACGGGAAAAGGGATTTGTCACAAATTTTAAAAAAATTTTTTAAATAAACTTTAAGTTGACGGTGAGGTCGTTTGATATTACAATATACTTAAAATATACACACTGGTTTGTGAGGTGTCAATATGAAGAAGATTTTATCAATGTTTTTCGTGGTGCTGATTATTATTGGCTCGGTGGTGGTCGTTTCGGCAGAAACTCCCGCAGGGGACGAGGTAACAGTACTTTTTACCCACGATTTGCACTCTCATTTCCTGCCTTTCAAGGACGAAACAGGAGAAATTCTTGGCGGTTATGCCAGAATTATGACAGCAATTAATGAACAGAAAGAAAAGTATCCCGATGCACTCCTTGTTGACGGCGGAGATTTTTCCATGGGTTCACTTTTCCAGACCGGCTTCAAGACCTCTGCCCTTGAACTTCGTATAATGGGCAAGATGGGTTATGATGCAACAACCCTCGGCAACCACGAGTTTGACTATCTGCCCGAAGGACTCTCACAGATGCTTGCCGCAGCAAAGGCCAGCGGAGAATATACTCCTCAGATAGTGCTCTCAAACTACAAGCCCCTCCCCGAGGAGAAGGAACTTGCCGAGGCACTTGACAGTTACCCTGTCACAGATTATACCCTTATCGAAAAAGGCGGCAACGTTTTTGCTGTTTTCGGAATTTTCGGTGTGGACTCTGATGACTGCGCTCCCAATTCGGGAATGGAACTTCTCCCTATTGCAGAAACCGCAAAGGCAACCATTGAGAAAGCGGTAGCGGACGCAAAAGAAAAATTCGGCAAAGAGCCTGTTGTTGTGTGTCTTTCCCACTCGGGTACCGAGGAGGGCGAAGGCGAGGACTATGAACTTGCCAAAGCGGTAGATGGCATCGACCTTATTATTTCGGGACATACACATACATATCTTGAGGAGCCTCTGAAAGTGAACAACACCTTTATCGTGTCTGCGGATGATTACGGCAGATATCTGGGTGTTGCAAGATTCCGTGCGGGGGCAGAAAATGAACTTCTCAGCTACGAGCTTGTTTCCATAGACGATAAGGTTGAGGATGATAAGGATATCGCGGATTTCGTTGAGAAATGCAAGAGCGAGATTAATACTCGGTACCTCAGCGGCTACGGAGTGAGTTTTGACGAAGTTCTGGTGAACAATCCCTATAAATTCGAGACCGTGGGGGATGTATATGACACCCAGCACGAGTCTCCTCTGGGTAATCTTTACAGTGATGCCTACAAGAAGGCGGTAGAGGATGCCACAGGCGAAGCGGTTGATGTTGCGGTTACTGCCGCAGGTGTAATCCGCGCAAGCATCCCCACAGGCGAGGTGACAGTCTCCGATGTGTTTGATGCCGCATCTCTGGGCGTTGGCACAGAGGGAGAACTCATCAAGGTTTATGTCACAGGCAGTGACCTGAAGAACGCTCTGGAGGTAGATGCCTCCGTGCAGCCTCTGATGGATAATGCACAGCTCTTTATGTCGGGCGTGGAGTATTCCTTCAATACAAACCGAATGATATTCAACAAGGTGGACTACGCAATGCTCCGACGCGCAGACGGAAGCCTTGAAGAGATAGAGGATGATAAACTTTACAGCATCGTTACGGGAATGTATGTGGGCCAGATGCTGGGTACTGTTGAGAAGACCTCCTACGGACTTATAACTGTTGTGCCCAGAGACAAGGACGGCAACCCCCTTGAAGCCGACGAGCTTGTGAACTTCGTTGTAAAGGACAAGGAGGGTAATCCTCTGAAAGAATGGTACGCCATTTCAAAATATCTTCAGGAAATGGGTGGTACTATGGATGAGTACTACACAAAGACCGACGGCAGAAAGGTAGTATATAAGAGCCTTGCCCCTGCGGATATGCTGAGAGGTGCCAATAAGTTTACATTCATTGCCATAGGCGCAATTCTTCTGGTTGTTCTTCTTATTGCCGCTGTGGTGGTAATAGTGGTCAGAATAGTCCGCAAGAGAAAGCAGAAGAAAAATAAATAACGCTATATAAAAAATCAGCACCGTACTCGGGATGAAGAGTACGGTGCTTTTTATGTATTAAGGGGTGTTTTGTAAGATTTATACGAATCCGCCGAGAATTCCTGCGGCGACTTTCTGTATGAGGGTTGCGTCGCGGACATTCACCTTGCCGTCGGTGTTGACATCTCCGTTCTTGAAGCTGAAGGACGGGCTGTCCTTTGAGATGAGGGCGGCGCAGTACTTCTGTACCATAGTGGCATCTTTTATATTAACACTGCTGTCCATATTAACATCACCCATGGTGCGCACATTCCACGCAAGAGATGCAAGGTGGGTGCGGTTGCTTTCGGCGGTGTTCAGGGCGGCGTAAAAAAGGTTCATTTCTTCTTTGACGGAATAGTTGTTGAAGTTATAATCCTGACCCGGAGTGTACTGGGCGGGTGCAGATTCGGTGGGTACAGTTTCCATAGGCTCAGTCTCCGCAGGTTCGGTGACCACAGGCTCGGTTTCCATAGGCTCGGTCTCCGCAGGTTCGGTAGCAACAGGCTCGGTCTCCATAGGCTCGGTTTCCATAGGCTCGGTGGGAAGTGTCTCCGTCGGGGTGGTAGGTCTTGGTTCGGTAGGCATTATCTCACCGGGAGTTGTGGGGTCTGGTTCGGTAGGGGGCATTGGTTTTGTGGGGACGGTGGAGGATGGGGTGTCGGGAGAAGCAGGAGGGTCATATTCGTCGGGAGTGGAGGGAGGTGTTGCTGACCCCGGTCCCTCAAACGCGGAATTATTGAAAGCGGTAGCCGCTATATCTATGGCAGCGAGATCACCGCCATCAGAGTAAACCGTCACAAGAGAGTGGGTCTCTGCAAAGGCGTAGCTCTGGACAGATTCAAGAGTTGAAGGAAGGGAGAGACTTTTGATACCGCTTCCGAAGAATGCGTAATTCCTTACTTTTTCCACACCCTCGGGCAAGGATACGCTTTTGAGGGAGGAGCAGTGAGCAAAAGCACCCATAGGAATTTCTTTGACAGAGGGAATGGCAATGCTCTCAAGACTCGGACAGGCATAGAACATATATCTTCCAAGAGTCTGGGTGTAGCGGTTCATTATAACGGTATTCAGACTGCGGCAATTACGGAAAATGCCGTCTCCCAGATTTTTCACCTTTCCCGGGAAGGATACAATCCGAAGGTACGGGCACCCTGCAAAAGCTTCGGTTTTTATGGTGCGCAAGGTTTCGGGCAGATATACGCACTCCACCTCCGTACCCGTAAAGGCAAGGGATTCAATGGTGCTTACGGGATAGTAGCCCACATAGGAGGGGATGGTAATATTTGTTTCTTTGCCGATATAACTGTGGATGGATACGGTCTCGTTGGGCAGTATCTCATAGATGTAGTTTTCGTCCCGATAATAGGTGGGAGTGCTCTCTGTGGCGGATGTAAAGAACATATTGCCCGAGAGCATTATCATTAAAGCCATAACTGCAGAAACTGCAGATTTCATAAATTTCCTCATTTTAATTTCCCCGCTTCTCTCATTTGATTTCGGTCATTGCCGAAACAGTATACAAGTCATTTATAACCGTCATTTTTTCATCCGATACCTCAAAGACACACCAGACATTTCCCTCTTTGTCAGGAGGTATCTTGTATACCCCGAGATGTCTGTCGCCCTGATAGAGGGTAACGGTTGCTCCTGCATCCGAGAGAGAGATTTCCCCGTCTCCCTTCAGGGATGAATAGGAGCCCACCGAGAAGCGGAAATATCCGTTTTCCGCAGCATTGAATGTAACCGTCTCGGGGCCGTCGCCGTTTTCGCTGTCTGTGTCAAGGCTGGCGATAACGGTGCCTTCCTCATTGGTGAAGTCGCTGTTGAAGTAGTAAAGTTGTTCTCTTTCCCCCTTATATTCTCTGGTGAGAATGGCATCAAGGTCGCAGTTTTCTCCCCAGGTAAGGACTGCGCGGTAAGTGTCCTCCGTCATAACAGGGCTGATGTAGACATTGCCTGCCTGAGCCTTAACGGTGATGGGGATGTATCCGTCAGAGGATATCTCGGCGCTTACTGCCGCATCCTTGGGAAGTGTGGCAGCAGCGTTGCCGTTTTCGTCGGTTAACGCGGTGAGAGGGTCGCCTTTTTTGTCGGCCAGGAGGTTGCCGTCCTTGTCGCGGAAGACTATCCGTGCACCCTTTATGCAACTTAGATTGGTGGCGGAGTAAACCCTGATATGAAGTTCCTCTTTTTCGGAAAAAAATCCCCGCATTGTGAAAAATGCACCGAATCCCAGTAAAATCACAAGAGAAGCGGCTATTATCCCGGGGATAAAGGGTTTAATCCGTGATGTGATTTTTCCGGTATTTCCCGAGGTGAGAGTTGTTTCGGTTTCTTTCAGTGTGGAGATGAGGTTTTCCTGGTAACCCTTGGGAAACGCTACTTCGTCAACGGATTTCTTGTATTCAGTTGTAAACTCAGTAATGTTCATCCGAAATCATCTCCTAACATTTTTTTGAGAAGTCCCCGTCCCCTTTGCAGACGGGAGGTCACCGCTGACTCGGTGAGACCTATAATTTTGGCGATTTCCTTGGCGGAGTACCCCTCGTAGTAATAAAGGTGTATTGCCGTGCGGTATTTTTCCGGCAGGGTGTTTACTATGTCCGAAAGGGTGGAGTGCTCATCTGTGACGCTGATGTTTTCGTCAAGTTCTCCGCGGCTTTTGGTGTAAGAGGAGGAGAGATGGTTCTTGCAAATGTTGATAGTAATCCTAATAAGCCACGCCTTTTCGTGTTCCGTACTGAGAAAATCGGGAGCCTTGGTCATATATTTTATGAAGGCATCCTGCACCATATCCTGCGCATCGTCCATATTGCGGGTATATGTGTAAGCGATGCGCATAAGGCTGTCGCTGTATCTGCGGACAGCCGCCTCAGTTTTATTTATATTTGCAGACAACATCTCACCCCCTTCGTAAGTAATACAAATGAGAACAGAAAAATATCCCAAAGAAATTTTAATTTTTCAAAAAATCAAAAATCTGTATTTTCATTATAGCAGAAGGGTGTTTTTTACACAACAATAAGGTGTGTTGTGGAAGGAGAAAATACAGTGTTTATCGGATAGGAGTTTCTTCGATAAGTTTTTGTTGTGCGCAAAAGAAAATGGGAGTATAATAAAACTGCGGAAACTTCAAATAAGAACGGAGAGTGTTTTTATGAAATTTGATTTTACCTATTATAACCCCACAAAGGTTTATTTCGGCAGAGATGCTATGAAGAATCTGGAGGGAGAGCTTCTTGGCTACGGCAAAAAGGTGCTCCTTGTATACGGAAAAGGAGCCATTAAAAAAATCGGACTTTACGACCGGGTGCTTGAAGCCCTCAGAAATACAGGCAAAGAGGTTTTTGAACTGGAGGGTATCAAGTCAAATCCCACTCTCAGCAGTATGCTCAGAGGCGCCGAAATGGTGAGAGAACACGATATTGACCTTATTCTTGCGGTAGGCGGCGGTTCGGTTATCGACTGTGCCAAGGGTATCTCCGTAAGTGCCTACTGTGAGGGCGACCCCTGGGAGAAATACTGGGAAAACTTTGAGGCAGTAAGCAACAGAATTGTGCCCGTTGCATCTATACTCACTATGACGGGTACCGCCTCGGAGATGAACGCAGGGTCGGTAATTACCAACGAGGAGAAGATGATTAAGGGTGGAAGGGTGTTTACTCCCGATGTTAATCCCAGATTTTCCATTCTCAACCCTGAATTTACATTCTCTGTACCCAGAATTCAGATGGTCAGCGGTGTTTTTGATATATTCTCCCATCTTATGGAGCAGTATTTCTCGGGTGAGGACGACAACACCACCGACTATGTCATCGAGGGAATTATGAAGTCCCTCATTAACAGTACCTACAAAGCACTGGAAAATCCCGAGGATTACGAGGCGCGAAGCAATATTATGTGGTGTGCCACTCTGGGACTTAACAAGATTACAGGTTGCAGCAAGGAGCAGGACTGGGAGGTCCACGCCATTGAGCATCAGGTGGGGGCTTATACCGACTGTCCCCACGGTGTAGGACTTTCTATTGTTTCCATTCCTTACTACAAGCATATTTATAAGTATGGTCTTTCCAAGTTTGTCCGCTTTGCAGAGAATGTCTGGGGCGTTTGTGCCGAGGGCAAAACCGAGGAGGAAATTGCTCTTGAGGGAATAGAGAAACTCCGTGAATTCTCCCGTAATATGGGAATTCCCGCTACTCTCCGCCAGGTGGGCGCTACCGAGGAAATGCTCCCCCTTATGGCATATTCCACCAAGGAGGGCGGCGGCTACAAAAAGATTACCCGCGACGAAATTCTGGAAATACTCAAGGAATGTTTCTGATTTAATACGACATAAAAATAACCTGCCTTTCGCTTGAAAGGCAGGTTTTGTTTTTTAAACTTTAGGACAGGGCTGCTGATGAAATCAGATGTCAGCCTTCCACAGACCGTGAAGGTTGCAGTATGCATAGACCGCTACGGGTTTCTCGTCGGCAAGTGCAAAGGTAACAACAGGGTCTTTGCCAACTTCCAGATTCTTTCTCTGACCACCCTTGTCTGTCTCCAGATATACCCAGAGAATGCTGTGCTCCTCTATCATAGGATGAAGTACCGAACCCACAGTTACCTTAACGGTGTTGCCCTCAACCTCAGCTACGGGGATGTGCTTCTCAAGGCTTGCCTCTACGGTGCCGGGGACAAGCTCGGTCATATTCTGGCCGCAACATTTAACGGGAACACCCGCAGAGTGAATCATTCCGATGATATTTCCGCAATGCTCGCAAATGTAAAATCTTGTTTTGTTCATAATATTACCTCCATAAATATATTATTTTCGTATATGATGTGATTATTTGATTTCTTCGAAATCCGCGGCTCCGTGTTTGCACAGAGGGCAGATGATGTCGTCGGGAAGAGTGTCTCCCTCGTAGATATATCCGCAGATTTTGCATACATAGCCTTTTTTGCCCTCTGTCTCGGGCTTGGGCTTCACGTTTTCGTGGTAGTAGGAGTAGGTCATGGTCTCTCTGTCGGAGAGGACTCTTGCCTCGGTAATCTCACAGATGAACATTCCGTGAGAGTCAAGGTCTACGTACTGCTCCACTTTAAGTGACATAAAGGCGTTGATATAGCGGGGCAGGAAGATAAGTCCGTTGTCGGAGCGCAGAGGCTCGCAGTCAGCAAATTTATCGGTGTTTCTGCCACTTACAAATCCCAGTTTTTCGAAGACGCTGAAGGGAGCGTCCACAGTGAGACAGTTTACATTCATACCCCCGGTCTGTTTGATGATGTGGTGGGAATAGTTCTCTTTGTTGATGGTGACGGCGATTCTGTTGGGTGTGCTGGTGAGCTGGGTAACGGTGTTGACAATAAGTCCGTTGTCCTTTTTGCCGTCGTTTGAGGTGACAACATAGAGACCGTAGCCGATTTTAAAGAGTGCGCCGAGGTCGTTTTTGTCAGCGGTGTCGCTACTCTGTGCCAGATATTCACGGCAGAGTTCGTTTGCAAGTTCCTCCAGTTCTTTGTTGCTCTCGTCGTTGAGGGCGCTGCGGATGCTGACGCTCTGGTCGGCAAAGGTAAGGTTCTTGCTCTTTGAGAACATTTCTTTCATAACCTTGTTGGCCATAGGCGCCCAGCTTCCGTTTTCAATGAAAGCAACTGTGCGGTTCTGGTAGTTTCTCTCGGTGAGATGGTTGATGAACTCTCTCATATAGGGGAAGATTTCCGAGTTGTAGGTGGTAGTGGCAAGAACCAGTTTGCTGTATCTGAAAGCATCCTCCACAGCCTCTGCCATATCACACCTTGCAAGGTCATTGACCACAACCTTGGGGCAACCGTTTGCCTTGAGTGACTGTGCCAGCTTTTGCACAGCCTTCTTTGTGTTGCCGTAGACGGAGGTGTAGGCGATAACAATACCCTCCTCCTCTGCCTGATAAGAGGACCAGATGTTGTAGAGGTTGAGGTAGTAACCCAGATTTTCCTTAAGGATGGGTCCGTGTAGAGGACAGATGATTCCGATATCCAATGTAGCGGCTTTCTTTAAGAGGTTCTGTACCTGTGCGCCGTACTTGCCCACGATGCCGATGTAGTAGCGTCTTGCCTCGCAAGCCCAGTCTTCGTCTGCATCAAGTGCACCGAATTTGCCGAAACCGTCAGCGGAGAAAAGCACTTTGTCGGTGCTGTCGTAGGTGACGATAACCTCGGGCCAGTGCACCATGGGGGCTGTGACAAAGGTGAGGGTGTGGCTGCCGAGAGTGAGGGTGTCTCCCTCGCCTACAACAAGGCGGTTATCCTCGAACTCGGTGCCGAAGAAATTCTTCATCATAGTGAAGGCCTTCTGGGAGGAAACTACGGTTGCCTCGGGGTAAGCCTTCAGGAAATTCACAATATTTGCGGAGTGGTCGGGCTCCATGTGCTGGATGATAAGATAGGAAGGTTTCCTGCCCTCCAGTGCATTTTCCAGATTGTCCAGCCACTCGTGGGTGAAGTTTGCATCAACAGTATCCATTACGGCGATTTTTTCGTCCATAATAACGTAGGAATTGTAAGCCATACCATTGGGGACGATGTACTGTCCCTCGAAAAGGTCAACCTTGTGGTCGTTGACACCGATGTATTTTATATCTTTGGTTATATTCATATCAGACACCTCTTGAATATTTATGTTAGTAATATTATTATACCACTTTTTAGAAAAATTCAATATTGTAATTCAGGATTTTTTAATTTTCAAGAATTTTTCCGTCGGTAGAAATGGTGACTACCTGCCAGGGGATAAATTTTCCGCTCATCTTCAGCGCTTCTTTTGCGGCGTGTTCAATTCCGCCGCAACAGGGGACTTCCATTCTCACAACACGCAGACTTTTTATGTTGTTGCTTTTGATGATTTCGGTGAGTTTCGCGGTGTAGTCGGCATTGTCCAGCTTGGGGCAGCCGATGAGAGTGATGTGGTTTCTCATAAAGTCCCTGTGGAAGTTGCCGTAGGAAAAGGCGGTGCAGTCTGCGGCGACGAGGAGATTTGCGCCTTCAAAATAAGGAGCGTTTACGGGTACCAGCTTAATCTGGCAGGGCCACTGCACAAGTTCGCTCTGAATGGCGGGAGCAACAGAAGCGGTGTTTTTTCTCTCAAAGGTTCCGGCGTGAGTGCCCGGACAACCGCAGGGCAGGGGCTTTGAGGTCTTCTTTTCTTTTGCTTTGAGTACTGCTTCTTCGTTGTAGGCGGGAGCCTCTCTTTCCTCAAAGGTTATGGCACCTGTGGGGCAGACGGGAAGGCAGTCTCCAAGTCCGTCGCAGTAGTCCTCGCGGATAAGTTTTGCTTTGCCGGAGTGCATCTCGATGGCGCCTTCGTGGCAGGCAGTTGCGCATTTTCCGCAGCCGTTACATTTTTCGTCATCTATTTTAATTATTTTTCGTAACATTTTTGTCGCCTCCTTGATTTTGCATTTTGAGTATACTATAATACAAAGTGAAATGTATGTTGAAATTTCAACAAAAGGTCGTTTTTTATGGAAAAATATCTTGAAATACTTAAAAAGTGTCCTCTTTTCTACGGAATAGGGGACGAGGATTTGCTGAGGATGCTCACTTGCCTCGGTGCAAAGACAGAAACCTTCGACAAAAAATACACGGTAGTTGCCGAGGGCAATCCTGCAAGGCAAATCGGCATAATGCTTACGGGCTCGGTGTCGGTGATGCAGATGGACTACGAAGGCAACCGCAGTATCGTAGGAAACGTTGTGCCGCCTGAGATGTTTATGGAGGCCTTTGCCTGTGCTAAGGTGAGTAAGGTGCCGCTTTCGGTGGTGGCAAACGAGGAGAGCGAGATAATGTTTATCGACTGCGCTCATATCCTGCACACCTGCCACAACAACTGCGGATTCCATCAGCAACTTATTTTTAATCTGATGAAAAATCTTGCCGTCAAGAACATCGAACTTCATCGCAAAGCGGAGATAACCTCCAAGCGCACCACCAGAGAGAAACTTATGGCATATCTCAATATGTGCGCAAAGAAATCCGGCTCGGGGACTTTTGAGATACCCTTTGACCGTCAGGAACTTGCGGACTACCTTCAGGTAGAGCGAAGCGGACTGTCGGCGGAAATCGGCAAACTCCGCCGCGAAGGAATACTCAGAAGCGACAGAAACCGCTTTGAACTGTTGTGATTAATCGATACATAATATGAGGTGATATAATGTCAAAAGGAAAGAATATTGCACTGGTTTCACTTATAGCGTTACTTGCATTTACAGTGGGACTCTTTGCAGGAATGGGCATCAAATCCATCCCGCCAAAGTCTCCCCAAAGCAGCACAGAGACTACCGCACCTGCAGAGATATCCCCCGAGGCTTCCGTGGCACCTGTGATTCCCACCGAGGACCTTATTGATAAAAAAATCAGCGGGATGAGTCTTACTGAAAAAGTGGCACAGATGATGATGGTCAGTTGCCACAACAATGTAGACATCTCCGATGCGGCAAGCTTCGGCGTGGGCGGTATTTGCTTCTATGCCTTTTCCTTTGAGGGAAAGACAGCTGAAGAGGTGAAGGATATGATAGCATCCTATCAGTACACAGCGCCTCTGCCCATGCTTGTGTCTACCGATGAAGAGGGCGGCACAGTCAACCGTGTCAGCCTTAATGAAAATCTTCGCGAGGCACCTTTCCGGTCTCCTTCGGAACTTTTTAAAGAGGGCGGAATGGACCTTGTTATCAGTGATACCAAGGAGAAGGCATACCTGCTCCTCTCTCTGGGAATAAACGTTAACCTTGCCCCTGTGTGTGATGTCCCCGAGAGCGAGGACAACTATATCTACGACAGATGTTTCAGCACCGACTATGAGGAGACCGCAGAGTATGTCTCCAATGTTGTTGCGGTGATGGAGGAGAAGAAGATAGGCTCCACCCTCAAGCACTTCCCCGGTTACGGTGCAAGTATTGATACCCATCAGTATGTTTCTTATGATTACAGGGACTTCTCCGCCTTCGAAAACGGCGACCTGAAGCCTTTTATCGCAGGTATTGAGAAGGGCGCCGACTGCGTTATGGTGAGCCATAATATTGTCACCTGTCTGGACAGCTCCATGCCTTCCTCTCTCTCAAAGCCTGTCCACGACCTGCTGAGAAATGACCTGGGATTTGAGGGAGTCATTATGACGGATGACCTGACAATGCAGGGAATTACCGACTTCACCGACGGTGAGACCGCTGTGGTAGCCGCTGTTATGGCGGGCAACGATATGCTTGCATGTGAGGACTACCGAGGTGCCGCAGAGTCTGTTATACAGGCAATCGAGGAGGGCAAAATCTCCGAGGAGAGAATTGACGAGTCCGTAAGAAGAATTCTTCTCTGGAAAGCGGAACTCGGAATTCTTCAGTAAGCGGCAATAATAGAATAAAACCCAAGCCTTCGTTTGTATAAGCGTTGAGTGTTCGGGGGAAACTCCCTATGAAAACGCTTGAAACGGAGGCTTTTTTATGTGTACGGCAATGACCCTCAGAGCGGAGGATTTTTATCTGGGCAGGACGCTGGATTATGACTGTATGTTTCAGAGTGATGTAGTGGTGATGCCCCGGAACTTTCCCCTGCGACTCAGGTTTTTGCAGGAGGTAACCCACCACTATGCCCTCTGCGGAATGGCATATATACGGGACGGATATCCGCTTTTTTATGATGGGATGAACGAAAAGGGACTTGCTGCGGCGGCGCTGAGTTTCGGGGAGGATGCGGATTATTCCGAAGAAGCGGGCAGGTCTTTGAATATTGCATCTTTCGAGGTTATTCCCTATATTCTGTCGGTGTGCAAAAGTGCACGGCAGGCAAAAGAAGTGCTGAAAACTGCGGTGATAACCGATACACCCTTTGACGAGGAACTTCCGCCCTCTGCCCTTCATTGGATTTTTGCCGATGGCAGGGAGTGCTTCACTTTGGAACACACGAAAGAGGGAATGAGGATATACGATAATCCTTTGGGGCTGCTGACAAACCGCCCCGCATTTCCTTTTCAGGAAGCAAGCCTGAATGATTATATAAATATCTCACCGGGAATGCAGAAAAACAGATTTTGTCCTGAATATCCCCTTGAGGAATACAGTCGTGGGATGGGAGCTTTGGGGCTTCCGGGGGACTATTCTTCCCGCTCCAGATTTGTAAGGGGCGCATTCCTTAAACTGAATTCCTGTCCCGAGGGGGATGACAGAGTGGGGGAGGTTTTCGCTCTGCTGTCAGGAGTCAGTATTCCCAAGGGGGCGGTGGTGCTTCAGGGTGAGCGGTATCACCGCACACTGTACACCGCTTGTATGAACGCAAGTCAGGGGGAGTATTTTTACACCACCTGCACCAACAGACAGATAAACGCCGTAAGGATGAAGGGTGCAGACCTTTCATCGGAGGAACTGTCCGTATATCCCCTCGGAATTTCTCAGAATGTAAAGTATCAGAACTGAAAAAAGCAGAGACTCTGTTGCTGAACGGAGCCTCTGCTTTTTGTTTTGCAGGAGAGTAAGCTTATGGGAACTTGTGAATTTTGTGTGTACACAGGAAATGTCTATTGATAAAAACGCGGCGGTGTGTATAATTGAAATAGATTTATATTTATGAGGTTTTTGCATTTATGAAAAAACTTTCCATGTTTCATCTTGCGTGGCCTATATTCATAGAGACAGCGTTGTTTATGCTTCTGGGTTTTGTGGATGTTTTTGTGCTCAGCAGATACGACGACCTTGCCGCATCTTCCGTTAATGCGGCAAATCAGGCTGTTTCCATCACTACTGTTGTGTTTACGGTTATTTCCACGGCAAGCGCAGTTATGATTGCCCAGTATCTGGGTGCAAAGAAAAAGGAGTCTGCCTCCCGAGTGGCGGCTCTGTCCATAGTTGCACACCTTATCTTCGGAGTGCTTATAAGTCTTCTGTTTGTGTCCTTTTCGAGAGAGATACTCACCTTTATCGGAGCCGAGGACAAGGTGCTGGATTTTTCTTCCGAGTACCTGAAAATCGTGGGCGGATTTATTTTTATGCAGGCGTTGCTGAGTTCTGTTTCCGTAATCATCCGCAACCACGGAATGACCAAGGTTTCTATGTTCGTAACGGTGGGAATGAATGTTTTCAACACCGTTTTTGATATCATACTTGTAAAAGGATATCTGGGTTTTCCGCAGATGGGAGTAAAGGGTGTGGCAATAGCCACAACTCTCAGCCGCGTTCTGGGTGTGGCGGTGCTTCTTGCGGTGCTTTTTGTGAAGGTGGAGAAACCCTCGATGTTCAGACTTCTTCTGCCCTTCCCCAAGGAGGATGTGAAGAATGTGGCACGCATAGGTGTGCCTGCGGCAATGGAGACATTTCTTTACAACATTTCCCAGGTTGTGATTACTTCTATCGTGTTCAACTGCCTCACCGACACCGAACTGGTAACCAAGACCTACGTCCAGAATATCACAATGATATTCTATATTTTTGCAGTATCCATCGGACAGGCCTCCCAGATACTCACAGGGCATCTTGTGGGTGCGGGAGAATTTGAAAAAGCAAAGAAAAAAATCCTTACCTCTTACAGTATTTCTATGGGAATTACCCTTGCGGTGTGTATGGTGGGTGTGTTGTTCAGGCGGCAGCTTGTGGACATATTCACAGATGATGCGGCGGTTATTGCCCTGGGCGCCAACATACTTATTATAAACGTTATGCTTGAGATGGGCCGCACAACCAATCTTGTAATAATCGCAAGTCTCAGAGGTGCGGGAGATGTTCTTTATCCCACGCTCTGTGCTATTTTCTCAATGATTTTAATCAGCACTCTGGGGTCATATTTCTTTGCCGTAGTGCTGGATATGGGTATTTACGGTTTGTGGATTGCCAATGCCTCGGATGAGTGCGTCAGAGGTGTGCTGATGCTGCTGAGATTTAAAAGCGGCAAATGGAAAGAAAAAGCCCTCAATAAAAGGAACTGAGACGGGCAGTGTCTATCAGCAAATAACGGCGGAGTCCGCCGAGGCTTATACCGAACTCCTGTGGATGGGAACCTAGGGGTTCCGTCTGCGGCTCTCTTGAATTCAATAAAGAAAACCTCCGTAACGTATGTTGCGGAGGTTTGTTTTTTGTGTTCAGTTTTCGCCCTCTGATATTTCCGCAAGTCTTTCGCGGTAGGCTTTGATCATGGAGCACATATACTGGGGTTTGCCTGCAAAATCCCCAGTTTCACCAAAGGTGACGGCGGCACAGTTCATACAGATTTTTTTGTATTCGCAGTTTGCGCATTCGGGACAGAGGCGGATTTTGTCACAGGCTTCAACCAAGCCCTCCCATGCAACACGGAAGCTTTCGTCGAAGGGGCGGAATTCGGGGGTGCTTATCATACCGCAGGGAGTAATTCTTCCGTCCCAGGTTACCCAGAACTGGCTTTTTCCTGCGAGGCAGGACATAGGTTCGCCGTTGTCCAGTTCGCATCCCCTGTTCATAGATAAATCATTATCGGAAAGCCGTGCTCTCACAGCATCGGCACCCTCACGATAAAGGAGATCATCAGCAATAAGTCTGCCTGCTTCTTCGGGGGTGATGCGGGAGAAAGAGGAGCATTTATCGGAGCAACCTGCACAGGTGTTGCGACGTGCGGGGGGAAAGCAATAGGCAGTCATTCTCAACTCAAGCTCCCGAGAGAGGGCAAAGTCCTCAAGCTCCTTCCATTTTGGGTAGTTGTCGGGGGCAATGGTGGTGTTGAGATGCACCAGAATACCCTGGGAGAGATACCAGTCAAGGCTCTCGGAAACTTTGTCAAAAGCATTACCATCACCGCAGAGCGCCTCGTAGTCATCCCGGCAGGTGCCGTAAAGAGTAATGTTTATCTGGGCGGGAGGGAGCCTGTGGAAAAGCTCCTTCGTTTTTGAGGTGAGTATCGTGCCGTTGGTGTTGATGGCGATGGAAAAGCCCATAGTTGCCAGATTTTCGTAAATTTCGCAGAAATCCTCTCTCAGTGTGGGTTCACCGCCTGTAATCAGCAGGAACACGAGCCCCATATCCTTGCATTCTTTGGCAAGGCTCAGCCACTCATCGCAGGTGCGTTCTCTGCCGATGGGTGCCATTTCCTCAGGAGTCAGGCGGACATAACACATCTTGCATCTCAGGTTGCAGCGGGGTGTCAGTTCAAAAATTCCGCTGACGGGAATTCTCTTTGCGGCACAAATTCGTCCGAGTTTGCGTTTGATATCCGCACTTTTTGTGGGTGTCACAGAGATTCCTCCTTTGAGAAAAGTGTGTTGTATGCGAGCATCGCCGCTTCCTTGTCGGGGCGGCAGGAAAGTTCAAATACGGGAACAGAACCAAGGAGCGAGGCGTAAAAATCCGTAACGAAATCCACGAAATCCTTATCCCAGGTGTTTACCGTGGTCTGGGAGTAAAGGCTGCGGAAAGCAGAGCGCGTTGCCTTGGTAACAATATTATCAGAGGCTTTGTTCAGAATGAAAATTCCCCCGACAGGCGCCTGCTTAGGGGAGTAAATCCCCGATGTGCCTGCAAAGGGAGAGCCGCCGCCGAAGAAGATGCCGTCTTTTTTCATCAGGACACAGCGGTCGCCGTTGAGAATTTCTGCGCCGAGGTGCTTTCTCCAGAGCTCCGCCTGAGTAGATTTACCCGCGCCTGAGGCACCGCAGAAGAGTACTGCTTTGCCGTCTTTGAGGACAACAGAACTGTGAAGCAAAAGAGCATTCTGGGAAAGAAGCATCAGCTCGCCGCAAATCAGATGGGTGCAGTGCAGATATTCGCGGTATTTGCTGTGCCACTTTGATTCAGGATAATACATAGTATGTATTCCGTTTTCGCGCAAAAGACAAGCCACCTGGCATCCGTCTCCCGAAATGAGAGGTTTGTAGATGCGCAGATAGCCTTCGGTAGTTTTGTAAACAAAAATGTCCCCATCTTCGTAGATGGGGGTTGAGTTTAAGGATATAGGCTTTTGAATAAGAGAAACTCTGTAAGTTACATCGGGGGTATCGGTGTCTTCGCAGAGCAGTCCAAGGAAGCATTCGGGTAGGTTGGCTTCAGTGGGCAGAACAAATCTGACTGTCAGTGAAGAAAAACGGATACAAAAAGAGTATTCTCCGCTCATATCAGGAAGTGAATGTAGCGGCAACCTGTGTGTGATAGCACAGGGAATCATTATCCGGGCTGAGGAGCATATTGTCCATACAGACAGAGGTAAAGGATAACGGATCCACAAGAGCATAGGATCTCATCTGTATGGGAGTGTCATTGTCCTTGACAACACATGCGTTGTCAAGATAGCTGATTTTGATGGCGCAAGCGGCAATAGACTGGCTGAGCTTGTAGAACTCAACAGCTGCCACAGGCTTTGAATATGTTTTTTTCATAATTCTTTTCATCCTACCCTTCGAAAACAATTACGGAGAATAATCGGTATTTTATTCTTCAATAAGAATGCCTCCGCTACGGAGCATATCAAGGAAGTCTGCCACATCTCTTTGGGCAGCTTCGGGGGTTGTGTCGTATTCCTCAAGCAGAGCCTCAACAAGATTTGTTTCGGTTGTGCCTTTACGGAGCAGTTCAAAGAGGAAGGCACCTGTTTCGTTGAGTGCAACAAGTCCCGAGAGATCCCTTGCGGCATCGCCGGAGGGGATCGCGATGGTCTCACCGGCAATTTCCCGGAGAACAAAGCCGTCTGAAACCCTCATAGTCATCCTCCTCGGTTGTTCATCAGGAGGCTGTTTAAAAATGAGCATACTACTCCTGATATATATTCACTCTATATTATAACTGTATTTTTCAAAAAAGCAATACTCCGCACAAATAAATAATGCAAAAAAATACACAAAAATGCAACATAAATTTCAGCCATATTGTTAGCAGAATTTGATTGACTGTAAACAGGGCGGATGTTATAATTTACAATGTATAATAGCCTGAAAATGGGTAATTGTAATCGAAACGCGGATAAGCGTGTCAAATTCAACAATTTTTATCAGATGTGCGGAGGTGATACCGTGAGGGATAAAAACAGAATATATCTTCCCAGAGGGATACCCCTTATGTTGCGGTATGTATCTCTTGCGGCGGCGCTGTGTGTGCTTCTTTCGGGTTGCAGCGGACAGACTCAGTCGCCTGTGACCGAGAACACTACCGCTCCTGTGGAAACCACCGTTCCTGCTGCATCTTCGGCGGACCTCTACTGTCTGGAGGTAAGCACTTACTCCGGCCCCTTTGTTGAGGACGGCAGTGAAGAAGAAGTGGAGAATGTAGCGGCGATTATCGTGGAGAACAGGTCGGCACAGTATCTTGAACGTGCGGTGATTACCTACGTTTTCGGAGACGATGTGGCTCAGTTTGAGCTGACGGGACTCCCCTCGGGATGTAAGGCAGTGGTGCTTGAGAAAGACCGACTGGTGCTGTCGGGCAAGGAGAGCTACACACTGATAAGTTGCGACAGCACATTCAGAAGTGACGCCATAACCGAGAGCGATACTCTCAAGGCGTACTCGAAAGGAAACGTTCTGAGACTTGAGAACACATCAGAGGAAACACACCTGAACACCTGCGTTTACTACAAAAAGGTGAATTCCGACGGGTCCTTCCTTGGCGGAATAACCTATATGCTATCCTTTGATACAATGAAGCCCGGCGAGTCAAAAGAAAAAGCTTCGGCGCACTTCACGGAAAATTGTGAGATAGTTCGATTCAGCTATCAGACAGAATAATCAATATATACCATTATATATAGTATATATTTCATATAGATTCCGGTTGCCTGAGGCAACCATAAGAAGAAAGGAGAAAAACCTATGAAACAATCCAACTTCGCAAAAAGATTGATATCGTTACTTTTGGTTGTGATTATGATTGCAACACTGCTTCCTTTAAGCTCCATAGCGGCTATGGCGGCTACAAAGGATGACATTGTTACAAACGAATACAAGGGTGTCACAGGTTTCAAGGACGGCACTCTCAACCAGAATGGTAACATCAACTGGCCTGTAAAGATTTATGATAATCTTTCGGACGGTATGCTCTTTGAGTTCGCACAGTATCAGGGCACAAGCCTTTTAAGTTCCGCAGGTGTTCCCACCTCGTCATCTGATACATCATCTTACACCGGCGGTCAGTATGTATTGGGTAATCCTATGCCTTATGGCGGAAGATTTGTAACGGATTACACTACTGATGCTGCGTATTCTAGTAATGCGTATGCTCAGTATGCAGCGGGCAGAGGTACACGATACACAGTCACCAACAAAAGTGCGTCCAACTACAATAACCCTCGATATATAACTCTGAAACCTAAGTCAGGGGCGGCATCCGGTGCTAACAGAAACTACTATGTTTCACATTTCCGTAGCGATAATGGTCTGAATGTGGCTCCTGAGACCATACGTTATATGGTTATCGTATATCGTTCATCCGGTATGAACACAACCACAAAAACAGACTTTGCCGGAACATCAATGGCACCGCTTTCTGTTCTTATAAACAGAGTAACAAATACCACTACCTCTACTGAATCCGGTACCTGGTTGAGATACGATGTTTCAAGCTGGACAAACTCCTCTACTTGGACATATAGGGTTATTGACCTCGTATCAATAGGATTTAACTCTTATTATACAAACGGATTGTCCATTACTCCCAACTTCGCAAATACGAGCGCTTATATGGATATTTCCCATGTGGCATATTTTACAAATACCACATCGGCGAATACATACGGTAATCAGTGTATTGAATTTATGAAGGCTCCCGGTGAGTATATAAGCGGTACAACATGGAATATTGGTAACAACACCGCTTACGGTATGCTCTATTCATCAAACGGTGCGGCCTGGGGCTCAGGCGGCGGTGCCTCAACCCTGGCAGCCGCTAACGGCGGTTACTATACCTATCAGATAGGTTACAGACCTTCTGCGGATTCCAATGCGGCTACATACAATGACAAACGTCTTGATGGTAAAGATGCAAACGGCCGTTTCAATGGAACGGGTAATCCTATTGGCGATAACGGTATTCATTACGTCAGTAACACCTACGGTACTGATAATACATACGATATGAGTTCCCTTGACTTCGGCGGATACCAGCTTCTTGAGACAACCACCAAGGGCGGCTTTACGGCAGGTCTGCTGGAAAGCACGTTGGGTGCAGACGGTACTCCTCAGTACAAGCAGGATACAATAGAATATATTGCTGACCTGCTCTCAAAAACTCTGACAATTCCCCAGAAGGGCTCCAACGGTTATAATAACTACACCTACGTTGCAGGTGTTAAGAATGCCGCTCAGTTCGGTACTACCAACGGCAAAGCCAACGACCTTGCACAGGGTCTCAGAAACTGTCTGGGCATCACATTTTCCGGTAATACCAGCGGAACAACTCCCAAAATGGGAACCTATGCAGAGACTATGGCAAAGGCAGATGACCTGAAGGGTGCCTTCCTTACAGTTGCAAATGCAGGCAAAATCACAACCTGTATGGATGCGGCTTACTATCTGCTTCACAATCTTTTTGTTGCTGACTCCTACAACCAGCTTCAGAATGACTTCCAGTACTTTACCCTTTCCAGTGCAACACTGGATAACGGTACAGAGGCCTTCATCTTCGACGGCGGTTTCTCCTACGGCGCAAGCCTTCAGGACCTTATCGACGGTAAAATTACACAGGCAACATATAAGGCAAACGCTAAGAACGCTGTTGTATACAGCAGCTACCACAACGGCGGAAACGGTACCATCTCTCACGAGCAGGTAGATGCAAAAGACCTGGTTTACTATGCAAACGCTGAGTATGCCCGTACCACAAGATTCCCCTTCCTGCCTGTAGTTAACCCTGACGAAAACACTCCTTATGCAGGCGAGACAAGATCCTACTACTTCGCAGAAGACGGCAAACGTAGCTACAATACAGAACTTGGTACATACAGAGGCAGAAACTACGGCTACACACTGGCTTCCAACGGTGAGTTCGTATTCAATGAAGAAGATGACCTCTACTTTGAATTCGAAGGAGACGACGACGTTTATCTGTTTATCAACAACCAGCTGGTTCTTGATATCGGTGCAGGTCACTCCATCGCTAACGCATCTATCAACGTTAACGAATATGTAGCATGGGCAAGAGAGGTTGTTAAGAACCCCTCCAACTACTCTGCACAGGAGCTTACCCGTGCACAGGCTCTCGACCTTGAAAACGGCGAAATCGCCAGCTTTGACTTCTACTACATGGAGCGTCACGGTTACGGTGCAAACTGCCGAATCGTTACAAACATGCACGTTACCGACCCTGCACTCCGTGTGGATAAGTCTGCATATCAGGGCGGCAAGGAAATTGAATACGGTGGAATTGTTGATGCTGACAAGCCCATTGAGTACAATTTCACAATGACCAATGCAGGTAACCAGAAGCTCTACAACCTCACTCTCGACGACAAGAACATCGGTATCACACTCACTCCCGAAAACGGTCTTTACGTTGCAGGTGACGGAAACGATACAGAGCTTGATGATATCAACGGCTACTATGTAACCGACGCCCGTGGCGGCACTCTCGAAGCCACGGATATTGTAGCGTACGTCAGAGGCTGGCAGAAAGTCGGCACAGGCGGCGACTATACGGAGAATGCCCATGTCTACACCAAGGTTGAGGCGGGCACCGGTACACATATCTATTACGATAATATTGAAGTAAGATTCAAGAGTAACGACGAACTCAAGAACTTCCTCAAAACTCTCCAGAGCGCCAATACGGATAATTCAACAGTTGATGATGAACTGACACAGACCGGCTCTGGTCTCTGGGTCGACGCAAGTGTAACCTTCGCCGGTATTTACTATACCATGACAAGTGAACAGGCAGACGAGGGTGTGTTCAACAACACCGTTTTCGCGACTGCTATGACAAAGAGCGATCCCCAGGATCCCGCAGCCATTACTCTGCGTTCAGAGGCTCGTCATCGTGTATATGTAACTGCTATTCCCTGCTACTATCAGTGGGCAGGAAAGGACCTCTTCATCTCCAAGCAGAGAGTTCTTGACGATGCTGCCTCAGAAGCAGGTAACACAAGCAGTATGCTCCATGACTATATTGCTTTCTTCAACACCGTTGGAAATGATATCAGCAAGTTCGGTACCGTTCTGTGCGACAGAATGGGTAACAAGGTTGCAGATGACTATTATCCCAACGTTGTTCTGGGATATCAGGCAGGCGACGGACAGTTTGGTTACAAGACCAACTATAGCGAAGTCGGCATCCATGAGTTCCATATTCTTATGTATCTCTACGGCAAGTCAGGCGATGTTAAGACCATGAATCTGGGTGAATACGCCATTGTTCGTGTTCTTATCATTGTTTCAGATGTTGAGGATGCACAGTATGTTCTTGACTACGGCCTTTCTACCGAGAACCTTGATAAGGGCGGCGAGCTCTTCAAGGGTGACGAGCTTCTCGGCTCTCTCAGCGGTACTGAGGCAAAGGTTATGGGCTTCACAGGAACCCAGCCCTCTTATCTCAACGTAACAAACAAGACAAGTGACTACAACCGCATTAACTTCAATCGGGTAAATCTTAGCGACAGCAACAAGATTCTGACCGAAGACGGATATTACACTGCAAATATTGCAATCGGCGACGAAGGCAAGAAAATCAACTACGATAAAAACTCAGGCAGATATACTCTGGTTGATGCAGGTACTGTAACTGTTCATGCGGATGCTCCCGTTGCATGGGAAAATCTCTATCTCTATTATTGGTATGACGACGGCAGAAATAACGTATGGCCCGGTGACCTTATGACAATGACCAGCCATGGTAATTTCGAGTTGGAAATCCCTGACAACGTTCCTCATATCATCATCAGCAACGGACTGAACCAGACAGTCAACATCGACCTTAACCCCGGTATGGAGGCATGGGTTGATATCAACGGAACTCTCAATGCAGAAGAAAAGCTCTATGCAACAGTAACCTACAAGACAACCGACGGTGTTGTTCACGCAAAGGTTCCCGAGGGTTGGGGCGATGTATATATCTATTGTTGGGACGCATTCGGTAACGGCCTCACAGCTTGGCCCGGTATCAAGGTAGATACAATTGACAGCGATGGCTTCTATACATACACCATTCCTGCCGATATTACCAATGTTATTGTTAACAACGGTGACAACGGCAAGCAGACTTCTGACCTGGTAGTATATGCAGGTTCAGAGTCATGGATTACAGTTAACTCTACTCCCTCCGGCACAAATGCCGATATGGGTATTGACTACTACGGCGCTACATCTTCACGTTCTACCGAAACTGTCAGCATGCACGCAGTTGTTCCCGAGTCCTGGGCAGGTGCTGCTGTTTACTACTGGAACAGTAACGGTAGTTCAACAGGTGTTGAGTGGCCCGGTATTGCAATGACCAAGGGCGCAGATGGATTCTATCACGTTGAAGGAATCCCCGCAGACGTTACCAATGTTATTATCAATGACGGCAAGCAGGCAGGCGCTATGCAGACCCAGAACCTGACTATCACTCCCGGTTCTGAGACCTGGTTTACCGTTACCGCACCTCACACATCCGAACGTGCAACTGTTGAGGCAACTGTTCCTGAGGACTGGAGCGAAGTAAAGGTTTACTTCTTCAATGACTCAGGTACCGTTGGTACAGAGTGGCCCGGTATCACTCCTGCAAACGTTTCCGGCAAAACCTACTCAATAGCTGTTCCTGACGGAGCAACAAAGTATATTGTTAACAACAACAATAACGGCAATCAGACACAGAACCTCTGGGTTACTCCCGGTTCTGTCAACAAGATTGAGGTAAACAGCAACAATGTAGCAACTTCTGTTGAAGAAACAACAATTGTTGTTTCACCTCAGAAGAGCTGGAGAAATGTTAACGTTCATTACTGGAACTCAACCACAGGCGCTTCTTCCGAGTGGCCCGGTGAGGAAGCCACAATGAACGCTGACGGAACATTCAGCTTCAAGATGCCCGCAGGCTACGACGCATTCCTGCTCAACAACGGAATCGAGCAGACCGGTAATATTAATGAGTTCTACATGGGCGGCGAGAACCTTGTTACCATCTATGATGACCTCACATACAGATTATCTCTCAACTATAAGGTTGATATAGTTTACGGTGAGAATGCTGAGAAGGAAGGATTTACCTTCACTCCCACAGACTTTATGGATTCAGAATATGATATCTGGATGGCAATCACCGTTCACGAGACAGATATTGAAGGCAAAAAGCCCACAGCTCTGGGCAATGCCGTAAATATCGGCAAGGAAGTTCAGATGTACAAGAAGATTACAGTTCTTCCTGCCAACGTTGTATACTACGAGGATGACTTTGCCGGTATCATTTATAACGACAGCACATCCAACGTAATCAACCACTATGGCGACGGCTCAGGCAGCCTCGGACAGTCCGTTGACCAGAACCAGCAGTACGGTAACGACAGTGTATACCAGGGTTCTGAGAACGACGAAATGACAGGTGGCTCACTGACCGACATATACATCAACGACAGCAGCAGCTTCGCAAGCTTCTACTTCACAGGTACAGGCTTCGAGATTATCGGACACACTCACGCAGTGGGCTCCGGTACACTTGTTGCTACCATCTATGATTCAAACGGCACAAGAGTTAAGAAAGTTCCTGTTATTACCGAGTTTGATAACGGCGCTGACGGCGGTACCGAAGGTATCAATGCAGTTCCCATTATCAGGGTAAACGGCCTTGACTTCGGTAAATACAAGGTAGAACTTTCAGGTGTTCCCGTATTTGACTTTGATTCCTGGGACGGAACAAATCTGCCTCCCACACTGGAGTCTTATGTATGCATCGACGGTGTCAGAATATTCCAGCCTCTCCAGGAGAACAAGCCTGACGGTACAACCGCACTTATCTCCAAGGGCAAGAGCTACACCACAGATACAGGTACATCCGAGCACGTCACAAACCTGACTGACGGCAAATATACCACAGGCACAAACTGGGAAGCAGGCTCATGGTTCGGCTTCAAGCAGGGTGCTAACGTTGACTCTACAAAGCAGGGTGTTATTACCCTCGACCTTGGAAAGGTTTACTGTGTTGAGGACATCAGAGCAAACGTGTGCTCTACTTTCGCAGCAGCAAAAATCGGTAACCCCAACTGGATTGAGGTTTACTATTCAACAGACGCTGATTCACAGTTCAAATACGCAGGCAACCTTAATGTTACCGCAAACCACGGAGAAATTCACTGGTGTGACATTATGTTCGCAGAGGGCACAACAAGTGTTGATGCAAGATATCTGAGAATTAAGTTCGGTACACCTTATGATACCAACGTATGGGTAATGACAGACGAAATTGAAGTTTACGGCTTTGAGAGGGCTCACATCGAAAACGGTTCTCACGACGGATATCTTGAGACTGAAGACGGTGCAACCTTCACTGAGATCAGAAACCTCATTGCTGCACGTAAATCCTTTGCTGTCAAGTACGACGACAACGACGGACTCTCCGTTTCCGGCGGTACCAGCACATGGATTGAAAACCGTAACGATTCACTCCCCTCAGACTTCAACTCCAAGTGGACCAACAACATTGTAAACAGCATAAACGATTACCTTATTGCAGGTCCCAACAACGAAGTTTATGTTATGGAGGCAACCGAGGCTGACAAGACTGCTCTCGTACTTTACGTAAGAGAGACAGGCGAAGTAGTTCCCAACCTCCAGTTCGCAATCAGAGCACTTGACTACGGCGCATACATCGGTGCCGAAGAAACAGGTCATCTGAATGCTGAAATTCAGTACGGCGTATATAATGAAAACGGTGAGTTTGCATGGAAGACCCTGACAACCATTGTTTCCTCTGCTGAACAGTATTTCACTCTGCCTTATACAGAGTGTCCCTACGACGCAGAGAACGACAGATATCAGGTTGTTATCAGAGTTGCAGACACAACTCCCACAGGTATGGCTTCCTTCACAAGTGTCAAGTCCAAGGGTATCGAGTTCCTTGAGCTGAACACAACAGAAGTTCCCGACATTATCTACTCCGACGAAGTTGCAAACACAATTATCGACAGCAACGGTAATACTCTGGAAACATCCAAGTTTGTAGACTTCCTCAAACTTGCAGGTCAGATGGAATCTGATGATGTTGTAGAGCCCGAAAAGCCCAATAATCCTGAAACTCCCGAAGTAATTCAGGGTGTCAGCACAAGCACTATGGGTGCTCTCTATGACAGCTTCACACCTGATACCGCAAGCGACTTTGCAATTACAGAAACCAGCAGATTCTACATCGTTACACCCAACGATTACGAGATGCCTTCAGAGGATATTCAGCAGACTGTTAAGCTCGCTCAGAGCCAGTTCAAGGCTGATAACTATGATATGGAAATCGTATGGGGTCTTGAGGAATTCTCAAGAGCCGGCGATATCATCGTATATGTAGATTCCGACTATACTTATGGTGCTGAAGGCTATAACATCGTGGTATCCGACAGAGCAGCTGTTAAGTCTGCAGACACAGACGGACTTCTCTACGGTCTCAACACCCTCCAGAAGCACTTCCGCTATGCAGGCACAAACGCTATCGAGGGCTTCACTCTTACAGATGCACCCGATACCAAGGAGCGTATACTCCACCTTGACATAGCAAGAAAGTATCTTACCAAGGAATTCGTTCAGAATATGATCGCAGAGATGTCCTGGATGGGTTACAATGCTCTTGAGTTACACCTTTCCGAGGATGCAGGTTTCCGTTCAGACTTCTGGGATCCGGAGTACTTTACAAGTCCCACAGGCAACGACTTCACATGGCTTTGCGGTTCCGAAGAACAGTACTGGAACTACTATGCAAAGAATGTTAAGCCTGACGTTGACGAGGGCAGATATCTGACAACAGCAGAGCTTATCGAAATCTGCGAGACCGCAAAGGAATACCACATTGAGATTATTCCTTCCTTCGATACACCTGCTCATGTTGGCTGGATTACCTCCAACTACTACTACAATCATAGGGGCAAGACATTTAATTATGGCGGCACAACCTACACCCTGCCCAATATGATTAACTCCAACGGCAGTATAACAAACTTCAACCTTGCACATCTTAACCTTGGCGATGCGACCGTAAGAAAGCTTTCTTATGCAATTCATACTGATATTGCTGCATTCTTTAAGCAATATGCAGGTTCAACCAAGTTCAATATCTGTGGCGACGAGGTTGATATGGCTTATATCACCAGCTGGACTTACAATGACTTTGTTTACTATATAAACGACCTTGCAGCACTTCTCAAGGATATGGATTATACAGTAATGATGTATAATGATTTCGTTGAGAATACTACTCACCATAAGGCAAACTCTCCCGATGTAGATCCCGACATCCAGATTGTTTATTGGGCTGATGCCAAGTCTAGTTACAAAACAGTAAACTCCTGGCTCGAGGACGGCAGAGTATTGTACAACGGTCTTAACTACTGGACTTATTACGCACTGCGTATCTTTGATACTCCCGATACGGCTACAAATAAATATTCAACATATGCGGACTATGGTAAGGATGCCCGTGACCCCTCTATCAGATGGTGGACATTCTACAGAAACCAGGAAGACTATGCATATGCTGAATGGAATCCCACCCGCTTCAACGGATACACCAACTCTACATCGATTGAAGTGTCGGACGACCAGCTGGGCGGCGGTTACTTCATGATTTGGTGTGACTATATGTCAATGAATACCGAAGCAGAGATGTGGCAGGGCGTACGGGATAGTACATCTTCCGCAAGTAATGGTAAATACTTCTACAGCCTTATCGACCGTATGTGGGCTAATGCTGAGAAGCAGTGGAACTGGGATATCAACAATACCGTAGACTTCGCAACCCACGAAACACTTCGTGACAAGAGAGGCTTCTTCCCCGGTTACAATACCGCTAACAACACCAATACTTCTGATTATATGATAGCCTCCACTCTCCCCGAGTCCGCAGAGATCAGCGAGGAATCCTTCTATCCCATTTACAAGGTTACCTTCAAGAACTATGATGGTACTGTTATCAAGTCTCAGTATGTATATCATGGTTCATCTGCAACTGCTCCTGCAGCTCCTGCAAGACCTGACGATGTATGGTATACCTACAAGTTTGCAGGTTGGGACGGCAGCTTCACCAACATCACAGCAGACACAGTTCTGACTGCGACCTATACTGCTGAAGCAACAGTAGCAGGCAAGATGGGTTATCTGGAGATTAAGGTTTCCGGAGGTACAAACTTCAACATCAGCATTAACGACGAAACACCCAGACCTATGGGTACAAAGTATGTAAATGCAAGTATGGACTTCGGCAAGAAGGTTGTTGTTACTGCAGAAACCACCAACGGCAACCGCTTCATCGGATGGCTCAGTGCCAAGACAGGTGATGTGCTGAGCACAGAGCGTACATACACCTTCTACACATCAGGCAACGATGTTCTTATCGCTCTCTTTGATACAGACCTTGTCAGCAAGGGAACTGTTACCTTCAGAAACGACAAGACAAACCAGATTGTAGACATTCAGTACTACGCTCACGGCGAGTCCATTGTCTTCCCTGAGGATCTTATGTATCCCGGCTATGAATTTACTGGCTGGAGCATGACAGAGGCTGAAATTCAGGCTAAACTTGCTGAGGGCAAGGATGTAACCGTATATCCCAACTGGGAAGTTGCAAACCAGTACTTCTCCATTACAGTTGATGGTGGTTACGTAAGCTCTAACGGCGGTATGCAGGATGGCAAGTATGTAGGCTATAAGGGCACAACCATTACAGCCAACACCGCTCCCTCCGGCAAGACATTTGCATACTGGGAGGACCAGTACGGCAATATCGTAAGCTACGATACAGATTACAGATTCTATCCCTTCGAGGATTGCTCATTCACAGCTGTGTATGCTGTTAACACTGAAGAAATCTTCGATGTAATCGGCACTTACATTCCTGTGGTTGAAGAGAAGCCCGAGCAGTACACCTTCAGAGTTTACTTCAAGAACAACTGGAAGTGGACCGAGGTCAGCGCTTACTTCTGGGGCGCCGGCGAGGATATGCCCTGGCCCGGCCTGCCCATGACATTCCTTGAGAATGACGGCACAGATGATGTTTACTACATCGACCTGCCCGTAGGCGTTCAGGGTCTGGTAATCAACGGTATGGACAACGGCAATGCAAACCAGACTCCCGATATCACAGAGTTTGTTGATGGACGTACATACTCAATGGCTTGGAACTCAACCGAAGGCAACGTTGCTGTTATTGATGATGCAAGAGTTGAGGGTACAGGCGCACTTAAGACAAACAATAACAAGACTTACATCTATGTTGGCAGAAACGCGGACTGGAACGCAGGCAACCGTTATGTTGCTGTTTACGCAGCAGTAAGCGATGAGGTAGGTGCAGAGGGCAAGTGGTATATCTGCGAGGCTCTTGCATACGGCGGCTACTATGTTGTTGAGACTCCTGTTGCATATGAGCAGGTTACAGTTGCACTCTTTGACAGCAACGTAACTACTCCCAATATGGATTCCGCACTGGCTACGATAGATAATCTGGTTGTTCATCCTGATGATGAAACCAATCTGCTTATCGTTGAGGCCTCCGGCGGATTTGGTGTAGGCAATATGTACACAAACTACTTCCTCAACAGCCGCAAGTGGAGCAACTTCTCTGTTTATGTAACAACAGAGAACGATGCAGCTTATCGCATTGACACAACTCTCGTAGGCAAGATGAACGGCTTCGACCTTTACGGATTCGACATCCCCTTCAATGCCAAGAAGATTGTTGTCAAGAATAATGCTAACAGCGAGATGTTTGAGTATGTTATCAATGGCGCAGTAGAGGCTAACACAGTATTCGGCTTCAAGGGCGTTCCCGCTAAGATTGATACCGATGTTGTTACCAGCGTATACATTGATACTCTCTCCCGTGGAGATGCAAACACCGTATACTTCTCATGGAGTGTTCCTGAGAGCACAGGCTATACCTTCGTAAATGCAGGTGTGCTTATTGTAAGAGAAGAGGATTACAACGCAAACAATTTTGCCATTGGCACAATTGACCCCGCTGTTATCCAGTTTGCTCCTGCTAAAAAGTATCAGGCAGCAACAGGTATTCACTCTGTTACAATTCCCGCTGTACAGCCCGGCGACGCATGGATTGCATGCTCCTTCGTACAGTACAGAGACGAGCAGGGCAGACTCCAGATCAAGTACTCCAAGCAGGTTACAGGCACAAAGTAATTTGTGCGTATCCGTAAGGTTTCGGAATACTTCAAAACTTTAATAATGCAAGGTCCCGACAGAGGAGTCTGTCGGGACCTTCTTTTGTTTTGCGGATATGAGCGGAAATTAAGATGCAGTATAAACAAATAGAGAAACGCTTCTTTGTTATTATTGCTGTTTTTACATAGAGTGTGTAGAATATGCAAATTTTGCATTTACTCGGAAAGCAAAATTTGGTATAATGAATTGTCAATTATTGCAAAAAACAAGGAGATGATATTGTGAAGAAAAAAGCCTTTAGGGGTGTTGTATCGACAGTACTTGCGCTTGTAATTGCACTGTCCTGCATAGCAGTGGCAGTTGTTCCCGTATCAGCCGCGACGTACAGAAACGGTGCACAGTCAGGCCCTTCATCTTCCTACAAAAACGGAAGATATTATCAGAACTATCTGAAGGTTCCCATTACAGGCGACAATCGTACAGACCTGGTGGCAATGGCTCTGTCCCAGCTGGGATATCAGGAGGGTGCCGCCAACGGTAACTTCTCGGGTGAAGTATCGGGAAGAGCAAACTATGTTGAATACAGTTACAATATGGGCGATCTGGGTCTGGGCTACGGCGGCTCGGACTATCCCTGGTGCGCCTCCTTTGTTTCATGGTGTCTGTATCAGTCCCGTTGTACCGATCAGGGTACATACAAAGCTCTGGGTCGTTACCACAAGGGTGACTATGACTATATCTGGAAAGAAATCAGTTGCAGCCAGTGGGTGAGTCAGCTCAAGGGCGCAGGTTATTTCAAATATTCCAAATATGAGGGTGGCACATACACCCCCAAATACGGTGACCTGGTTTACTTCCAGAATTCAGGTGGCGTAGCCCATATAGGAATATGCCTGTATACCTCAGGCGGCAGAATCTATACCGTTGAGGGTAACACCAGCGACTCCTCGGGTCTCGAGGCAAACGGCGGTGGTGTATATTTCAAGAACTACTCCCTCTCCAGCTCCTATCTTTACGGCTACGGTGTGCTTCCTTATAAGAGCAACAGTTCTGTTCCCAAGATAGATTACAGCGGTGCAAACCCCACTCCCGGTCTTTATGTTTCCAATGCATCCAAGTATATCTATTCCTCTGAGACAGCATCGTCTCACAGCTATACCATTCCCCGTTTCTCAATGTTTGAGATTACAAAAATCGGTTCAAACGGTAGACTTTACGGAACATTTACAACAACTTCCGGTGCCACCGTTACAGGTTGGATAAATAACAATTCCGACAGAATCATTCAGCTTTCGACCTCCGACGACGGTGTTTCTGCTCTGGAACTTGCCAAGGAAGACCTGAAGAAGGTTGTAAATACCGCAAAGAATATCCGTCACTACAACTATACAGAAGCAAAGCTTATGGAGATCAGAGCGGCTTACAAGAGCGCTGTGGCACTTCTCTCTGATTCGGGCGCCACTGAAGCTCAGGTTACATCAGCAAAGAATAGCCTTTCTTCACTTCTGGCTCAGACGGGCACAAATACCATCGCCCTCAATAACAAGGGCGTGTATATCAACGGACGAAACTCTGTAATCAAAGCAGGAGACTGCTTTATGTATTCTTCTCTCTGGAACGGCGGAGTTATTACCGTAGACAACGCTAACATCCGCTACACTGTAAATGTTGTGGTAGGATGGGATGCAGAACTTTCCTGCAACGTTGTCAGAAGTGTAACTTATGGCAAAGGCAACAGCACTCCCTCAATTACTCTCGGTGAGGGTGAGTGGCTTATCGCTGCCCACGACTGGGAAAAGGGTATCGCAGATGCAGATAATCCCGTAGAATACAGCGGAACAAACTATGACATTCTCTCTGCTCTTGAGGTAGGTTCAAGGGTTTATGTATCAGGATGTACCGCACTCAATGCAGGAACAGATGTGGAGCCGGGCGCATTTATCAAGTTCGCGCCTCCCGGGTCGGTCAAAATGACAGGCAAGGATACAAAGCTCGAAAACGGCAAGTTCGTACTTTTCACACCTGCATTCAACAACGGCGAAATCACATACAGCAACGCAGGTATTCACCGCGCTTTCAATGTAATTGCAGAGTGGAGTGCAGAGAAAAATGCCTGGGTAGTAGTTGATAAATTCGAAGGCACAGGCACAGAGGATGCCTCCAATAATATAACAATTTCCGACGGACGTGTGGTTATTTCCGGTATCGGTTGGGAAGACGGAGTGGACGAGGCAACTGCTGTTTACGGCTCCTCTGCAAACCTTGCATTACTCAAGTCTGCCGAGATAGGCCAGAAGGTAGTATTCTCGGGTATCACTCCTACTTATGGAGCAAACAGCCTTTCTGTTTCCGCAAATATCGACTTTGTTGATATGGAAACAGAGGAAGGCGGCGAGAGTGGCGGCACAGAGCAGCCCGATGAAGAGGAGGAAGAGGAGACACCTGCTTCCACCCTTATCTCCGCAGGAAAATCCTACGATGTAATTTCTACTGATTCAGCTCACGTGGCAAAACTCACCGACGGTGTTTATCCCGATGCGCTCTGGCCTGCCGGCAATTGGTTCGGATTCAACAAGGAGAAGAACACCACAAACGGAGTGGGATATGTTACCGTTGATTTAGGTGCAGAATATAATGTTGAATCTTACAGGGCTCATTTGTATCCTGTAAATGATGATTCAAGCATCGGTATTCCCGCATATATAAAAGTTTATACTTCCGACAACGGAGCAGATTTCACCTATGTTGGAGAACTCAATGTGAATTCTTCGGCAACGGCAGCTTACTGGGCAGAACTCAAACCTGCGGAGGCGGCTTTGGGCAGATATGTCAGATATGAGGTAGCTTCTTCCGATGCAGGCCATTACTGGGTGTTCCTCAATGAAGTTGAGGTTTACGGTACAGAAGTTTCAGACCGCAACAATGTGGCATCAGGTGCCGCTTCGGTGGAAACACCCGCAGGCACAGACTATCAAACAGACCTTACAGACGGAGTGGCCGGGAATACTCTCGGTGCCGACAAATGGTCAGGTTACAGAGCGGCTTCCTCTCAGGATGAGTTCACAACCACCCTGGACTTAGGCGGCAGATACAGTATCAGCGAGATTCAGGCTCACTACTTTGCAGGAGAAAATTCAGCAGATGTGGCGGCTCCTGTTTCTGCTGAGGTGTATGTCTCCATTGACGGGGCATCTTACGCAAAAGTAGGCGTACTTTCATTAATACCCGATGCGACTGCCCCCTACTGGGCAAACATTTCCGAATGCGGAGCAGTTGGCAGATATGTTAAAATTGTAACCCGCGCCGAAGAGGGCAAGTGGGCACTTCTCAATGAAATTGAGGTGTTCGGTACAGAGCATGTTCAGTCGGTAGACAATAATATTGCTCTGGAGAAACCCTACACTTGTCCCGCATACCCCTCGTCTCCCTTTACTGCAAGCATCACCGACGGAATCGCCTCCGAGGTGTTCCAGTACGGACTCAACGATTCCTCATGGTTTGCTTTCCGCAACACAGGAGACAGCACAGGCAATACCACAAACGATAAAGGAATTGCAATTATAGACCTGGGAGGTCAGGCAGAAATCACCGGCACCGCAGTCAATGTGCTTGCAGGTACAAATGATCTGGGTGCGGTTCAGCCCGACTATATCAATGTCTATATTTCCGATGATGGAGTATCTTATGATTACGTAAAAACCATCAACCCCAAAATTGTTTCTACCGATACATACTGGATGGAGTGTACTTTTGATACTCCCGTATATGCAAGATATGTAAAATATGCTCTTGGCGTTTCTTCCGGCGAGGTTGTACTCTTTAACGAAATCAAGGTTATGGGTACTATGCTGACTTCAAACGAGTCCAGTGAGCCCGGTTCTATGTCAGCCGTTACTCTTGCAGGCAGTTTCAATAATTGGAACGCAACCCCCAATATGCAGGTTGTCAGCGAGAATCTGGTTTCTGTTTCCGTTTTACTCGAAAGCGGAACCTATGAGTTTAAGATTCTCTTTGGAAACACATGGTACGGAAATGATGAGGTGGAAATTGACAATACAACCGAGACAATTTCGGCAGAGGGACTGCTTCTTTCAGAACAGGGATACAACTGTAAACTTGTGGCAACAGGCGGCACCTATACATTCCTCTACGATACTGTCACCAAGCATATAAGAGTCCTCCACACTCCCGAGACCTATTACATTCGCGGTACCTTTAATGATTGGGGAACTCTTGATATCCTCGAGGAAGTTTCTGACGGTGTGTATCAGAAGACCATAACTCTGGATGCAGGAACATACGAGTTCAAGGCTGCCAACGAGGACTATACAAAGGAGTGGCCCCAGTTCAATCAGAGCATTACTCTTGACAGAAGAACTGACGTGACATTTACACTGAATATATTTGCCAACACCCTGACATATTCTACCGAGGTCAACGACTTTATCGTTACCTTCGTCGGAATGGACGGTTCGGTTATTGACACTCAGGTTATCCGCAGAGGAGAGTCCGCAACTGCTCCCGACGCGCCTGCGCTTAACGGCTACAAGTTTGACGGCTGGGATAAATCCTTTAAGAATGTTACCTCCGACATTACCGTAAAGGCACGTTACTCTGGTATTACAGGTACTCTTCGCGTTAATGTAACGGGAGGTACAGGTTTTGCCGTAAGCGTTGACGGCGGTGCGCTGAGACCCCAGGGTCCTTCATACAGAAACACAAGAATGCCCATAAGTGCCAGTGTTACACTTGTGGCAAAGGGTACAGATGGTGTAGAGTTCCTGGGTTGGATGAATGCAAATGGCGTTGTACTCTCCACAGAAGAGACCTACACATTCATCACAACAGGTAATGATTATGCCGAAGCAGTATACAAAACCGACCTTGAGGGTACATCCCTTGTAATCTTCAAGAATGACAAGGCAGCAGCAGGCAAGGGCGCAATTCTCGATATGCAGTACTACGTAGCAGGCGAGGAGATCCAGGTTCCCGCAGATCCCAAGCAGGCAGGTTACGACTTTGACGGCTGGGATATGACAGCTGATCAGATCGCAGCAAAGGTA
>JAZOMY010000018.1:0-27682 GCA_045654185.1 Ruminococcus sp.
CGTGCCGAGTCCCACCAGTTTACCAAAGGGCAGCCGGTCTTCCTCCGCGACCCGTTTTCTGTGATAGGAATGCAGCAGGGAAAGATTTCCCTTCCGGTTGGAAATACCGATTGCGATGCACACCACACCGATGATAATCAAAATAATGCTGTCCATAGGCAGTTGGGATTTACTCGATGACTTCCAGAATGGGATCAATGATCTGACCCTTTTCCACATCGATGAAGCCCTTGTCTGTGACGGCGTAGGCCTCAATGCAGGCCAGGCAGATGAAGCACAGGAACATGAAGGGGATCTGGATGGGGGTGCCCATCTCGTAGGCAACGGCGTTCAGCGCCTTCTTCTGGGCTGCCAGCTCGTCCAGGCTCAGGTCACTCATGAGGCCGCAGATGGGGTAAGCAACTTCTGCCGCGACTTTGCCGTCACGGACGATGACCTGGCTTCCAATCCAGTGTTAACGATTCGACAAATTGGATTTACAAAGCTTTTCCACCAGATACTTTGATTACCTGTCCTGTAATCATTCTTGCCTGTTTACTTGCAAGGAATAAAACAGTTTCTGCAATATCTTCTGGTTGAATTAATTTTCCCATTGGAATTAAAGGAACAACTACTTTTTCAAATTCGTCATCAATCCAACCTGTTTGAGTTGGACCAGGTGAAACACAATTTACAGTTATTCCATACTGTGCCACCTCAAGAGCAATACTACGAGTAAGTGCTTCTAAAGTTGCTTTACTTGCTCCATAAGTAATTTGACCAGCAAAGATTTGTGATGCATCTGTTGAAATATTGATAATTCTTCCATTATCACCACGATGATTAATAAATTCTCTTGTCATTAAAATACTTCCACGAACATTAACTGCAAATGTATCATCTATCACCTTTTGAGTTATGGTTTCTATAGTATCGCAACCGGTTTCATCATCTGTCGCAGCATTGTTAAATAAAATATCAATTCGTCCGTATTTATCAAGAACTATAGAATAAATATTTTTTACATCGTCCTCGTTCGAAATATCACTTTCTAAAACAATATAATCGGCACCCATTTCTTTGAGTTTAGATTCTACAGCATCTGCATTTCCTGCATTTGCTCCATAATATCTATCTACGCCATTTCTATCCATTTTCGTTGCATCAAATGGTCTATCTACCTTCTTATATACCAAAACCACTTTCGCACCTTCACGAGCAAAGGCAATGGCTGTTGTTGCCCCAATCCCCCATGGATTATTAGCTCCTGTAATTATAGCCACCTTATCTTTTAATCCGTAATCAATCATTTATATCTCCTCGTCAAACTCAAGTTTATCAATTTGATTATATCACACCATTTTTCAAACCTCAACAGTCCCCCACAAATCCTCTGTGTCGGCTTTGATATGTAATTCGTATCTATTCCCTGCTTATCGAAACAAATCCGACACAGGGCAAAATAATGGCTTATTCGGGGAATCTGATGCTTTTAATATATTTTATTATTTTTGCTTTATATATTTCCTTACCACCGGGTGGCTAAGCCCTTTACCATCTGGCGATGGATTTTATCTGTTTGAGGAGAAAAGCAAATCCCGCACCAAGCAACGCCAAGCGATTAGAAAAAACAATACTATGTATTGTTTTTTCTGTATTGTTTACTCTTTACCGCGAAATGATAAACCCTTTACCTTCTGCTGACAAAAGCACCGCCACAGATGTTACTCTGCGGCGGTTACTCTTATCGGATTTTACATTTCCGTATTCTCATCGACTATGCCTGCAAGCTTGAGTGCCAGCTCAAATCCGTGGGAGAAGTTCGCTATCTCCACGAGATGTATCAGCTCGTCCATATATGCCTCGCACATATCGTAGAGTTCCTGCTGCTCCTCATTCAGAGCATTCTCCAGAGCCGTCAGATTTGCATCAAGTATTCCGTAGGTTTCCTTCAGTTCTTCCTTGTACCACTCGCCTGTGGTTGTTGCGTAGAACAGCCTTTCAATTAATGTCATTTTCATTCCACCTCACATATTCTGCATAAGAAGAGGGTGACTCGTCATCAATCAGTCCTGATACCGAGTCACCCTCTGTTTTCATTTTGTCTGCCACCATAAGTGCATGCTTCACTATAAGCAGGTCAATCCATGTCCGCTCGTCATACTCAGGATGACGGCCGTCACGCATATATTCCTCAACCGCCGCACTTATCACGCTGTACTTACCTCCGCTGTAGATTTGCTCTATTGATATCTGTGCCATCTCAGCACCTCCTTCAACACAACAAATACCATATAAGCTTCCATAAGTCCAGAAGAATATTTAGTTTTTACTTCATGTTATTTACCCACTAATCATTCTATCGGCAACTCATCCTCAGTTGCAACCATTTCACTGTCTAAAATCGACTTACCAATCTCTACGTTGTCAAACTCATCAAAACTAAAAACCAAATTATCTTTAGAAAAGAAATAATAACTATCTATATCTATTGATAAATTCGAGTCATCAATCAACGCCCGTTGAGCTAAAACTTGATCAGTATAATTTACAACAACCGCATACTGAGTGTCCTCAAAAATGAAAGTTTGATATTCTCTTTCAGCATGTGCATTAATAATACCAACCCAAGATGCTAAAACGATTGGGATAACTACAAAAAACAATCCATGTTTTATATAGTAAATGGAAAATAAGCTATCCTTGACAACATCTTCTAAAACAGCATCGTGTTCTTCTTTAGAAACTTTTTTATCTTTTCTTGGCTTTTTTCTAAAATAGTTAAATAATTCAACCGCAATTGGCAAAGCAACCGCTACTCCCAAACTCCACCATCCACCAATTAATTCGTCAATATTATTGTTTGACAATATGTAATAAGCAATGAACCCCCCAAAAAGAATTCTTAATAAATCAAATTTGTTTTTATTAAATATTGCATCCGCTTTTATTGAGCTAGCATAAAAAAGTATATAAACAATGATACCTGCAAGTTGTATAACCAAAGGAATAAACTTACTCAAATCAAGAGGCATAACTTCAACAGGCAAATTATACACTTGACAAAAACCTCGATTGAATGCATATAAAACGATCGTTAGAATTACTACGGATACAGAAATAATAATAGCGGCATTTTTTAGAATTGCCTTTTTTCGTTTCTCTGACTCTTTGACAATCGGATGTAATATCATAGCCGCTTCTTTATGTATATCACTCTTTTTTACATCTGACATTTCATACCCTTCCTTCAGAATATTACTTAACTCACCTATTTCGTTCTATTCTCTTCTTAAGATACTCTTGCAATGGCTTGTCTTCACAGTAAATGTAACAGCCCTTTTGACCTCTTGTCAGCAAAGTCTTATATGTATTACGGATAATTCTGTCTGCCAATTCATCATAATCCTTTTTCTTCTTAAGACCGCGAAGAGACTGGTCTGACTTAGCTCTCTTTGATGGATCTGTGATAACACAACCATTCTCATATCTTAGGTCAGTACCGATGATAATACCTACATAGTCAAACTCCAAGCCCTGAGATGTATGTATGCATCCTATCTGCTCAAAAGAATCCTTATCAATCGCCCATGTTGAGGTAGCTGCAAAGTTCCACTGCGCAACAAAATCTTTACTTAAAATGATATCATTTGCTTCAGGAGATTTTTTAGAAACCCATTCATAACAATATCCTGCAATCATACGAGCTTTGTTGCTTTCAAGGTTCTTAATTCTTAATTCATCCCTCATCTCACAAGGATCATCAAAAATCCTGATATCATATTCCATATCAAAACCATCAAAATTTGCTGTACTGCGGATACCAAGCAAATCGTCAAGGAAAGCAATATATCCGTCACTGCCATTGCATCTGAACTGAGATGACAACTGATACTGCTCTCCCGCATAAACTTTACTACCTAAAGCTGTTGCCCACTTTTTTATCTCTGCAACAGAGCCGATATCATTTGCTGTAACTATCTGATTTTCGTCAATAAAGAACACGCTCACCTTAGATGCATTTATAATTTCTTTTATCTGATTCTCACCCAGATTCTTGAAAATACCACTCTTTTCGTTTAGACGGTGAGCCTCATCCACTATAAGACAATCAAAGGTATCTGCTTCGCTATTAACAAATGCACCTGATCCTTTGAACAGATTCTTTACATAGTTATTCAAAGACTTTCCTTGCTTGAGTTTTTCAAAATATACATTTCTGGGTGCCGCATTCTTGGTTACATAATTAACTACTAGATCCTTATCGGCAATCAAATCCACAAGCAACTGAATCGCAACTACACTTTTTCCTGTTCCGGGACCACCCTCGACAATAATGGTAAACTTTTCTCCTGTTTTCTGAGAACGATTAACCAAGTTCTTTATGGCTTCATAAACAACCTTCTGTTCGTCAATCATAAAGAATTCCTGATTGCCCGATATCATACTTACAATGGTATCCTGAAGTGCTTTTGAAGGTCTTATTCTGCCGTTATCAATCTTATATAAAAGATCTGATTTCGATGATTTAGTTACATATTTCTTAATAAAAGCCTGAAGTTTTTCTTCCTCTGATTTTATATAAAGAGGTGCTAAATCTAAAACTTCTTCATATATAGATGCAGTTATCTCTGCAATTGCAGATTGCTTATAGTTATGTAAATACGCACAAGGATGAATACCTATATACTCATCCTGTACTGTAGCATTAAAATTCTCGATCATCTTTGCATATGTATACGCTTGATATGAAGGGTGAGCAACTGCCTTTACAGAGCCGCCTGTAAAAGCTTTTACAATACCGTTGGTATTAGTCTGGTTTGCTTCCTCCCACTGCTTAAGTTCAACGATAATCACATGATCTTCACCATCTGCATCAGAACCTGCAATTATAAAGTCCACTCTCTTTGATGTAAGCGGAATCTGATACTCAATTGCCACCTGAATATCATCTGAAAAGTCAGGAGAATCTAATACTGCCAACATATGTTTCATAGAGTTTTCCCAAGAAACAAACTCAGCAGCATTATTATGAGAAAGTCCTCTTTCTAAAAATTCTCTTTCAATTTTAGGTGCAATCATGCCACTACGAACATCTTTATCAAATTGACTTTTAACACCGGAATATATTAACATCTGACAGCATCTCCTGACACATTTCTTTATATTAATATCTTATCGCGTTTAGTTATACATAGCAATAGTTATTTATTCATTTATGGTTGTTTATTGCCATTAATTACCCACTCAACATTCGATTGCGATTTTGATTACCTTATCCAGCTTGTTTTCGAAGATGTGGTAGGCTTTGTCAATTTTATCTAAGGGGAAGGTGTGGGTTATGAGGGGTTCGGTGTTTATCTTGCCTGCTTCGATGAGACTGAGGACTTCGTCACAGTCGCAACCGTCAACTCCACCTGTTTTAAAGGTCAGGTTCTTGCCGTACATATCGGGCAGTGGGAGAGTCTGTGGCTTATCGTAAAGTGCCACAACCGTGACAATTGCATTAGGTCTTGCACATTCGTAAGCAAGCTTAAAAGTTGAGTCTGCACCTGCAACCTCAAGGACAACATCAGCACCGCCATGCTCGCTTTGATTCATTACAAAATCAAAGCACTTATCGGGAGTTATAGTCAGCACATCGGGGTAATGCTTATTTACAAACTCAATGCGGTTAGGGTCAGTTTCGCAGACGATAATCTTCTTAGGATTTTTGAGCATTACGCACAGGAGGGTGCATATTCCCGTAGGACCTGCACCGATGATAAGAACTGTGTCATCCTCGGTAATCTCGGAGATTCTTGTTGCCCAGAAGCCTGTGGCAAGGACATCACCCACAAGGAGAGCCTGTCTGTCGGTAACTGTATCGGGGATTTTATTAAGGCCTTGATCGGCAAAAGGCACACGGACATACTCTGCCTGACCACCGTCAATTCGGCAACCCAAAGCCCAACCGCCGTTTTTATCGGTACAGTTATTTACAAAACCTTTCTTGCAGAAAAAGCAATCTCCGCAGAAGGTTTCTACATTCACAGTAACCCTGTCGCCCTTCTTCACGTGAGTTACAGCAGAGCCTGTTTCCTCAACTATCCCCACCATTTCGTGTCCGACTGTGATACCCTCGACTGCTCTCGGCACAGAGCCGTGTTTGATGTGTATATCACTTGAGCAAATGCTTGCAAGAGTTACCTTGACGATAGCGTCACGCTCGTATAAGATTTCAGGTTTCGGCTTTTCTTCAAAACCGAAAACACCTTTTGATTTGTATGTATAAGTCAGCATAACCGTATTACACTTTCTTTCCCATTTCGTAAGCTTCGGTCATTACAGATTTATTGCTGACCTCGCCTTTTTCGTACACACCCATACCGCAAATAACACCCATTTCTTTAGCACCTTCTACGCAATCAGCGTAGCCACGGAAACAAGCAAGAGTAGTATCTGCAGAAGATATATCTTCATCTGCAGCGGTTGCGATATAATAAAACTCCTTGTTCTGAACCTCTGTCCAACGAGCAACACTTCTGTCAATTACCGCTTTAAGCTGTGCATCGATAGAATAGAAATATACCGGACTTGCAAGTACCATAACATCACAATCTATCATCTTCTGCATAATGTCTGCCATATCATCCTTAATAGCACAGATTCCTGTATCCCTGCAAGCATAACAAGCCCGACAATAGCCAACTGTTTTCTCTGCAACACGAATCTTCTCAACCTGATGTCCTGCCTCAACAGCACCTTTTGCAAACTGATCACAAAGAATATCCGAATTTCCATTTTTGCGAGGGCTTCCTGATAAAATCAATACCTTTTTCATAAATACATCTCCTGAAAAATAATTTGTACAATCCTTAAATTAAATAAGCACGCCATTACAATGATCGATTTCGTGTTGGATTATTTGTGCAGTCCAACCTATGAAGGTTTTGATTCGGGTTTCGAATTTTTCATTCTGCCACTGGACTTTTATAGACTGATAGCGTTTACATTTACGAGGTCCGCCAAGTAGAGAAAGGCAACTTTCCTCGGCATCATAAGAACCTGATTTTTTGATAATCTCGGGGTTGAACATCACCATATATTTACCCTCGTTATCAAAAGCAATAATGCGTTTTCTGACACCAATCATATTGGCTGCCATACCCACACAAGAGTCCTTGTGAACGGTTAAGGTATCAAGCAAATCCTGTGCGGTCTGCAAGTCTTCTATTGTTGCGACCTCTGACTTTCCCCCAAGGAAAATCGGGTCGTGCATAAGTTCTTTAATCATTGTATTCTCCTATTGATTATGAAATTTAAGTTCTATAGACATTATATTACATATTTAGTGCAGATACAAATAAAACTTACATTAACTTTATCAAATCACAACAACTGTTATCTTACACCCTTTTGCATATTCAATAGTGTTCCTTGTTCCCCCGTTTGTGCCGTTATAGACAGCGATAACTTTTGCGCTGTGGTTAACCATCCACTCATTGCGGTTTTGAAAGCAGTCGGGAACGTAGCGCTTTGAAACACATCTTACAAAATCCGCCTGAGAAAGAATCTGCCTGTATCTTTTCTGCCAGTCAGAACTCCACCTTTCTTCAAATCCATTGTATGGTAAAGCACAGATAAGCTTGATTTCAAATCCTTCTGATCTCATCTGCAAAACTATCTCCGCTGCCCAGATATCCGAACCGCGTGCCATACCTGTTATGAACACCCTATACCCCTCATTAATCGAGCGTAAGATTTCTTCTCTCAGTTTTATCTTAACACTATCTTCCGGCTCGTTCAGTTTCTCCGGTCTGTGACCGGTAAAGCACACTCTTCGCTTTCTTTTCTCTGCCTCATCCACCATAAAACACATCCTAATTAGAAAGCAATTACATTCTAACATAGATGTATTTGCGTTACAACTCGAATGTATATTCATACTCATCTTGGATGTAAAATAGTTTTATGAAAGGTGAGGATTGTTATGGATACACATGCACGTTTGCAACAATTACTGCGTGAGCGCGGATGGACTGAATATAAACTCTCAAAGAAGTGTGGCTTGTCCCAGTCCACTATCGGCAACATTTTCAGAAGAAACACTGTGCCTTCCATTGCAACCCTTGAGACCATCTGCAAAGGCTTCGGCATTACTCTTTCTCAATTCTTTGCAGACACAGAAATGGTTGAGCTCACTCCTGATATGAAGGAACTGTTTGACAGCTGGATAACTCTCACTCCCGAGCAGAAAACAGCAGCACTTCAGATGCTCAAAGCAATGAGCCACGACAACAAATAAGACACAAAATTACAGGGCATCTCGTTTGAAACGAGATGCCTTTTTCGCACCTATTCTACTAAGCCCTACATTTCAGCTCAAAAAAAAATAAAAACGCATTGAAAATCACAAAACTCGGTGATATACTAAAATTAAGATATAATCTTAGGAGGTTTTGTTATGTTGAAACGCACAATAAGCTTTGTTCTTGTATTAGTTCTTACACTATCACTATTTAGCATTGCGTCTACATCTTTTTCAGCAGTTGATAGTGTTGCAGAAGTGAAACCCGAAAGTGTCGATGTCACCAATGGTAAATTCCCCATTTTCGAAGGTTACCATACAGTTGTGTACAAAGATTTGGTTTATATGCAATCTGCGTATATAAGTGCTTGGAGATATGGCGAGTATGTCACAGAATATTGGGATAATATGTGGCCCGGAGTAAAAATGCAGTACGCATACACCGATGAAAATCGAAATAAGATTTATGTCGCTTATGTACCTGATAATTACACATTTTATCTCATCAACAACGGATCTGCAAAAACAGAAATATATAAACTTCAAGACAATGTCGGTATTTATGTTGATGGCGTTACAATGCCATATGGATATTGGACTTTAGATACATGGCAACCGGAGTTTTACATCTACGGCGAAGAAAACACAACACCAACAGAGCCAACCACATCACCCGAAGCCAGTACTAATTCCCCAGAGCCCCCCACCTCAACCACCTCCACAATTCCTGCAGAAACGATAGCAACCGAACCCACAGAAGGAACGACTACACCTACAAAAACAGAACCCACTATTCCAACCGAGACCATAGCCACTGACCCTGTGGAAAAAACAACTGCACCAGTAGAAACAGAACCCACAGAAGAACTTTCTGCAACAATATACACTTTTAAATACTCTGATCACAAGTATAAAGTGTTCGCAGATGTTACCGGCGGAACGGGTACATATGAGTACCAGTTTGCAGTAAATGGCACTATACATCAGTCTTTTTCCACTCAGGATTATATAATATGTGTTTTTCCTTCTGACGGAAGCTATACTATAGAGGCAACAATCAAAGATAGCGCTGGAGAAACTATATCAACAACTACTGCATTGTATATTGAAAGCACACCTACCTCAGAGCCTACTACAGATCCTATAGAAACAGAACCATTAGATCCCGACACATTAGAAATATCTGAAACAGAAGGCGCTGACAAATCTGAAGGCTTGGGATACATCTTTGGATATCTCGGTGACGTTGATCTTACTGACACAGTAAACATCAAAGACGCAACAACAATTCAAAAGCATGTCGCTTCTCTCTTAAACTTAAAAGACAGCAACATTACTCTTGCTGATGTAGATTTTTCCGGTGCAGTAAATGTAAAAGATGCAACAACTATACAAAAATGGATAGCTGGCATTGCTGTCGATGCTCCTGTATATCATCTGCTTTATGCTCCATTTAACACAAGCAAGCACATTCACGCCTATAAGTTTAGCAGTGTCGCTCCCACATGCACAGAAAAAGGATATGTAGAATACATCTGTGCTTGTGGTGAGTCATACAAAGACAACTGGGCTGATGCGAAACACAATTACACAGCTAAAACCACACCTCCCACCTGCACCGAGAATGGTTATACAGTATTCACTTGCAAATGCGGTGATTCATATACAGCAAATGTTGTAATCGCTACAGGACACACCTACACAAGCAAAGTTATTGTTCCCACTTGTACCGAGAACGGTTACACAGTATTCACATGTAAATGTGGTGATTCATATACCGGAAACGTTGTAATCGCTACAGGTCACTCCTACACAAGTAAAGTTGTAGTTCCCACTTGCAAAGACAAAGGATACACAGAATACACTTGTGCCTGCGGCGATACCTATATAGATAATTGGACAAATACTATATCCACTCATTCTTACAAAAACGGAGTCTGCACAATATGTGGTGCTGATGAACCACATACACATTCATATTCTACAAAGGTAATCGCACCCACATGTAAAGATAAAGGTTACACTTTACACATATGCTCCTGTGGAGACGAATATAAAGATAGTTGGGTAAATATTACATCCACACATTCTTACAAAAATGGAGTCTGCTCAATATGTGGTGCTGATGAGCCCCATACTCATTCATACTCCACAAAGGTAGTTGCTCCCACTTGCAAAGACAAGGGTTATACCTTACATAAATGTTCATGTGGTGATGAATATAAAGATACCTGGACTGAGCCACAACACAAATTTAGTAATTCTTATTGCACAAAGTGCAAGATCTCCTCTTACGATTATTTAGTTTCTTGGATAAAAACACACGGAAAACTAAACAACACTGATGGATACTATAGTTACGAATTTAACACTTCTAACGCTCCAAATGGTATCTCCGACTTTAGTTTTAGCATTGAGTATTACTATGATTTAGATGAAATCACCCTTTTCTTACATGATTCAAGCACAATGACAGGAACGATGGTAACTATATTCAGCGATACATTGGAGGACTACTTTGTCCAGTGCATCTGTTCAAGTCAAACCTTCGACATTCGTTCAGTCATCGGTTTTCTTGCCGATTCACACATAATGACCAGTCCGATATATGTAAGTTATTATGAATCAGATACAATACCATTAGATGATATCATTGACATTACTAAAATCTATGCTCACTACACAATTGCTGTTTCTGACTACTGTTTAAAATCTACTAATGTTGGCGTTACAATGTCAGACTTCGGTTTCACTAAAGAATATTCCTCTCTCGAAGGTGAAATGCCTTTCGATAAAGATCACGTTCACACATACAAGAAAATCGACGATTCTCATACAGCAACAGAACCCGGAATAGCTACATTCACTTGCTCATGCGGAAGTGAATACTGGACAGAATCGAGTCATACTTTCGAATCTTATCAATGTACAGAATGCGGCATTACTCCTTTTGATTATTATGCCAACTGGATAAAGGATAACGGCACAGTAAACGGAGATCGCTACGAATATACTTTCACCTCTATATACAATATAGACAACACGGAAGATCTCTCAGTAAATGTATACTATTATCCAATTCTGGATTCTGAACCATGTATTGCGTTACACTTGTATGATTCATATTTTAATGAAACAACTATGATCTTTCTATACGAAGATGACGCCATCGCTTATTGCGGCTCTACAAATGGTGATTATACCATCTACACAGAAATCGATATCACTGAATATACCGATAATACACCAATACAGCCGGATTCAGATAGCTGGTACAATAGCAACTCCGAAATTGAATACACTAGACAAAACATCAATCTCACACTTTCTGCTCACGGATATACGATGCTCAGCGAGGTTGATGGTCTCAGTTTGTATGATTTAGGATTCTATAGTTATTAACCAATTAGATTATGTAATTGTACTCAACTCTAAAAAGATAAAAGACTGTGCATAAATGCACAGTCTTTTATCTTTTTATTCTTATCAATATCCTGCCGAAAGGGCAATGCTTCTTAAACTATAACAATTGTCCGAAACAGCAGAAAACACGTATTTGTTTATCTTTCAAGCACTCTCACCAATAACAACTGACCATCACTTACGGATACTTTCGCAATTTCACCTTTTATTACCTCATTACTGATGCCATACTGGTATTCACAAGTTATCTCAGCATTATCGAGAGAATACTTGGCGTTTTCTACAACAATCCCTTTTGCTTTTCCGGAAACATTGATCAATGAAAAATACGCAAACGAATCTTCAATAAATGCAGCCTCCTTTGACACTATTTCCATTTCTGAATAATCATCTATGATGACACCTTTTTTTGATAGTGAATCGAGGTACATCAAAATTGAAACATTACCCAGAGTATGGTCGAGCCTTGCACCGATAACACCAATCAGCAAGAACTCATTAAACCCTCGTTTCAGTGCTTCTTTTACTGCAAACACTGTATCGGTTTCGTCTTTCTCACAAGGTAGCACAATAGTTTCAACCTCAAGATTGGGATTATCATACGAATCAAAATCTCCCACAATCAGATTTGGTTTTACTCCGAGGCTATCCATGTGTTTCAGTCCGCTGTCACAAAAGACTATATAATCATCTTCACGCAGACAACCTCTAATGTACTCGTAATTGTTTATGTCGGCACCACCGACAACAACACATCGTTTCATTCTGCCACCTCTGAATATTTTCCTAACAAATTAAAATTATGCTTCATAGGACCTGAACCTTGTCCTAAATCAAGTTGTGCAGATAATGCTCCTGAGATGTAATCTTTGGCTCTTTTTACAGCTTCCTCAAGAGAAAATCCTTTTGCAAGATTTGAAGCAATTGCACTTGAAAGGGTACAACCTGTGCCGTGGGTATTTGGATTATCAATTCGTTTTCCCTCAAACCAAACCGTTTCACCATTTGAGTAAAGTAAATCGTTTGCGTCGTTTATACTATGCCCGCCTTTAAGCAGAACGGCACAATGAAAGTTATCTCCAATTTGTTTTGCTACCTTAACCATATCCTCTTTACTGTTTATATCTAAGCCTGAAAGAACCTGTGCTTCTGGGATATTGGGTGTTACAAGAGTCGATAGAGGCAACAGTTCTTCACACAATGTATCTACTGCATCACTTCTCATAAGAGAAGAACCGCTTGTCGCAACCATAACAGGGTCAACAACTACATTTTTTGCATTATAGAATCGAAGTCTTTCTGCAATAACCCCTATGAGTTCGCTTGATGACACCATTCCGATTTTTACAGCATTGGGATATATATCCTCAAATACGGAATCAAGCTGTTCTTTTAAGAACTCAGGTGTTGACTCCTGAATCGACCTTACGCCCATTGTATTCTGTGCCGTCATGGCCGTTATAGCACTCATTGCATAAACACCGTTCATGGTCATTGTTTTTATATCCGCCTGAATACCCGCTCCACCGCTTGAGTCTGAACCTGCAATGGTCAATGCTGTTTTCAACTGTTTTGCAAAATCAAAGCGAGTATAGTCGGATATATAATAATCAGCATTTGCTCTCATCATCACCTGATTTGCTTCAGACTCATCATACACAGCCGCTACCTTAAAGCCGTCGTTTTTTGCGGTCACAAGCGCATAAAAAGCATCCTCAAATACAACGGTATCGCTTTTATTTGTACCCATATATTCAAGAGCCACACGATATATATGCGGTTCTTTTTTACTGTGACCGACCTCAGCAGTTGTGAAGATTTCAGAAAAACAATTTCGAACACCCAATCTTTCAAGAACTTCATCAACCAGATTCTTATCAGTCAAAGTGGCAACGCACATTTTAACGCCCTTTGAATAAAGTTTTTGCAAAAATTCGGCAACACCCGTTTTTAAGCCTACTTTGTCTCTGTAAGCTTCTGCAACCATTCGGTTTACACCTGTCACTATTTCTTCCACGGAAAGTGTTACATCATAATGTTTCTGATAATACTCCGCCGCCTGTTCCAACGTAAATGTATCAAAAGTTTCACGCAAGTTTTCTTTCGGCTCTTTGCCAAGACTTTTTAAATATTCCTCACCAAAAGTCTCCCAAATGAACATTGAATCAACAAGTGTTCCATCAAAATCAAATATTGCTCCTTTTAACATAAACCAAGTTCCTTTGCTCTTGCTTTCAGTTCGATTGTTGCTGTTTTAGGATTGTCTGCTTTCATAATAGCAGATACCACACAAATTCCTGCTATGGAGATTCCTTTCAGCACATCAATGTTCTCCTTATTAAGTCCACCGATTGCATTAACGGGAATACTTACCGATTTGCAGATTTCAGCAAGGGTGTCGGTAGAAGTCAGAACTGTTTTCACCTTGGTTGTGGTGGGATAAATTGCACCTACACCAAGATAGTCTGCACCCTGCTCGAAGGCTTCAAGTGCCTGGGGTACAGTTTTGGTTGTAGCTCCGATAATCTTGTTTTCTCCCATAAGTTTTCTTGCCAGAGCTACAGACATATCACTTTGCCCTACATGGACACCTTCTGCGTTAACCCCAAGAGCCACATCAACTCTGTCGTCAATAATCAGAGGAACATTATATTTTAAGGCAAGGCTATGAACTTTTTCAGCAAGGGCAATATACTCTCTTGTGCTTTTGTCTTTTTCACGAAGTTGCAAAAGAGTTACTCCTCCCTGCAAAGCCTGCTCAACTCTACATAGGAATTCACTTTCCTCAAAAGCTGAACTGTCCGTAATGAAATATAAACTTGAATCAAAGCTTTTCATTTTCTTTTCCTCACACATACAGATAATCATTAAGCACAGGCTGGAGACCCTCGGACTCAATATCCTTATACATCTTATCAAGACTTCGGTTATCGTCAATTTCAAACTGCTCGTCACCCTGAACATCTTCTGTCTCTTTACCTGTGTATTTACTTTCGTGGTCCCCTATTCCTGTAGAAACACCAGCCGAAACCTTTGTTGCGGCAATTTTCACTATGCCGTTTCTGAACTGCGCACTCTCACGGGAGGACACAGTGATTCCCACAAAGGGAAGAAAAATTCTGTAGGCACAAAGAACCTGACAAAGCTCGCTCTCTCCTACATCCAAAGGGTTTATTTTATCGTTATTGATAATAGGTCTGAGCCTTGGGCAAGACAAAGACATTTCTGCGTGAGGATATTTTCTCTGCAAATAATAGACGTGCAAGGCACTTGCCAATGCATCCTTACGAAAGTCAGAAAGTCCAAGCAAAGCCGAAAAAGCAACGCCACGCATTCCGCCCATAAGGGCCCTTTCCTGTGCGTCAAAGCGATAAGGCCACACACGCTTATGTCCCAGAAGATGGAGAGTTTCGTATTTATCGGAATCATAGGTTTCCTGAAATACAGTTATGTAATCAGCACCGCACTCGTGCAAGTATCTATATTCATCTGTGTTGACAGGATATATCTCAAGCCCCACCATACGGAAATACCTTCTTGCCAATTTGCAGGCTTCTCCTATATATGATACATCGCTTTTAGATCTGCTCTCCCCTGTCAGAATCAGAATTTCCTCCATGCCGCTGTCTGCAATAACCTGCATTTCTTTTTCAATCTGCTCCATATTAAGTTTCATTCTCTTTATGTGGTTGTAGCAGTTAAATCCGCAGTACACACAGTAGTTTTCACAGTAATTTGCTATATACAAAGGAGTAAAAAGATACACTGTATTACCAAAATGCTTGCTTGTTTCAAGTCTTGCACGCTGTGCCATCTGCTCAAGAAAAGGTTTAGCCGCCGGAGATAAAAGAGCTTTGAAATCTTCAATAGTACATACATCATGCTCAAGTGCCGCCTTAACATCAGCGGCGGTGTATTTTGAATAATCGTAGGAGTTCATCTGAGCCATCACATTTGCACATACATCAGACTCTATAACCTCCATACCTGCCATATACTCCATATGATTTGTACGAAAAGAGGGCTCATTTTCAAGTCTGTGTTTCCTCCTTAGAGCCTCATCTGATAAAAACTCTGAATCTACAAAAAACTGATTTTCCATAGTTACCTCTTAATCTCTCAGAAATCCTGTCAGGGGGTCTGATGCAGAAGCTCCACGGGTAAGCACTCTGCCAAGACCTGCAAGATATGCTTTTCTGCCAGCTTCTATTGCATTCTTGAATGCTGATGCCATCAAAGGCAAATCTCCTGCAGTAGCAAGAGCAGTATTAGCCATAATAGCAGAGGCACCCATCTCCATTGCTTCACAAGCCTGAGAAGGTCTGCCAATACCCGCATCCACAATAATCGGTACATCAATTTCATCAATAAGTATCCCAATAAACTCTTTTGTTGCAAGTCCTTTGTTGGAACCTATGGGAGATGCCAAAGGCATAACGGAAGCCGCACCTGCGTTTACTAAATCTCTCGCAACATTAAGGTCAGGGTACATATAGGGCATAACTACGAAACCCTCATTTGCAAGTATCTCGGTAGCCTTTATAGTCTCCTGATTATCGGGCAAAAGGTACTTTGAATCACGCATAATCTCAACCTTAACAAAATTTCCGCAACCAAGTTCCCTTGCAAGTCTTGCAATTCGCACTGCTTCTTCGGCATTTCTTGCTCCACTTGTATTAGGAAGCAAAGTAACACCCTCAGGGATATAATCCAAAATATTCTCCTGCTCTTTTGTATTGGCACGACGAACCGCAAGGGTGATAATTTCTGCACCTGCATCCTTTATTGCAGCATCAATAAGTTTCATTGAATATTTACCTGAGCCAAGAATAAAACGTGAGTTAAACTCATGCCCACCAATAATCAGTTTATCGTCTTTCATAATAAAACCTCTTTCTTTTATACTTCAAATTCTCCTGCTATAATCCGCAGAACTGTCTGAGCCTGTTGAGCCGCGCAAAGCATAACCTGCGGAGCTACCAGACCAATACTATCTTTCACATCACTTACTTCATCACCGCAAAGATAGAATCTCGATGTAACTCTTCGTGTCCTTATACTGTTAGGACTTTTAAGGCCTGCCATACCGGACGCCGCAACAAGATATTTATCGGGCATTTTAGTAAGCACCACATCCGCAAACAGAGCTTTGCACTCAGCACTATCAAATGCCTCACAGATAATATCCGCACTTTTGAGAAGTGCTATCGCATTATTTTCATCAATGCGTACTGTATGAGTCTCGATTTCTAAATACGGTGCTATTTCTTTTAAGTTTTCATTTAACGCTTCTGTCTTGAACTTTCCTATTTGTGAAGCCTTGTACTGTTGGCGGTGCAGATTAGTGATATCAACCTTGTCAAAGTCAATCAGAATCTGTTTTCCAATACCTGCGCGCGCAAGGGAAATTGCAATGTTTGAGCCAAGACCTCCAAGACCGCACACAGCAACCACAGCCGCAGCAAACCTCTCCTGAAGAGCTTTGCCGTGCCGCTTCGCAAGTGCATTGCTCCACTCATCTTTTGTGGGTATCACTTAACCACCTCCCACAAAGCTAACAACTTCAACCACATCGCCATCACAGAGCATAGTTTCGTCGTACTGTGCTTTGGGTACAATATCACCGTTTTTCTCCACGGCAATGCGTTTTACATCGTAGTTGGTAGAGCACAACCACTCTGTTAGTGTCTTACCAGCAATATTCAGTTCTTCTCCATTAATCTTTACCATAAAAACCTCCTGAAAACAAAAAAGGAAGTTACCGATTTGGTAACTTCCTAAAACACTTTGTTATTCCTAATATCCTTGTATCAGGCATCCCTACGTTGGCATTATCCAAATCAGGTTCTCGGTCGAAGGTCACACCTTCCTCTCAGCCTGTAATACAAGCTCCCGTTTGTTAACTTGTGATTTCATTATATACCTGTATCTCAGATTTTTCAAGTCCTTATTTTTATATCTTAACAAAGCTCACCTCCCCAGCAAGAAATAACAGTACGGGGTTTTCATTAAAAGACAACGTTCTGCGTCTGATATTACAATCACAATAACCTATTGATTTTTGCAAAAATATAGGTTACAATGTGATTAGAAACAATTTATCACCAAGGAGGTGGAGATATGAGCAATATAGCCGAGCAGATATCTGCACTTGAGAAGGAGCTTTCCGCTTGTATCAACGGATACATCTCACGGAAAACAATCAACGGCAAAGAGCGGTTTTATCTTCAATGGATTGAAAACGGCAAAATCAAAAGCCGATACATCAAAGCTGATGAACTTGATGAAATTCGTGCCTCAGTTGAAAGACGAAAGCAGATTCAGGAAAAACTCAAAGAACTTAGATCCACCCCTGAAGGAATTGAGAACAACAATCTGAGACGAAAGGCGGTGCGGAATATGCAAAGTATCACAGGCTATCTTATGTCAGGCGACTGCACGGTTGCAACCATCAAAAATGGCATAATAACAGAATCAGATGATACACTCCTACCCCTTTATCTTAAACGCACCAAAGATGTAGAGGGCTGGCTTGCAGGTCGTGCCATAGACTCTCACAGAACAAACTCAAGGCTTTTGAAGAAGGCACTTCGTCTCAAAAGGACCGATGATGTACAGACGGCTCTTGCGGTAAATGCCGCTACAGTTACAGACCGCTACTGGTTCAAGCCTGAAGGCTCAACTGCTGTTTACGAAGATATACGCTTCAAAGAGAATTACTTTGATCAGTTAGCTCTCAGAGGAGACCCTGATAGTTTCTCACGCAAACCTTCAAGAACTCCGGAGCTTACCAACAGAGGTAGCTTTGAAAAGTGCTGGAAGCTTATTGACGGCAAGTGGTGGATGTATAAAAATGGTAACGAAAATGAGTATTTTTCAGAACTCTTCATCTGCAAACTCGGTGAAAAACTGGGGCTTAATATGGCTCATTACGAAATGGATGGAGACTACATCCGCTCTATGGATTTTACTGACAGTGCAGCGGTGAATTTTGAGCCTATCCGCTCCCTTATGGATGACGACGAAGATTACGAAAACTGCTTTAACGTCATATACGATTTGTCACCTGAATTTGCAAAGCAGTATCTTCTTCTGATCTGGATGGACTCTGTCTGCTACAATATGGATCGCCACACCGAAAACTTCGGTTTTCTCCGTGATATTGACACAGGCGAAATCATTTCTCTTGCACCTAATTACGATAATAACATCGCTCTTATCGCAAAGGGATATCCCACCGATAAAATGAGACAGAACGATGGTCTTATCCGTTTCCTGAGTGAGTTTATTAAAAACTCTGAAACTGCTCGTGAGATGTACAGAGAAATGGATTTACCTGAAATCACAGAGCAAATCCTTAACGAATGTTTAGACGAAATCCCCTTTGAGGTTAATCGTGATTTTATCGTATCTTTTATACTAAACGGTCAAACTGAAATCCAAAAAATCATCTACCAAAGCGAAGATTTTTCCGAAGACGATGACTTCACCGAAGGATTTATGCTTTAAACACGCAGAGATAGGTCATAGCCAAAATAACATTTTATATATTTACGTGATACTAATGTAACAGGATAAAAAACAGCAGGAGGTGAACACTATGTCCTCATACAACGAACTCATTAAGAACTTTGAAAAGATACGCAGTTATATGCGTGAATTCTATGTGTACGGATTCAAAAGCAGAGATGAATATCAAAGCAAAAGCGCACGCTCCTATGATGACGAGCGACGCAGGATGGAAAGCTGGCTCGGTGACCACATGAGCTTTGTACGCACTCCCGAAGGCAAGAATGTGTTCATCTCCATCGACAGCCGTGTTTCCACACACAATCCCTTTTACAAGGCACTCAAATCAAAAAGCTTTACTGACGGAGATATAACTCTTCACTTTATTATTTTTGATATTCTCCACTCCCCTGACGTGATCTTATCCCTTCCTGAAATACTTGAGAAGATTGATGAATACCTGAGCGATTTTGAAAGCCCTATGTCATTTGATGATTCCACGGTTCGCAAGAAGCTTAAGGAGTACATAGCCCAGGGCATCATCGTATCTCAGAAGGAAGGCAGAAAACTCTTATATCGTCGTGCAGAAAATCTTGATTTACCCGATATTACGGATGCTCTTAATTTCTTCTCAGAGGTTGCTCCCTGTGGTGTAATCGGCTCTTTCCTCCTTGATAAGCAAGAGAGAAGCAGCGATAACTTCTCATTCAAGCATCACTATATCACATCGGCCATAGACAGCGATGTTCTGGCAACTATCTTCAAAGCAATGAGGGAGAAAAGCGTTATCTCGGTTGATAACCTGAGCCGAAAGAAAGACAGTCCGAAGCGAAACAGAATCATCCCTCTGAGAATCCTCATAAGTGTTCAGAACGGAAGACAGCATCTTATTGCATATCAACCCGATTTCAACACAATCAAGTCATTCAGGGTAGATTATCTCTCAAATGTAAAAATTGAAGATCCTACTCCCCGCTTTGACGAGCTAAGAGCAGAGCTTGATATTATGAAACCAAAGATGTGGGGCGTTTCGACCAGCCGCAGGCGATATAATCTTGATCAGACCGAGCATGTGGATTTTACGGTTAAAGTCAACGAGAAAGAGGATTACATCGTCCGCCGTCTGGAAAGAGAAAAGCGTGTTGGTCGTATCGAGAAAATAAACGATAGCACCTATCGTTTCACCGCTGACATTTACGACACCAATGAGATAATTCCCTGGATTCGCACCTTTATCTGCAGAATCACAGAGATTAATTTCTCAAACAAGGCTCTTGAAAAGCAATTCAAAAAGGATCTCAGAGCTATGTATCAGATGTATGACATTGAGGAGGTGGAGAAATGATCTTCAATGAAATCTACTCTGCCTACTACAACACTGTAGCAAAAATCATCAACGCAGTTCTTGAGGGTAACAAAGATGAAAAACATCTGAGTAAAATCATATCTGAAAATGCTTTCGGCGAGAGTGTTCTGACCATTCTTCCCTCACTCAAGGGAGAAAAGTGGCAGCTTGTCCACTCAGATCTGACAACACCGCTGAGGCACAGACCCACCATGCCTCTTACCCTTACACAGAAGCAATGGCTCAAGGCTATCTCCCTTGACCCGAGAATCAGACTTTTCGATATTGAATTTCCAAATCTCAATGACGTAGAGCCTCTCTTCACCAAGGACGATTACTATATCTATGATAAATACTGTGATGGAGATCCCTATGAAGATGAAAAATACATAAAGAATTTCAGAACCATACTCTCCGCTATCAAAAACGGTCAGAATCTGAAAATAGAGATGCAGGGACGTCGAGGTAATACAGTCTATACAAGATGTGTCCCTGAAGCCTTGGAGTATTCCGAAAAGGATGATAAATTCAGACTTATCACAAGCGGATGCAGATTTGTAAGCACAATCAACATTGCCAGAATCACCAAATGCAGACTTTATAACGGTGATACTGTCATAGACTCGGCGATGTCCTCCCCTTCCTATGAATGGATTAACCTCAGGGTCAAGGAGGAAAGGAACACTCTGGAAAGATGCCTTATGCACTTTGCTCACTTTGAAAAGAGAGCAGAAAAAACAGACGGACATTATCTGCTGCACATTAAATTTCTGAAGGATGATGAAGCAGAGATGGTGATTCGTGTACTTTCCTTCGGTCCAACCATTGAGGTTATTGAAAGCGAAAACTTCAGAAATCTTATCAAAAACAAGCTGAAAAGCCAAAAAAGCTGTGAACTTTTATGAGTTCGCAGCTTTTTTTCCGTGATTATGGAAAGATTTGGAGCTACAATGTAGTCACAAAAGACGCACACAGCAACCAGATCGGTATTGGTAATTATAACCTCTTTCCATAAAGATGCGTCTTGAGACGGCACACAACATAGCGGAGCAAGTCGGAAGCTTGTGTTCTTCTGTGGTATGATGTGCTGAATATTAAAGATGCGATCAGCAATAAACCCTTGTCAACTATTTTATGACTACGGATTGTGTTATCAATCTGAAATTCACGGCGCATCTTGTAAAGGTGCTGGCAGCTACAAAGTTACTGAATAGGCTAGGATTTTATCCAAACCTTATCAAAACAAACGCACCTTGTCAACTTAAAGACACCTACAGCAATAAATTGGTTTGATCGTTAACGTAAGACTCTTATTTAGGAGTCACGTCTTGAAAATTGGGTTCGATTCCCGCGGTGTCTTGCAACTTTAAAAATACGTTTCCTAACGGCTATTGCAGCCTAATAAGGCAAACGGTATAAAAAAACAAAGACGCTTGCAGCAACACTAAGGGTGCATTTGCTCAACGGCGAGCACTTGCTTTGTAGGCAAGGGATTGCAGGGTTCGAATCCCTGTATGCATATAAACAGCGTCTTGTAAAGTAACAGTTGCCGATGCATTTAGCCTAAGGCAGGCACCTGAAATCATAGGAGTTGCACGGAGTCCGATTCTCCGTATGCAGAAGCGGGTGTCACTCAAAGTGTACGGCGGTAGTTCAGTTGGTAGAACAGGAGATTATATCTCTCAATGTCGTGGGTTCGATTCCTGCTCGCCGTGCATTCTGTTATTCCTCTGTAAAATTAAAGGTGCTTACAGCAACACTTAGCGTTCCGAGGAGATAAACCTCATTAAAAAATCAAGTTCGGGCAGCAACCCTTACGAGCACCTTGTATATTTGACCTGTACTCGACGGCCGGGTAACTGACGGAGCAATTCCGTACAGGTCTCCCCCAAAAGCACGCACAGCAATAGTTCAGGGTGCCGAATCCCCGTCCCCGGGATGTATTTCCGAATGGAAAACGTGCTTTGTATATTTTAGTTTATTTATGAGAAAAGGAGTGAGTTTCATGATAGAATATCTGAAGCAAGAATCAAATAAGACTTATACCGAAAACGGAGCGATAACTCATAAGACAACTCTGTCAGATTGTCTTGATCTGTTTGCAACCATCGGTGCTATTCGTCGTGCAAGCGATGAAGAAATCACAGCTCGCTTTATGCGTGCATTTACAGAAGACAAGGATATCGCCATGAAACTTCTGTTTTTTGCTCGTGATATCCGCGGCGGTCTCGGTGAACGCAGAGTTTTCCGCACAAGCCTTCGCTGGCTTGCCAATAACAATGCCGAAGCGGTTCGCAAGAATCTTATTTACATAGCGGAGTATGGTCGCTTTGACGACCTTCTGGTGCTGTTCGGCACTCCCCTTGAAAAAGAGATGCTCCATCTTATTCGAGAACAGCTCAACAAGGATTTGGAGGCTATGGAAAAAGGTGAGGAAATATCTTTGCTTTGCAAGTGGTTACCTTCTGTTAACGCCTCTAATCAGGACACAATCAGAACAGCAAAGAAAATAGCACACTTTCTCAAGATGGACGATAAGACTTACCGAAAGATGTTAAGTCAGATGCGAGCTTATATCCGTATAATCGAAAATAATCTTCGAGAGAGGGACTATACCTTCGATTATGAAAAGCAGACTTCCAAAGCACTGTTTAAGTATCGCAAAGCATTTATGCGTAACGATAACGAGCGCTATAATCTGTTTCTTAATAAGGTCTCTACAGGTGAAGCCACTCTTAACGCTTCAACCCTCGCCCCCTACGAGCTTGTAGAGCCGCATCTGAACTGCGGTTGGCAATACGGCAATAATACTTTTATGAAAAACATCTCCGAGGAAGAAAAGAAGAGCCTTAATGCCACATGGGAAGCACTTCCCGACTTTGGAACAGCAGCAAATGTACTGCCTATCATCGACACCTCGGGTTCGATGTACTGGGCCGCAAAGCCTATTCCTGCCGCAGTCGCATTGTCTCTCGGCATTTACTTTGCAGAGCATAATACGGGTGTTTTCAGAAATCATTTCATTGAGTTTTCAAGTAAGCCTCAGCTTATCGAAATCAAAGGAGAAACTTTTGCCGATAAGCTTCGGTACATTTGCTCCTTCAACGAGGTTGCAGACACAAATCTCGAAGCAGTTTTTGACCTTGTACTGAATGCGGCGGTTAAAAACAATGTGCCTCAGTCAGAACTTCCCGAAAAGCTGATTATTGTCTCTGACATGGAGTTTAATGCTTGCGTTGATAACGCAGATGAAACGAACTTCAATAATGCCAAGAGAAAATTTGAAGCAGCAGGCTATAAGCTTCCTGAAGTTATCTTCTGGAATGTGGCAAGCAGGAACAGACAGCAGCCGGTCGAGAAAAACGAGCAGGGTGTTGCCCTTGTATCGGGATGCACACCTGTGCTTTACTCTCAGGTAACCGACGGAAGTTTGGCTGCCATGACACCCTTTGAGTTTATGCTCGATGTCCTCGGTAGTGAGAGATACGAAAAAATAGTTGCATAAAATGAGGGGCGGAAGTAATTTTCGCCCCTATTTGTTTTGAAAGGAAGATTTATATGATTCAAATTGTCGGCAAGTTCAATACTGCCGTATGCTATACAGACACATTAGAGCCTACTGCCTTTGAGCAAATCGAAAGCGTTTGCAACGAGGAGGCTTTTGCAAACTCGAAAATCAGAATTATGCCTGATGTTCATGCAGGTAAGGGCTGTACCATCGGCACTACAATGACAATTACTGATAAGGTTGTTCCAAATATGGTAGGTGTGGATATTGGTTGTGGTATGTACACTGTCAGCCTTGGAAAAGCAGAAATTGATCTTGAAAAGTTCGACGAAGCCGCACACCTTATCCCCTGCGGTAGAAATGTCTGGGAGGGCAGACTTGAGCGATTTGATTTAACCCGTCTGCGTTGTCACAGAATTCTCAAGGACACCAAAAGACTTGAGAGAAGCCTCGGCACCTTAGGCGGAGGTAATCACTTTATTGAAATCGACAAAGATGATGAGGGAAACAAATACCTGATTATTCATTCGGGCAGCCGAAATCTGGGCACTCAGGTAGCAGAATATTATCAGAGTATTGCTGTTGATTTAAACTGCGGAAAAGAAGATTACTTCAATAAGCGTGAGGAGATTATCCGCACCTACAAGGAGCAGGGCCGCAGAACTGAAATTCAGGCGGCACTGAAACAACTGCAAAAAGAGTGGGAGGAAAAGTCTCCCTCAATGCCTGCTGATCTCTGTTTCCTTTACGGGTCGTTTATGGAGGACTATTTGCACGATATAAACATCTGCCAGGAGTTCGCAAAGCGTAATCGTGAAAAGATGGCAGAAATCCTGCTTCAAAAGACAGGATTTATAGCCACCGAAGCTTTTCAGACCATCCACAACTACATCGATGTAGATGAAATGATTCTTCGCAAGGGGTCAGTTTCCGCAAAAAATGGTGAAAAACTTCTGATTCCTATCAATATGCGTGACGGTAGCCTTATCTGTATCGGAAAAGGTAATGCAGATTGGAACTATTCTGCACCTCATGGCGCTGGTCGTTTAATGTCTCGTTCTGCTGCATTTGAGAGACTCACAATGGAGGAGTACGAGAAAGAAATGGAGGGTATTTATACCACCTGTGTCAACACACAGACTCTGGATGAATCCCCTATGGCATATAAGAATATGGATGAAATCGTTGCAAATATTGAGCCCACCGCAGAAATCTTTGCACACATCAAGCCTATCTATAATTTTAAGGCCGCAGAATAAATAAACATTAACTTTTCAGAAGATATAGCAAGACCGCAAAACCATTCGTGGCTTTGCGGTCTCATTTTTTATTTAGACAACAATTTTAGGGTTAATTTCATTTCCACTCGTAACACGCACTGAAAATAGTTTTTTCGTTTGTTGCCACAACTTAATTCTGCTTTCGCGATGCTCTCTTACGAACAGTTAAGTTCAGGTCCTGCATCTTTCTACCCATAACATCATCCTTGGCCACAAGCAAAAGACTAATCATATTCTTTTCTCCTAAACAATTCTTGAACATCAATTGGTTCTTCCACTCGAAACGAATCCTTATTAATGTTTCTATAAAAATATGATGTTATGATCTTCGTACACCGCCCACACATAGGATCCATACTTAAAAAATCACAACCATTACAAGGTCCAGGGAACAAATCCCCGTTTAATTCCTTTATATACACCATAGGCATTTTTCGGATACTATAACAATCAGCAGGACAAATAACCTTATATGATTGATGCTCGATACTATGATACATATTATTACCTCCTCATTTTTTGTGCAACACAATCTGCGTATTTTCCACAGGTTTTCTCAACCTCTTTTTTATAGTATCACAATATCTTTTTTATTTCTCCCCACTTTTTTCTATACACCAAGCAACCACTCTGATTACCGAACAATAAACCAAAAAAGCAAGGACAAGATACACTCTCTTGTCCTTGCAACAAAATAACCCATCGCAGCTAAATTTTATAAATAATTAGAACAAATTTTCGATAAGGATATTGACACCACGTATCACCTATGATATAATTATAATAGAATAAAACAAAGCCTCTTTGTTTACCATCAACACTAGTTTTTCGAGTTTTTACCACTCAGGTAACATAGGTAACATTTTGGGGAAATCCACCGACTAATTCACCGAATAGTCGGTAAAAGTTTACCCGAATTTTACCCGAATGCAAAAGGGCACCCTCAAAAAAGCCAGTATTTATGCGGGTTTTGATAAACTAAAAGAGTTCTCCAAAACCGCGTGCCGAGGGTTCAAGTCCTTCTGCCCCTGCCAAAATCACGAAAACACTCATCAGCTTTTGATGAGTGTTTTTTCTTACTTATATTGCCAAAAGCCGCTTTAACACTTGTTAAAACGGCTTTCGCTAAATTAGGATTCGTCATTTCACGGAGAACGACAAAACGGTCTCAAATTCATTTAGATGTATTTTACGAGGATTATATTCTGCACACACCTTATTCCACAGTTTCTTAGCCGGTATATTGGCTTCATTATATTTCACTTCCCAAGAACCCTTATACCTATCAAAAATCATTTCCACAGCTTCCATCGCAATATGCTTTTTGCGATATGTAGGAAAAATCGTGAACTCTGCCAATACATAGTCAGGCTTTTCATCAAGATATGAATATGGGTTTATCATTACAAAACCTGCCAGATGTTTATCATAGTAAATAAACATAGCTTTTCTCTGCGGATCTGTGAAATACGCATCGAAATATCCGTAATGGTAATTTCCTGCCTCATCCATTTCATCATCATAGTAATTAGTCATTTCATAAAGATATTTCTGATGAACATTCCAGAAAAGTTCTCTGTCTTCAGATCTGATATCTATTAATTCAACCATATTGCTACCTCTGCAAATTATTATTTACTTAATCTTTGACATCTTTTTAATTACCATCTTTGCAAGAAAATACAGCAGATACCCAATGATGAAACCTAACGAATTTAATAACAAATCATCAATATCGGATACCCTGTCATAAAAGGGAAGTTGTAAAAACTCAATACATAAAGAAACACCAATACCTGCGGAAATAACTTTCCAGTGGGTATCCAGTTCTTTGTATACACTTGGCCAGACGATTCCCAGTGGGATAAACATTGTTGTGTTTCCTATTACATTTATCAGAACATCTCTTGTTTCAGGGTATTCAAACAAGTTAACCAAGGGAATCCGGTTTATCCGAAACGGAAATACTTTTGCACTATCAAAAATGAGTGGTTGTATTTTCCCATTTACTGTGAAAAATGGAAAGAAGGTAAAACGGGCAACAACAACGATACAGATATATACCAATAGTAATTGAATCTCTCTTTTCCATTTAACTCTCTTGTTTTTAATTGCACATATCACTCTTACCAAACACCAAATGATACTTATGAACACCACCATTGATGTATATGATATCTGAATCATCTGTCTTTTCTCCTTGTTAACAAATTGGAATTTGTCGGGAGTCCCGACAGCCGATTCCGCCTATTCGTAAGTACATATAACATTAACGTTTTGCTGACGGCGGTTTTAAAGCTTACTCTTATACCCGCCGTTTATGAACGCAAATTCTTAACCAAGCTTTT
>JAZOMY010000019.1:0-27459 GCA_045654185.1 Ruminococcus sp.
GCAATAATAAAGGCTTTGTCACGGCTTCACGGTTCTTATGCTTTAGGCGTTGTATGTAATGAATGTCCGCAAAAATTGTATGTTGCCCGTGAATCAAGTCCACTGATTTTAGGTGTTGGCGCAGGTGAAAATTATTTTGCATCCGATGTTACGGCATTGGTTTCTTATACCAGAAATGTTATATATCTTGATGACGGGGAATTTGCCGAGGTATCACCCGATTCTATAACGGTTTTCGACCCTGCAGGACACACAGTTGATAAAAAAATCAGTCATATAAGTTGGGATATTCAATCTGCAGAAAAGGGCGGATATGAACATTTTATGCTTAAGGAAATTGTTGAACAACCTCGTGCAGTAAAGGCGACAATAGCACCGAGAATTAAGGATAACGATATAATCCTTGATGAAGAATTTGATTTTGAATATTTAAAAAGCATCAAAAAAATTGTTGTTACCGCATGCGGTTCGGCTTACTATGCAGGGTGTGCGGGGAAGTATGCTATTGAAAAACTTTGCAAAATTCCTGTAGGGGTGGAATTGGCAAGTGAACTTCGTTACAGTCATCCGCTTATTGATGAAACTACTTTGGTGATTGTTTTATCGCAATCGGGTGAAACGGCAGACACAATTGCCGCAATGAAAGAATGTAAAACAAAGGGCGCTAAAACACTTGCAATAGTTAATGTGGTGGGCAGTACAATAGCAAAAGAGGCAGACTATACCCTTTATACATGGGCAGGTCCTGAAATAGCAGTAGCAACCACTAAAGGCTATACAACTCAACTTGCGGTTCTATATTTATTCGCTTTATTTATGGCAAAGGAATTACAAAAAATTGACCAAGAGCATTATGGCAGACTTTTAGAAGAAATTGAACTATTGCCGAGAAAAATCCGTCAAACACTTGATATGAATAGTTCTATTTCAAAACTTGCAAAAAAATATAATTCACATGGTTCAATGTTTTTTATTGGGCGTAATACTGATTATGCCGTAGCACTTGAGGGTGCGCTTAAGATGAAAGAAATATCCTATATTCACGCAGAAAGTTATGCGGCAGGGGAATTGAAACACGGTACGATTGCTTTGATAGAAGACCGCATACCTGTAGTTGCTTTATGCTGTAATGGGGATGTTTTAGAAAAAACTATGAGCAATATTGTTGAGGTGAAGGCAAGGGGCGCTAAGGTTTTGGCGGTTGGAATTAAGGATAACGAAAAAATAGTATCTTTAGCGGACGATGTAATATTTGTACCTAAAATAGACACACTTTTTTCTCCAATGGTTGAAATTATTCCTTTGCAACTTCTTAGTTATTATGTAGCAAAAGAAAACGGTTGCGATATTGACAAACCAAAAAATCTTGCAAAATCTGTTACTGTTGAATAAATTCATATATAGTATTGTTTTTTAAGGGAAGTGGAGATTTTGAGTAAACTGTCTAAGTTTAATAAGTCTGTGTATTCGACGCATCTGTTTACTTTGTTTATTGCGTTCTTTGCATTGATGATGTCGTTTCTGTTTGTTTGGACACATGATGATTATTGGACTGTAGGTATGTACAGTTTTGAACGTGCCTGGGAGTACAGTTTTTTCTATGGAAACGGCAGATATTTAGGCAATTTTTTTGTTAATTTAATTATGTGCAGATTTTTACTCGACGATATAGTGAGAATGGTATTGATTGTTATTGTTATAGTAAGTTCTGCAATCCTTGCCGATTCTTATAGAAAACGTTCATTGTTAATTTCCTCTTTGGTTTATATGGGCGTGGGAGTAAATTTGTTTGGCAACGTATATGTATGGGGTCATGGTTTTTATAATTTTGTTCCTCCGGTTGCACTGATGTTATTATCGTTGTGTTTGCTTAAGCAGTTTTATAACAAAGATTCTGTTTCTGCCATATATTCGGCCATACTTTCTATCATTTTGTTTGTGACAGGTGTTTCACAACAGTTATTTTCAGAAAACAGTACAACTATAATTTTATTGATTTCGTTGATCACTATGATTTCGGTAGCGATAAAAAAGAGACCTATAATCCCGGCACTTGCTTATTTTGTTTCGTCGTTAATTGGTACGGGAATAATGTTTATTCTTCCCGAAATTATGGGTGTTTCAGAAAAAATGGATGGATACAGGGGAATGTCGGGAATATCGGAAAGAATACGCGTTTTTATTGAGAATACGCTGATTTCTACCAATTCCATCTCCTGCATGTGTATGATTAGTATTTTGATTTCGTTATCACTGATTATACTAATGTGGAAAAAAAGATACATGTTTAATAAAGTGTTCTTTGTGTTTTCGCATGTTGTTTTGATTTTGCAACCGGTTGTGTCGCTGTTAAGATTTTTATTTAAGATTAATACTGACGGAGCAGATATTTTAAGTATTGGCGGAGCGGGTACTTTATTACTTTATTTTCCGATTGTTATTTATTTGTTGTTCAAATTGACTGATAAAAATAAAAGAGTTTTTTATCTTGGAACTTTGTTGTTGACTGTTGCTTCAGTATTGCAATTGTTAGTTGTCAAGCCTATTGGTTCACGTTGCTTTTTTATTACATGTTCACTTTTGGGACTGATTACTATATCGCTTTTCAGCGAAGTAATGAATGCTCTCAGCTATAAAGCCCAAAAAGGAATAATAAGTCTTTTGCTTGTTATCGGATTGGGTTTTTATGTAACTATTTTTTCTGTGTATGGTGAAGCATGTTACGTTAATAACGTACGACTCAAATATGCCGATGAGCAATTTGCACAGGGCAAATCGGAGATAGAAATTATTAAATTGCCACACGAACGATGGTTTCACTATCCCAATAAATCTTATGCGTATTCGTATAGGTATGACATTGATGAGTCCGGTGAAATATTAGGCGAGAAAACTTTTGTTTATATTGATTATGAGGAATATCTTGCAAAATCCGTTACTGTTGAATAAAATTACTGCCGCCGTTTTTATACGGCGGCTTTTTTCTTTCCTTTGAGGTTACAATATTGTGTGTTGACACAGGGAGTAAGAGGTAATAATATAAGTATAAAGTTAAGTGTAAAGTCAGTTTGAAAGGAGGCGGCGAGATGCAGTTTTTGGCAGATATTGCGATAGTGGGACTGAGGATTATGCTCAGTATATATGCGGCTTTTATCATCTTTGAATGTTTTGCGTCCATGCGCCGCCAGAAGAGAGAGGAAAAGCCTCTCATTATGCTTTCAAGCAGTACCCTGAGAAGGAAGATACCCGTGCTCTGCTGGGAGAATCTCATAGGCAGAAGCAAGGGAAGCGATATTGTCATTGAGGACCCCACGGTATCCAGAAGCCATTGTGTTCTTCTGAGAAGGAAAGAAGGCTGGTTTGTCAGCGACCTTGACTCAAAATCAGGAACCCTTGTAAACGGCAAGGAAATTTCAGGGAGACACCGTGTAGGCGTTGGGGATGAAATACGCATCGGATGCACTACTCTGACGGTGCACAGGGGAGAGGATTTTGACGAGGAAGTCAAGCACTCCTGGTTTTTCTCCAGAGTGTCCAGAAAACCCTCGGTTCCCGCACCGCTGCTATTGATGATGGTAAATATTTTTCACCTTTTTATGGCGGTGGAAATATGCATTTCACAGAACGCATTAAGCCTTGAAGCTTTTCAGCTTTTGGGTGCTGTGGTGCTGTTTTCGTGGGTACTCTTTGCTTTTTCAAGGGGAGTTTTTTCGCGCAGTAACTTTGAACTTGAGACACTTGCGGTATTCCTGACGGGAACGGGAGTAATGCTCCTTGTTTCGCAGGATATCAGGGATGCGTGGATACAGATAATAGCCGCGTTTATCGGTGCGGCACTGTATATGTGCATACTGATGTTCATCAAAAACCCCGACAGAATCGTCAACTGGCGACTTGCCGTTATGATAGGTGCGGCGGCGCTTCTGGTGATAAATCTTGTGTTCGGAACCGTGGAGTTCGGTGCCGCCAACAGAATTTACATTGCAGGAGTATCTCTGCAACCCTCGGAACTTGTAAAAATCGCCTATATTTTCGTGGGTGCTTCGGCTCTTGACCACTTGCAGACCAAGCGGAATTTCATAGAGTTTCTGGTATTTTCCGCAGTGTGTGTGGGTGCCCTTGCAATAATGGGCGACTTCGGAACAGCGCTGATATTCTTCTCAACTTTTATTGTGATTTCCATAACCCGTTCGGGCGACTACAAAACGGTAATTCTGGCACTTGTGGGTGCTGCACTTGCATCTTTGCTGGTTATATATTTCAAACCCTATATTGCAGAGCGTTTTGCCACATGGGGACACGCTCTTGAAGACCCATACGACACAGGCTATCAGCAGTCGGGAGTTCTGACCTATATTGCTTCGGGAGGACTCTTCGGCACAGGTGTGGGAAGCGGTGCACTCCAGTATTACGGTGCATCTGAAACCGACCTTGTTTTCGGTATTATGGCTGAGGAAATGGGACTTATTATTGCACTTTCGGTTGCAGTAGCAATATGCGCTCTCACCTTCAGTACCAGAGAACTTTCAAGCCGCAGCCGCAGTACTTTTTATTCAATATCCGCCTGTTGTGCGGCATCGATGATGCTTATCCAGACGGCACTCAACGTCTTTGGCTGTACGGATTTACTGCCTCTCACAGGAGTTACCCTGCCCTTTATCAGCGCAGGCGGCTCCAGTATGGTTTCCTGCTTCGGACTGCTTGCATTTATCAAGGCGGCAGATGAGCGAACCTACACATCAACACTGAGGAAAAGGTAATTTTTATGAAACGAACAATGTCACGAAGCATAATAGCACTTATCCTTGCTGTAGCATTTTTGCTGGGGCTTGGCTTTTTGTGCTACAAATATGTTTGTGACAGCAAAATGTGGGCTAACCAGACCTATAACAGATATATTTCCTCGGGTCGCGGACTCTCTGCGGCAGGCACGATTTATGACAGAAACGGTGTTGCTCTTGCCAAATCCGAAAACGGAGAAAGAGTGTATAACGAAGACCTTTCTGTGCGTCTTGCAACCCTGCACAGTGTGGGGGACAGTTCTTATAATATTGCAACTGCTTTGCAGACCACCCACAGAGCCGAGCTTGCAGGGCATAACCGGATTTTCGGATACGGACTTCCCGATAGCATCGGTTTGTCGGGGGATATGACCCTTACGCTGGACAGTCAGGTGTGCAAAAAAGTTTATGAGGCATTCGGTGGCAGGCGGGGTGCTTGCTTTGTGTATAATTATGAGACGGGAGAGGTGCTGTGTATGGTGAGCACACCTTCCTATGACCCTGCGGCAGTACCGGAAGAAATTCCTGAAGGGGCATACCTCAACAACGCCATATCAAGCACTTATGCACCGGGCTCTATATTCAAGATAGTCACCACCGTAGCGGCTATTGAGTACCTTCCCGACTGGGAGAGTATAACCCTCACCTGTGACGGCGAGGAGGACTTCGGCGGCGACGACGTCACCTGCCTTGAGCATCACGGCGAGATGGATATATATGAAGCATTTGCACGTTCCTGTAATATTGCTTTTGCCGATCTGGCGGCACAGGTAGGTGCTGAAAATATGCAGAAAACCGCAGAAAAACTGGGTGTTACCGAGAGCTTCGGGATATGCTCCGTCAACACCGCAAAGGGCGTTTATGACGTGAAAAACGCAACTTTAAACGAACTTGCCTGGTCCGGAATCGGCCAGCACACGGATATGACAAATCCTGCCCAGATGGCGATACTTTGTGCCGCTGTTGCCGCAGAGGGAAAAGCAAAACTTCCCACCTATATCGAGGGTGTTGCCTCAGCGGGAAATGCGGAGTTTATGAGCAAAGAAACCGCCGACAAAATAGCGGAAATTATGAGATATACCGTCAGAGATTACTATGGTGACAGTATGTTTGAAGGACTTACCGTAGGTGCCAAGACAGGCACCGCCGAAGTGGGTGAGGGCAAAGCCCCTAACGGCTGGATAGTGGGCTACTCCGAGGACGAGGACTGTCCCCTTGCCTTTGCGGTAGTTGTGGAAGAAGGAGACTACGGCTTTTACAGCGCAGGCCCCATAGCCAGAATCGCCATGACAGAATGTGCAAAATCCCTTCGCGGAGAATAAAATTTATAATACAGGATTATCCTTGTAACTGTAAGCCTTCCGAATTGGAGAAATACCATTCGGAAGGCTTTTTTGTTCCGATTTTAGGTGCCCCTGGGAGTAAAATAAAATGCGGAACTTTTCAAAATACACTTTATTTTTCTGTTAATGTGTGGTATTATTACTTATATATATTTATTAATACTTATAATGGGTAAATCTGATACCTTTGAAAGGAAGATAATATGGCTAACATTCTCAAGGCTCTTTTCGGCAATTACAGCAAAAAAGAGATTAAAAGAATCAAAGGCCTCAGCGACAAGACATTGGAGCTTGAGAGCAAATATGCGGCTATGAGCGAGGCTGAACTGAAGACTCAGACAGCAGTGCTCAAAGAAAGACTCAAAAACGGCGAGACCACCGACGACATTCTCCCTGATGCATTTGCGGTATGCCGAGAGGCATCCTGGCGTGTGCTGGGAATGAAGCACTTCCCCGTACAGATTCAGGGCGGTATCATTCTCCATCAGGGCAGAATTGCAGAAATGAAAACAGGTGAAGGTAAAACTCTGGTAGCAACCCTTCCCGCATACCTTAACGGTCTCACAGGCGAAGGTGTGCATATTGTTACTGTCAATGACTACCTTGCCCGACGCGACTCCGAGTGGATGGGCAAACTCTACCGCTATCTGGGACTCTCGGTAGGTCTTATCGTTCACGACCTTACAAACGAGGACCGTCGTGCCGCCTACAACGCAGATATTACATACGGCACCAACAACGAGCTGGGCTTTGACTATCTCCGTGACAACATGGTGGTTTACAAGGAGCACAGAGTTCAGCGCGGACACGCCTTTGCGGTTGTGGACGAGGTTGACTCCATCCTCATAGATGAGGCAAGAACTCCTCTGATTATTTCGGGCAGAGGCGACAAGTCCACCGATATGTACCAGAAGGCAGACTCCTTTGCCAGAAGACTTAAAAAGTACGTTTTCACCGAGGTTAACTCCAAGGACAATATGGAGGATTTCTTCGAAGAAAACGGAATCGACTATATCGTTGACGAGAAGGCAAAGTCCGCAACCCTCACCCAGGTGGGTGTGAAGAAGGCGGAGGAATATTTCTCCGTTGATAACCTCACCGACCCCGAAAACCTGACAATTCAGCATCATATCAATCAGGCTATCAAAGCCCACGGTATTATGCATCTTGATATCGACTACGTTAATAAGGACGGCGAGATTGTAATCGTTGACGAGTTTACAGGTCGTCTGATGTACGGCAGACGCTTCAATGAGGGTCTGCATCAGGCTATTGAGGCAAAGGAAGGCGTTAAGATTCAGAACGAGAGCAAGACCCTTGCCACAATTACATTCCAGAACTACTTCCGACTCTACAAGAAACTCTCGGGTATGACAGGTACTGCCGAGACCGAGCGCGCAGAGTTTGAGGAAATCTATAAACTTGATGTTGTGGAAATTCCCACCAACAAGCCCCTTGCAAGACAGGATCTCAACGACCTGATTTTTACCACCGAACAGGCAAAGTTCAATGCGGTTATCGAGACAATTATAGAGTGTCACCAGAAGGGTCAGCCTGTGCTTGTAGGTACAATTTCCATCGAAAAATCCGAGGTTCTCTCCAAGATGCTCAAAAAGCGCGGAGTACCTCACAACGTGCTCAATGCGAAACAGCACGATAAGGAAGCAGAGATTGTTGCTCAGGCAGGTAAACTGGGAGCAGTTACCATTGCCACCAATATGGCAGGTCGAGGTACCGATATTGTTCTCGGCGGTAATGCCGAGTTTATGGCTACCTCCAAAATGCGCAAAGAAGGCTTCACTGATGAACTCATAGCCGAGGCAACAGGTTTTGCAGAGACAGACAACGAGGAAATCCTTGAGGCAAGAAGAGTATTCACCGAGCTTCACAGTAAGTATAAGGAAGAGATAAAGGACGAGGCAGAGAGTGTCAGAGCCGCAGGCGGACTCTTTATTATCGGCACCGAGCGCCACGAGTCCAGACGTATCGACAACCAGCTCCGCGGACGTTCAGGACGTCAGGGAGACCCCGGTACAAGCCGCTTCTTCCTCTCTACCGAGGATGACCTGATGCGTATCTTCGGCGGCGACAGAATGAGAGGCATTATGGAGAGACTCAGCCCCGATGATTCTGCTCCCATTGAGAACAAGATGCTCTCAAATGTTATTGAGAACTCACAGCAGAAGGTTGAGCAGCGCAACTTCGGAATCAGAAAGAACGTTCTCCAGTTTGACGATGTTATGAACCGTCAGAGAGAGATTATCTACGGTCAGCGTAATCAGGTGCTTGACGGTGAGGATATCCACGCAACCGTTATGGGTATGGTGGAGAAGACCATCGACAACAACGTGGCACTCTATATGCCCCAGATGAAGGAGTCATGGAACCTTACAAGTCTCAGAGAATTCTACAACGGTTGGCTTGTTGACAGCAAATGCCCCCTCACATACAGCGAGGAAGAGCTTCAGAGCCTTACACCTCAGGCAGTAGCAGATACTCTCAAGGACAGAGCCAAGGAGCTTTACGGCGAGTATGAGGAGCTTGTCACTACCGAGACAATGAGAGAGATAGAGCGAGTATATCTCCTGCGTTCCGTTGATACATACTGGATGGAGCACATCGATGCTATGGAGGAGCTGAAGCAGGGTATCCGTATGAGAGCCTATGCACAGCACGACCCCGTTGTTGAGTTTACTCATGAAGGCTTCGATATGTTTGACGAGATGATAGACTCCATTCAGCAGGATACAGTAAAGCTGATGTTTACTGTTCCCAGACGTGTCTATGAAATAAAAGAGCGTCAGAAGGAAGAGGAGAGAATCCGCCGTGAGGCAGAGAAGGCAGCTGCCGCAGCTCATCAGGTAATACTGAATAAAGGCGAGGAGCAGAAGGTAAACCCCGTAACCTTCGCCATTAAGCGCGAGCAGGTTGCAAAGCCCGTGGAATTTTCAGGTGACGGCACAATGTCCACCAACCGCACCGTAAAGAAGGGCAAAAAAGTGGGCAGAAACGACCCCTGCCCCTGCGGAAGCGGCAAGAAGTACAAGAAATGCTGCGGAATGAATGAGTGATTGCAAACAATCTATTGCGTGATTTTTACAGGTGTTGAGATGAATAAAAAAACTCTACAGATTATATTCGGTTCGCTGATCATTTTGATGATGGTGGGCTGTGTCGGGTTTTATGTCTACGATATAGTGGCAAACGGCAGCCCCTTTTATGATAATCTTTTGATTCTGATTTTCGCCCTTTCGATGCTGACGGTTGCGTTAATACGGAATTTTAAAGTGAAAAACAGAGGCAGTTTGCTTTTCTATGAAAAGGCATACGAGAAGGAACTGGGCACAGCATTTCGTGACAACTCTGCATACAGAAAGTTTCTGGTTATGGCGACCCGCTATTACGACGAGTCGAAATATTCCAAAGCACTGAAACTTTTGAGGAAACTTTCAGAGAAGGCAACAAGGGAAACTGACCTTGCACCCATCCTGCTTTTTGCGGCACTTTGTTATACGGATATGGGACTTGTTGACCCTGCGATAAAGACCTATTACGAACTTATTGAGATTTATCCCAGAAACAGTCAGGCTCACAGTAATCTGGGCGGTCTGCATCTTCGAAACGGCGATTTCAAGTTGGCACTCAGCCACTATACAGAGGCAATAAAGTGTGACAAGACAAACTACTTTGCTTTCAATAACCGAGCAAACTGTTACTTCAGAATGCAGGATTATGAAAGTGCCATAGCTGATGCGAAAAGTGCACTGGAGATTAAGAACAACGGAGTGGAAGCTGCCACACTGCTTGCAATCATCTATGCGATGAAGGGTGACAACGAAAACAAAGAAAAATACTATCGTCTTGCCACTGTGTCCGGCAGACCCGCGCAGGAGATAGACCTTGCGATTGCGCACCATCTCACAGAGATGAAGGAACTGGAAGAATTGGAAAAAGAAGTAGCAGAAGAAGAGGAATAATCATAAAAACATAAATATAAAAAATTACCGAAAGGCGGTTTTGATATGACAGTACGTACAAGATATGCACCCAGCCCCACAGGTTTTATGCACGTGGGTAACCTGCGAACAGCACTCTATGAGTATCTTATTGCCAAGAGCCAAGGCGGTAGCTTTGTGCTTCGAATTGAAGATACCGACAGAGAGCGTCTTGTGGAGGGTGCGGTTGATGTTATTTATAACACTCTGAAGGTTGCAGGACTTATCCACGATGAAGGTCCCGACGTAGGTGGCGAATACGGCCCCTATGTCCAGTCCGAGAGAAAGGATATGTATCTCCCTTATGCCGAGCAACTCATTAAAGAGGGTAAGGCATACCGTTGCTTCTGCACCAAGGAGAGGCTTGAGAAACTCTCTGAGGAGAGCATTGGTGGCGGCTATGACGGACATTGCAGGGATTTGCCCCAGGAGGAAATCGACAGACTTCTTAAAGAGGGCACACCCTATGTTATCCGTCAGAAGATGCCTACTGATGGTTCAACCACTTTCTCCGACGCGGTTTTCGGTGATATCACCGTCGAAAATTCAGAACTTACCGACCAGATTCTTATCAAGTCCGACGGCTATCCCACCTACAACTTCGCAAATGTTATTGACGACCACACCATGGGTATCACTCACGTTGTTCGTGGCTGTGAATATTTAAGCTCAACTCCCAAATACAACCTCCTCTATGAAGCATTCGGCTGGGAGATTCCCACCTATGTGCACCTGCCTCTGATTATGGGCAAGAACGAGGACGGCTCCGTATCAAAGCTTTCAAAACGCCACGGCGCCACAGGATTTGAGGATCTGGTGGCTGACGGCTATCTTCCTGAGGCAATTATCAACTATATAGCGCTTCTGGGTTGGTGCCCCAAGAGCAATCAGGAGATTTTTACACTTCAGGAGCTTACAGAGAATTTCCACGTGGACGAGATTTCCAAGTCTCCCTCTGTATTTGACTACGACAAACTCTCCTGGCTCAACGGCGAGTATCTGAGAGCTATGTCGCCCGAGCAGTTTGCAGCAGTTGCCAAGCCTTATTTCGATGAGGTCTTCGGCGATGCTCCCTATGATGCAATGAAACTTGCGGCAATTCTTCAGCAGAGAACAGTAAAACTCACCGATATCCCCGGTGCGATAGATTTCTTCAAAGAGCTTCCCGAATACGACAAGGAGCTTTTTGTGAATAAAAAGAGCAAGACCACTCTTGAGAATGTTCCCGCTATCCTCAGTGCAGTTTACGAGGAACTTTCAAACCTCGCCGCCTGGGATGCAGAGAGCATCAAGGAGAGTCTCATAAATCTGGCAGTGAAGCTGGAACTCAAGAACGGCACAGTAATGTGGCCTGCACGAATTGCCGTGGCAGGTAAAACAGTTACTCCCGGCGGCGCAGTGGAAATTCTGGATATTCTGGGCAGAGAGGAATCTCTCAAAAGAATGAAGCTGGGTCTCGAAAAGTTAAACGCATAATTTCTTTAGGAAGGTGAACATAATGGCAGAGGAAATCAAAAACGCAGGCGTTACCGATGAGAATGTAATGCCCTCTAACTTTATCCACGACTTTATTGACGAGGACATAGCAAAGGGCGGTCAGTATGAGGGTATGACTGTTCATACCCGTTTCCCACCCGAACCCAACGGATATCTGCATATAGGACACGCAAAGGCTATCTGCATCGACTTTGGCACAGCACAGAAGTACGGCGGAGTGTGCAATCTTCGAATGGATGACACAAACCCCACAAAGGAAGATGTGGAGTATGTTGACGCTATACAGGAGGATATCAAGTGGCTGGGCTTTGACTGGGAAGACCGTTTCTACTATGCATCCGACTATTTTGATGATATGTACCGCTTTGCGGTTGAGCTTATCGAGAAGGGCCTGGCCTATGTGTGCGAGCTCAGCGCTGAGCAGATGAGAGAATACAGAGGCGACCTTTCAACTCCCGCAAAGAGCCCCTACCGCGACAGACCCGTTGAGGAGAGCCTTGACCTCTTCGAGAGAATGAAGGCAGGCGAGTTTGAGGAAGGTACAATGACACTCCGTGCAAAAATTGACCTTGCAAGCGGTAACTTCAATATGCGTGACCCGGTTATTTACCGTATCAATAAGCTTCGTCACCACAGAACAGGCGACAAATGGGTTATCTATCCTATGTACGACTTTGCTCATCCCATTGAGGATGCTATGGAAGGTATCACCCACAGCCTCTGCTCTCTGGAGTTTGAGGACCACAGACCTCTCTACGACTGGGTAATTCAGAACGTTTCCGTTCCTGCAAAGCCCCGTCAGATAGAGTTTGCGCGTCTCGGCATCAACAACACCGTTATGTCCAAGCGTAAGCTCAGAACTCTGGTGGATGACGGCTATGTCAGCGGATGGGATGACCCCCGTATGCCTACTCTCTGCGGCCTCCGCAGACGTGGCTACACACCTCGCTCAATCAGAAACTTTACCGAGAGAAACGGTGTTTCCAAGGTGAATTCCATTGTTGAGTACAGTTTCCTTGAGCATTGTCTCAGAGAGGACCTCAACGAGAAGGCACAGCGAGTAATGGCTGTTATCAATCCCGTAAAGCTTGTTATCGAGAACTATCCCGAAGGTCTGACTGAGGAGTTTGAGGTGGAGAATAACCCCAACTGCGAAGCAGACGGAAATAGAGCTATCACCTTCTCCAAGGAATGTTTCATTGAGGCAGAGGACTTTATGGAGGAACCCATCAAGGGCTACCAGAGACTTTATCCCGGCAACGAGGTTCGTCTCAAGTCTGCTTATATTGTCCGTTGCACAGGCTGCAAGAAGGATGACGAGGGTAATGTGGTTGAAGTTTACGCAACATACGACCCTGAGACAAAGGGTGGCAACACTCCTGACGGCAGAAAGGTAAGAGGTACTATCCACTGGGTAGATGCTGCAAACTGTGCTGATGCAGAAGTTCGTCTTTACGATAATCTCTTCACAGTGCCCGACCCCGATGCAGGAGACAGAAACTTCCTTGACTACCTGAATCCCGACTCTCTGAAGGTGCTCACAGGCTGTAAGGTTGAGCGCAGACTTGAGAGTGCTAAGGTAGGCGAGGGCTACCAGTTTATGAGACTTGGTTACTTCTGTGCCGACAAGGACAGTTGTGAAGGTAACCTTATCTTTAACAGAAGCGTTTCTCTTAAGGACGGCTTCAAGAAAAAGTAATACAGTTTTTTGCGTGCACAGAGTTTTAAGCTCTGTGCACAGTAATATAGAGGAGGCGTTTTGATGCTTAATACCGCAGTTGTTACAGGCGGTGCCAAGGGTATAGGTGCGGCAATTTCCGTTGCTCTTGCCAAGGCGGGCTACAACGTTATTCTGGGATACAAAACCAGTCGGGAGCGGGCCGAGGAACTTGCAAAGGTAATCATCAGCGGCTATGGTGTTTCCTGCGAGGCGGTGTACTGCGACGTCAGAGACCCCGGGAGTGCAAGGAATATAGTGGAGATAGCCGCCAAGAAGTACGGCTCCGTGGATATTCTCGTAAATAATGCAGGTGTGGCACAGCAGAAGCTTTTCACCGATATTACCGATGCTGACTGGGATGAAATGATAGGCGTCAACCTCACAGGGGTTTTCAATACCTGTCGGGTTGCCTCGGAATATATGGTAAGACAGAAAAGTGGCTCTATTGTGAATATAAGCTCAATGTGGGGACAGGTGGGTGCTTCCTGTGAGGTGCATTACAGTGCCGCAAAGGCAGGCGTAATCGGACTCACAAAGGCTCTCGCCAAAGAACTTGCTCCAAGCGGAGTGAGGGTCAACTGTGTATGCCCCGGAGTTGTAATGACGGATATGATGAAGGATTTCTCCGAGGAGACACTCTCTGAACTGAAAGAGGAGACCCCCCTGGGAAGATTGGGTACCCCCAAGGATATCGCAGACGCGGTGGCATTCCTCTGTTCTGACAGAGCGTCCTTTGTTACAGGTCAGGTGTTTGGTGTTAACGGCGGATTTATAATATGAAATCTCTCGTAAGGGTTTCGGCTCTGTTTGTGCTGATTACTGTTACTCTGTCCTTTTCGGCTTTCTTTGCGGCAGGTGCAGAGGAAGAAGTGATTTTCAGCATCAATGATAAACACGTGCAGACGGGCAGACTGTTTGAAACCGAAATCGTTGTCAGCAATGCATCTGGACTTTCGGCGTTTTCTGCGGTGGTGGAGTATGACCCGAGTGTGCTTCAATACAGAAACGGAAAATCATCCGTAGGGGAAGTGAATGTCAACTCCCTTGAGGCGGGCAAACTCCGCCTTGTGTTTCTCAATGAAGACGGTGTGGATACGGACTCAATGGTGGGGACAGTTACTCTTGAATTCAAGGCGCTCTTACCTGCGGAGAGTAAACTTGTGCTTCGGGTAGATGAGGCCGTAAACACCGAGGCAGAGGATATGGTGTTTACTACCGGCTCCGAGAGCATTATTCATATTTCTGCATCTTCAGGCTCATCGGACAAGGATGTGTCTTACGAAGAAGACCACATTGAAGCGGAAACCGAAAGTAGTATAAACGCAGAGAAACACGGGGATATAACTGTGGGTAGCAGTAAGTTGTCAGCGGATACGATAATTTCCGTGGCGTTGCTTGCTGTATTTCTGGCAGGAATTCTTGTGTGGATTTCATATAGACTTGGTATGAAAAAACAGAAGGAAAAGACTTCTGTACCCATTGAGAAACCAAGTGACTTTTCAGGAAAACAATATATAAAAGGAGAGATTAAAGATGAAGAAAACCCTTAACGCATTCTGGATTATTTCCGCAATATTCTTAAGTATTGCGGCATTGTGGGGCGTTTTTTCGGGACTTGCTTCTGTGATGGGTAGTGATACCATTTGCGGAATTGCCCTTCTTATTTTCGGAGTTATCAGCGTGCTTGCATACTTTACGGCAGGAGTTAAGAGTGCGGGCAGCGGTTGGCTTTTGTTTGACGGACTTTCGTCTTTTACTGTTGGACTTGCATTTATCTTCTCCTATGTTGATATGAAACTTTTCACCGTAAACATTGTTTACATACTGGGACTCTGGCTTCTGTTTCTGGGATTTTCCCAGATTGCGCGAATGTCCCGTACCTCAAAGGGCGGCGGCAAGGTGCTGAATATTGCCACAGGTGTTCTCTCCGTACTGGGCGGACTTTCTCTCTTTGTCCGACCCATATCGGATTTTCTCCTGATTTCTGAGGCAATGAAACTCTGTCAGTACAACACCACCTTCCTGCTCCTTCTGGCAGGAGTAATGGTGATATGCAGAGTGTTTGCCAAAGAGTCTTCACGCAGAGGATAAGAAAAGAATATAAAATAAAAAATAAGCTCTCCGTACTCGCTGGGAATACGGAGAGCTTTTCTTATCTCAATTAATATTTTACTTTGTAAGAGCTTTTACAATTTCACCCACATAGAGAGTGTGGTAAGCTTCACCTTCGTCGTAACATTCGCTGACAGCATTGTCGTGGACAAATTTTTCATCCATAGGCTGGGAGTAGAGCTTCTTGCAGATAAGCACAAGAGCGGCTTCCTCGAAGCAGGGAACACCGTCGATGAATACGGGAGTAAGTCCTGCCTTGGTAATCTTGTCGCAGTCACGGCCCGAGGTTCTTCCGCACAGAGTCAGAGCATCTCTGTATTCCTCTGTGAAGAAACACAGTGAAAAGTAGTCGTTTTTCTCGGTGAATTCATAGGTGTAGCGGCAGGGTCGGATAACAGTATATGCTACATCTTTTCTCCACAGAACGCCGAGACCTCCCCAGCTTGCAGTCATGGTATTGAAGTCATCTTCACTGCCTGAAGTGATGAGCATCCATTCCTTGCCGATTTTGCTGAAGGGATTGATGTTGAGTTCCGTAAGGGTGGTTTCTTTGAAAGTGTTCATAATGACCTCCTTGTGAGATAATTAATTGTTATGCTGAAATGCATCAGTAAATACCGCTGACAAAAACTTCTCCTGCAGCAATGCAGCCATCACCGTTTTCGGTTTTAACAATCAGGGAACCATCGGCGGCGATGTCTGTGACAATGCCTTTTTGGCAGAAATTCTCGCCGAAGCGCACTTCTTTGCCAAGGTTGACACACAGTGCGGCGTATTCACTTTTTGCTCTGTCAGAGAAGCCGTAGCCGTATTCGGTGAAAACCTGCTCCAGAGCCTCAACCGTAAGCTCTGCCAGCGCTTGAATGTCAAACTCCTTGCCGGAAAGCAGTCTGAGAGATGTGGCTTTGTTCTTGATTCCCTCGGGGAAGATATTGTTATTGACATTAACTCCTATGCCGATAATGGTGAAGTCAAGAAATCTTTCTACAAGAATTCCGGCAACTTTTTTATTTTCTGCCAGTACATCGTTGGGCCATTTGAGAGAAAACCCGTCGCTTTCCGTAAGGCGGTTTAAAGCTCGGCTCAGAGCTATTCCGCACAGAAGTGTCATAGCGGGTACAAGTGGAGTTTCCAGCACCACACTCATAGTCAGGGACGAGCCCTCCTGTGAGTGCCATTCGCGGGAGAGTCTTCCTCTGCCCGATGTCTGGCAGTTTGCTATAATAACGGTATAATCAGGCAAAGTATTACCTAATTTAATGAGATCCTTTGCATATGTGTTTGTTGATTCTGTTTGTTTGAGGTGAATTATGTTGATGCTCATGGCGCCAATTTTTTCTTAACTTCGATTAATGGTTTGCAGATTGCAGTGCCTATTACGATGTTTACTGCGATTTCTATAAGACCGTTTATGCCTGCTATGGTAGCAAATAAGGTAAAGAGGTTGTTTGTACCCAAAAGTTCGGTTAAACTGTAATTGTAGAATGCCCATAATGAAGTAATAAAAAGAACTGTATTTATTATGGCGGTACTTGCAGCAGCAACGGGAATTGCAATCATTGTATTCTTTGTACCATTTTTGCTGATAGCTTTATAAATTATTGCGGGAAGAAAACCGCAGAAAAAACGAGGAGCTATACACATAATAGCACATAATATAGGGCTTATGCTGAAGTGTATATCAGGAGACATTGCAATTGCGGGGTAATCGAGATTTAGGATAGTGTTACCAAAAGCATCCAAACCAAAACAAGTGTAGAAACTTGTTAGTCCGAAAAGTGTACCAAGGATGATACCACTTCTTGTACCCAGCACAATGCTGCCAACTGCAACAGGCAGAGTGAGCAGAGTCATTTTTACGGGACCTATGGAGATGTATCCGATAGGCGTAAAGGCCATCAAAATAATCAATGTCGCAAACAACGCGGTCATTGTTAATTCGATAACCAACGGATTAATAGTTGATTTTCTTTTCTGTGTCATAATAAATTTCCTCCTGCTGTCTCCCTTGCGGTGAGACGCTGATTATATTTTTACGGCGGAGATCCGCCGCAGAAAACACCTTGAAATATTTATTTTTTAACGCTAATTAGATGCAGTTCTTTTCGTAAATGATTCTCAGTCCCTGAAGCATCAGGTCGTCCCTGAGGATAATTTTGTGGCGGCAGCTGGGTATAATATCTCTTGCGATACCGCCGGTAGCGATTACTGTACATTCAGTACCCAGTTCCTCATTGATGCGGTCTATCATACCGTCAAGCATAGAGGCATTTCCAAGCACTACACCGGAGCGGATACACTCGTCGGTGTTTCTGCCCACAACTTTTGCAGGTGCATCAAATGACGCAGAGGGGAGCAGAGCACAGCGGTCAGAGAGTGCCTGCATAGAGATGCCCACACCGGGGGCGATTGCACCGCCTGTCATAGCACCTGACTTGTCCAGCACGATAATGGTGGTGGCGGTGCCGAGGCTGATGACAATAGAGGGTGCGCCGTAGAGTGAGAGCGCTGCAACACAGCCTGTCACAAGGTCGGCGCCGGTAGAGGCGGGATTGTCGATTTTTATATTGAGACCTGTTTTGAGTCCGGGACCTACAACAAGGGGTGTGACACCCATAGTTGTGATGATAGCTTCCTTGACGGTGCGCAGAATCTGGGGGACGACGCTTGATATAATGCAGCCGTTGATATCTTCTTTGCTGAAGCCGTAAACATTGAACACAGAGTGAATTTCTGCTGCGAATTCGTCCGATGTCTTTGTGCGGTCAGAGGAGATTCTTGCAAGCATAACAAGCTCTTCACCTTTGAAAAGACCGAATTTGATGTTTGTATTACCAATGTCAATAACGAGTAACAAATTCTTCACCGCCCGAAATTTATGTTTATATTTATACTAATTATATTCAGAAATATTGAATAATGCAAGGTTTCAGCGATTATTCGGGCAGGGGTTATAATAGAAATATAAAAATCGGGAGTTTTTTTGAATAAACTTACAAAAATCAAAAAAACCTTTCTTTTTTTCATTAAGTAAATATAGCGCCGCGGTTCTGTGGTATATTATAATCAAGAATGTATGCAAAGGGGTAGTTGCAATGAATAACACAGACAAGCGCCAGCTGAAGATTCTTGCCGCTAAGGCTCGGTTGGGTGCAATTATCGGAACATTTAACGCTAAGTCCGGTCATCCCGGCGGCTCACTTTCTGCCGCTGACATTATGACTTATCTTTATTTTAAGGAGATGAACGTAGATCCTCAGAATCCTTCTATGGATACAAGAGATCGTTTTGTTCTCTCCAAGGGACACTGCTGTCCCAGCCTTTATGCAGTACTTGCACAGAAGGGCTTCTTCGACTGGAGCGAACTTGAAACACTTCGCCATGTAGGTGCAATGCTTCAGGGTCACCCCGATATGAAGGGTACTCCCGGTATTGATATGAGCACAGGCTCTCTGGGTCAGGGTGTAAGCGCTGCTTGCGGTATGGCTCTGGCTGCTAAGTGCGACAACAAGGATTACCGCGTATACACCATCCTCGGCGACGGTGAGTGCGAGGAGGGTCAGGTTTGGGAGGCTGCTATGTTTGCTGCTCACCAGAAACTTGATAACCTTGTTATTATTGTTGACCAGAACGGTCTCCAGATTGACGGACCTGTTGCAGAGGTTTGCGGTATTGAGCCTCTCGATAAGAAGTTCGAGAGCTTCGGCTTCAATGTAATCAAAATCAACGGTCACTGCTTTGACGATATTGAGGCAGCTTTTGAAAATGCAAAGACAGTCAAGGGTATGCCCACCGCTATTCTTGCAAAGACAGTCAAGGGTAAGGGTGTTTCCTTTATGGAAAACCAGGTTGACTGGCACGGCAAGGGTCCCAACAAGGACGAGTATGAAAAAGCAAAGGCTGAGCTTGAGGCTCAGATTGCAGAACTGGAGGGCGAAGAATAATGGCAAATGTAGTAACAATGGCAACCAGAGAGAGCTTTGGTATGGCTCTGTGCGAACTTGCTCGCGAAAACGACAAGATTGTTGTTCTTGACGCTGACCTTGCAGGTGCTACAAAGACTTCTATCTTCCAGAAGGCTTTCCCCGAGAGATTTTTCGACTGCGGTATCGCAGAGGGTAATATGATGTGTATTGCCGCAGGTCTTGCTACTTGCGGAAAAATTCCCGTTGCAGCATCTTTCGCAATGTTTGCAACAGGCAGAGCATACGAGCAGATTCGTAACTCCGTCGGATATCCTCAGCTGAATGTTAAAATCGCAGGCAGCCACGCAGGTATCTCCACAGGCGAAGACGGTGCTACTCACCAGTGTCTTGAGGACGTTGCTCTGATGCGCACCATCCCCGGTATGACAGTTCTCTGTCCTGCTGACCACTATGAGATGATGGCAGCTGCAAAGGCAGCACTCGAGCACGAGGGTCCTGTATATATCCGTCTCGGCAGACTTGCCATTGACTCCTTCAATGATCCCGATACCTATGAGTTTGAACTGGGTAAGGGTATCACTCTCCACGAGGGTGACGAGATTACCGTTATTGCCACAGGTCTTGTAGTTAACGAGGCTCGCAAGGCTGTTGAGGAGCTTGAGAAAGAGGGCAGAAAAGTCCGTCTTATCAACATCCACACCATCAAGCCTATCGACCGCGACATTATCATCAAGGCTGCAAAGGAAACAGACAGAATCATCACTGTTGAAGAGCACAATGTAATCGGCGGTCTCGGCGATGCAGTTTGTGATGTTGTTACCTCTGAGTGCCCCGTTCCCGTACGCAAGGTAGGCGTTTATGACCGTTACGGTTATTCAGGTCCTGCTTGGGAACTTCTTGAGAAATTCGGTCTCACCGCCGGCGGTATCAAGAAGGTTATCGAGGAAGAACTTGCAAAGTAATGTGATTTGCAAATCAATATAAAAATTTTTAAAGGCTCCGTTTTATACGGAGCCTTTGTTGTATATACGTCTCCTTTGTGCAGATACTATCCTCAGAGGAGGAGTAGTATGACAGAAGCAGACAGAGAGCATTTTGAGGAAATGTCGTCAGCAGACGCATTGTGTGTTGTGGTGTTTACAGCGCCGTGGTGCGGGTATTGCCACAGTATGGAGAAGGTGTGCGACAGTGTTATGCGGGATTTCTCTCGGGTGCGCTTCTGCCGTGTTGACATTGATAAGTACAAGGGGATTGCTGAGAAATATTCTATCAGGTCTGTGCCCACTACCTTGGCTTTTTGCGGTGGTAATGTTATTAAGAGGCATACAGGACTGATGAAGAAATCAGAACTTTTCGAGATGCTTACGGAATGTCAGCGGATACAGACAGCCGACTCATTGATATAAAAAATCCGACCTTTGTTTTGTACAGAGGTCGGATTTGCTTATATGTGCGGTTATTTACAGTAAAGATTTGTGTCCCAGGCAGGGATATATGGATGATGCCGCAGATAGATTTTGTATTCGGGGTTGATGCTCTTAATCAGAGGGATGAGTATATTGAGGTCTTCGCTGCGGTGATATGCAGCAATACTGAGGGTTGGTTTCTGATTTTTCAGGAGGTTTCGCATACCTAGGAGTGCTTCCTTTTCGGCACCCTCAACATCCATTTTTACATAGGAAACCGTTCTTTCTTTAATTATATCATCCACCGCTACGGCGCGGACCTTGTATTTGCCTTCGGAAAAAAGAGTGCTCTGTCTGCCGCCGCCACCGGAAAATTCAAATTCTGCTTCCTTGTCCCATACTGCATAGGGGAGAGGTGTGATGTTATCCTTACCTTTTGCATATTCGCAGAGTTTATCAAAACTCTTGCGGTCAGGCTCGAGGGCTGTTGCAGATGCAAAGGAGCCGAATAATGAGGCTATTTCTTCTATGGTGTCGCCGCGGAATGCTCCAAGGTCCAGGATGTGTTCATCCTTGCCGAGCTCCAGAATATCTTGCAGCGCATCCTCGCGAAAGCTCTCAGCGGAAAAAAGATAAGATAAATCTCCCGAATACTGAAAACGGATTATGTTGTCAAAAACCTTGCGGGATTCATCATCCTCCAGAAGTTCACGACTTTTGGTGAGTGCAGATGCGTTTTCTTCGAGAAATCCGCGGTCAAATATGGTGTTTCCGAAAACAGGTACTACCGGCATAAGTGTCTCGTGTTCTGAGGCGAGTTTTTTTATGTTATCCATTACTTCGCGAAGAGAACTTGCGAAAGCTATGCAAAGCAGGAAATCACCGAATTCTTCCTGCGCTTCACGGATACTTTTAACCTTGAATCCACGGAATTCTCTGGAACGTACAAAGCCGTCAGAGGCAACAACAGCACTGATTTCAATGCCAAGTTCAGCAAAGCGGTCAAGAACAATATCTGCACCGTTTCCTGTGCCATATATCACCACGGGCTTATCTGTGGCGGCTATCTTTTCCCAGGAGGACGCTGTTTTAAGCAGTTCGTTTATCATAGTGTCACCTAATTAAGGATTGCAGGATTGACAGGGGGAATATCCGTGTTCAACCGCCTTTTCTCTTGCGAAGAATTCAACCCTGTTTTTTGTTTTCATATTTTTTACGGATGCACAGTCAATGCTATGAAACACCTTGGTGTTTTTATTGCCGATATATGCAGCTTCAGCAGGCAGAGATGCAGGGGTATCTATCAGTGCTTCAGCGTCTTTATGAGAACGGATAGATATATTTTCACCATCAGACATCATGATTACGGTGGAACTCTCGTCGGTGCGCCAAACGGGGATATCCAGTATATTCAGATTTTCCAGAGTTTCCTTGTGGGGATGTCCGTATTCGTTATCTTTTCCGCAGGTGATAATGGCGGCACCGGGATTTACTGCCATGATGAAGGGCAGGGTGTTGCTGGTGGAACTTCCGTGATGACCGCATTTGAGTACATCTGCCTTTAAATCTGCACCTTCCCGCAGAAGTTCATCCTCCACCACTTTTTCGGCATCTCCTGTCAGCAGGAGGGATGTGTTGCCGTACTGAACCTTGCACACCAAGGAGTAATCGTTGAGTGAGGAGTATACGGAGTTCTTGTCCGGGGAAAGAATGGTTATACTGCTGCTTCCGAGAGTGTAGTTGTCACCCTTGTCGGGAGAATGTACCTCTACGCCCCTCTCGTCCGCCGCATCAAGGACATATTCAAAAACCTGAGATTCACTTTCTGTTTCAGGAGTCAGCAGCACCTCGCAGTCAAAGTTCCTTATAACCTCAGCGAGGCTTCCGCAGTGGTCGGAATGGGGATGAGAGGATATGACATAATCAATATCAGATACGCCCATAGAGGACAGATACGACACAACGGTATCCTTTTCGCTGTATTCGCCTGCATCAACAAGAGCAAATCTGCCCTCTGATTCCAGAAGAATACAGTCGCCCTGACCCACATCGATAAAGTGTGCCCTGAGCCCGATGTCATCAGAGAGAATCTCGGAGTTGATCTGATGACGAGAATCGGGAAAAGGCAGATCACAAGCGGATAATACTGTGCAGATAAGTATTATGTATGTCAGTAATACGGATATTTTTTTCATAGGATTTCTCCTTGTATTTTTATGTTAATAATTATACTATACAAATTAATCCATTTCAATTCACTTTTTTTGCATATCCAGTTATTATTATTGAAATTATGAGAATTTACAAATTCATACCCGAATTTCACCAAAAAATGCCAATATACTAATGATATTTGCAAAAATTAGGATTTACAAATGCATATATCTATGTTATTATATTGACATAGGATAATATTTGACATTGCGGTAGGGGTGGTTTTATGGCAAAAAATTACAGGTATAAATATGAAATAGTTTCTGCAGATGATAATCTGCCGGGTAAAGTCATACTTTTTGACAAGCCCGGTCAGGAGTGTTACACAAACAAGCATTGGCACAAGAATATTGAGATAGATTATGTGCTTAAAGGCGATCTGTGGGTAACAGCCAACAATGATGAAGGTGTTCTTACAGACGGTGAATACATTGTTGTAAACAATGATGATATTCATCAGACTTGCGGCAAAGACCCTGATAAAAACGTTAAGTATCTTGTGGTGCTTTACTCTTACAATTTTATCAAGGCATATTTTGATGACTTTGAGTCTTATAATTTTGATGTAAATAGGGACAAGGTTGCCAAAGAAGAAATCAGAAAGCAACTTCAGTTTATTGTAGAGTGCGTTGAGGAGCAGGGCGACTTCACAGATTTGAAAATCACCTCTGCTATGACCAGAATTCTCATCGAGCTGTGCACAAAGTGCCTTGTAAAATGCGAGAAGGTTAACCCTGAGTTTGACCACGAAGAGCTTGAGTATGCAAAGAAGGCAATAGACTACATCAAACTTAACTTCAAAGAGAGAATTACTCTGGGCGAGATTGCAAATCACGTAGGACTCACTCCTACATATTTCTCCAGATACTTCAAGCAGAACACAAGAAAGACATTCAAGCAGTATCTTAATCTTGTGCGTCTTGAGCACGCTCTCAGAGATATCCAGACCAGCGGTATTTCCGAGACCCGTGCGGCTGTGGAAAATGGCTTCCCCAGCGTTAAGGCATTTATCGCTACATTCAAGAGTGTATATAACTGCACTCTCAGCGAATATGTCAAGCAGTATCACGATATTCCCTCTATCTCTGAAATCCGCAGAATATAAAAGGTTTTTATAATAACAAAAAGCGTTGGCTTAAATCAAGCCAACGCTTATTTTTTTATTCTACGGGGTTGTAGTAAATATCAAGAAACATTTCGTAGAAGGCGGTTTCATCCACTACGTATTCGGCATATTTTTCACCGCGCTGCACTGTTCCCGGAACTGTTACGAAGTTCATCTCCTGAATTCCGTTTGTAACAATGGTAGTTGCAAAGGCGGAAATCTTGGCGGGGGTGAGATTTGTTGAGCTGTTGTTCTCGATGATGTTATAGAGGTCAAGGGGCAGACCGATGTCTTCTTTGGTCATCTGAAGTGCTTTTTTGGAGAAAGCCTTCAGATAATTTATCTGTCTGTCCATTCTGTCAACGCTTGAATTAAGCTCGTGTGTTTTTCTGACCTGAAGATATCTTCTGGCATCGTCGCCATAGAGTGTCAGGGTTTCGCCCTTGTAGTGACGGATGATGTTTGAGTCAATAAAATCATCGTCTATCATTGTTACAGTAACGCCGCCGATGGCGTCGTTGAGCTGAGCAACTGCATCCAGATCAATAGCAATATGGGACTGTATCGGAAGCTGATAGAAGAGTCTCTCCACGGCGGTGACGGTATTGAGACAACTGGTGTCCTTGCCGTTTCCGTAAGCATAGGAAAGACAAAGCTGGTGCTTTTCTGTACGCAGATATTCTCCGTCAGGAGAGTAGATGCCGATGTCTGTGACAATATCTCTTGATATGGCGATGACATCAGTTTCACCGGTTTTTGTGTCAAGGGCGATCATATAGATAGCATCGGCCTGTCCGCCGGTGCCGACCTGATCGTCCTCAAGGCCCATCTCACGTTTGTCTACGCCTATACAGAGGATGCTGGTCATATTCTCATTGAAAGCATATTCCTTGCCATCATAGATTATGGTTTTGCCGCTGTTAAGGACAGAAACGTCCTTGCCTGTGAGTTCAGGTGCAGTCATACTTGCGTCGCCGTAATTGGTAAGCTGATTGTTACCGACGGCAACCATCAGCAGAAGACCTCCGCCGGCAGAAAGAGCAAGTATCAGAAATGCAATGAGAATATAGAGAAGTATGGTGCGTATTTTCTGACCTGTTGTTTTGTCTCTGAATTTCATTTTCTTACGATGTGAATTGTATCTGTGATGCTGTTCGGATTTGCTCCTTACAGGAGATTCAGTGCCTTCGGTGCTGTGTGTATTATGGTGTTTATGCTTTGAATGAGCGGAATGGTACCGTGTAAAGATAAAGTCGTCCGCGTCGTCTTTGTCACTATCCATAACTTTTGTCTGGAAAGCATTATCCTTTTCCTGTCTTGTTCTGAGAGGAATGGCAAAGAAATCCTCATCGTCGTTTTCTATAACTGATGTTGAATGGGGTTTGTTGCGGCGCTCTTCTTCACTCAGGGGAATGGCAAACTCAAAACCGGATTCGTTGGTATCGTGAGCTGACTCGGCAGATTCTGCAGAGATTTTTGTATCGGGAGCTATATCTTCTGCTCTGTTCTTTTCGTTATTTTGTGAGTTGGTCATTAATCAGGACTCCTTGAACCAGGTATCTCAGACTGGAATTGTAGTTTGTGCAGGTGCTGAGAGTTAAAATTCTGCTGTCAACGGTAAGCTCCACACCTTCTCTGACTACCGAGTTGGAGGAGTGGGGGTGGAGACAGTCGTTGAGGTAAGTTTCATATACTTCATCGTCGGAAAAGTCAAATGAGTTCATAATGTGGCGGTCGTCGTATTCGTATGCCGCAAAAATCCTGTATGTCAGGATATGACCTTTGGTGTAGATGTAAATATACTCGTTTTCTTCAAAGAATTCTTCGTCGGAGAATTTATGCAGGTCAGCGAACATTGAACCGTTGAGCATATTGTGACCATAGAGTACGGTGACTCTTTCCACAAAATACTTGGAATTGTGTCTCTGGGAATAGATAGTTCCTGCAAACTCATAGTTACCCAGATAGTTGTGGTGGAGATAAAAATTATCGTCGGAATTGGAGCTCTGGGCTACGGGATAGTCCACAGCGGTGTTGGGGATTCTTATCCAGGCATAGAGGTCTGAATTGAGTTTGTAGAGTTCGTCGAAATTAATGGGGTTATCAGCAAGCTCTTCGGTGGGGGTTGTAGCCTCTCCCACCGGATTCTGTGTAGGAGTAGGATTAGTTACCATAGAGTAGTCTGTGGGGTCCATCTCGCCCGAGCAACTGCAACCTGCAAGGGAAGAGGCGAGGATGGTGCAGAGCAACAGTGTTGTGATAACCATGATAATTCTGCTTTTGTATCTGAACATCAATATCACCATCTTGAAAAGTTTATAAAGTTTATATATAAATAAGTATATAAAAAAATTCTGTATATGTCAATTTTTAAAACAAAAAAGTAGGCAATAAAAAAACTCCGCAACTATACGTTGCGGAGTTTAAAATATCATTTCAATTATGCATTCTGCTTCTTCTTGAGAACAACAACTACTGCAAATGCTGCGAGCATTACGGTAGCAGAAGCAGCACAAACCATAAGACCGTCACCTGTTGTGGGGGAGTTGGGATCGTCGCTGGGATCGTGAACAGGCTTGGTTGTGGGCTCTGTGGTAGGTGCGTCGATGGGAGAGAAGTGAGCGTAAACTCTGATGTTAACATCGCCCTTGGGCTTGATTACGAGAACGCTGTCTGTAATTTTACCTGAAACGATGTCGAAATCACCTGTTGCGAACTCCCAATGGTCAAACTTGTAGCCGTCCTTGGGGGTAGCTGTAAGAGTAACTTCTTCGCCTGAATCAACCTGAACCTTGCCGGGAGCATCAACTTCGGGAGTTGAGACACCGCCCTTGTCAGGAACAGGAATTGTGTCGATGATGATGTACTTATCTGTGATGGAAGCCTCGGGGCTGATTTCTGCCGATACAGATACTACTGCGCAAAGCATAAGAGCAACTGCGAGAAGGCAGGAAAGAACTTTTTTCATAAAAATCTCCTCCTAAATATAAATGAAAATAACGATACTAATCTAAGTAAAAATAGTATAACACCTATTAAATGAAAAGTAAAGAGTGAAAATCAACAAATATCACGTTTTGTTTAGTATGACTAAGCAGTCGGGATGGTTTTTGTGAGAATGGATAGTTATGCATGGGAAGATATGCTTAAATAATTTTCGTGGGGGGTAAATCAGAGCTTATCAATTACCAGGAGATCAGAGTATGCAATCTGCTCTGTGCCGTTTGCATCCTTGTAGATAACCCATGTCTTTGCGTAGTATGTTACGCCGGGGTTGAGGCTACCCTTAAGGAGTCCTGCGCCGGGCTGGTTTGCACCTGCTGTCTGTGCGGATGCGGGAGCATTGTCATAGAGCATACC
>JAZOMY010000020.1:0-62585 GCA_045654185.1 Ruminococcus sp.
TGGGTTAAGAGAAGTGAATATCCCCAGCACAGTTAAGAGCATAGGTGGTTCTGCGTTTTCAGGATGTGAAAATCTGAGCAGTGATATAGTAATACCCGAAGGTGTAACAAAAATTGAAGCTGGTACTTTTAATGGGTGCAAAGTTATAAGTGAAATTACACTGAATAACGATATTCAAACAATAGGAAACAACGCATTTAATAACTGCACAGGTCTTACTGATGTTTATTATATTGGTACTGAAGCGCAATGGAATGAAATAAGTATTGGCAGTTACAATACGTGTTTAACAAATGCCAATATTCATTTTATGTTTTCTGAATTCTCAGGAGCAAGTATCACAGTCGGAGGAAATATCGGAGTAAATTTAGGATTAACACTTTCCGAGGATGTAGCCGCTGATGAAAGTGCAAGAGTAGTGTTTACTTTGCCGAATGGTAGTAAAAAGATAGTATACGTTAAGGATGCAGATGTGACAGACAGCGGTTATTATGTTTTTACCTGTGAGGTAAATGCTATCCAGATGTCAAGTGCTGTCAAAGCACAGGTGTTCGCAACAGATTACGAAAGTGAAGAATATAGTTATTCTGTTGTAAAGTATGCTGAATATCTCCTCAAAGAAGCAGAAAACGGCAACACGGAGTATATAGAGTATGTACCTCTTGTAAAAGCAATGCTTAACTACGGCGCATATTCTCAGATGTATTTCAACTACGATACAGACAGTCTTCCCAACAAAACTTTGTCGGAAGAAGACAAAGTCCTTGATGAGGTTAACCTTTGGAGTTATATGCCTATGATCACAGGTAAGGAGCTTGGTGTCAGATATCATGGTTCATCTCTTACACTCGATAGCGAGACAGCAATAAATCTTTACTTTGCTGTAGAAGATGAAGAGAATATACCTGAGTTTTATGTAAACGGTGTGACCACTAAGCCCACAAAGGTAGATAATCTTTATAAGATAAGAATTGAGGACATTCCTGCTCAGAATCTTGATGATGAGTATATTGTTACCGTTGGTGGACTTAAGGTGAAATACAGTGCATTCAGTTATTGCTATTCTGCAATGTACCTTGAAGATGAAAATGTTAAAAAAATAATCAGAGCACTCTATGCCTATAATCAGGCGGCTGAAGATTACCTGAATATCGAGAACTGATTATTAACAAATGTATCTGTAAATTAACATTAAATAAGAAACCATCGCTATAATTAGCGATGGTTTCTTTGTTGCTTGTGTGATATAAAGAAAAACCCGCAACCGTATATACGATTGCGAGTTCGTCTTTGTTTGTGTTGGTGGAGGCGAGGAGAACGACCGTCTGCGGCGGCAAGCCGCTCGCATACTTATGGCTCGGTGCATAGCACCTTCGCCGCTCTGTGCGGAAAACTTGCCACAGGCAACTTTTCTTTTCGCACAGACTCTCCCGAGTTCGATTCTCCCTTTCAAAAAACAAAAGCCCCGACACAAATGTGTCAGAGCTTTTCTTGGTGGAGGCGACACCTAGATAGAGGGTTTCAAGTAAAGTAGAATATGGATTTTCTGGCCATATTAGGTTGTATACCTGTGATGGCAAGTATCGACATAAGCCAATTTTACCAAAAAAATCTGGGGTTTTGCATTGTGTTGATAAATGTCGATAGATATCTATATTATACCGTATTGATACTGCTAGGTGGACAGTCCGCATTCCCTTGCTTTTTCGATAAATAAACTGTGTACAGCTATATGAATTGTCTTGCTGAGGCAGTCAGATTCAACGATAAGATGAGCTACTCAATCGGCGGCAGGCTGGTGTGTGGTATTGGTTTTAATGCAGAGTTTGTTTTATTAATAAAATGTATTCTTTTTTATTGCAAAAAGATTGAGAATGTGATACAATTTCTAAAAATGAATAAGATATAAGAAGATACGGTTTGAAAAGTTGTAAGCTTAGTAGATGAAAAAGGGAATCAGGTTCGAATCCTGAACAACCGCCATTACTGTATTTGACGATATGGGAGTATATGTATCCATTGGGTTTGTGCCTGAGAAGGAATACTCCTTGTGAGGTTTTATCCTCCTAATCATAAGTCAGGAAACCTGCCGTGTCTTTTTAGGTTTAACACAACTTTGGTGAGAAGAGTGCAACCGATTTATCGCCGCATTGCGGCTTTGGGTTTGCATTCTTTTTTTGTTTGTAAAATCCAAAGCTATTTTTTGCTATGCCGTTTTAAGTCTGTTGTACTCTTTTGACCTATTGGGTTGAAAGAGTATTTTTTGTTTTGTAAAGGAGGGATGATGCGTGATAAACGAAGATAAAAAGCTCTGGGCGGAAGAACTTTTGCGTCAAAAAGCCGAGAAACTGGGCAGATTGCCTCATAAGGATGATTTCGATGAAGCTACTCGTTCACGAATCAAAGCCTTCTTGGGACCTTGGCCAAGAGCACTTGAAGCCGCAGGGTTGAAATCGCCAAAACCTGCTGTCAAAAAATCGGTTAAGAGAAAAAAGACAATAAAAAAGAAAACTGATTAACCCAAAAGGAGAAATCTAATATGAAAAAAAGAATCTTAAGCATAATCCTTATGCTTTGCGTGTTGGTTACAATGGTTCCTTTCACTGCAAACGCAGGTGAAGAAGAATACGTTTACCTTTCTATCAGCTATGATGGACAGTACATAAACGGCAAAAACGGGGCTCCAATTGTTTATCTGCCTGTTTCACTTAAAGATATTGAAGCTGTTGATCTGGCGGATTATGACCTTGAAAATATGCTATACGATGCAGATGGTGATGGTGAGTACGAGACTACAGCACTTCAGCTTTTGATTTATGCTCACGAAGAGCTTTACGGTGGTGACTGGAGTGATGTTAACTTTGATGCTCTGCCCGGAAGTTCATACTTTAAGGGCGGTATCTTTGGCTTTACAGAAAATCTGATGTATTTCCACAATGGTGATTTTCCTGTGGATGAATCTCAGTCAAGCGAATGGATGACAGTTGGTGCAACATCCGACCGTATTGTGCTCGAAGCAGGAGATTTCCTTGATGTTGCAAGCTTTGAGTGCTTCAGCTTCCTTTGGGATTCTCTCGGCGGATTCCACTTCTTTGCAGACGAAGAAGGTAATCTGCTCCACGATTTTACAGCAGATGTGGGTGAAACAGTATCTCTGAAGCTTATGCATTCCTTCTGCAATCTGATGTTTGGTGAAGCTTATATTTACGGTGCGGAAGATTACGAAATCTATTATGGCAGAACCTATGGTGTGCCTGAAGGTGTTTTGACTACCGATGGTGATGGTAATGTGGACATCACCATTGATGAAGCAGGCACATATTATCTGTGGTGCTATGGTGCGAGCGGCTCTGACGACGGCACACATGGTTCTTGTGACCATTATTGTGAAACACAGGAGCCCTGTATTGTTTCTGCTCCCGGATTTGCAAAGCTTGTTGTGGGTGGGGGTAATGCATCTGCACCATCCCGAGAGGCACAGGATGTCAGTGCTGTGCTGAATGCAACACTTTCACAGCTTGCAAGTACAGTTAAAGAGCCTTCCTTTGGCACTAATGCCGGTGAATGGACAGTATTCAGTCTTGCTCGTGGTGAGTACTTTGCAAAGGATTCCAAATATTTCAGCGATTACTATGATCGAATTGTTAACACAGTAAATGAAACCGCATCATCTGTTAACAAGAATGGTGCTCTTGATAAAAACAAATCTACTGAAAACTCCCGCCTGATTGTTGCACTTTCTGCTATTGGTAAAGATGCAACTGCTGTTGGTGATTGGAATCTAGTTGAGGCTTACAGCGCAAACGGAATCAATTGGATCAAAAAACAGGGTATTAACGGTACAATATGGACACTTATCGCTCTCGACTCAAACGATTACGCTACCTCAGACCCAACTATTCGTCAGCAGTGTGTAGATTCGATTTTGGCTGCTCGTCATGACGATGGCGGTTGGTCTTTGGTAACAGCAAAAGCACAACCCTCAAACGTTGATATTACCTGCATGGCTTTGACTGCACTTTATCCTTACCGAAATCAACTGGAAGTTGCCACTGCTTGTGCAGAAGCCATCGAATGGTTGGCTTTTTCGCAACTTTCTACCGGTGGATTCCCCTACGGGAATGGAGAAACAAGCGAGAGTTGTGCGTGGGCTATTGTTGCACTCACAACATGGGGAATCAATCCCGATACTGATGCTCGTTTTGTAAAAAACGGTAAGTCTGCTGTGGATAACCTCTTGTCCTATTACATAGAAGCAGACAGAATGTTTGCTCATCAGGGTACAGAGCCTAATGCTATGGCAACAGACCAGTCAACTTATGCGCTTGTGGCTTACAATCGTTTTGTAAAAGGCAAAACTACTCTCTTTGATTACAGTGATGTAGACTTTAAGGAAAGCGAAGTCGTTTTTGGCAAACCTAAAGCAACTCTTGGACTTCCCTCACAGATTACTGATGAGGTTGGCAAGACCTTTAATGCAACAATTTATCTTGATCAATGGAATAACACAGCTGGTTATAAACTCATTGACTTTGTAATCAGCGTACCGAAGGGTTTGAGTGTTACAGATGTTACCGCAGGCAATCGTCTTGGTGGTGGCACTGTAAACTATAATCTTGAATCTGACACGGGAAAGCTTCGTGTTGTTTACTTCGATGCTAATAATCACAGCGATATTACTGTTGCAAGTAACGAAGAGGGCAATGCTTTCCCTGCGCTTTTCTTTACTGTGACCTTTAAGGTGGATGATGTAACTGCAGGGAATAACCTTTCGGTAGGTATTGACGGTATGTCTGTAAAGCGTACTTCAGATTCTACAGACAAAAATGCTATGGTTATAGTAGATACGGCTACTGCTGTGGGTGATATCGAAGTTGTAAAAGGTCTTTCTTTTAGTGCAGTGTGCCTTTACACAGGTGATGATGTAGACCTTATTCCCTCTGATAAAATGGCTGTAGCTGTTTCGGTTGCAGGCATTGAAAATGCTGCAAAACTTAGTTTCAGCGACGGCACAAATAAATACGAATTAAAATATAGTGCAGAAATTTCAGAGAAAACGGGAGTTGTAACTTATGTTGCATTGGTGGATGCGTCTATCTCATTGGCTCAGTTTGAAAATAAGAAAAACTTTGCCTTTGCAGATGGTGATGCAAGTGAAATTGCATTTGGTGACTCCAATGGTGATGGAGTTGTAAATGCTCAGGATGCTCTTGCAGCAGTTGACACATGGCTTCGTAAAACCGATGTGCCTGACGATAACAAGACTCTGGCACTAAACGTAAACAGTGACGGTCGAATTAATACATTTGATGCTTTGGGTATCGTTGAATCCTTTGTTAACGGTAGCGAGTATCTTGTTGTTACCAAAGCAGCAACCCTTAATACAAATAACTGATGAAGAATAAAGGGGGTGGGAGCAAACTTCCGCCCCTTATCCTTTCAGGAGAGATATAATGAGCAAAAGACCTATGACCCAAAAAACAAAAAAGAAACTTATTATCAGTATCAGCGGCGGAGTATTGTGCCTTTTTTTGATACTTTTTCTCCTTCTTATAAATTGGGATGAAATCACAGGCGGTGTGCCTACCCTTACCATAGAAACACCGCAGAAGATAAGCAAATCTCAAACTGAAGAAGTTACTATTGATGTAAGTATTTCTTCCTTTGGTGATGTACTTTATCCTGCGGCGAGTATGAGCATAGCTTTTGATTATTCACGTCTTGAGTTTCTTGGTGTTGAAGAAGGTAATGTGTTTATTTTATGCGGTGACAGAGAGGCTTCACAACAGCTTCCTCGGTGGAGTTGTAATCCTGAACAATGTAACAAATCAGGCAAAATTAACATTATGTATCTTGACACTACAGGTGGCAAGAATGCTTTCACTAAAGAGCTTCTTGAAGAAGATGATAACGTGGTGCTTCGCCTTAAATTCCGCCTGCGGGGAAGTGTGCGAAGCGGTGAAGTATGCGACCTGATATTTGATGATGCGGTGTTTGCGGCATCGGACGAAAGAGAAAGTCTTGCAATGACAACGGATACCCTAAGGGTAAGAAACGGCAAGATTGTGGTGGGTGAATAATTATGAAACGAATACTCGGTTTGATTTTAGCAATTGTTCTTTTGACTGCCTTTACAGCCTGTAGCGGTAATTTTGCACAGATAGATCTGAAAGATCCTATTGAAATTCCCGAAAACGGAATTATTGCAAAGAGCGTTTTTGACCGGATAAAAAGCGAAAATGCTATTGCTGCATTTGTGGGCAAATCAAACGACTTTCATTATGAATGGACTATTTTCGGCAGCGATATTCTTGAAACAAGAGACATAAACCTTTCAGTTGTTCTTAAAGAAAATGACGGCGGCATAAAGGTTAACTTTAATGAAACCGAAGATTTCGGATTTTCTGCTTTGCTTTCCATTCATTTGAACGAAAAATGGAATGCCGACAGCGCTACAGCATATAGCGGAGATACAGCAGTTTATTCTGTTTCTGTTACGGGCAGTAAAACAAGTATATTGAATGTTTCTGTCAGCCACATTGTTTCACAGTGCCTGATTCTCCCTGATAATCAGGTGTCAACAGATACGACTCCTTCAAGTGCTGAGGAGCAAAAAGTAACAGAAAATACTACAGATAACAAAACTCAAAAAGATGATTACCTTTCAGATTCAGGAGATAGTGGCGACCGTGTTTACTCTGATGGCAACAGTACTATGAAGGATAAATACGATACCGACCCTGTCCCCGCAGGCAAACCCATGCCCGTAGAGCCTGAGAATCAGACGGTAGATAAGCAAAAAACATATACCTGCATTTTCTCCATTGAGTGTTCCACCATACTGAATAATATAAAAAATCTTGATCCGGATAAACGAGAACTTGTTCCCTCAAATGGTATGATTCTGTCACCGACTACGGTGACATTCTACGAGGGAGAATCAGTGTTCGACGTGCTTCAGCGTGTTTGCAGAGAAAACGGAATTCATCTTGAGTCATCATGGACTCCAATTTACAACAGTGCTTACGTTGAGGGGATTCATAATTTGTATGAGTTTGATTGCGGTGAGCTTTCGGGCTGGATGTATCGTGTGGATAGCTGGTACCCTAACTATGGTTGCTCCCGTTATCAGCTTAAAAACGGTGAAAGGGTAGAATGGCGTTATACCTGCGATCTTGGTAAAGATGTTGGTTGTGATTGGTTAGCGGGGTCATAATGATGCGTGACAGTTTTGCGGATTTTCATCCGTTTGTAAATTTATTGTATTTTAGCTTGGTTATTGGTTTTTCCCTTGCGCTTAGTCATCCTATGGCGCAGGGGATTGCCCTTGTTTGTGCTGTCTGTTATCTAGTAAGCACTACGGGGAAGAAAAGCATAAAATTTCTGCTTAAATATTGTTTGCCCATGGTGGCGTTGACCGCTTTTATAAACCCTGCTTTTAACCACGAGGGTACTACTATATTGTATTATTTCAGTAATGGTAATCCCCTGACCCTTGAGAGCATTCTGTATGGCTTTTCGGCAGGCGTTATGCTTGTTACCTTGCTGTTGTGGTTTGCCTCTTTTAATCGTGTTATGACAACAGACAAGTTTATTTACCTGTTTGGCAAGGTGATTCCTGCGCTGTCTTTGGTGCTTAGTATGTCGTTGCGATTTGTGCCGAAATTCAAAGCACAGATGAAAATGGTCTCTGATGCACAAAAAAGTATGGGCAGAGATGTGTCGAGGGGTAGCCTTTGGAGCAGAGCCAAAACAGCAATACTTATTTTTTCTATTATGATTACATGGTCTCTTGAGAATGCCATAGAAACTGCCGACAGTATGAAAAGCCGTGGCTATGGGCTCAAGGGCAGGACAGCTTTTTCTATCTATCGTTTTGATGAGCGTGACAGATATGCACTTTTCTGGCTTGTGTTTTGCGGTTTGTTTTTGCTTTCTGGTTCTTTGCTTTTTGCATTTGGATTTCGCTATTTTCCAAACATAAGATATGCCGCTTTAGATATGACAACCATTCCTTTTTATTTTGTGCTTTTGGCATTGTATATAACACCTGTTTTAATAAACATAAAGGAGGAGAAAAAATGGAAAACTTTATATTCAAAGATGTAAGTTTTGCGTATCCCGAGCAAGAAAATAAAGCGCTCCGAAATATCTCCTTTAGTGTGAATCAGGGTGAGTTTTTGATTCTTTGCGGTCCGTCGGGATGTGGCAAATCAACTTTGTTAAGACATCTGAAAACCTGCCTTACACCCCACGGTGTGCTGACAGGTGAAATCCTGTTTAACGGCAAAATATTGAGCGAAGTTGACGAGTGTACCCAAGCCCAGGAAATCGGCTTTGTGCTCCAATCTCCCGAAAATCAGGTGGTTACTGATAAGGTGTGGCACGAGCTTGCTTTCGGACTTGAAAGCCTTGGATATGATACCCCCACAATCAGACGCAGAGTAGCCGAGGTTGCCGCTTTTTTTGGAATTGAAAATTGGTTCTATAAAAACGTCACCGAGCTTTCGGGTGGACAGAAACAACTTTTAAGTCTGGCATCTGTTATGGCTATGAGTCCAAAGATTCTGGTGCTTGACGAGCCTACTGCACAGCTTGATCCTATTGCCGCCGCTGATTTTTTAGCACTTCTCGGCAAAATCAATCGTGAGCTGGGTATTACCATTATCCTGACGGAGCATCGTCTTGAGGAGGCCTTTCCCTTCGCTACAAGAGTTGTTGTGATGGAAAAGGGCAGAATTGTATGTGATGATGCGCCTGAAAAAGTCGGACTTCATTTAAGAGATAAGGACAGCGGAATGTTCCTTGCTATGCCTACAGCAATGCGAGTGTGGGCAAGTGTAAAAACAAACCTTTCCTGTCCTATTACTGTTCGTGATGGCAGTGACTTCTTGACCGCAAGAAACATCGAAAAAGAATTGTTTCCCCTTGCTTTGGAGCAAAAACACACTTATAGCGAAGAAATACCGCTTAAGTGCGAAGAACTCTGGTTTCGTTATGAAAAGGATTTGCCCGATGTTGTCAAAGGATTTTCTCTTGCTTTACACAAGGGTGAGTTTTATGCCGTCCTTGGTGGAAACGGCGCAGGCAAAACCACCTCGCTCAAAGTCATTTCAGGGCTTATATCAGCCTATCGGGGAACAGTGCACGTAAACGGTAAGGTAGGAATGTTGCCCCAGAATCCTCAGGCTCTTTTTGTGAAAAGAACGGTGCGTGAGGATTTGTACGAAGCCTTGCGAGGTGTGAAGATCTCAAAAGAAGAAAAGGATAATCAGGTTGCCCGAGTGGTGACTCTTTGTGGGCTTTCTGATTTTCTTGACCGTCATCCTTACGATATTTCAGGCGGTGAACAACAGAGAACTGCTCTTGCAAAAATACTTTTAACTGCACCCGATGTTCTCCTTCTGGACGAGCCAACGAAAGGTTTTGATGCAGAGTTTAAGGTTGCTTTTGCAGAGATAATTAACAAACTGACGTTACAGGGTGTCACTGTGCTTATGGTCAGCCACGATGTAACTTTTTGTGCTGAATATGCCCATCGGTGCGGTATGTTCTTTGATGGTAACATTGTGGCAGAAGGTACCCCTCGTGAGTTTTTCTCAGGCAATAGTTTTTATACCACACCTGCAAATCGTATGGCACGACATGTGATTTCGGATGCTGTAACAGTTGATGACATAATTCTTTCCTGTGGTGGAGAGGTACTGAAACCTGAAACAGAAACGGAAATGTTGCCCCTTCCCAAACCCACTCCAAGAAGTGTGAATTTTAAGCCAACACCCTTAAAATGGTGGCGAAAAATCCTTGCTGTAATTTCAGCACTTGTAGCCTTTGGTGTATTTCTTTACGCAACGGGAATAACGGATTTATCGGCTCTTGTCAATTCCTCAGGTATCAGCGAGACAGGTGTAAATCAATTAAATCTATATATCATATTATTTGTTGCTCTCGGTGTTTTTCTGCTTGCCATTGGGCGCAGAAGTGAACCGCCCCTTGTAGCACAGACTCCAAAAGAAAAACGAAACCTTAACAAACGAACAATAGTTGCTTCTGTTGCGATACTGATTTTTATTCCCCTTACTATTTTTACGGGGATTTTCTATCTTGATGACCGACACTATAACTTTGTTGCTTTGTTTGTACTATTACTGTGTATGTTGCCCTTTGTCCTTGTTTTCGAGGGCAGAAAACCAAAGCCTCGAGAACTTGTTACCATAGCGGTACTTTGTGCAATAGGTATAGCAGGACGTAGCCTTTTCTTTATGCTTCCCCAGTTTAAGCCTGTTCTTGCACTTACCATTATTGCGGGTGTTGCCTTTGGCGGAGAAGCAGGCTTTTTGGTGGGTGCTGTTACAATGCTTACCTCAAATATGCTTTTCTCCCAAGGTCCATGGACTCCTTGGCAGATGTTTGCAATGGGTATTATAGGTTTTCTGGCAGGTGTACTGTTCAAAAAAGGTTTGCTCAGACGTACACGAGTATCTCTTGCTGTGTTCGGAGCATTTAGTGCAGTGATTATTTATGGTGGCATTATGAATCCTGCCGCAGCATTTATGATAGCACCCGAAAGCGTCAATGATCAGACTTTGTTTGCATATTACATCACAGGCCTGCCCATGGACCTTGTGCATGGCTTCGGTACAGCGCTCTTTATAATGCTTGCCGCTGAGCCTATGCTTGAGAAGATGGATAGAATCAAAGTCAAATACGGCTTGGTGGAATAATTATAGGAAGAGCACGAGAACTTGTTACTGATATTAGGTATGAAAATTAAGTTTGTACCTTGCTCCCCCCAAAAATATATTACCAGGCGTACCGAACCCCATACAAAAGAAGGGGAGAGGATATATAGATGAAAACGTTCTAAAAGCGGTGAAATTACGTGGCTTGTGCGTAGGTTTTGCCCAGTCAATCAAGGCAAAAGCGTAAAAGCGTAATTTTAGCAAATAGTTAAAGAAAAAACACACAGCGTATGACGATACTTGTCAAAAGCTGTGTGTGCTTGTTTTGTCCTCAATTTCCTTGAGTTTTGTAAACTTGTTTTGCTATGGCTATCAAGGCCATAACAAAGTAAGACACCGCCTGGCAAGTAAAGCTTGCCTAAGCGGTGCATTAGTAGATTTTTATCACTACTTGATATTGTTTGGTGGAGGCGAGGAGAATCGAACTCCTGTCCGAAAATCACTCGCCACAGCTTTCTACGGGTGTAGTTGTCGTTTTAATCTTTCACCGGGATACTCCCGACAACGGGATTATACCGGTGGCAGCTCCCACGTGATGACAGAGGCAGGAGCACACCTCTGTTCACCTTTACCGCTGATCGACGCCCAAGCCGAAGCCGCGGTGCTCTTCGGGTGGACGAGCAGCATTAAGCTGCTAAAGCGACTGTATTTTTGTCGTTTATTTTAAGTTTGCGGCTTTTATAGCGGTTCCGCACCGCTACCCGCTTACTGAGGTCCGTGGTCCTCGTCGAAACCATTACGCCCCCGTAAGAGATTCGGACTTGCCGAATCCTGTTTTGTTGTGTTTAATTTTTGTGTGTATCAGTGCTGACGCTCTTTCATTGCGCGTTCAATATCGCGCTTGGCGGACCTTTCGGCATCTGTTGCGCGCTTGTCGTAGAGCTTCTTACCCTTGCAGAGGCCCACTTCCACCTTCACCTTGCTGTCCGAAAAGTAAACGGACAGGGGAATGAGGGAGTAGCCGTCCTGCTTCACAAGAGAGAAAAGTTTGATGATTTCCCGCTTGTGCATCAGGAGCTTTCTGACACGCATAGGGTCTCTGTTAAATATGTTGCCCTGTTCATAGGGGCTTATGTGCATACCGTTGATGAAAATTTCACCTTCAACAACCGAACACCAGCTATCCTTCAGATTAAGTTTGCTCTGACGGATGGACTTGACCTCGGTGCCGAAAAGCTCGATGCCTGCCTCGTATTTGTCTTCCACAAAGTAGTCGTGGAGGGCTTTTTTGTTTTGAGCAACAACTTTGATATTTGTGTCGTTTTTCACAGCACACTCCTGCCTTCCAATGCGCGTGAGAGGGTAACCTCGTCTGTGTATTCAAGGTCTCCGCCCACAGGGATTCCGTAGGCGAGACGGGTTGTCTTTATGCCGAGAGGCTTCAGAAGTCTGGAAATATACATAGCAGTGGCGTCGCCCTCTACTGTGGGGTTGGTAGCCATAATCACCTCGGTAACGGTGCCGTCGCCGAGACGTGCCAGGAGCTCCTTGATATAAAGCTCGTCGGGACCGATATTGTTGAGAGGGGAGATGGCACCGTGAAGCACGTGATATGTACCGTTGAATTCCCTTGTGCTCTCCATTGCAATGGCATCTCTGGGAGACTCCACAACGCAGATAACCGTTTTGTCACGCTGTTTGTCGCGACATACGGGACATAATTCTTCATCGGAAAAATTACAGCAAATCGCGCAGTATTTAATCTTGTCATGAGCATCGGTAACAGCACTTGCAAAGTCGTATGCCTGTTCTTTGCTCATATTCAGCACGTGATAGGCAAGACGCTGTGCGGTTTTGCTTCCGATACCGGGAAGGCTCTCAAACTTATCAATAAGTTTTGCCAGAGCCGGAACATTATATACAGCCATATCAGAATAAACCGGGGATATTCATTCCGCCGAGACCGCCTGAGATGGCACCAAGGGTCTCTTCCTTGTCGGAGGATGCGTTTCTCAATGCCTCATTGACAGCTGCCATAACGAGGTCGGAGAGCATCTCTACGTCATCGGGGTCAACAACGTCCTGTGAAATTTCAATGGATTTTACTTCCATTTTGCCTGTGACGGTTACCTTGACAGCACCGCCGCCGGACTGTGCTTCATATTCTTTTTCTTCAAGCTCAGCAGTTGCGTTTTCGATGTCTGCCTGCATCTTCTGAGCCTGCTTTGCCAGATGCTGTAAATTTGTAGCTCCGCCTGAGCTGTAACCCTGGGGTAATCTTGCTTTCATATTTATGAACTCCTTAAAATTTATTTTTAAATTATAATTTTATTCCTCAACAACCTCGATACCCTGAGCGCGAAGCTCATCGGCAAGGTTATCGAATGGATTTTTTTCTATGGTCTTCTCCTCGGGAGGACGGTAGGGTCCGAGAATGTATCTCTTGCCTGTAATCTCCTGCACAGCCTGTCGGAGATTTTCTCTCTGAGAGGAATTCTGCAGCAGCTTGAAGGGAATGTCCGTCTTTGCATCAATGAGGAGGTAGTCTCCGCTGGTGAATGCATTTGTGCCCTCGAAGGAAGATGCAATAGCTCTGGAATACTGCTTGAGATTCTGCACTATCTCGGGCCATGCCATAAGGGGCTGGGCATTCTGCATAATGCTGTCCATATCCGCTTTGGTGCGGGATTTCTGCTTTTGCTGGGCAGGGGAGGGCTTGACCTCCTCGGGAGCCGCTTCATGTACCTCCGCAACCTTAATCTCTGGTTTGTCAACAGGAACGGGTGCTTCTGTTTTTGTGACGGCAGGCTGAGAGGGTGTTGCAGGTTTGCTAGTTATTTCTTTTTCGGAAATAACATCAACTTTTGCCGGAACAGTTGCAGATTTTGCTTCTGAATACTGAACCTTGTTTTCTGCGGGGGCAGGTTTTGTTTCCTGAACAGTTACTGCTGCGGGAATACCGCATTTAACCGCTTTTTCAAGGGCAGATATACGGGAAAGAAGTGACTCGATGGAACTGTCAAGTTCCGGAGCACTGAGCTTCACCAGAGCAATTTCCAGCTCGATGCGGTTGTCGGCACCACGGCTCATTCTCTCAAATGCGCTCTGAAGCACATCCATAGCATAGACGATATCAGCAAGGGACAAGGTCTGTGCCTGATCGAAGGCGGTGTCGAATTCCTCATCTGTCATAACCAGAAGTTCTCTGGGATTTCTGACGGTTTTAATAAGCATAAGACTGCGATAGTGGTTGATAAGCTCGTCGCAGAGTTTGCTCATATCCTTGGAATCATTGTAGAGTTTATTTAGTGTAGAGATGGCGCGTTCGCTGTTTTTGTTGACACAGGATGATGCAAGGCTCAAAAGATAGTCTTTCTGTGCAAGACCTGCGGCAAGTCGTACAGTGTCCACATCGACACTATCGGCGAGGGAGAGGCATCTGTCCAGAAGTGACAGGGCGTCTCTCACGGCGCCGTCGGCAATAACCGCAACAAGAAGTGCGGCTTCGTCGGTAATTTCACATCCCTCGCTACGGGTGACAAACTTTACGCGGTCTGCCATATCCTGTGCCTGAATTCGATGGAAATCGAATCTCTGGCAACGGGAGAGGATGGTGGCGGGAAGTTTGTGCACCTCGGTGGTGGCAAGGATGAAAAGAACGTGAGAGGGAGGCTCTTCCAGAGTTTTGAGCAAAGCGTTGAAAGCCTCGGTTGTCAGCATATGGACCTCGTCCACAATGAAGACGCGGTATTTGCCGCGCTCGGGTGTGAAGGCGATTTTTTCAACGATTTTTCTGATGTCGTCAATTCCTCGGTTGGAGGCGGCGTCCATCTCAACTACATCGAAGATTTCGCCGCTGTCGATACCCTTGCAGATTTCACACTCGCAGCAAGGCTCACCGTCTCTGGGAGAGAGGCAGTTGACTGCCTTTGAGAGAATTTTTGCGCAGGAAGTCTTACCCGTTCCGCGGGTACCTGTGAAAAGATATGCGTGGTTGAGTCTGTTTGCCTTCAGCTCATTACGGAGAGTAACTGTTACCTGGGGCTGACCCACAACGTCCGCGAAGGTTTTGGGGCGGTATTTTCTGTATAGTACCTGATACGCCGACATCATATCACCTCTTTCATATAAAAAATGCAAGCCCGAGTCGTTTACATAAGCGAACGGCAGACTGACTGCATCGCATCAAGAAAACTGCTTAATGCTGCTCGGTTCCCCGCCTGACATGGTTCACAGGCCTCAATCGTACAGGGCCTGTCGTTCGATTATATAAACGAAAGCAGTTGAGCTTGCATTTACCAAGTTATTATAACACAAGGAAAATATAAAATCAATAGAAAAAACTCACATTATGATAAGTATTATTTGGGTATCAAAAGTAGGTATTCCAATTTGTCGGGTCTTATGGTATAATTTCTCAAGTTAGTCTGTTGGAGGTTAATTATGAAATCAAAACAATGGTTGGGCATTTTGCTTCTCCTTATCTGTTCTTTTTTGTGGGGCAGTACCTTTGTGGCACAGGAGGAAGCAACGGTTGAGCCTTTTACATATCTTGCCATGCGCTCGGTGGTGGCAGTGGCTTTTCTTGCGCCGGTAGTCATTATAAACGATACTGTTATCAAGCGCAGATTTTCAAAGCCCTCTGCTGACAAAGAAAAGACGAAAGAGCCGTTTATCAACAAGACCCTGCTGATAGGAGGTTTCTTGTGCGGTGTGACACTCTTTGTGGCATCTGCCGCCCAACAGATAGGAATGTATCAGGGTACTTCGGCAGACAAGGCGGGATTTATCACTGCTATGTATCTTCTTATTGTGCCGCTATTGGGACTCTTCTTCGGCAAAAAAGTGAGAGGTCTGCATTGGATTTGCATAGTCATCGCGCTGGCAGGATTATTCTTGCTGTGTATGACAGGGGGACTTCAGGAGTTTTCTCTGAAAGCATTATTTAGCTTTGATACTCTGGGACAGATGAGTATCCGCACCTGTGATATATATGTAATAGCCTGTGCATTTCTGTTTTCTCTTCAGATTCTCTGCATTGACAAATACTCTCCCAAGGTGGACTGCCTCAAGCTTTCCATAATTGAATTTGCCGTTGTGTCTGTGCTTTCAATTATTGCGATGTTTATATTTGAGAAACCCACAGTTTCGGGAATTCTGAATTCCTGGATGTCAATTGTGTACGCAGGTGTGCTCTCCAGCGGAGTTGCCTATACTCTTCAGATATTCGGACAGAAGTACACAAACCCCACAGTTGCATCAATGCTCATGAGTCTTGAGTCGGCTTTTGCGGTGGTTTCATCCATAGTTTTCAGCTTTGTTATGACAGGTACACCCAAACTCCCCACAGGGTACGAGATGGTGGGTTCACTGCTTATGTTTGCCGCCATAATTCTTTCCCAGATACCCGAAAGGAAGAAATCTGTTGTAGAAGTATAAGGTGATGATGTGAAGAAAAGAAAGTATCCGATGAGCCTTTTTGTTATAGGCTTTATTACGAATTTTCTGTTTCATTATTTCTGGCTTTTTCTATCGGGAGTTATACTGATTATTGCAGGAATATTCCTTAAGCCCTGTCTGTTTGCAGGTGCTTTGATAATTCTGGTGGATGCGGTTTTGTCTTTTGCAGAGCAATCAAGAATACGCAAAGCTTTCCTTTCCGATAGTGATAATGCGGATTTCAGAGCATTTCAGGATGCCTTGTCGGGTGATGGGAAATGGACAGACAACATAAAAGATGTACTGGAAAATAAAGTAAAAGATAATAATGAGGACTAAAAAATGCCCCGACAGATTTTGTCGGGGCATTTGCTGTTTGGATTATGTTGTCGGGAACTGAATTAAGCCCAACGCAGGGTGTCCTCGTAAACTACAATGTAGTCGTTGGCACTTCTGTCCCAGGAGTTGTTGCTCATCATTGCACGCCACATAAGCTGATGCCAGCCGTGGTCGTCGTTGATGCCCCACAGAGCGCGTCTTACTGCGTGAACCATATCGTCCTTGGTGTAGTTCTTGAAGGTGAAGCCGTTGCCGTAGTTATCGGCAGAGTCAAATACAGAGTCCTTGAGACCGCCGACCTCGCGGACAACGGGAATGGTGCCGTATCTGAGGGCTATCATCTGTGCAAGACCGCAGGGCTCGGATTTGGAGGGCATCAGGAAGATATCTGCGCCTGAGTAAATCTTTCTTGCAAGCTCGGGAACGAAGCCGCGGCAGAAGGAAACTCTGCCGGGATAGAACCACTGCATATCGCTGAAGAATTTCTCGTACTCCTCGTCGCCTGTGCCGAGAATTACAAACTGCATATTCTCTGTGTCAAGGAGTTCCTTGAGGCCTTCCTTAACAAGGTCGAGACCCTTGTGGGAAACAAGTCTTGTTACCATACCTACCAGGGGAACGTCCCATCTCTGCTCAAGACCAAGTCTCTCCTGAAGTGCGCGTTTGCACTCGCCTTTGCCTGACATATCGTCCATAGTGTAGTTTCGGTAGAGGTGATAGTCGGTGGCGGGGTCCCAGTCGAGAGGCTCGATGCCGTTTAAGATACCGCAGAGCTTGTAGTGGTTGTTATTGAGAGGATGGTGCAGACCGTGGCTGTACCAGGGGTCTTTGATTTCCAGAGCATAGCTGGGAGAAACAGTGGTGACTCTCACTGCTGTCTGAATAGCACCCTTAACCATATTGAGTTTTCCGTCCATCTCAAGGAGCTTCTGCTCGGACTCGGGAATACCTACGCACTCGGTGTTAACATCCCATCCGTACATACCCTGATACTGGATGTTGTGAATGGTGAAAATGTTCTTGATGTTGTGATACCAAGGATTCTTGGAGTAGAAGAGATAGTAGTATGTGGGAACCAGAGCAGTCTGCCAGTCATTGGTGTGAATGATATCGGGATGGAAATCGATGTAGGGGAGCATCTCAAGAATTGCTCTTGAGAAGAATGCGAAACGCTCTGCATCATCATAGAAGCCGTAGAGTTTGTCGCGCTTGAAGTAATACTCATTGTCGATGAAGTAGTAGGTGCAGTCGTTGTGTCTTGCCCAGAAGAGACCGCAGTACTGGTGACGCCATGCAACGGGTACGGTAAAGTTTGTGATGAAGTTGAGCTGACTTTTAAGCTCATAGGGAATGGTACCATAGAGAGGCATAACTATTCTGCAGTCCTGACCCTTTCTGCAAAGGGTAGGAGGGAGGCTGCCTGCTACATCGGCAAGACCGCCGGAGCCTGCAAAAGGATTAGCCTCGGATGTACAATAAAGAATTTTCATATATATCCTTCCTTTCGTTGATTATATTGGTGAAGGCTATAAGTTTAATGACTTAAACAATAGACTGTTTTTCGATGTACATAGGATAGGTTTCGCAACCTGTAAGGGTTCTGCCTTCGGAGATGACAACGTCCTTGTCGATGATTACATTTTCAAGTTTTGCACCTTCGGAGATTTTGCAGTCCTGCATAATGATACAGTTCTTGACAGAAGCACCTTTGCCGATTTTGACACCCTTGGAGATAATGCTACCCTCCACATTTCCGTCAATGAAACATCCCTGTGCAACCAGAGAGCCTTTGACAGAACTGGTGAGACCGTAGCGGCTGGGGGCATCATCGCGAACTTTTGTGTAAATGGGATGCAGGGGATTGAAAAGTTCATCCCTCACAGCCTTATCCATAAGCTTCATATTCTCTTTATAGTAATCCTCAACGGAATAAATAAGAGACTGATAACCCGTGAACTCATAGGCTCTCATATTGAGCTTATCTACATTATCCTGAAGCAGATTCTTTCTGAAGTCTGTTGTGTTAGCACTAACACATTCGTGAACAATATTCATAAGAAGGTCTTTTCTGATTATCATAGCACCTGTGGAGAATTTACATTCACCCTCAGTTTTAGGATTTATGAGAAGCTGTGTGATTTTGCCTGAGTCATCGGTTTTAAGAACCAGAGGATTATATGCCTTCTTGGGTATCTCCATATTCTTGTACATCAGGGTGACGTCAGCACCGCTTGCAAGGTGCTCTTCAAACATCTGCTGATAATCAATATTGGCGACGCCGTTACTTGTGGTCAGAAGGAGATATTCCTCCTTAAGCTGTGAAAAATACCCGCCGAGGTGGTACATTGCCTCTATGCGTGTCATAAAAGAATGACCGCCGTAGGGGGAGAATATGGTAAGTCCGGAGCGGCGTTTGGAGAAGTCCCAGGCCTTGCCTGAGCCTACATGATCCATAAGGGAATGGAAATGATTTCTGGCGATCAGGGCAACGTTATTGATGCCGGAGTTTGACATATTGGAAAGAGGAAAGTCAACAAGACGATACTTTCCGCCGAAGGGTACACTTGCCATAGTTCTCTTGGCAGTGAGCTCAGCAATATTATACTCGCCCACATTGGCAAAAATGATACCTGCAAGATTAATAGCCATATTTACACCTCCACATCCTGATCTATCATAGCCTTGGGTGCGATTTTTGCACCGTCGGCAATTTTGAGGCCGTCGCCGATAACGGCAACACCCCACTGGTCGCGGTCGGGATAATCCTCGGGAATTCCGCCTACAACGGCACCCTTTCCGATGTGTGCATTTTCAGACACAATGGAATAGAGTACTTTGGCACCCTCCTCAATTACGGCACCGGGCATAATAATAGAAGAGTTAATCTCGGCATCCTTTGCAACCTTGACGCCTGAGAAAAGAATGGAGAATTCAAGTTTGCCGTCAACTTCGCATCCGTCGGCAATAAGTGAATTCTGGATTTCCGCATTTTCGCCCAGATGGTGAGGGGGAAGCATACGGTTGCGTGAGTATACATCCTTGAGGTCAAGGGGAACATTGGGATTAAGGATATCCATATTGGCATCCCAGAGGCTGTCAATGGTACCTACATCCTTCCAGTAACCCTCGAACTGATAAGCAAACATTCTTTCACCGCTTGAAAGCATAAGGGGGAGAACGTTCTTTCCGAAGTCGTGGTCAGAGTTTTCGTTCATTTCGTCATCAATAAGGTATTTTCTCAGCTTATCCCAGCTGAACACATAAATACCCATGGATGCCTTGGTGCTCTTGGGGTGAGCGGGCTTCTCGTCAAATTCATAAATTTCGCCGTCCTCATAGGTGTTGAGGATTCCGAAACGGGAAGCTTCCTCCAGAGAGACATCGATTACTGCGATAGTGCAGGCGGCATCTCTCTTTTTATGGAACTGAATCATCTTGGAGTAATCCATTTTGTAGATGTGGTCACCGGAAAGGATGACAACATACTTGGGATTATATCTCTCGATGTAGCCGATATTCTGATATATAGCGTTAGCGGTACCTGAATACCACTCAGCGCCTTCAACAGCCTGATAGGGACTGAGGCAGGTGACACCGGAGTGCATTCCGTCCAGATCCCAGGGCTGACCATTTCCTATGTATTCGTTGAGGAGAAGGGGCTGATACTGTGTCAGCACACCTACTGCCTCGATGCCGGAATTGATGCAGTTAGAAAGGGGAAAGTCGATAATTCTGTATTTACCGCCGAAAGGTACAGCGGGTTTTGCGAGTTTTTTTGTGAGAACACCGAGGCGGGAGCCCTGACCGCCGGCAAGCAGCATAGCGACTACCTCTTGTTTTGGATACATAAAAAAACCTCCGTTTTGTGTATTCTGAAATAAAAAATTCAGTAGAAATTTGTATATTGGGGCGAAGTAAAAAATACTTCGCCCCACATTATACTGCATTAATTAATTATTTTTTGTCGGAAGAAGCCTTCTTGGTTGTGGTTTTCTTTGCAGGAGTTTTCTTCTCCTCAGCGGGTTTTTCTGCAGCTTTCTTTGCAGGAGCCTTCTTTGCGGGAGCTTTCTTCTCCTCGGCAGGTTTCTCTGCAGCTTTCTTTGCAGGAGCCTTCTTTGCGGGAGCTTTCTTCTCCTCGGCAGGTTTCTCTGCAGCTTTCTTTGCAGAAGCCTTCTTTGCGGGAGCTTTTTTCTCCTCGGCAGGTTTCTCTGCAGCTTTCTTTGCAGGAGCCTTCTTTGCGGGAGCTTTCTTCTTCTCTGCAGCCTTCTTTGCAGCTTCTTCTGCCTTCTGTGCCTCTTCTGCTGCTTTTCTGGCTTCTTCTTCTCTTCTCTTGACTGCGGGGTTCTCCATAGGCTTAACGCACTTGAAGAACATAGCACTCATAGGAGGAATGTTGATAACGATGGACTGATCCAGGCCGTGGCAACCCTCTTCATCTGTCATAATGTCGATGGGGTTGTTTGCACAGCCGTATCCGCCGTACTGGTCGTCATCAGTATTGAATATTGTGTTGTATACACCGTACTGAGTTACACCGATACGATAGTTGTGTCTGAACATAGGCTGGAAGTTACATACAGCAATAACGTCGTTGCCGTCCTTGTCAATTCTGCGGAAAGCAATGATGCTCTGGGTGTAGTCGTCGTGATGAATCCAGTTGAAGCCTTCCCAGTTGAAGTCAACCTGATGCATACAGGCGTGGTCTTTGTAGAACTTGTTCATATCAGCGAAGAACTTGTTGAGCTTCTGGTGCTTCTCATATTCAAGCAGACCCCACTGGAGCTCTTCGTTTACGTTCCACTCGTCGAACTGACCAAGCTCTGTGCCCATGAATGTAAGCTTCTTGCCGGGGTGAGCCATCATGTAGGAATAGAAGACACGAACACCTGCGAACTTGGTATCATAGTCGCCGGGCATTTTATTGATGAGAGAGCCCTTGCCGTAAACTACCTCGTCGTGGGAGATAGGAAGCAGGAACTTCTCGGAGAAAGCATAGAGGAAGCTGAATGTGAGGTTGTCGTGGTTGAAGGGTCTCCACAGGGGATCCAGGGACATATAGTGGAGCATATCGTTCATCCAACCCATATTCCACTTGTAGTCAAAGCCGAGACCGCCATCGTAAACAGGACGGGTAACCATAGGCCAGGATGTGCTTTCCTCAGCAATCATCATAACTGTGGGATGATACATGTGGACAACGGTGTTGAGTCTCTTGAGGAACTCTACTGCCTCGAGATGCTCCTTGCCGCCGTACTTGTTGGCAACCCACTCGCCGTCCTTGCGGTTGTAGTCGAGATAGAGCATGGAAGCAACAGCGTCAACGCGGATACCGTCAACGTGATATTTGTCAATCCAGAACATAGCGGAAGAAATCAGGAAGCTGACAACTTCATAGCGGGCAAAGTCGAATACATATGTACCCCATTCTTTGTGTTCGCCTTTTCTGGAATCTTCGTATTCAAAGCAGTGAACGCCGTCAAATCTGCCGAGACCGTGAGCGTCCTTGGGGAAGTGAGCGGGAACCCAGTCGATGATAACACCGATACCCTCGTTGTGGCAACGGTCGATGAACTCCATAAGGTCATCGGGAGAACCGTAACGGGATGTGGGGGCAAAGTAGCCTGTTACCTGATATCCCCATGAACCGTCAAAGGGATACTCGGTGATGGGCATGAATTCGATGTGGGTATAACCCATCTCCTTAACGTAGGGAATGAGCTCGTCAGCAAGCTTCTGATAGGAGAAGGTGTTGCCGTCAGTGTATTTTCTCCAGGAGCCTGCGTGCATCTCGTAGATGTTCAGAGGCTGCTCGAAATGGTTGTTCTGGTTCTTGTACTCAAACCAGTCTGCATCTCTCCACTGGTGATTACCGAGAGAGAATACTCTGGAGGCATTGTCGGGTCTTGTCTGACAATGGAATGCAAAGGGGTCGGTCTTGAGAAGTTTCTCTGACCAGGGAGTCTCTACGCAATATTTGTAGATAGCATACTCACCGATACCCTCGATGAACAGCTCCCAGATACCACCCTCGGAAATTTTGTACATATAGTTAGCATCCTGGTCCCAACCGTTGAAGTCGCCTACAACGGAAACAGAGAGTGCATTGGGTGCCCATACTCTGAACACAACGCCCTGCTTGCCGTCCCAGTTCTCAACGTGTGAACCAAAGAACTCATAAGCGCGGATTGCATCTCCGTCAAAGAAGAGCTGAATGTGATCTCTTTCATCATTAAAAGAATAATTCATGGTATTTTATCCTCCTTTGGAATGCGAAAAACGCAAATTCCTTTTTAGTCCATATAATTATATCAAATATATTTTAATAATGCAACAAAAACTGCAATAATGATTAACAAAAATTATCATAGATATTTGTGAGTTGTGACAATAAATTGCCGATAAACAACTCTTGTATTATGCACCGTTGACAAAGAATTATAGTTGACTATAATGATATACAGAGAAGTTTTTGAGAAAGGTGGGGAAATATGCAAAAAGTAAAAAATAATAAGGATTATATGCTCTCGGGTTCTGTGTCAGGCGGCATAATAAGATTTGCAATTCCCCTCTTTTTCGGCAACCTGTTTCAGCAGCTTTACAATACAGCAGACTCGCTTATTGTAGGTAATGCTCTGGGAAACACTGCTCTGGCAGGAGTCAGCGCTACGAGTATGCTGATATTTCTGTTGGTTGGATTCTTTCAGGGAATCGGCATCGGCGCAGGTGTGGTTATCTCTCAGTTTTACGGAGCGGGGGATAAGGAGAATCTCAGCAAATCTGTGCATACGCAGTTGGTGTTTTCTTTCTTTGTGGGAATATTTATGACGGTTTCCGCAACCTGGCTTTCTCCGTGGCTTCTGACTATAATGGACACGCCCTCCGATGTAATGCCTCTGGCGGTGGAGTATATCAGATTTTATTTTCTCGGTAGTGTGGGTCTGGTAATGTATAATGCTTGTATGGGTATTATGCAGGCGGTGGGCGACAGCAAACACCCTCTCTATTACCTCATAATTTCTTCGGTAGTCAATGTGGTGCTTGATATTGTTTTCATAGTTTTTCTGGGATTCGGAGTGTGGTCTGCGGCACTGGCTACCGCAATTTCGCAGATCGTAAGTGTCGTGCTTTGCGTATTAAAATTAATGCGGACGACAGAAAGCCACAGGGTGTCCGTAAAGAAACTGAAGATAGACCCGAGGATGCTTCTGAGAATTCTCAGAGTGGGTCTTCCCACAGGTGTGCAGAATTCAATTATTGCATTTGCCAATGTTATAGTACAGTCCAATATAAATCATTTCGGAGAAATGGCTATATCCGGATGCGGTGCTTATTCAAGACTGGAGGGTTTTGCATTCCTTCCGATTGTCAGCTTCACTTCAGCCATAACCACCTTTGTAGGTCAGAATATAGGCGCAGGCCGGACCGAGAGAGTGAAAAAGGGCGCAGCATTCGGAGTATGGTGTTCCATAGGTATGGCTGAAATCGTAGGCATTCTCTTGTGGATATTTGCGCCGCTTCTGATTGCTTTGTTTACCAAAGAGCCGGATGCTATTGAACAGGGAGTTCTCAAATCCCGTACTTGTGCGTTGTTTTACTGTTTGCTTGCGGCATCTCACGCGTTGTCTGCGGTGCTCAGGGGAGCGGGCAGGAGTATGGTGCCTATGTTTACGATGCTCGCCTTCTGGTGTGTGGTCAGGGTAACATTTCTGGAAATCACCGTGCCCCTTACAGATAACATTGCTTTTGTTAACTGGGTCTATCCTTTGACCTGGGGTCTCAGTACAGTAGCGCTTCTTATATATTATCTCGCTGTGGACTGGTCCCGTGCCGTATCCGTATCGTCAAAAAATAAAAAGAAAAATTAATGAATATAACAGTAAAGCGGCTTCACGGTAATGTTGTGAAGCCGCTTTTTAGTATGAAATCTTTTTAGTAAGAAATAAAGATAATAAAAACGGGCAGCCACGCGGACTGCCCGTTATAGTTATATCAGTATTGACCGGTTGTAAATCAGAGAGTCTTGTCGAGCTCTGCGAAGTACTTGATAGTTCTTACCATCTGAGATGTGTAAGAGTTCTCGTTGTCGTACCAGGAAACAACCTGAACCTGAGTTGTATCTGTCTCAGGCATGTAAGTTGCCATTGTCTGAGTAGCATCGAAGAGTGAGCCGTATCTCATACCGATGATATCGGAAGAAACGATCTCGTCCTCGTTGTAGCCGAAGCTCTCGCTTGCAGCAGCCTTCATAGCAGCGTTGATGTCATCCTTTGTAACGTTACCCTTAACAACTGCGAAGAGAAGAGTTGTGGAACCTGTGGGAACGGGAACTCTCTGAGCAGCGCCGATGAGCTTGCCGTTGAGCTCGGGGATAACAAGGCCGATAGCCTTAGCAGCACCTGTGGAGTTGGGAACGATGTTAACAGCGCCTGCACGTGCTCTTCTGAGGTCGCCCTTTCTGTGAGGACCGTCGAGGATCATCTGATCGCCTGTGTAAGCGTGGATAGTAGCCATGATACCGCTCTGGATGGGAGCAAGGTCGTTGAGAGCCTTAGCCATGGGAGCGAGGCAGTTTGTTGTGCAGGAAGCAGCAGAGATGATCTGATCATCAGCTGTGAGTGTATCCTCGTTAACGCTGAATACAACTGTCTTCAGGTCGTTGCCTGCGGGAGCAGAGATAACAACCTTCTTAGCACCTGCGTTGATGTGAGCCATGGACTTCTCCTTGGAGCAGTAGAAGCCTGTGCACTCGAGAACAACCTCAACACCGAGCTCGCCCCAGGGGATGTTGTTAGCATCCTTCTCTGCGTAGATGGTGATTTCCTTACCGTCAACGGTGATGGAGTTGTCTGTGCTTGTTACTGTGTCTGCGAGAGCGTACTTGCCCTGAGCAGAATCGTACTTGAGAAGATGAGCGAGCATCTTGGGGCTTGTGAGGTCGTTGATTGCAACTACTTCGTAACCCTCAGCGCCGAACATCTGTCTGAAAGCAAGACGGCCGATACGACCGAAACCGTTAATACCAACTTTTACTGACATAATATAATTCCTCCTAAATTTTAGTGGTGAATAAATTATAATGCTTTTTTCCAAATTATTCAATAGTTTGTGAAGATTTTAACGCAATTTGTTAAAAACAAGACGAATAATGGCTCTGTGAGGTAAAATTTTATGCAAATAATACACCAAATAATACACTGTCTTATATCAAAAGGGGCAGAGCGGGTATATATTCTGCGAAATTACACCATTCGCAAGACAGACAACTTGTACAAAATAATGGTGCTTTTACCCACAAGCATAACATTTATATGGTTATTATGTATTAAAAATATACAAAATATTCTTGACAAAATCGTCAGTTTCGTTTAATATATTAAGCAGGTGTAGTGGTTTAGTTTGACTATACCTTCATAACGTATCAAATGTGCGCATTCAGCACGTGTTTGAGATGTTTTTATTTTTTTACCCGACTCTTAGAAGAGCCGTTATTTTATAGATATCCTTATTCTGTTAATTACCTTTTTATATATTTTCGGGTGGATATCTCATACCCTTTGGCAAGATTACAGTTTTTTTCTATGCTTTGGCATAGTTGTATCACCAAGGGAGCAGTGTATTCAGCCCGATTTTTTGTATTTGTACGGTAATTTTTAAAATAGCATATCTAGTAATTTTAACGGCACCGTGAGTTGAATCTGAACGAAATTCAAATCAAGGAGGTGTCACACAATGGATTTATGGCTTGCAATAGTTATCGCAGTCGCTACTCTTATTATCGGTGCGGTTGTCGGCGTGTTTTTTGGTATTGTATACAGAAAGAAAGTTGCCGAGAATGAAATCGGTTCTGCCGAGCAGGAGGCAAAGCGAATCATAGCTGAGGCTATGAAGGTTGGCGAAGCTAAGAAGAAAGAAGCCGTTATCGAGGGCAAGGATGAACTCCACCGCCTGAGAACAGAATCCGAAAAGGAGCTGAATGACCGCCGCAAGGAGGTACAGCGCCAGGAAAGAAGAATCCAGCAGAAAGAGGAAACTCTGGACAAAAAGCTGGACAATTTAGAGAAAAAAGAAGAAAACGTGGCAAAGAAACAGAAGGAAGCCGAGGCAAAACTTGAGGAAATTGAAACCGTCAAGAAGAGCCAGTTTGAAATGCTGGAAAGAATTTCCGGTTACAGTGCAGACCAGGCTAAGGCATACCTTCTGGAACAGCTTGATTCAGAGCTGGCACGTGAGAAATCTGTGAAGATTATGGACTATGAGCAGCAGCTCAAGGACGAATCCGACAAGAAGGCAAGAAACATTATCTCTCTTGCAATACAGAGACTTGCAGCTGACCACGTAACCGAGGCGACAGTTTCCGTAGTTGCTCTGCCCAATGACGAAATGAAGGGCAGAATCATCGGCCGTGAAGGCAGAAACATCAGAGCTATTGAGACACTCACAGGTTGTGACCTCATTATTGACGACACACCCGAGGCTATCACTCTCAGCTGCTTTGAGCCCGTCCGCCGTGAGATTGCCAGAGTTTCTCTGGAGAAACTCATCTCTGACGGAAGAATCCATCCCGCAAGAATCGAGGAGATGGTCGACAAGGCAAGACGTGAGGTTGAGGCTACTATCAAGAGCGCCGGTGAACACGCAGTTATCGACGCAGGCGTAGGTAATATCCACCCCGAACTTGTAAAACTTCTGGGCAGACTCCGTTATCGTACCAGCTACGGCCAGAATGTACTCAACCATTCACTTGAGGTTTCATACATCGCAGGTATGATGGCATCCGAGCTGGGAATGGATCCCACCATCGCAAGACGTGCAGGTCTTCTTCACGATATCGGTAAGGCTCTCGACCACGAGATGGACGGAAGCCACATCGAGCTCGGTGTTGAGGTTGCCAGAAAGTATAAGGAAAGCGACGCTGTTATCCATGCTATCCATGCTCACCACGGTGACATCGAGGCAAAGACCATTGTTGCTTGTCTTGTTCAGGCTGCCGATGCTATCTCTGCTGCCCGTCCCGGTGCAAGACGTGAGAATCTTGAAAACTACATCAAGCGCCTTGAGAAGCTTGAGAGCGTTGCATCCTCCTTTGAGGGTGTTGACAGTTCCTTTGCTATTCAGGCAGGCCGTGAGGTCAGAATTATGGTTAAGCCCGAGGTTGTGGGTGACGACAGAATGGCTGTTCTCGCACGTGAAATCTGCCAGAAGATTGAGCAGGAGCTTGAGTATCCCGGCCACATCAAGGTTCACATCATCCGTGAATCCAGAGCCATTGATTTCGCAAAGTAATCAAAAACCTGAAATGACGATTAAACCCCCGTGTGTTATGCACGGGGGTTTTTGTGTATGTTTTTTACTGACGGCACGCAGCGGACAGAAAGTATGAAATCACAGTGTTCAGGTTATTTATTTCTTGTTGAATTTGAGGCTTGATAATGAGAGTGCCTTGTGATATAATCACAGATACAGAGTTTCTGTTATTTGGCAGTATTTTTATAGAAGGAAAGGACGTGAGGATAATGATGAACAAGAGATTCGATGATAGTATCGGTGCTCAGGCTTATTATGCAGTAAGTATCAAAAAATCCTCACGGAGATTTATGTTCTGATTTTTCCTTGCCTGAATTTGGCTGTTTGGATAAAATTAATGCCGCCGTGAGCAGAGCTTGCGGCGGCTTTTTTATTTATCTGCTTTATTTCTGCGGGTTATAATCCCAGGTGGGAATGTAGCTCTCATCGGCGGCTTCCAGCTCCTGCGCAAATCCGTCAAGCTCCAGATTCAGAAGATGGGAGAATACTTTTTCATATTCTCTCTTTGTAATTTTGCGACCGAGATTTTTGAAATCCGAAGCCTTGCCGTGAGGGATATACTGACCCATAAGGCTTACCGTTACCGAGTCGCCGAAATTACTTTTAAGAATATCAAGGACACCAATGCTGTTCTTTGTGTGACCGGGGAGTATCAGATGGCGTACGAGGACGCCTTTTTCTGCAATTCCTTCAGAATTTATGGCGAGCTTTCCTTTTTGTCTCAGCATTTCTTCCAGAGCTTCTGTTGCAACCTCTCTGTAATCAGGAGCGTGGGAGTAAAGTTCTGCCAATGCATTATCCGAATATTTGAAGTCGGGAAGCCAGATGTCTACGATTCCCTCAAGGGCGCGGAGTGTCTCCACTCTCTCGTAACCGCCCGTGTTATAAACTACGGGGATTTTTGGTTTGTAGATTTCGAAACTCCTGATTATTGTGGGCAGAAACTGAGTGGCACTGACAAGATTTATATTGTGCACTCCGCTTTCTTCCAGTTTTCTGTATTCGTCGGCAAGTGTCTCTGCCGATACCTTCGGAAAACTCCTTACACCCTGTGAAATTTCGAAGTTCTGACAATAGACGCAGTCAAGAGTACAGCCCGAGAAGAATACAGCGCCGGAGCCTTTGGTGCCGCTGATGGGTGGCTCCTCCCAGAAATGAGGGGAAATACGAGCCACGGAGGGTGTCAGAGGCATATTGCATCTGCCGCCTCTTTTGTCAGTATCTCTTTCTGCCGAACATTTATGGGGACATAGTCTGCATATCATAGTAATCACCGAGGGTGATTATACCACACATCGGATAATTTGAAAAGTCTCTGTGTTTATAAACTCTTGCGGCGGTTGCCGCTTATAAGGGGAGGTAATAATTTGGAAAATATTATGATAGAGGTCAGGGACCTCAGAAAAGAATTCAAAAAGGCAGTGAAAGAGCCCGGACTCAAAGGTAGTTTCAAAGCTCTTTTCAAGCCCGAATATAATACTGTCAAAGCCGTGGACGGTATAAGTTTCGCGGTACCGAAGGGTGAGATAATCGGATTTATCGGCCCCAATGGCGCAGGAAAATCCACCGTTATCAAGATGCTGACGGGAATTCTCACACCCACCTCGGGTGAGTGCCGCATTGACGGAAAAATCCCTACAAAGGACCGAAAGAAGTATGTCAAGGAAATCGGTGTGGTCTTCGGACAGAGAACACAGCTCTGGTGGGACCTGGCACTCAGAGAAACCTATATGGTGCTCAAGGAAATCTACGAAATTCCCGATAAGGACTATGAGGAGCGGATGGCGTTTCTCAACGAGGTGCTGGAGCTTGACGATTTCATCACAAGCCCTGTCCGTACCCTATCTCTGGGACAGAGAATGCGGGCGGATATTGCAGCATCACTCCTGCATAATCCCAAGGTTCTGTTTCTTGATGAGCCTACCATCGGTCTTGATGTTGTGGTGAAAGACAGCATCCGAAAAGCCATCAAAAAGATTAATGCCGAAAACGGTACAACAGTAATCCTCACAACTCACGATCTGGAGGATATTGAACTTCTGTGCGAGCGCATTGTAATGATAGACAAGGGCAAGAAAGTCTTTGACGGAGACATCTCTGAACTTAAGAGACGCTTCGGTCAGATGCGAGAGCTTCACTTTGAACTGAAAGACAGCACTGATTACAGTAAACTTACATATAAAGATGATTTCTCTTTCGGTGAGGAAGATTTTTCATCGGAACTCAAAGGCACAGCTGTGGATGTGCGATTCAACTGCGACGTTGTGTCTGTGGAAAATATGCTTTCGTATACACTTTCCAAAGTCCATGTCAAGGATATCAATGTAAAGGATGCAGATATCGAGGAGATTATCCGCAGACTGTATCTTAAGGGAGGGGAGATGCTGGATGCGGCTTCTGAGAATGTATAAACCCTTCACCAGCGCAGGTCTGCAGGAGATGGTTGTCTACAGAGTCAACTTCCTCTTCTTCCTTCTGGGCGAGATAATGAAGTGCTTTGTAATGTTCTTTGTGTGGAAAGCTGTATTCGACTCCTCCAACGGCACAACTGTTTACGGATTCACCTATGAGAATATGGTGGTTTATCTGTTTATCAGTTTTTTAAGCGGATACCTGACATACTCCGACGGCTCCTATGTAATCGGCAAAGAAATTCTTGACGGCTCCATTGCTATGAGAATGATAAAACCCGTTGATTTTGATATGTGTTTTCTCTTTCAGGAGCTGGGCGGCAAGATTCTGCAGGTGCTGATACTGTTTGTACCCATTACAGCAGGAGTGGAGATTTACCGCTTTATTATCACAGGGGAAATACTCTTTAATATTCCCTTGTTTTTGCTGTTTGTGCTCAGTATGGTGCTTGCATACCTGATTAACTTCTTCTTCAATCTGAGCTATGGATTCCTTGCTTTTTATCTGAAGAACCTTTGGGGTACAGATATTATCAAAGGGGTTATTATCGACTTTCTGTCAGGTGCCACAATTCCCCTGGCTTTCATGGGCGGATTCGGAAAAGTGCTGGGTTACCTGCCCTTTGCATCTCTTTCCTATACTCCCGTAATGATATATATGGGAATGTATTCTGCAGGGGAGATAGTTTTCTATCTGGCTCTTCAGGTTTTGTGGCTTTTGGTTTTTATCGCGGTTTCAAAGCTTGTTCTGCACCTTGCTATGAAGAGACTTGTTGTTCACGGAGGTTGATGATATGAAGAGGATACTTAAAATGCATCTGATTTTTATCAGACAGGACCTTAAGAAGCTTATGGAGTACAAGGTGGATTTTTTCCTTGGTGCCATAGGATTCCTTTTGACACAGGCTGTCCAGATACTGTGTCTCGGCATTATCTTCTCGGCGATACCTGCTCTTTGCTACACGGTAAACGGCGAGGTGGTGGATGCGTGGAGCTTTGAGGAAGTGCTGTTTATCTATGGCTTTTCCCTCATCCCCAAGGGCATAGACCATCTGCTCTATGACAACCTGTGGGGGCTTGGCTACTGGATAGTTGACAAGGGCGATTTTGATAAATATCTCACACGACCCATAAATTCCTGGATTTATATTCTCTGTGAGAAATTCTGCGTTGATGCTTTTGGCGACCTTGTTGTAGGCATAGCGCTTATAGTTTACAGCCTTTTTTCAATGTCTCCCGAGACTCTCGCTGAGATTAATCCTTTGAGAATTATCCCTGTTGCCCTGGTTATTCCCTTTGCGGTGATGATATACACCTCTGTGAAGACAGGCACCGCCGCCATATCCTTCTGGACAAAGCGAAGCGGACACATCACCCATATGTGTTATATGACAAATGAATTTGCAAAATATCCCGCAAAGATATACAATACATTTGTAAAAACTGTGATAACCTATATCCTGCCTTTTGCACTCACGGCATATTATCCTGCAATATTCCTGCTCAGAGGTGAGTCGTGGTGGAGCATTCCCGTGACGGTGGCGGTGTCTCTTGTGCTTTTCGGAATTTCTCAGTTAATCTGGCACAGAGGACTCAAGGCTTATGAATCCGCAGGAAGCTGATAAATACAAAAAGAGGTTGTTATGACTAATCCTTTTATATGTTATTCGGAAAGAACAAAAACAGAATATCTGTCCCGAGCCTGCTCGGTTAACAGTGTGCGCATAGCTAAACTCTCCCTTAAAGGTATCGACGACAGTATCGAGGGCAGACGTGTCGACGAGATTTTCTCCGCCAAAATCATCAGCGAGGATATCCGCAGTACGGCAGAGAGACTTAAGATTGATGTATCGGACTATACCTTCAAGGAACTTCCCAGATTTATTTCGGATTATATGATGTCCGATGACATTCTCCGCAGGCGTCTGGCGCAGTCTATGGCACAGAAATACGGCAACCGCCTGGGACTTCTTCTTCTGACACTTCGTCAGGGACTTCCCGAAAACCGCGATGCCCGTCCCGATTGGGGCGATGAGCACTGGGCGTACTGGGCACAGATAGATAATGTTATTCTCACAGGCGGCCTTGCAGGAGGAATACTGGGCAAACGCTTCAAGGAACAGATTCAGTATATCTTTGACCTTGCAGGGGAGAGGGTGTATAACATAACAATCTATGAGAACTCTTCTCATATCGGTGCTATCGGGTGTGCACGGCTTATAAGCGAGGTTGACAAGACTTTTGCGGTGCTTGATTTCGGTCAGACAAACCTTAAGAGGTGCATTGTCACAAAGCGAAGCGGCGAGCTTTCCAATATAAATGTGTTGCCCACAGAACCGTCTCTGAATATGGAACTGGATTTTTCCGACAGCGACGAGAATTACAGCAGAGCATTGGAACTTCACAGGTATCTTCTCAATGTTCTCACCGATACCTGCAAAAAACTGCCCCTGAAAGAAGGGGAACAGGGAGAGGTTATAATCAGTATTGCCAACTATGTAGTTGGGGGTACACTCAATACATTCCGTGGCGGCTATGCAAAGCTGAGCCTTCTGAGTATTGACTATGCCGCTATGCTTTCGGATGAGCTTTCTTCCCGTTTGCACAGACCCTTCAGAGTGCGGCTTCTCCACGACGGAACCGCTATTGCCCTTAATTTTGCGGGTCAGGACAATACGGTTTGTCTTTCTCTGGGTACTGCCTTCGGAGTGGGATTCCCGCCTGACTATGTGGGTTCTGTTTGCCCTGCATAAAATAGGATAAAATAAGGCACCTTTCTGTAAGGAGGGTGCTTTTTTTGTAATTTTTGGAATGCTATTGCTTATTTGTTTTTATGTGGTATAATGCAATTGACCGAATATTGATACGCGGCTTTTTTGCCGTGTAACATCTGAACAAAATTTTAAGGAGAAGTAAAATGAAAAAATTATTTGCTTTAATTCTGGCAACACTTATGGTAGTATCCCTTGCAGCTTGCAGCGGTACTTCCGGCGACACTGATGGCACAACAGCTCCCGTGGTTTCCGAGTCTGCTTTTGCATCCCCTGACGAAGTTCTCAACACAATTTTCGATGCTTATGCAGAAGAAAATAAGTTCTTCGCTATGGGCGGCGACTACTCTAACATAGTAGACGGCAAAGCCGGTGCAGTTGATATCACAAAGGCTGAGGACGTTGACGCTCTCTTCCACATTCCCGCAGATGCTCTTGCAAACGTTGAGGCTGCAGCTTCCCTTATGCACGCAATGAATCAGAACAACTTCACAGCTGTTGCATACCAGCTCAAGGACGGCACAGATGCAACTGCTTTCGCAAACACTCTCAAGGACAACTTCGCAACAGTTCAGTGGATGTGCGGCATTCCCGAGCAGGTTCTGGCAGTAAGCGTTGACAGTGAGTATGTAATCGTTGCTTTCGGTGCAGCTGATCTTATCGAGACTTTCAAGACAACAACTCTTGCTACAATCGACACAGCTTCAGTTATCATTGACGAGGCTCTTGCAATCTGATCTGAGTAACTAATAAACGGCATGAGGATGACAGATGAGTCGCCTCATGCCTTTTTACTATGTATAAAAGGAAATAACAATATGCTTTTTTCAAGTATAACTTTTCTCTATTACTTCTTACCTGCATTTCTGATATTATATTTTGCTGCTCCCAAAAAGCTGAAGAACTCGGTGATTCTCATTTCAAGCCTGTTTTTCTATGCCTGGGGCGAGCCTCTTTATGTAATACTGATGATTGTATCGGTTTTGTCGGGATATGTTTTCGGTTTGTTTATTCACCTCACCCGAGGCACCGTATGGTCAAAAGTTCTTTGCGGAATATCGGTGGCAGTAAGTCTTTCTTTCCTTGTTTACTTCAAGTATGCTGACTTCTTTATAGAGAATTTCAACCTTGCCACAGGTCTTTCCGTGGGTCTGCTTAATATTGCTCTGCCTATCGGTATCAGCTTCTATACATTCCAGATTATCAGCTATACCGTGGATGTGTATAGGGGAGAGCCTGCTCAGAAGAACATTATCAACCTCGGTGCTTACATTGCAATGTTCCCTCAGCTTATCGCAGGACCCATTGTCAGATACTCCGATGTTGCCCGTCAGCTTGGCGAAAGAACACATTCTTTTTCGATGGCGTCTTACGGTATCAGGCGCTTTATGCTGGGTCTTTCAAAGAAAATTCTCATTGCAAATCAGCTTGGAGAGCTTTGCAATGTATTCAGAGAGTGCGAAGAAAAGTCCGTAATGTTCTACTGGCTCTATGCAGTGACATTTGCTCTGCATATCTACTTCGATTTCTCGGGATACAGCGATATGGCAATTGGTCTCGGCAAGATTATGGGCTTTGATTTTCTCGAAAACTTCAATTATCCCTTTATATCAAAGAGTGTAACTGAATTCTGGAGACGCTGGCATATGTCTCTGGGCACCTGGTTCAGAGATTATCTTTATATCCCCCTTGGCGGAAACCGGGTAAAAACACCCAGATGGATATTCAATATTCTGGTGGTGTGGCTTGCAACAGGTTTCTGGCACGGAGCAGAGTGGAACTTCATTGTCTGGGGGCTTATGTTTGCTGTTCTCCTTATGGTTGAGAAATTCTTCCTCAAGAAGATACTGGATAAAGTAAAGCCTCTGGCACATCTTTATGTTGCTTTTGTTGTTCTCATAAGTTTTGTTATCTTCAATGCAAACGATATGACTATGGCAATAAGCGATCTGGGCGGTATGTTCGGAGTTGGCGGCGTTCCCTTTGTGTCTGCACCCTTCTTCTACTATCTGAGGGATTATGCCTTGGTGTTGATTATAGCGGCTGTGGGTTCAACGCCCCTTATGAAAACACTTATGGAAAAACTCAGCAAGAAGCCTGCCTTGTCAAAGATTATCAATGTGGCAGAGCCGGTGGTGCTTCTGGTACTGCTTGCAGTGGTAACTGCGTATCTGGTGGATGGTTCCTTCAATCCGTTCTTGTATTTCAGATTCTGAGGAGGGTAAGCAATGAGTGAAAAAATCAGAAATATAATAATGTGCGTATCCTTCTCTCTGGCAGTTGGCGTGTTGGCGCTTTTATGCTTGGTACTTCCCAAGGAAGAATTCAATTTTATGGAGCGCCGTGAGCCCAAGCCTATGCCGAAAATCACCGCAGAGAGTATTCTGAACGGCAGTTTTATGTCGAACTTTGAGGAGTACACTACCGACAATTTTCCCTTCCGTAAGGAGTTCAGAGCTCTGAAGGCAGGTGCCTCAAAATACGTTTTTCATAAAATGGACAATAACGGCGTGTATATGTCGGATGGATATATCTCATCTATGGAATATCCTATGAATCCCGATTCGATTGAATATGCGGGAAGCAGATTTTCCTATATTAATAATAAGTATCTTTCAGATGCAAAGAATGTATACTTCTCTCTGATTCCGGACAAGAATGCATTTATGGCAGCGGAGAGCGGTCATCTCTCTATGGATTATGATGATTTTGCAGACAAAATGACTGCGACCGTTCCTTTTGCGGAGTATATTGATATATATCCTCTGCTTTCTCTTGAGGACTATTACAGAACAGATACTCACTGGCGTCAGGAGAACATCACCGACGTTGCGGCACATCTGTTGGAGTCTATGGGTACAAGTGGGGATGATTCCTATACCGAGGAGGTGCTCACAGAGAATTTCCGCGGTGTGTATTACGGACAGTATGCGCTTCCTGTTGCAGGGGAAGAGATAGTGTGTCTTGGTAATGAATCTATTGAATCAGCGGTTGTGTATGACTACCAGAGTGGTGGAACCATTCCTGTTTATAATCGTGAACTTAAAGATTCCAAGGATCCTTATGAAGTTTATCTGTCGGGCTCACTTTCCTTTTTGCAGATAAAGAATCCTCTTCAGTCAAACGGCAGACGCCTTGTTGTCTTCAGAGATTCTTTCACATCATCTCTGGCACCCTTGCTCATTTCGGGTTACGAAGAGATCGTACTTCTGGATATTCGTTATCAGATGCCGGATGTTCTCTGCTCAAAGGTCGATTTCACAGATGCCGATGTGTTGTTTATTTACAGCGCACAGGTGCTCAATAACAGCGAAACAATAAAATAAACCGTAAAATTTCAGGCGGGTATCGGCATAATGTTGCGGATATCCGCTGTTATGTTTTTTTGCTATATCAATATGTACAAAACCATTAAAGAAACATTGTGCAAAACGTGAGGCAAAATTAAGCCGAAAAGTGTTTATTTTTTGAGGTTGTTGTGGTATAATTGCTGGTGAATAAAGTGCACTATTATGCACTGGAAGGAGAGGATTTTTTTGAAACTCAGAAGACTGGTTTCTCTCATTCTGACAGTTCTGATGCTTGCTGGACTTTCCACAGTATGCCTCACTGCAGATGCCGCAGAGACCGAAATCACAGAGACCGGTGCCAGACTCGGTAACTACTACAACGTAGACTACCTTGAGGACAAGGCATATAACGGCACTGACCTGGGATGTACCTACACACCCTCCAAGACAACCTGGAAGGTTTGGTCTCCCAATGCAACCAAGATTCAGCTCAAGCTCTTCAAGACAGGTTCTGACCTTGAAAGCGGCGCAGAGAGCCTTGGTAAGTACGACATGAAATACGACTCCGCTACCGGCGTATGGTCCGTATCTCTCACAGGTGACCACAAGAACGAGTACTACACATATGTAATCGCTTCTCCCGCAGGCACCAACGAGATTTATGACATCTACGCAAAGGCAGCCGGCGTTAACGGCAACCGCTCCATGGTAGTTGACCTTGACACTACTGACCCCGATGGCTGGGACAAGGACGAGCACGCTTTCCTTGAGAACCAGACAGACGAAGTTGTATGGGAAGTTCACATTGCTGACCTTACATCTTCCGATACATCAGGTGTTGACAAGAACTACCAGGGCAAGTACTTAGGTTTTGCTGAAGGCGGTCTTACCATCAACGGTAAGGACGGCGCAAAGAAAGTCGGTATCGACTATCTCGTTGAGCAGGGTATAAAGGCTGTTCACATTCAGTGTCCCTTCGACTTCGCTTCCGGCGACGAGACTAACCCCCTCAGCTACAACTGGGGTTACGATCCTAAGAACTACAACCTCCCCGAGGGTATGTATTCCACAAACCCCTACGACGGTAATGTAAGAATCAAGGAGTTCAAGCAGCTCATTCAGGCTCTCCACGACAGAGGCATCACCGTTATCATGGGCGTTGTTTACAACCACACATATGTAACCGAGAATTCTGCATTTACATACACAGTTCCCGGCTACTATTACAGAATGCAGAGCGCAACTCAGTACATCAACGGTACAGGCTGCGGTAACACAACTGCTTCCGATAAGGCAATGTTCCGCAACTATATGATGCAGTCTCTCAAATTCTGGGTAGAAGAGTATCATATCGATGGTTTCCGTTTTGACCTTATGACAGCTCATGACATCACCACAATGAACCAGATCAGAGCTATGTTCGACGGCATGTACGGCGGCGAAGGCAAGAAGATCATCATGTACGGTGAGCCTTGGTCTGTTGGCGATGTAGGTCTTTCTGCAGGTAACGCTGTTGAGACTACAAGCTTCTCCAAGCTTTCTGCTAATATCGCAGGCTTCAACTCCTACACCAGACAGGCTATGCACGGTTCTGAGGCAGGTAACATGAAGGGTTGGTTCACAGGCGCTCCCACAAAGGCATACGTTACAGCTCTCAAGCGTGGTGTTAACGGTAAGTTCTCCAGCGACGGCTACGTTAAGTATCCCAACCAGTCCGTAAACTATGTTGACTGTCACGACGGTGTAACATGGTGGGACAACATCGTTATGTCACAGGGTATTGCAGGCGCTAACAAGCTCGCAGGCTATGACACAACAGATGCTAAGTACAGAAGCCAGCTGAGAATGTCCTTCACATATCTCTTCACAACTCAGGGTATCCCCTTCACACTTGCAGGTACAGAGTTTGCACGTTCCAAGTACGGCAACGGTAACTCCTACAACGCAGGTACAACAAATGCTTTCGATTGGGAAAGAATCGAAACCTATGCACAGGAAGTTGCATATGCAAAGGGTATGAGACAGATTCGTGCTGCTTACACACCTTTCAGAAACTCCATGACTTATAACAACGTTGAGTGGCTTACCACTTCCAACACAAACGGCATCCTTGCATATTCACTCTCCAACACTAAGGCCGGCGAGTGGAGCAAGGTTATCGTAGCTGTTAACAACGGTGCAGCAGGCACAGTTACACTTCCCGCAGGCACATGGACAATCGTAGCCAACGGTGAGAAGGCTGGCCTTGAATCCCTCGGCACAGCTTCCGGCACATACAACATCGGCGCATACAGCGGTGCAGTTCTCGTTCAGGGCACAACTACCGCTAAGGCTGACGAGTATAACACAGTTACAGTAAATCATTACTCTGACGGCAAGCTCATCAAGTCCAACGATTCTCTCTACAAGATCGGCGACACATGGAGAGCTAACCCCGACAGCTACACAGTATTTGACCACAACATCACAAAGATTGAGTTCACAAAGGGTACTCAGGTAGGCGACAGCGTTTACGGTACAGTACAGAAGGGTGAAGAAGTCGTAGTTAACTACTACTACGAGAGATTCAACACCAGCGAATACCTCACTATCAAGTGCGTTGATGATAAGGGCAACTCCATTGCTTCCGACATCACTTACAGAATGCTTGATGAGACCGAGTACAACATTCCCTTCGAGAATGTTTCCGGTTATGAGCTCATTTCTGAGAAATATCCCACAAACTTCAAGGGTGTATTTGACACAGACAATCCTGCTGTAATCACATTCGTTTACAAGCAGCTTTCCACTGATTCCATCACTGTTTACTACTACAACAGACTCGGTAACGGCACACTCAGAATGTATGCTTACACCGATGAAGAAGAGAAGCCTCTCGGTGATTGGGACAACTCCTTACAGAACATGGAAAAGGTAACAGATGCTTCCGAGCTTCTCGCAGGCGAGACCGTAGGCAACTGGTACAAGAAGAGCATCAACAAGTCCAACAACCAGCTCGACTACATGGTAACAAGCTGTAACGTTATGTTCCTCCTGTCCGGTCAGGGCAAGCAGGAGCCTCTCAACGGTGAGCCCGGTTACGTAGCTGCTGACGTTATCTACGTTAAGGACAAGACAGTTATCTTCAATGCTGATATCATCGTTTCTCACATCGATGCAAACACAGGCGAAAAGCTTGCTGCTGATGAGAGATTTGAGTACAACCAGGTTACCAGCAAGGACATCTACTTCACAACTCCCAAGTCCGGCCTCGGTAAGGTAATCACTCCCACAAATGCACAGGGTTCCCTCGTTGCAGGTTCTACATGTGTTGTTTATATGTATGACACAACAGTAGATCCCACCGAGCCCACAAATCCCACCGGTCCCGTTGAGGGCGGTATCCTCCTCGGTGACGCTGATCTGGACGAGAAGGTTAACGTTAAGGATGCAACTGCTATCCAGAAGTCCGCTGCTGGTCTCATGCTCCTCTCTGATGATGCTAAGAAGGCAGCTGACGTTGACGGTTCCAAGAACGTAAACGTTAAGGACGCAACTGCTATCCAGAAGTTCGTTGCTGATATGGAGACAGGCTTCGCTATCGGTGAGGTTATCCCCGGTACAGGCAAGCCCGTAGGCGGCAACACAGGTCTCTCTGAGATGCTCACAGAGCTTTATGCAGAGGCAAGTGCTTTCCTTAAGGATAAGCAGATCTATGCTCAGGAATCTCCCCTCGGCGACGATGAGCTGGCTCTCAAGACTGAGTTCGGTTTCGATGTATCCAAGGAAGACAAGAAGACCAACGAGCATGACAAGTTTGAGGCTATCCTCAGCAATGCAGGCTTCTACATTGTTCAGGGCGGCACAGACGAGGAACTTCAGGCTGCATACGACGAGCTTGACAATGCTTACAAGTGGTTCAAGCACTATGTAACAAATGTACATCCCGAGCCTGTTATCGGCGGTACTTCCGGCGGTGAAGAGAGAGTTGTTTACTTCACAAACAACAAGGGTTGGGCAAATGTTAACGTTTACTGCTGGAACTCCATGAGCAACGAGAACAACGGCGCATGGCCCGGCGTTCCCATGACATTTGTTAAGACAAATGATTATGGCGAGTCTATCTATTCTTACACTGTTCCCGCAGGTATGAATATGATTATCTTCAACTATGGCTCTCAGCAGACTGTGGACCTGAGCCTTGATACTTACACAGAGAATGGTTTCTATCTTGATTCCAATGCAAGCGGTAAGTACACAATCGGTCAGTACACTTATTCCTGATGCTATAATCAAGGCACACGGCGTAAAAACCGTGTGCCTTTTTTCGTCATTTATAAAATACGCTTTCAGTACGAGTCAACGCGATAAAGAGTAAAAAAGATACCCGACAGATAAATGTTCTGTCGGGTATTCTTGTATATATCAGTTTTGTTTTCTGACTATCTTGTACTCATCCTCAAGGGAAAAGTAGTGACAGTCAAAATTGCTTCCCCTGAGGAAACGCTCCATCTCGTCTTCGTCCAGATTTATCTCACAGGTATAGCACCCGAGATATTCATCAAAGACGTAATGAGAGCACATTTCGCAACTGCCTTTAATTTTGCTCATAATATAGTCACCTTAATAGATATCGTCATCCAGATTTGTGATTATTTCTTCAGCTTCGCGGGCAAGAACATCGTTGAAAACAGGGTTGTAATCAGGAATGCTTCCGCCGGCAGGAATTTCGTCTTCTTCTTTCTTTATGGAGCCCATAATGCGCTTTCCGAAAGCGATAAGCTCACTGCTGAATACAATCACAACCAATGAAGCAAAGCATATCATTCCGTACCACTGGCTGAAGAAGTCATAGAGTGTACCTATAAGAGGGATTTTATACATTACCTTGCCGTAAATCTGCGAATCGTTGATTTCAGGATCATTGAGAGCGCCGGGCTTGATGCCTCTTGTGGTGAAGTAGTAGGTGCCGTCATCCTCGCGGGGGTCTTCGACTATCTGATGGATAACAACCATTCCTTCCACCGGATACTCTCTGCCCATATAGGAGATACAGTCATTCTTTTTCAGATCGGCAGGGTTTGTCTTTTTGACAATGATAACATCGCCAATATCAAGTTCGGGCTCCATACTGTCAGAGTCCACACGTTGCGTGCAGTATCCGAAAAAGGTGGGAAATGTGTCAGCAGTCCTGAGTATTGTTATATACAGTACTGAAATCAGAAATACAGCCAGAACAGCAACTCCCACTATTCTTTTTATTTTAGTAAACATAAAAATACTCCTGTCAAAGTAAATCTGATAAAAAGCATATTATTATTATTATATAATAAAGTAAATCAAAGTGCAACATAAAAATAAATCCGCAGAGTAAAGAAAAATCCCGAAGAAATGTTCTTCGGGAATATCGTTTAAGTATCTGATTATTTGTGAAGAGTTTCCCTGGTATCAATACAGGGCATATCAAATTCACCCTTGTGTTCAGCGTTGTATTTTTTGAGATAGTGCTGAAGCTGTTTTTTGTGCCGGCAGGCTTTCTCGTTACAATTTGCACACCGCAGGGAGAGGTTGGTGTTTTCTGTGAATCTCTGCGGATATAGTTTGTAGAGAATTTCCCATTCCAAGAGAAGTGCAAGTGATACGATAACCAGACTGTATGTAAACAGATTTGGTACAAACACAAGAGGAGTGAACATCATCGGAAAGTCCCAGTTGTAAATACGGCAGGTTGTGCAGCACTTGTTCTTCATAATCAGAGTGTGAAAAGGGCAGAAGAACAGCACACAAATCATATCGCAGACCGCATAGAAAAGGAAAAGCAGGTAGAGAATTCCCTCGTCATAGAAACCGAGAATATGAAAGACACCGATTACGGAGTTGGCGCCTATCCATATAGCTGCAATAAGGAAAGTTTTCCACCAGGGCAGTCTGTCGGGTTTCAGTCTGTCCGCAACAGGGGAGGGTTTGTAATTATTTCCGAATTGTTTCTGGCAGCCCATACTCTCAAACTTTGCAGGGAAAAACCGGAATATCATTTCTACTGCAAAAATTATCCAGACAACAACAGGCGCAATGTAGCTGTGTTCAAGATTCAGAAAAAGACTGTCCTGTGCGGTTGCTTTGCTGACAATGTAGAGCACCAGCGCGGCTATAAATATGGAAAGTCTGATAAAAAATCTTGCGTAATGCAAAGCGGAGATTTTTGAAATTTTATGCGATTTTGCTTTTGCCATAATTACCTCACATCATCAGTAAAATGTATAGGTTCTACAATACATCGGTACACCTCTATATTACTATCACAATATGCTTGCTGTCAAGAAAAAACGAAAACACCCATACATTGACAGTATGGGTAAAAACAGAAAGGGAACCGCCAAAGAAGCAGTTCCCTTGAAATATTATTAATCAATAAGCCGCCAGCAAGGGATTGACACTGAGAGCGGAATTGCTCTCTACGTCGGAGATGTAGGCAATAGCCTCGCCACATCCCTTTACAACACAGTCACCTGCATTTTCTGCCAGATGCACCTCAAGTTTTGTATACCTTGCGATAAGGTCGGTAAAACCATCAAGTTGAGCCAGTGATCCGGAAATAGTGAGTCCGTCGGTGAAGATGTCACCGATAAGCTCGGGAGGAGTCTTTTCCAGTACATCCATAACGCCTTTGACCACACCTGCGGCAATTTCGATTATTGCTTCGTAAACCTCGGAGGACTTCATATCCACATAGCGGGGAAGACCTCTCATAGAGTCTCTACCCTTGACTCTGAATACCTTTTCTTCCAGCGGGGGCATAACACATCCTATGGCATTCTTGCACTGCTCTGCCATAGTGTTACCGATGATAAGGGAATATTTGCGTCTGACGAATTTGACAATTTCTTCGTCCATACGCTTGCCCACATCCTTGATGGTGTTGCTTACGGCCACACCGCCCAGAGACATAACAGCAATATCTGCGGTACCGCCGCCGATATCCGCTATCATACATCCGTGAGGACTCATAATGTCAAGTCCTGCACCCATAGCAGCGGCTTTTGCGGCTTCAATAAGATATACGCGACGGACACCGAAACTGGAAATTGCGTTGACAACCGCACGCTTTTCAACCTCAGTGATTTCACCGGGAATACAAGCAACTACTCTTGGCATAACAACCTTGGAGGAGCTTACCTGGGAAAGGAAGATATCAATCATTTCCTCTACAAGGTCGAGCTCTGCGATAACGCCGCCTTCCAGAGGATAAACAGCGTGAATTCTTGTGGGTGTTTTGCCCAGCATACGGTAAGCTTCCTTGCCTGCGGCAAGAATTTTGTTTTCGATGGCATCATATGTTATGACAGAGGGCTCATCCAGAACCTTGCCTTTTTCTTTTGTGAGTATTCTGGTGTTACAGGTGCCCAGGTCCAGAGCAATATCCATTATATACATCCTTTCGGTTATTATTCAGAAATATTCAGATACTTAAATAGTATAGTATAACCCGAGAGTTATTTCAAGTCGTTTTTACCACGGCAGTTGCAAAAGTTACACAACAAATTTTTGAAGCGCCGCTTTCGCTCAGAATACGGGCACATTCACCCAGAGTGTGTCCGGTGGTGATGATGTCATCCACTATGAGAATGCGCTGGTTTTCCGTTTGTTTATTTGCGCAGAGCTTGTACACTCCCAAAACATTCTTCTTTCGGTCTCTGGCATCTGTTTTGTGCTGCGGAAGGTTGTTTCTGGTTTTTATCAGCAAATCTTCACAGGGGATTTGCAGAAGCAGAGAGAGCTCCTTTGCCAGAAGTTTGCTTTGGTTAAAGCCTCTTTCCTTTTCTTTGTCGGGGTGCAGCGGCACAAAGGTGATCACATCGAATTCCTCACCATTGAATGCTCTTTTTGCAGCCTCTGCCATAATTTCAGCCATCTGCGGTGCAAACTGGACAATTCCGTCAAATTTGAACCGCCTTATTGCATTGCGGTATGAATTGATATAAGCAAAGGGAGAGACGGTGGGATAACCCCCGAATGCCATTCTTTCATAAATGATATCGGGAAAATTTTCGTAGCATTCAGGACAACAGGCACGCGCAGGGAGAATTACCTTGTCGCAGTATGGGCATCTCTCCGGAAAAATTGCGGCAGTTACCTTTCTGATGAAGAGTTTACGTTTGTACCGTTTTGAGAATTCTGTGCAACCGGATGATTTCAATTACATCAATCCCTTTTAAGCATAAATTTAAGTCCGCTGTATCTCAGAGTCCGAAGATTATTGCTCACCATATATTCAATGCTCTCTTTGTTGCCTACAATAATCAGGAGTTTCTTTGCGCGGGTAACACCGGTATACAGAAGATTTCGGTAAAACAGATATTTTGAATTCTTCATAATAGGCATAATAACTGCGTCAAATTCATTGCCCTGGCTTTTGTGGACGGTGCAGGCGTAGCTTAATTCCAGGTCAGCTACGCAGTCGCTGTCGTAGACCGCAACTCTATCATCGAATCTTACCTGCATGCGTTTGCTGATTTTATCAATCTGCTCAATTATACCTATGTCACCATTAAAAATTCCCTCGCCGTATTCCCCCGAATCTTTGAGGAAAGATATGTTGTAGTTGTTTTTAACCTGCATAACTTTGTCGCCTGTGCGGTAGGTGGTAAAGCCAAAGGTAACTTCATCCTTTTTTGTGGAGGGAGGGTTGAGTGCTTCTCTGAGAGCGGTGTTCAGTTCTCCTGTACCTAAAATTCCTTTCCTGCCGGGTGAGAGTACCTGAATTTCGGAGAGGGGAGAGTAGCCGTAGCTTTTCGGCAGTCTGTCTTTACAGAGGCTGACAATAAGTTCTCTCGCCTGAGTCATATCAGCACAAGGCAGGAAGAAAAAGTTGTTGTCCTTAACGTCAAGCCTGGGCATTTCGCCGTTTACGATTTTATGTGCGTTGGTGACTATAAGGCTTTCCTGGGACTGCCTGAATATTTCTGTGAGTTTGACATAGGGGAGAACCCCGGATGAAATCAGGTCTGCCAGAACATTTCCTGCACCAACGGAGGGAAGCTGGTCGCTGTCCCCCACAAGTATCAGTCTGGCACCCATGGGAAGTGCCCTGAGCACGTTTTCAAAAAGCACCGAGTCCACCATGGATAACTCATCAACAATAAGCACATCACAGTTGAGCATATTGTGTTCGTTCTTTTTGAATTCGGGAATTTCCTCTGTGGTCCACTGTACCTCCAAAAGTCGGTGCAGAGTTTTGGCTTCACAGCCCGTGAGCTCGCTCATTCTCTGTGCGGCTCTGCCTGTGGGTGCTGCCAGAAGTACGGTCTGACCATTGCGCCTCAGTATTTCTATAATACCGTTGAGAGTGGTTGTTTTGCCTGTGCCGGGACCGCCTGTCAGTATCAGCAAACCCTTGTTAAGTGCTTCGAATATGGCTTGTCGCTGAAGCTCTGCGTAAGAAATATTGTGTCTTTGTTCAACACCATTGATTTCCTCATCTATATCACGGATGGGGTCAACAGGATATCGGGTGAGCATTTTCATTCTGCCGGCAATGTAACTTTCGCTCAGATGATACTGGGGCAGGAATATAAAATCGCGCTCACCCAGGCACTCTCTGATAAGGGTTCCGTCTGTTATCATTTCGCCCAGTGAGATTTGAGTTTTGAACAATTCAACCTGAAGGAATTCCGAGGTGGTGCTCAGTAGTTTATCCTCGGGAAGGCAGGTGTGTCCGCTTCTCAGGTTGTGTCTGAGAACATAGGCAATACCTGCTTTTATGCGCACACTGCTGTCAGGTTCGAAATTCTTCTGCTTTGCGATTAAATCCGCGGTTTCAAAGCTTATAGCACCCCCTTCGGTATAGAGGGAAAAGGGGTTGTATTCAATGATTTCGATAGTCTTGTTTCCGAAGCGTTTCCATAGTGCCAGCGCCTCTGTGGTGTCAATACCGAATGCTCCGAGATAGAGCATAAGTTCCTTGATGCCGGTGTTCATTTTCAGTTGTTCGCTGAAGCTGTTTGCTTTATCTTGGGATATGCCTTTAATCAGAGCAACACGCTGTGGCTCGCTCTCCATAACTTCCAGCGTCTTTTCGCCGAATTCTTTAACAAGCCTTGCGGCGGTAGCAGGACCGATGCCCTTGAGAGCGCCTGAGGAAAGATACTTGAGAATACCGATAGCTGTGGTTGGCATACTTCTCTCAAATGCAGTGACGGACAGTTGTTCGCCGTATTGTGAGTGACTCTTGAAGGTGCCGATCAATTTTACTTCTTCACCCTCAAAAACCTGCGGCATAATGCCGACTGCGGTCACGTATTCGTCACCGCAGCCTACCTCAAGCACAGTATATTCATTTTCTTCGTTACGGTAAACGATGCGTTCAACCTCACCGCAAACCTCAAAGAGTTCATTGTCTGCCATTTTGCTCCTGTCACCCTGTATGCAAATTTTTACAGACTAATTATAATACAAAATACCGTGGCAGACAACAGTTTTTCCATAAATACTCCCATAAATTCCTGAATGTTTTCAAATGCGGTATAGCTGCTTTCAGAAATAGGCATTCAGGTTATCCTTGGGGATTATTTTTAAAAATTGATATTCCTCGCACAGAGCCTGAAGAATGCGTAAAGTCTTATTGTTGATGCCGCAGTCTGCAATAATTATTTCGTTATAGGGCAAATCTTTTTTCCAGCGGATTTTTTCTGCAATACTCCTTATGATCATTTCGGCGTCATCCTGTTCGCCCTGCATCCTGAGCAACAGGGAGCAGGAAGGCATATTTTTCGGTATAAGAATTTTGACTACGATTATTTTTGCCAGTTGCAAAAAGCCGAATACCGCCAAAAAAGCTATGATAAGACCTGCTAATATGTAGTCCATATAAAACACCTCGCTTTATAATATTTATGGCAGTGCCGGTGTGTGCGTGAATAAGAAAGTTCTCGGTGCAAATAATACATTTACGGTGCTTTGGCACCGAAAATAATGAGGTGAAAATTATGAACGAATGTAGCGTAAACAGAAGTATTCATTGTTCCGTCACAAACTGTGCTTATAATAACAAGGAACAGGGTTACTGCAAACTTGACAGTATCAAAGTGGGTACTCATGAGTCAAATCCCACAGAGAAGAAGTGCGTTGACTGTGAGAGCTTTATGCTCAGAAGCGGTTGTATGGGCTGCAAATAACCGTAATTCCTGAGAATACAGGTCTCGCTAAGGTGTCGGAGTGACAGTTTTTTCACTTCGGCATCTTTCTGATTTTAAGGGGATCAGAGGAATATATAAAAATATTAAATAACATTATAATAAAAAATTTAAGAATATGTTGATTTTTAGTTGAATTTGCAGTTAATATGTGTTACCATAGTTATATATTTACTAATATGGCGTTTTGTGCTTATTTTCAGCATGTATTTCCATTGGCAGTTAGGAGTATTTGACACATGGCAAACAACAAAAAGAAAACTCAGGACTATTATGTTATAGACTTCGTTCATATTTTTAAAACTCTCTGGAAGCGGATATGGGTTATTATTCTTGCGGCTCTTATTTGCGGAGCAGTTGCTTTTTCTGTGGCGAAGTTTGTGATAACTCCTATGTACTCTTCGTCTATTATGCTTTACGTTAACAACAGTTCTTTTTCTTTGGGCAATTCTAACTTCAACATCAGTTCATCTGACCTTTTAGCTGCCCAGAGTCTTGTAAAGACCTACACGGTTTTCCTCATAAACAGAACTACCCTTGGTGAAGTAGCAGAGAAGAGCGGTTATGATTATACATACGAGGAGCTCTGTCATATGATTGAAGCAGAGCCTGTTGATGAGACAGAGGTTCTCCGCGTTACCGTTACGGCAGACGACCCCGAGGTTGCAGCAAAGATCGTCAACACAATTGCAGAGGTACTCCCCAGACGTATAGACGCCATTATGGAGGGCGCTTCCATGGAAGTTGTTGATATGGGTATCGTTAATCCCCAGAAGGTATCGCCTTATGTTACACGTTGGACCATTGTGGGATTGTTGCTTGGCGGCTCACTCTCTGTTATCGCGATAGCACTGCTTGCCATGCTCGATAATACAATTCACGATGATGAGTATATTCTCAGAACCTATGACTATCCCATTCTTGCGAAGGTTCCCAATCTTCTCGGTTCATCCGACAAACAGTATGCATACTATTACCAGCGCAAGAAGACTATCAGATAAGGAGGGCGACTTGATATGGCATTGAGAAAGAAAACAAAGAAACCGCTGTTCGATTCAGCAGTCAACAAGAAAACTCTCCACAAAAACCTGGAGTTTACCGCAGTTGAGCAGTATAAACTCCTGAGAGCTAACCTTTCATTTACACTTCCCGAGAATCAGAAATGTTCTATTATCGGTGTTACCAGTTCTATGAGGGGAGAGGGCAAGAGTACAACTGCCGTTAACCTTTCCTATGTTCTGGCTGAAAGCGGAAAGAAGGTGCTCCTCATTGACGGTGACCTGAGAATTCCCAGCGTTGCCAAGAAAATGAATCTCAAGAGTACCCCCGGTCTCACAGACCTGCTTATGGGATTTGAGTCACATCAGATGAGCGCATTCAAATCATCCCTTCTGGATAATTGGTACATAATGCCCTCAGGTGATATTCCTCCCAACCCCTCCGAGCTTCTGGGCTCGCACAGAATGGAGACCATAATCGGTATTATGTCCGAAAAATTCGATTATATTGTTATTGACCTTCCTCCTGTCAATGTTGTTTCCGACGCACTTGCAGTTGCGAAATATATTACAGGAATGATAGTTGTTATTCGCGAGGATTATACAGAGAAGAAAGAGCTTGAGGCGTGTCTCAGACAGCTTGAGTTGTCAAATGTTAATGTTCTTGGCTGTGTTCTCAACGAGTCCAAGGGCGGCGGCGGTATCGGCGGAAAATACAGGAGATATTCCAAATATTACCGCAAGTATTACAAGTCAGGCTATTATCAGCAGGAGACAACCGTAAACGGTGGTTGATTTTCATACCCATATTCTTCCTGCCGTTGATGACGGAAGCAAGAATATCTCAGATAGTCTCAAACTTCTCTCGATGCTTTCCTCTCAGGGTGTTGGCGTTGTTTGTGCTACACCCCATTACCTTGCCGACCGGGAGTCGGTGGATGAGTTTGTTAACAGGAGAGATGCTTCTTATAATGAATTGAAGTCCGCTCTCTCTCAGGACTCTCCGGAGATTCTCCTTGGTGCGGAGGTTGCTTACTACGACGGATTAAGCAAACTTGATAATCTCGAAAAACTATGTATAGCTGACAGCCGACTTTTGCTTTTGGAAATGCCGGTGGGCATCTGGTCCGAATACTCCCTCAAGGAGCTTATTAATCTTGCCTGCTCCAACCGGTTTACCATTGTGCTTGCTCACATTGAGCGCTACGATGTAATCAGGAACAAAGTACTGATGGACAGACTCCTCAAAAGCGGAATTCTGTTTCAGATTAATGCAAGTTTCATAAACAGTTTTTCCACAAGACGCAGAGCTTTAAAGCTTATTGCAGATAGTCGGGTACATTTTATCGGGTCCGATTGTCACGATTCGGAAAAAAGACCGCCGTTTCTCGGCAAAGCTTACAGTTTCATAGAGAAAAAACTGGGAGCGGAATTTGTAAGTAATTATACCGAATTGCAGAGAGAACTTCTCTTTGACTCGGTTGATTAATATTAAGCAATTATTTTTTTAGTCACAGAAAGGATGAACTAAAATGAAAAAATTATTAGTAACAGCAATGGCAGTTGTAATGGTGTTTGCAATGTGCATTAATGTAGGTGCTGCAGGTTGGTTTATCAAGAGCCCCTCCGGCAACGATGCACCCATCATCATTGAGTTTGAGAACGAAGATCCCAATTGCACAGCTTCTCTTACCATTATTCCTTACAAAGATCGCGTAACTCTTACAGACGAGGAACGTCAGGAGTTTGAAGATGCATACAACGATATCGTTAATGCAGAAGACCTGGGCGAACTTTGTGACGCTCTCGAGAAGCTCGCAAACCTTGCAGGTGTTTCTATTCTTGACCTTGCAGTAAGCGACCTTTTCTATATCGATATGAACGACTGCGAGCCTCATGAAGAGCACGGCAAGTTCAAGATCAAGCTTGATGCAGATACTCTCAAAGGCTTTGTTGGTTTCATGCAGTTGATCGACGGTGAGTGGGTTCTTGTTGAGGATGCAATGATTGATGAGAACGGATATCTTGTGTTCTCCGCTGAGGAGCTCGGCACTTTCGCAGTTGTTGTTGATAAAACAGCAAACGAAACAACATCCCCCCAGACCGGTGATCCCACAATGGACATCGTAATGTATTCTTCAACTGCAGCAGTTATGCTGGCAGCATTTGCAGCAGTTGCTCTGTATAAGAAGAAGAGCGTATGATCAGTTCCCATCATATAAGCAAGTTTTTTTCCAGTAAAAAGAGAGTGCTGTGCGGTGTTTTGGCCCTGGTACTTATTATAGGTGCGGTATTTGGTGCGATTCTGATGTTCGACAAGTGTGAACATTCAGGACCGTACCTTCCTGTGCCCGATTCCGTAAAGACTACCGTTGAATACAACGGAAAAACTTACGAAAAAAAGAATAACACGGAAACTCTGCTTGTGATGGGTCTTGATAAGTTTGAGGGAGAGATAGAAAACAATTCCTATAACAATGACCAGCAGGCGGACTTCCTGATGTTGTTTGTTATTGATAACGAAAACTCTGTTTATAATGCCATACACATCAACCGTGACACTATGGCAAATATCAACGTTATCGGTCTTGCCGGCGAAACCATGGGCACTACTTATGAGCAGTTGGCTCTGGCACACACCTACGGAAAAGGCGGCAAAGTCAGTTGTCACAACACAGCTGATGCTGTTTCAGGCGTGCTCAACGATACCAAGATCGACCACTATATCTCCGTGACTATGGACGCTGTAAGCGAGATAAATGATCTGGTGGGTGGCGTTGAGGTTGAGGTGCTGGATGATTTTACAGGAATTGATGACATTCTTGTGAAGGGTGAAACAGTTTTGCTTCAGGGCAAGCATGCTCTCAATTATGTCCGCACACGATACGGACTCGAAGACAGTACCAACTCAACACGAATGGTACGTCAGCGCCAGTATCTGGAAGCGCTTATTGATAAAACCCAATACCGTGTTCAGAACGATGAGGGTTTTCTGCTGGATGCTGTTGATGTGGCATCTGAATATATGGTTTCTGACTGCTCTGTAACAAGACTCAACAGTCTTTTGGAAAAAATCTCTACTTATGAATTCGGTACGATTTATGAGATAGAGGGTAAGAATACTGTCGGAAATGTATATATGGAGTTTACTCCTGACAAAAAGTCAATTGATGAATTATTGATTAAGTTGCTCTATCAGCCGGTTTGATCAGGGCAACCTGTTGCGGGATAAGGAGTTTAGGATAAATGGGTGTTGAATTAAATAAAAACACAACTGAATATACTTATGCCGCGGACAAAACTTCTGCATTGGTAAAGTCAAAGCCTGTCTACGACTTCTTCAAGAGAGTGTTTGATATTATGCTCTCTCTTTTGGCAATTGTCTTTTTGGCTTTTCCCATGGCTTTGGTTGCTTTGATTATTTGTATCGACAGCCCGGGTGCATCTCCTATTTATGTTCAGGAGAGAGTCGGTAAGAACGGAAGAAAGTTCAAGTTCTATAAATTCCGTTCAATGGTAGCCAATGCAGAGGGAATGCTTGATGACCTTCTGGACAGAAACGAAATGGAAGGTCCTGTTTTTAAAATCAAGGATGACCCCAGAATTACCCGTGTGGGAAGATTTATCCGCAAGACCAGTATTGATGAACTTCCTCAGCTGCTTAACATTCTCAAGGGAGATATGAGTTTCGTAGGTCCCAGACCTCCTCTGCCCAGAGAGGTTGAGCAGTATACCGAATACCAGAGCAGACGTCTTTCGGTTACTCCCGGACTTACCTGCTACTGGCAGATACAGCCCAAGAGAAATGACCTGAGCTTCGATGAGTGGCTGGATTTGGATTTCAAGTACATAGAAAAACGAAATCTTTTTGTTGACCTGTGCATCATTCTCAGAACATTCGGTGCTGTGCTTGGTATGGAAGGTGTATAAATGATATCTGAAGGTAAGAAGAAACTGCGTATCGCTATGCTTGGCCACAAGCGTATTCCGTCCCGTGAGGGTGGAGTTGAGATAGTTGTGAGCGAGCTTTCCTCGGGTATGACGGAGCTTGGGCACAGCGTTGTGTGCTATAACCGAAAGGGCCATCATGTAAGCGGCGAAGAGTTTGACAGAGCAGGGGAGAAGGACTTCAGAGGAGTTACACTCAAAGAGGTCCCCACCATAGACAAAAAGGGCCTGGCGGCGATGACTTCTTCGTTCTTTGCTGCAATATGCGCGGCTTTCGGTAACTACGATGTGGTGCACTTTCATGCGGAAGGCCCCTCAGCCATGATATGGATTCCCAAATTCTTTGGCAAAAAATGTATAGTTACCGTCCACGGACTTGACCATCAACGTGCAAAATGGGGCGGCTTTGCATCAAAATATATACTTTTCGGAGAAAAGTGTGCAGTTAAATTTGCCGACGAAATTATAGTACTCAGCGAAAATGTGAAGAATTATTTTGAATCTACATATAATCGCAAAACTGTATATATTCCAAATGGCGTCAACAGACCTGAGTCTGCTGATGCCTCTGTTATAAAAGAAAAGTTTTCCCTTATGAAGGATGAATATATACTTTATCTCGGACGACTTGTGCCCGAAAAAGGTATCGCTTATCTTATCGAGGCATTCAAAAAGACAAAGTCTTCAAAAAAACTTGTTATTGCAGGTGGTTCATCGGATACCGATGAATTCGCGAAAGAACTGGCTGAAATTTCGAAGGGTGACGAGCGAATCATCTTTACAGGTTTTGTTGAAGGCAGAACACTTGAGGAACTTTACAGCAACGCATATATATATGTGTTACCTTCTGACCTTGAGGGTATGCCTCTGAGTTTGCTGGAAGCTATGAGCTATTCCAACTGTTGCCTCACTTCGGATATTCCCGAGTGTGCCGAGGTAACAAAGGAGTTCGGAGTGACTTTCAGAAAGAGCGATACAGAGGATTTGCAGAGAGTGCTTCAGCACTTGTGTGATAATGAAGATATAGTTGACGGATATAAAGAAAAAGCCGCTGACTATATATGTAATAAGTATAGCTGGCAGGATGTGGTGGAAAAGACTTTGGAACTTTACGCACCTTCTGCCAATGGCAATGTGTCCGCTACGGAGGAAATCAGAAATGAGAATCTTGTTAATAAATAAGTTCCTTTATCCCAAGGGCGGTGCAGAAACCTATGTTTTCAAGCTCGGAGAAATGCTCACGGGACACGGTCACGAGGTTGAGTATTTCGGACTTGAAAATGAAAAGAATATTGTGGGTAACAATGCCGGTGCTTATGTTTCCGATATGGATTTCGGCAAAGGAGTAATGAAAAATCTCACTGCTCCTTTCAGGATTATCTATTCCCACGAGGCAAAACGGAAACTGAGAAAAGTCCTCCGTGACTTCAAGCCGGATATTGTTCACCTCAATAATATTCAGTTTCATCTTACACCCAGTATTATTATAGAAGCTGACAAATATCGCAAAAAGACTAAAAGCGATTTAAAGATTATATATACCGCACACGATTATCAGCTTATTTGCCCCAGCCACGGCTTGTTTGATACAGAGATTCGTGTGTGCGAGAAATGTCTGGGCGGCAATTACACACATTGTCTCAGAACAAAGTGTGTCAAAGGCTCTTTTATGAAAAGTTTTCTCGGTATGATGGATGCATATACCTGGAAGATAAGCAAGGCTTACAGCTATATCGATACGATTGTCTGTCCCTCCAGATTCCTCAAAGCCAAACTGGATACACAGAAGCGCTTTGAAGAAAAAACAGTGGCACTTCATAACTTTATCGAAGACCGCAAAACCGACATTATTGCAAAGGATGACTATATCCTTGAATTCGGGCATCTCTCAAGAGATAAGGGTACCAACACTCTTCTGGAGGTTGCAAAGCGTATGCCCGAGGAGAAGTTCGTTTTTGCAGGATACGGAGCGGCTGTTGAGGATATGAAGGACATCTCCAATGCAGAGTATGTGGGATTTAAAACAGGGGACGAGCTTGTAAATCTTATAAGCCGTGCAAAGTGCAGTGTTTACCCCTCAGAGTGGTATGAAAACTGTCCCTTCTCCGTTATTGAGTCCCAGATGTTCAGAACTCCCGTTGTATGCTCACGTATGGGCGGAATTCCCGAACTTGTCAAAGAAAACGAGACAGGTCTTCTTTTTGAGGCAGGTAATGCAGATGACCTGGAGAGTAAATTGCGCTATTTCCTGTATACAGACTCCGTAGCAGAGCAGTACACAGAGAATTGCAAAAATGTTTCTTTCGAAACCCCTGAAACTTATTACCAAAAGCTGATTCAGATATATGAGGGCTGAATATGAAGATTTATGAAATCGGTACGGGATACACCCCGATACCTGCCCGAATGGGCGCAGCAACGGAAATAGTGGTAGAGGAACTCACCCGTTCTTTCAGAAAGATGGGAGAGGATGTGGAGATTATTGATATCGCCGCTGATTCCCGTGCAGAGAATGATTTACCCATCACGGAGGTAAAAGTTCCATCTGCATTCAGAAAGAACGACGTCAGCCTCGGTATCGTGCACAAACTCAAAAGAGTAGTTTATTCCGTATGTCTTGCCTCCAAACTTAAAAAAATACTCAAAAAATCCGAGGAAAGAGTGGTTCTTCATTTCCACAACCAATACAATATGTTTTTCTTTCTCAAGCTTTCCTCCAAAAAACTTCGCAAAAAAGCTCTGATGGCATACACCGTTCACTCATATATATGGGGAACAAAGTGGGAGGATATAGAGAGCACCGTAAAGAAAAGATATTTCCAAGAGGTGGCTTGTGTCAGAAATGCCGATGTTGTAATGGTTCTCAATGACATAACAACAGACCATTTTGTCCGTCATCTTTCCGTTGATAAAAACCGCATAGTAAAGGTGATTAACGGAGTTAATACAGAAAAATATGCTCCTCTTGATAAAGCTCGTATTGAGGAAATCAAAAACTCAATGAACCTGAAGGACAAGAAGGTCATTTTCCAGGTGGGCTCTGTATGCGACAGAAAAAATCAGCTTGGTGCTGTCAGTATGCTTGCTGATTATCTCAAAGAGCATAAAGATGTTGTATATATGTATGCAGGCGGCGTTATCGATGAGGAATACAAAAAGTCCATTGATACCCTGGCTGATGAAAACGGCATCACAGAGCAGGTTGTCTATGCAGGCGAGCTTTCTCCCGGCAAAGAACTCAACGAGTACTACAATATTGCAGATTGCAGCGTATTTACATCGAATCTTGAGTCTTTCGGACTTGTTATCATCGAGGCGATTTCCTCCGGCACTCCTGTTATTCTCAGCAATAACCTGATGTTTGATTTGTCTTCGGGATATAGTATTTATAATTCTGAAAAAGAATTTACAAAACTGGTTGATACTGTACTTAATTCCGGCGGAAATACCGATTTTGACGCAAAAGAGGTTATTGAGAAATACAGCTGGGATTCGGTGGCTGAGGGTTATCTTAAAGACTTCAGCTCTTTTATCTGATTATTTGGAAGTGTGTATAAATGGCAAAGAAACTTAACGGAACAGTTATCGTTACATACAGATGCAACGCAAAGTGCACAATGTGTAACAGATATAAGGTACCCTCAAAGCCTGAGGAAGAGATTTCTCTGGATACTATCAGGAAGCTTCCCGATATGTACTTTACAAACATCACAGGCGGTGAGCCCTTTATCCGCGAGGATTTAAAGGATATCGTCCGTGAACTCTACAAAAAAAGTGACCGCATAGTTATATCTACCAACGGATTCTTTACGGACCGGATTGTGGATTTGTGCAAGGAATTCCCTCAGGTCGGCATCAGAATTTCCATTGAGGGACTGGAAGCCACCAATAACGAAATCCGCGGTCTCGATGATGGCTTCAACCGTGGCTATACCACACTTCAGACCCTTGTTGATATGGGTATGAAAGATGTAGGTTTCGGTATGACAGTTCAGGATAAGAACGCACCTGATCTTGTGCCTCTCTATGATATTTCAGACAAAATGAATATGGAGTTTGCAACCGCATCACTTCATAACAGTTTTTATTTCGTAGAGTCCAACAACATTATTAACGACAGAATGATGGTGGCTGAAAATTTCGAGAAGCTTATCAATAAACTTCTTGAGTCCGGAAGCCCCAAGAAATGGTTCCGTGCATATTTCAACCACGGACTTATAAATTATATCTTCTCTCAGAAGCGACTCCTTCCCTGTGATATGAGTTTCGATACCTTCTTTATTGACCCCTTCGGTGATGTAATGCCCTGTAACGGTACCAAGGAGAAAGAGGTAATGGGTAATCTCAACACTCAGGACTGGGATGAACTCTGGCAGAGCGAGGCAGCGGAGCGTGTCCGCAGAAAGGTCCGCTGTTGTGACCGCAATTGCTGGATGATAGGCTCTGCCTCTCCTGCAATGCATAAGTATATCTGGAAACCCGCATTCTGGGTGCTGAAGCACAAGTTCCTTTTCTTCTTCAAGAAAAAGAAATACAGTATGTATGAAAATAAAATTGTCCGTGATTTCCGTGACGGAAAGGTGACAAAGGAAGAACTGGACAGATGCTCAACTTGTGAGAAATTCTCCTGTGGAAAATAAATCTCCGCTATTGCTCTATACATATATATAAGGAAGTGTAAAAATGTCAGATTTGGTTTCGGTAGTAGTACCTGTATATAATGTTGAACGCTACCTTGATAAATGTATAGACAGTATTGTGAACCAGACTTACAGAAATCTTGAAATTATCCTTGTGGATGACGGCTCTCCTGACAGTTGTCCCCGAATGTGTGAAGAGTGGGCAAGGAAAGATGAGCGCATCCGTGTTGTTCATAAGGAAAACCAGGGTCTGGGTATGGCGCGTAATACCGGCATTGAAAATGCAAATGGCAAATACATTTTTTTCTTTGACAGCGATGATTATGTGGATACTGCCCTTGTGGATAAATGTGTAACAAATGCGGCTGAGAATGATGCAGACCTTGTCTGGTATTCCATGACTGATGTGGATGAAAAGGGAAATGTTTATCGCTGTGATAATGGCAGCAGCATAAAGTGTTATTCTGATAATGAACAGGTCAAATCAAAACTCCTGCCTCAGCTGATGTCTCATGATTACCGAACAGGTGCTCCGGCTAATTTTGCTTTCAGTGCATGGTCAGGAATGTTTTCTATGGATATTATCCGTAAGTATGCTCTCAGGTTTCCTTCGGAAAGAGAGATAATATCTGAAGATACATATTTTCTGTTGCAGTATTTTAATTATGTTGAGTCTGCGGTTGCACTTTCGGATATTCTTTATTTTCACTTTGTAAATACATCTTCGCTGACCACCACATACAAGGCGGACAGACAGGAAAAAAATAACCACTTTTTCACCGTTACAACCGAGCTTCTTCATACACTGGGATATGATAAAGAGATATACTATCGTCTCTGTATGTTGTATCATTCCTTCTCATTAGCGGCTCTTAAACTGATTTATTCCTCATCACTTTCTCCAAAGGAGAAAAGAGCAACTTCAAATAAACTGCTTAAATCTTTGATTATCAAAGAAAGCATCAGCAGAGAAGTGCTTCAGAGAGAGAAAAATACGGTCCGCTTGTTTTTTTGGCTGTTATCTCTCGGTTTGTTTCCTTTGTGTAACCTTCTGTTAAAGATCAAGAAATAATAATTTTGGTGTTCTAAATGCAAAAATCAACAGTAAGTATCCAAAAATTATATATAAAGAAAAGGCCCCTCGAGGACTATCTTGTTATCTTTCTCTTGTTCATGCCCTTTCTGATAGGTCTGATAATTGATACCTTTTCTTTGCCTACGTCGCTGAGGTTTGCCCAGGATGGTGTTCTTCTGTGCCTTTTGGGAATTATGGCTTACAGATATGACAATAGAATCAGGCGTGAACTGATGCCGATTCTGATTTATTTTGCTGTATTTACGGCAATACTGTTTTTCTCATATCTTGTCAATTTTCAGTCCTTGTTTTACCTGTTGTGGGGATTCCGCAACAACTTCAGATTTTTCTTTGCCTTTCTTGCTTTTGTCAGGTTTGTGAAGTTTGATGACATTGAAATGTATCTGAAAATATTCGATGCTTTGTTCTGGATTAACTTTTTTGTTTGTCTGGTGCAGTTCTTTGTGTTCGGTTACAAACAGGACTTTCTGGGTGGTCTGTTCGGCACATCGGTAGGATGCAACATTTATATGAATGTGTTCCTCTGTATCATTACTTCAAAATCACTGATATGGTTTATTAACAAAAAAGAAAAGTTTATCTGGGTTATCCTGAAGCTTGCCGCATCTTTCCTTATCGGTGCGCTGGCAGAACTCAAATTCTTCTACATAGAGTTTATTGTGATACTCTGTATAGTTTCTCTTATCACAAGATTTACCTGGAAAAAGGTTCTCATTATTGTGGCAGGTGTCGTAGGCGTTGTGGCAGGTGTTGCAATACTGATACAGATATTCCCCGAGTACGTTGGTCAGTTTACCCTTGAGCTTCTTTATGAGAGTGCGGTGTCCGATAGGGGATACACCTCCAGCGGTGATATAAACCGCTTGTCGGCTATCAGCACTATTTCAAAGGAAATTTTTAACAAAGGTCATCAGTTTTTCGTGGGAATGGGTCTTGGAAACTGCGACCTGTCTTCTATATCCGTTTTCAACACTCCTTTTTATGAGAGTCACCAGAGTTTGCATTATAACTGGTTTTCTCACGCTTTTATGTTCCTTGAAACAGGATATATCGGACTTATTATGTTTTTCGGAATATTCTTTTTGTTCTTCTTTATGGCTCGTAGCAATTACAAGAAAGGATACTCACACACACTTTATTCACAGCTGGCAATGACAATAGCGCTGCTGTGTATGATGTTTGCGATTTATAACACGTCTCTGAGAGTCGATTCGGTATATATGATTTCTTTTGTTCTTGCTTTAGCGTTTATTCCAAAGAAGAAAAAAGACGACGAAGAATTTTCTCTTACGGATATAACTGTTGTGAATCAGTAAACGAATCAGTAACAGGATATAATGCTCAGCATTACGAAGAGCGGCTAGCTTTGTAACAACGAGCGTTGTTGATATATAAATTATAGAATTGGAGGATGAAAAATGTTCACGAAACTTTCAAAGCAACTTCTGGCTGTTTTGCTGGTTCTGCTGATGGTTGTCACAATGATTCCCGTCAGTGTATTTGCGGCGGAACACGAGCATGCAACTGAAGTTGCAGAGAACAACACGGCTCTTTCAGATGCCGTTGTCGACACCGAGCTTTTAGAGCAGGTGAAAACTCAGATGGACGCAATTCTTACCGAGTATCTCGGCAAGACTGTAATGTCTGAGGAAGAAACCTTCAATGCCCTTGTGGCACTTGATGGTGACTCTCTGTGGAATTTATGGCTTGAGTCAGATGAACTCGTAGGAGTTATGGAGACTATGAGCGAAGCTGAATTTGCCATGCTCATGGAGTATGAAAGCACAGAGACCTTCGGATATGTCTATGAAACTCTGTCTCAGATGGCAAATCCCCCCATTATGCTGCTCACAACAGTTGATTTCCTTGACGGTAAATTGTCCCTTACCGATACAGCAAACACAATTGCTGTATCCGGCAGCACAGTTACCGCAACAGCAAAGGGCTCGCTGCTCAGCAAAAAAACCAACACAATCACCATAATCAATGAGACTGCAGATGTTTCAGCTCTTTCTTTTGAGTATAGTACAAAATCAGCAAACTCATTCAGTATTAATGGTGCTTCAGCGGCAACTTCCGGCTCTTTCTCAGTAACACTGGATCCAGGTGCTTCTGTTGTAATTTCAATCACATCTAACAGTGGTCTTAGCAACACAACAGCTACATTCACTATGAGTAATGTTACTCTTACAACTGCTGCAACTTCATCTATGGTTACTGTAAATTACGACAGCACCTACGGTAGTGTTACAGCAGGTGGTGCTGCTGTTGATGCAGGTGCACAGATGGAAGTAAGCCTTGTTGACGGTATTGCACTTGTTGCAACTCCCGTGTCAGGTGCATCATTCCTCGGATGGGTAGATGGGGAAACAGGTGACATCATTTCCACAGATGCATCTTATTCACTGAATCCTACTGGTGATGTTACAGTTAAAGCTATCTTCATAGGTGCAAATTCCGCACCCCACTTCTATCTTGGTATAGCTACTCAGAAATCTCAGAGCACAGGTCTCCTTGGTCTCAGTAAGCTTAATTACTACACCGTAGGCGCAACTCATATTTTCGATGACCTTAATGCAGCTGCAACCGCAGCTTTGACCGCCACCGGTAAGGTTATCGTTCTTGCAAACACCGGTACACTTCCCGCAGGCACCTATACAATTCCTGCCGGTGTTACACTTCTGATTCCTTTTGACACCGACAATACTCTCTACACAACCCAGGCGGTAGGTTTTGAGGAGCCTGACCCTAAGAAGGGTGGTGTTTGGGCTGTTCCTACAGAATTCCGTAAACTTACAATGGCAGAAGGTGCAAACCTCATCGTAAACGGTGCTATGAGCCTTTCCTGTAAGCATACCTATGCACAGGGCTCCAAAAATCACGGCGGTTCACCTTCCGGCCCTGTTAGCTTCGTAAAGATGGAGAATAACAGCACAATTACCGTTAATAACGGCGGTGCTCTTTATGCTTACGGATACATTTACGGTGACGGTGCAGTTACTGTAAAGAGCGGCGCTACAGTTTACGAGAGCTTCCAGATTGCTGACTTCCGTGGCGGTACACAGTCAACAGATATGGATAACGGTGTATTCCCCATGTCTCAGTACTATGTACAGAACATCGAAGTTCCTATGACCGTTGAATATGGCGCAACAGAATATAGCTACACAACCGTATATATGTCCAGCTCTGAATTCGGTTCTGCAGTTGGTTTCTTCGGTCCCAAGGATGCTATGTTCAACCTTACATCAGGTTACGTTGTAAAGCGTTACGATGGTGCCACAGACAGACTTGTTATTGATCTCAACGGTACAATGACAGTTTCTCCCATTGCAATGAAAATCGGTACCAACACTCTGGATTCCGATGAGTATGAGCTTCCGGTTTCCAGTAACATTACCGTTAATGTAAATAGCGGAAGTGTAATCAACATCGGTCAGGATATTGCACTTTATCCCGGTTCCGTTATTAACGTTGAAGAAGGTGCACAGGCAGTTCTTTCATCAGGTATCAACGTTTATGCATATGATGCTGACGATTGGGGCGGCTATGTAAGCCCTTCAAACAAGCCCTTTATCGCAGTTGCTTACGCTCCCGGCAGAACATACACCCGTACAGAGGCTGACCTTGTAGACGCAACCATCAGAGTTGACGGTACATTCGATGCAAGCAAGGGTTATGTTTATACAACTGCAGGCGGTGCTAACGTGTACAGTACAGGTACAGGTGTAGGTACAATTAAACCCGGTTCCGAGACTGTAACATATCAGATGATTCAGGCTCAGGATACCGCAAATACAACATACGCTCAGATTCCCCTTACATCTGCAGTACTTAAGAATGCAGACGGCACATACACAACTCCCACAGATACACTCAGTACATTCACATACACAAACGGTGTGTGGGTGAGAGAGTGCCTGGACCACAAGTATACTGAGACAATTGAAACTCCCGCTACATGTAAGGTTGAAGGCGTAAAGAGATTTACTTGTGGTTGTGGTGATACATACACAGAGGTTATCCCTGTAACAGCACACACCGAAGTAATCGACAAAGCAGTGGCACCCACATGTGACACAACAGGTCTCACAGAAGGTAAGCACTGTTCCGCATGCGGCGAAGTTATTGTTGCTCAGACAGAAGTTCCCGCACTCGGTCACAAGTATAATGGCATAGTAACAGATCCCACATGTACAGACAAGGGCTTCACAACCTACACATGCTCCGTTTGCGGTGATTCTTATGTAGCAGACGAAGTTCCCGCAACAACTCACAAGTATGATGGCGTAGTAACAGATCCCACATGTACAGACAAGGGCTTCACAACCTACACATGCTCCGGTTGCGGTGATTCTTATGTAGCAGACGAAGTTCCCGCACTCGGTCATTCAGAAGTAGTTGACGAAGCAGTAGCACCCACATGTGACGCAACAGGTCTCACAGAAGGTAAGCACTGTTCCGCATGCGGCGAAGTTATTGTTGCTCAGACAGAA
>JAZOMY010000021.1:0-97728 GCA_045654185.1 Ruminococcus sp.
GGTATGCTCTATGACAATGCTCCCGCATCCGCACAGACCGCAGGTGCAAACCAGCCCGGCGCAGGTCTCCTTAAGGGTAGCCTCAACCCCGGCGTAACATACTACGCAAAGACATGGGTTATCTACAAGGATGCAAACGGCACAGAGCAGATTGCATACTCTGATCTCCTCGTAATTGATAAGCTCTGATAAATCAGACCAAATCAATAAATGAGAACAGATTAATATAATCTGAACTGAAAAACCCCCGACAGAGAAATCTGTCGGGGGTTTTTATATGTGTTTATATAACAAATTACAAAAAATAATGGTAAAATAGGCTAAATTTATATAATAAAATTCACAAAAAACTTGAAACATTTGAAAATTTATAGTAATATTAGTATGTACCATACTATATTTATAAGAGTCAGTAGGTATTTTAGTTTTAAGTAAGGAGGAGTATTTGTGAGAAACAACAAGTTTTTTACAAAGGTAATCGCTATTGTCATAGCGATTCTGATGTGTGTCAGTGCTTTGCCTTCAGTAATTGCATCTGAACTCAATGCTGATGCGGCTGAGACCATGACAACATCTGATTGTGCCCATAAAGATGAAGTAATTCCCGCAGTTGAAACATCCTGCGCCGGACCCGGCTTCACAGAGGGCTTAAAGTGTGCTCTTTGCGGTGAAGTCTTTGTCGCGCCGACAGAGATTCCTGCACTTGATCACGATATTGAGCAGTATGAGGCAAAGGCTCCCACATACACCGATATCGGTTGGGATGCATATGAGGCTTGTCTCAATTGCGACTATTCAACATTTCTTTCTATTCCGGCACTGGGTGAGCCCGAGATAGACAGCTATGAGGAATTCCTCATAAACCTTGCATATCTCGAGGAGATCGCCTCTCTCTACGTAGAGACAAATCCCGGCAAAGACCCTGTTGCACTTGTAATCAAGTACATCCGTACAGGTGTTGACCGTTATAATTCCGGTTCATGGGGAATTATGGCGGGCAATGAGGATGCAGGTTTTGCAAAGTTTGTCAAGGACGTTGAGAATTCAATCAATGCCGAATTACCCGAAGGCGAGCGCCTTGAGGTAACAGGTCTCAAGAATATCAACAACTTCACACTTCCCAATGGTAATAAGGTTGATTTCGGCCACATGTTCGGTATGATGGATATCGCATACCACAACAACGGAAGTGAAAACCACGCGGATGTTGGCGGTTGGGCAGGCGACCTGGTTGACCTGCTTTCCCAGGCTGACAGACACGAATTGAAAGGTTCCGTTGAAGAAATGGTGAAGGAGATTTCCGAGAAGTATCTTTGTGTTTACACAAATGAGTCTGATGCTTTCGGTCCTCACGATATGTACGGCGATCTGGACGGTTATTACATGATCGAGGCTCTTAAGGATACCGATTATTATTTTGGTGCAATGACCGAGATAATGATGGGTTACTTTACCGAGGAACTGGATGATGTTGATCGTGCAGAGTTCTTCCTCAAAAACAGACTTGACGGTGTCAGCACACGTACTCAGGTTCGTAATGCTGTTTACAACGCATACACAAGTAATAAGGTAATCTCTACTCTGGAAGGTACCAGAGAATTCCTTTCATCTGACCTTTCCGATATGAGAAGAGCTTGCTGTTACGCTTTTGCTGATTACATCTGCCGTCTTGCAGGTGACTTTGTTGACGTAACAGACAATCCTTATTATAGTAACTTCAATACAACAACATCTATTCTTGCTCCCGGTGTAACCCAGGAGATCAACTACGCTACATCCGTAGACGGCAAGCAGATGATTTATTATCTTGCAACTGCTGACCTCACAAGAGATGATGTTGATGTTTATGCCAACTACAACAACAACGATCCCACAGAGTGGGCTATGTCAAGAGTTCTTGACCAGGCTAATGCTGCACAGCAGAAGTACGGCAACCCTGACAGCGAACATTACATTGAAAACTATAATGTAATCGCAAGTATCAACGGCGACGGATACAATATGGCTACTGGTGAGCCTGGCGGTCTTCTGGTTATGAAGGGTGTTGAGTATCACAAAGTCGGTAACGGCGGTTTCTTTGCTATCCTCAAGGATGGTACCGCAATGATCGGTACAAAGGCTGAGTACGAACAGTACAAGTCCCAGATTCAGGAAGGTATCGGCGGCTTCGGTACAAGACTTGTACAGAACGGCAAGATCTGCATCGACAGAACAGACAGCTATTTCTCTGATCGTGCACCCAGAACAGCAGTCGGCATCACAAAGACCGGTAAGGTTGTGTTCATGGTGCTTGACGGCAGACAGGAACCCCGTTCCTGCGGCGGTAGCATGGAAGAAATCGCTCAGATCATGCTGGAGGCAGGCTGCGTTGAAGCAGTAAACCTTGACGGCGGCGGTTCCACAACTTTCGTTTCACGTCAGGAAGGCTCAGAGGAACTTGCTGTTCTCAACAGTCCTTCAGACGGTGGTGCACGTTCCGTAAGTACCTCTCTGATGATCGTTTCCACAGCTCCCAGCTCAACTGCATTTGACCATGCAAGACTTGATACAGAATTTGACTATGCAACAGTCGGCACTCCTGTTCAGATTACTCCCGTGGGTATCAGTGCAACAGGTAATATAGCAGAGATTCCCGAGGGATGCACCTGGGCGGTATCAAATTCCAGATGGGGAACAGTTACTGAGGACGGTGTGTTCACAGGTCTCAGAAACGGCTCTGTTGACGTGTATCTCATGAATGGTGAAACCATTGTCGGTGTAAAGACAATGACTATGGTAACACCTACAAACATTTACTTCACAAGGGATACAATGGATGCTGTATACGGCGAGAAAGTATTACTCCCCGTTGCAGGTGCTTATTCCGGCAAGCGAGTTGCTATCAGTCCCGAGGACGTTGCATTCTCTATGAATGCTGCTGCCGGCACTATTGATGGTTTCTACTTTGTTGGTAATGTTGATTCAGGTGTCAGAGCGGTAAAGATTACAGCATCTCTTGCAACCGACGAGTACGTTGCAGGTACTATCACTCTGAATCTTTACAGACAGGGTGAGAACTCCTTTGACTTTGATCAGGCAACAGGCGGTGACAGACTTCTGGCTTACGACAGAGTTGTTACCAATGCCACAACAACTGATAACATAACTTATGTTGCAGTAGACACAAATGAGGATATGGTTACATCCTACACATTCGCTATGGATATGACCCAGATTCCCATTCCTCCTCAGCTTCAGGACCTTGTATATATGCTTCCCGGTGCTGATATGGAGAACGCTTCCGCTTGGAACTTCCTGCTGCAGCTTGCAGAGCGTGTCAGCGTTCTCACAGAGGTTAAACCTGTAATCAAATTTGACTCCGACCTTGATGTTGATTACAGCGAACTCAAAATTCTTACTGACTATTTTGAACTTACAGCAACAGAGTTTGATGAGAGCACAAACACTCTCACAATGACACTCAACTGGATTGACCGCACAACTGCTATCGATCCTGCAACAGCTAACTCACTCTGCCTTGTAACAGGCATTAAACTTACACCTAAGGATGGCGCAAACTGGGATACCAAGAATCGTCTCAGCATTGTTAACTCCGGTGAAATCAGCTACAAAATTTACCTGCGTGCAAACGCACTCTATTCCTTTGCTATCAAGCCTGAGAATCAGCAGATTTACGGACTTCAGCCTTTTGTAAATCCCAATATTCCTTCTGAGTCAGGTGCATACTTCAGTGATATTTACAAGAAGTTTGATGACACATATACACTTGAAAATGCACTTAAGAACGGTTGGTACAGTGAGGAAGGCGGATTTGCTTACTATGAGCAGGGCGTTAAGTACTATGACGTTCGTGAGGTTGACGGCTTCTTCTATGACTTCGGCAGCAACGGTATCAATGTGGGTCAGAATAAATACACAGGTATTTTCTATGATCCCAAGGTAGGTAATTATTGCTACGCCAAGGCTGGTGTCCTTTCAAAGGGCTGGCAGCTTATTGACGGTAACTGGCACTACTTCAATTATACCGATGGCGGTGCAGTATCCGGCAGAAACAAAGTAGGAGATATCTACTACAACTTCGATTCAAAGGGAAAGATTCTTGACGGTGCATGGATTCACACCCTCGAAGGCGTACGTTATTACTACGGTCCCAGCTACTATACATCCCGTTGGCAGGAAATCGACGGCAATATGTACTATTTCCGTAACGGTTACCGCGTAACAGGATATTCCGAGGTTGTATCACAGCATGACTCCACAATTAATGAGTGGCACGATTTCGGTAATGATGGTATCGACCGCGGCTTTGTTCCCGATGGTATGGTAGAGCTTAATGGCAGACTCTACAACATCGTAAACGGCAGACACGTTTATGGTCTTGCAAAGCATGGCGATGACTACTACTTCTTCAACTATTCCGGTGATGTTATCAAGAATCAGGAATTCTACGCATGGGCAACAAACTGTGATCTGCCTTGCGGCACCTACAACTTCGGTGCAGACGGCAAAATGCTCCAGGGCGTTGTTTATCATGATGACGGATCCATTATGTATTACGAAAACGGTAAGACAGGTACTTGCGGTCTCATCCAGTGGGAAGGCGACTACTACTATGTATACTGGGGCGGCGTTGTAAAGACCGGCAAGCAGTATGCATCTGTTACTTACTGTGACCTGCCCGTTGGTGAGTATCTCTTCGGCGACGACGGCAAGATGCTCCAGGGTATTGTTTATCACGATGACGGCTCCATTATCTATTACGTGAATGGTAAGACAGGCACCTGCGGTCTCATTGAGTGGGAAGGCGACTACTACTATGTATACTGGGGCGGTGTTGTAAAGACCGGCAAGCAGTATGCATCTATTACTTACTGTGACCTGCCCAAGGGTGAGTATCTCTTCGGCGACGACGGCAAGATGCTCCAGGGTGTTGTTTACCACGATGACGGTTCCATTATCTACTATGAAAACGGTAAGACAGGTACTTGCGGTCTCATTGAGTGGGAAGGCGACTACTACTATGTATACTGGGGCGGTGTTGTAAAGACCGGTAAGCAGTATGTTTCCGTTACTTACTGCGATCTGCCCGTTGGAGAGTATCTCTTCGGCGACGACGGCAAGATGCTCCAGGGTGTTGTTTACCACGATGACGGCTCCATTATCTATTACGAAAACGGTAAGACAGGTACCTGCGGTCTCATCCAGTGGGAAGGCGACTACTACTATGTATACTGGGGAGGCGTTGTAAAGACCGGCTCTCAGTACGTTTCTGTTTCTTACTGTGACCTGCCTCTCGGTACATATGAGTTCGGTGCAGACGGCAAGATGCTTGACGGTTTTGTAGAAAAGGACGGACAGACACTGTACTACAAGAACGGTAGAACTGCTCCTTACGGACTCACTCTCATTGATGGTGATTATTACTATGTATACTGGGGCGGCGTTATCAAGACCGGTAAACAGTATGTATCCTCTTCACTTTGCGACCTGCCTGCAGGTGAGTATGTATTTGGTGATGATGGTAAGCTCCTTGACGGTTTTGTAAATACAGCCGATGGTCTCTACTATTACACCAAGGGTAAGGCAGATTGCCTCGGTCTCATCATTCTTGATGGTTACTTCTACTTCATTGCAACAAACGGCAGAGTTGTTACCAACCAGACATATTATGTATGGAAGACTAACGACCTTGTTATCGAGAAGAACTACGTATTTGATGAACTCGGCAGAATTATTGCATAACCCATAATCAGTTATGAATCAGACCTTCCGATACGGCTTGCCCGTATCGGAAGGTTATCTTTAAGAGGTGCCCATGTTAACAAAAAACAAAGTTGTCAAAAATGCAAAGTGGATAATTGTGTGCAAAGTTGTGCAGGCTGTGCTCCAACTTGTTATTGGTATGCTTTGTGCCCGTTATCTCGGTCCCTCAAACTACGGACTAATTAATTATGCAGCTTCAATAGTTGCTTTTGTACTGCCTGTAATGCAGCTGGGGCTTCAGAGTACACTTGTTCAGGAGTTTATCGATGACCCCCGTAAAGAAGGCAAGATTATGGGAACCTCCCTGGTGCTTGACCTTCTGTCAGGTGCTGTGTGTATTGCTATGGTTACTGCTTTTGTTGCAACAGTAAACAGGGGAGAGACAGAAACCCTTATAGTAGCAGTGCTTTACAGCTTTTCTCTTATATTCCGTGCTTTTGAACTTCTGCAATGTTGGTTTCAGTACAAACTCCAGTCAAAATATCCCTCTATCGTAATGCTCTGTGCATATGTTGCCGTATCCTGCTATCGTGTTTTTCTGCTTATTACATCAAAGAACATCTTCTGGTTTGCAGTTGTAAACTCCCTGGATTTCGGTATAATCGGAATATCGCTTCTTATTATCTACCATAAACTCGGCGCACAGAAACTCTCTTTTTCTTTTTCTCTTGCAAAAAGTCTTCTCTCCAGAAGTAAATATTATATTTTGTCAGCAATGATGGTGACTTTGTTTCAGAATACGGATCACATTATGCTGAAACTTATGAAAGGCGATGCGGAAAACGGTTTCTATACCGCCGCAATAACCTGTGCCGGTGTGGCACAATTTGTATATATGGCCATAATTGACTCAATGCGGCCTGTAATACTCACCTGTAAAAAAACAGGTGAAGCTGAATACGAAAAAAACATTTCAAGGCTCTACTGTGTAGTTATTTATCTTGCTTTGGCTCAGGCTGTATTTTTTACTGTTTTTGCAAATCTCATCATTTTTGTGCTTTACGGCAAAGAATACATGGCTGCTACTGCGGTGCTTCAGATACTTGTCTGGTATGTGTCATTTTCTTATATGGGCTCAGTCAGAAACATCTGGATACTTGCGGAGGGAAAGCAAAGCATGCTTTGGAAAATCAACCTCGCCGGAGCCCTCCTGAATGTTGTTATAAATTTCCTGCTTATACCCGTTTGGGGAGCCTGCGGTGCGGCTTTTGCATCTCTGGTTACTCAGATTTTCACTAATTTCCTCCTGGGCTTTATGGTGAAGTCTTTGAGAAAGAACAATATACTGCTCCTCAAAGGATTCAATCCCAAGCTGTTGCTTGATGCACTGAAAAAATAGTGAATTACCTCCACTGATTCGAAGGTGAACTTTATGAAAGAACAAATTCAGATTGATATAGTTGTCCCTTGGGTTGATGATACCGATCCTGCGTGGCGAAAGAAAAAAGCACAGGCTCTGGGGCTGAGTACATCGGAAAGCGATTGCGATGCAAGGTACAGAGACTGGGACACTCTTAAGTACTGGTTCCGCGGGGTGGAAAAAAATGCTCCCTGGGTCAGATATGTATTCTTCATTACCGATAATCAGAAACCCGCGTGGCTGAATACAGAGCACCCGAAACTCAAGTGGATCAAGCACACCGACTATATCCCCGAGGAATATCTGCCTACATTTAATTCCAGTGCCATTATCTGGAATATAAACAGAATAGAAGAGCTTTCAGAGCATTTTATTCTTTTCAATGACGATGTTTTTCTTATCGACAAAACAGAGCCGGAGGATTTCTTTGTTGACGGCAAGCCCTGTGACCTTCCTGATATAGGACCTCTTTATCCCACAAACTTTTTCTCACATATTATCTTCAATAATATTTGTTTGCTTAATCGGCACTTTTCACTCAAGGAAAGTATAAAGAAAAACAAAAAACTCTGGACTAAATATCAGGGAATATGGGGCAGAGTAAAGCTTTTGCTTTACGGCAGAATAGACCTGATTCCCGGCAGTAATTCATATCATATCCAGACTTCTCTGACAAAGAGTACCTTCGATACTCTTTGGGAGAAAGAGTATGATGCAATTCACAATACCTGTCTGAATAAGGTGCGAAAACTTACCGATGTCACCGATTGGACAGTCAGGGACTGGAATTTGTTTGAGGGCAATTTCTATCCCCGCAGACCTTTGGGCAAGGTTTTCCATACCAATAGTCTCAGATACAGCAGTGAGGCTATTGATTATCTTAAAAATATAAAGGGCAAGGTTATCTGCCTCAATGATACCGAAGAAGAAACTGATTTTGAACTTCACAAGAAGATGATTACCGAGGAGTTTGAGAAAATCTTCCCCGAAAAATCATCCTTTGAACTCTGAACAGGTTGAAAAAATTTTCTGAATCCCTCATAATCCGAAAGAAAGTGTGATTTAAATGGCAATTCTTATTACAGGCGGAGCAGGTTACATAGGTAGCCATACTTGTCTCGAGATGCTCTGTGCAGGATATGATGTAGTGGTTGTTGATAATCTTTCCAACAGCTCCACGGAATCTCTCAGGAGAGTGGAGAAACTCACGGGAAAGAGCATTAAATTCTACGAGGCTGATGTGTGCGACAAAGCATCGCTGCGTGTTATTTTTGAGGAAAACACCATTGAAGCCGCTATCCATTTTGCGGGATATAAAGCAGTGGGCGAATCTGTTGCAAAGCCTCTTATGTACTACCGTAATAATCTTGACAGTACCTTGAGCCTGCTCGAGGTTATGAATGAGTTTTCGGTGAAGAAAATAGTTTTCTCCTCATCGGCTACTGTTTACGGAGCTGCAGAGAAAATGCCTCTTTACGAGGATATGCCTCTTTCCGCAATTAATCCTTACGGCAGAACAAAACTCTTTATTGAGGAAATTCTCCGTGACCTCTGTGTTTCGGACAAAGAGTGGTCTGTGGCGATACTCAGATATTTTAACCCCATAGGTGCACACGGAAGCGGCGAGATAGGCGAGTCTCCCAGGGGAATTCCCAACAACCTGATGCCTTATATTTCTCAGGTTGCGGTGGGCAAACTGGAAAAACTGAGTGTCTTCGGTAACGATTACAAGACCACCGACGGCACAGGTGCCAGAGATTATATCCACGTGGTTGACCTTGCCAAAGGACACGTAAGCGCTGTCAGATGGGTGGTTGAGAACAATGGTGCCGATGCCTTTAACCTGGGTACAGGCAAGGGTACTACCGTCCTTGAACTCAGAAATGCCTTTGTGAATACAACGGGCGTGGATGTGCCTTATGTTATTGCTCCCAGAAGACCCGGCGATTTTGATGAGGTCTATGCCTGTGCGGATAAGGCAAAGGATGTCCTTTGCTGGCAGGCAGAACTTGATATCGAGGATATGTGCCGCGATACCTGGCGCTGGCAGAGCGCAAACCCCAGCGGCTACGATGTATCCGAATAAAACTCACAAATCAGATTATAAAGAATTCACTCGGCTGTGCTCCTGAGGGGCACAGCTTTTTGTTGATGGATACAATTTGTTGACAACTCAACAAGTTGGAGCTATAATTAACACAATTCAATTAACAGGAGGCATTATGAGTAAAATACAAAAGATTTTGACTGCTATATTCGCAGCAGTACTTTGCGTGATGTTTGTTTTATCCGTTGCCGATACCAACGAATTCATACAGAATACGGATTTCAGTCAGGACAACATCCGTACTCACATCGAAAAACTTTCCGAAAACGGTCCCCGTTCACTGGTGCATACCGATGCAAACGAAAAGGCTATGGAGTATATCATTTCCTGCGTTGAAAACAGTGGTGCAGTGCAGGAGGATACCACAGATAAGGCTGCCTATCTTGTGCAGGATTATGTAGGTGTTGATGCTGACGGAGTGAATCAGAACTTCTACCTCAGCAATGTAATTGTCCATATTCCGGCCAATTCTCCCGACAAAACAGGGGATGCAGTAATGTTTATGGGGCATTTTGACTCTGTTCCTATGGGACAGGGTTCATCCGATGATGGTGTTGCATGTGCAGTTATGCTTGAGGCTATTCGTTACTATACAGATAAAATCAATAACGGCTATACCCTCAGCAACGACCTTGTTTTCTGCTTTGTAAACGGCGAAGAGTATGATATGTTCGGTTCCCGTGCATTTATGAATGAGTTTAAGGGATTTGATAATATTGTTGACAGAATTCGCTTTGGTGTGAACCTTGAGTCAAGGGGTACCAGCGGTACGGTTATTATGTTTGAAACAGGAAAGAATAACTATAACACCATAAAGCTGTTCTCTGAAGTGAACAAGAGCATATTTACCTGCTCAATCGCTACAATGATTTATGATATGATGCCTAACTACACCGATTTCACAAACTTCAAGGAAGTGTACCAGGGCGTTAATATGGCAAATATCGGAGGCGGTGAGAATTATCACACGCAGAACGATAATCCCGAAAATGCAGGAGAAGTCTATATTTCTCAGCAGGCTCAGATAGTTGACGGACTTATAGAGAGACTTTCTGATTATGACCTTGAGAATCTCTATGATGCAGAGGAATCTGCCATATTCTTCTCTTATCTCAACATCACAACAGTTATCTATAATCACACTTTTGTGGTGATTCTGGCTGTGTTTGCAATAATGCTTCTGATAGCAAATATTGTCCTCGGCGCATATCGCAAAGACCATAAGTTGAAAAATACTTTAAAGGCTTTCGGAGCAATGGCAATTTCCTTTGCACTTTCTGCGCTTGTGACCTTCGGATTATATTATCTTTTCCAGCTTGTTGCTTCTGTTGCAGGCGTCATTGATATCCACATGATAGGAACAATAACCTATTCTAATGTGGCGCTTGTTATGGCAATCTGCCTTGTAACTCTGGCGTCTGTGGTGGTGACAGCACACTTTACCTGCAAATGGTTTAAAATCGAGGCAAGAGATTTAAGACGTGTGTTTGCGTACACTCACATCTTCCTCGGTATAGTTCTTTCCTTCTTCCTTGCTGATGCAAGCTACCTCTTCATATTCAGCGGTATTCTCTATACTGCGGTGGAACTTGTGTCTGTGTTCAGCAAGAAGTTTGAAGATGCACACCCCGAGCTTATTGTTTCAGCTCTCTATATGCCCATAGTTGTTCCTGTACTGTTCCTTGCAACATCAGCTTTGGGTATGACAATGGCTTATGTTTACGGAATAGTCTGTGCCCTTGCTCTCTTCGATGCAGGACTCTGCCTTGTTCCCTTGTGCAGATATATCTCTCTGCGCTCTGTTGTAAGGGCTCTCAGAAAGAAGTCTGCTGCTGTATCTTCATGGGAAGGCGCTCTTCATGTTTTTGCATCAGCTTTGGTAATCCTCACAGTTGTGAGCCTTTCTTATCCGAATGCCGGCGTGAATCTTCAGGGCAAGCAGAATATAGCAAAACTCCCCTATGATGATGCTCTGGTTTATGTTGTTGATGAAAACGGCGACACCGAGTACAGAATCTATGACCTGAATGCTTATCGTGCTCTCAAGATTTACGCACCTGAGATGGAGTATGAGGATTCGGAGAAGCTCGGATATTACAAAGGCGAGGGAGAGGAGAAGACAGTAAATCACAGTATCCTCTCAACAAATGATGAAATGAGCATTGATGTCAGAAAGACCGATGAGAAATCTCTGGTGTATCTTGAGTTTAAAGAAGCAACTGGCAAGTCTTTTACCATCAATGACGGGATTACCTCACAGGTTTATGAGTTTGACGAAAACGGAGAGTATCCCGAAATCAAGATTCACTCTGACTGTGTGGTAACTCTCTCAGACGGTAGTGCCAAGGTATTGTATAAAGAATTGATGATAGACTACGATACTCTTATCCCCGAGTCTTACGGTGCCGATTCCGAAAAACTTCATTTCAACCTCTGGCTTACAAAAAATATCTCTCTGGGATAAATAATAAATGATACCAAGAACACCCCGGCAGAAATTTATCTGTCGGGGTGACTTTGCGTTTATTTGAGTTGAACTACTCGGGTGCTACTTCCTGTTGTCAAAACATTTCTTGTCAAAAGCGGGATTGAAGGCATAGAAATTCTTACTATCCAGCTTGTCGGTGAGAATACGGAGATTTTCTCCGAATCGCTGATAGTGAACAACCTCTCTCTGTCTCAGAAAACGAATGGGATCTATAACATCGGGATCGTCGCAGTATCTGAGAATGTTGTCGTAGGTGGTTCGTGCTTTCTGTTCTGCTGCCATGTCTTCGTGAAGGTCGGTGATAGGATCACCCTTGACCTGCATATATGCGGCGGTGTAGGGGACACCTGCGGCGGATGAGGGGTATACACCTGTGGTGTGGTCTACGAAGTACGCGTCAAAACCTGCGGCCTTAATCTGTTCCTCTGTGAGGTTCTTTGTGAGCTGATATACGATAGTACCGATCATCTCAAGATGAGAAAGTTCCTCCACACCAATATCGTTCAGGGTAGCTTTGAGCTCGGGTACGGGCATTGTGAAGCGCTGGCTGAGATATCTCAGGGATGCACCCAGTTCGCCGTCGGGGCCACCATACTGGGTTATGATAATCTGAGCGAGTTTCGGGTTGGTCTGTTTGATTTTTATGGGATACTGAAGCCTTTTTTCATATACAAACATACGATTTATACTCCTTCCCAGGGCCAGGGTGAATTAACCCAGGCCCAGTAATCTTTTTTATTTTCATCAGTAGTAAGAGGTCCGTATTTACTGATGTACTCCTCTCTCATAGGAGCAAGTTTATCCTCAAATTCCCTGATTTTCTCAATGGTTTTCACATCGGCGGGGTGTGTGTCGAGAAACAGTTTGAGTTCATATATGGCAAAGGCATAGCCTGAGATCTGTTTCAGTAATATCTCTTGTTTTGTCACAGCTTTTCACCTCTGCATTTTTCGCCGTACCAGGGTTTGCTAAGGGTGGGATACATTGTTCCCGCCTCAAAGCCCTGTGTAACCTGATATATTTGTGTGCCGCTTGGCTGGAAAGGCACATAAGCCATGGCTTCCACAGTCTTGTGAGGCAGAGGAGACAAGCCGTAAGAAGCCATAACATCTTTAAAAATATCCATTGTTTTTCTCCTTTCGACAGGCAAATTTTTTATGCTTGTCACCATATTCTATGATTCGCGTACGCAGTTTGTTACCCAAAAAAATATACACAAAGAGCAAAGTGGATAATTGGTACTTATGCGAATTGCAAAAAAAGGCCGAATTCGTATAATTAATAATAAGATTTAATGGGCAAATTTGCCTGTTTGATTTACGAAACGGAGGTTTTTTCAGTGAAATCAAAGAGAATTATCAGTCTGCTTCTCGCTTTGATTATGCTTGTCGGTACTCTTTCAGTAGTAAATACTGCTGTGTTTGCCGCCGACGAGGAAATCACCGAGACTAAAGACTACAACCTTGGTAGTTCTGTCAACGACGGACTTATCCTTCAGGCTTGGAACTGGTCATATAACGAGGTTCTTAAAAACCTCGATGCCATTGCCGAGGCAGGATTTACCACTATCCAGATATCTCCTCCCACAGAGCTCAAAGCAGCTACTGAGGGTGTAAAGATTCTTCAGACTGCCAATGACAACGGCTGGTGGATGATGTATCAGCCTGCCGCATACGAGCTTAATCAGAGCGAGGATAACGTTCTCGGTACAAAGGACGAACTTATCGCTATGATTGATGCGGCTCACGAGCGTGGTCTCTTTGTTATTGCCGATGCTGTTATCAACCATCTGGGCAACAACGAAACACCCGACAAAAAAATCCCTGCATCACTTCCTGCTGATGCCAATGCAATTGACTATCTCTGCGAGAGAGCATGGGAATTTGACAGCTCAAAAGCAATTATCGATGCAGGTGCATTCCACTATCCCTATGCAAACTGCAAATATAACGATACAGGCGCGTTTGACTGCACACAGAATGCAGTTTCTCTGCTTCCTGACCTTGATACAAGCCATCCTGTTGTTCAGGAAGCAATTCTTGACTACTGGCAGGAGTGTATCGATGCAGGCATTGACGGCTTCCGTATTGACGCCGCAAAGCACATCGAGACCAAGTACGATGGCGAGTATGCATCCGATTTCTGGGATGTACTTATGTACGACGGTATCAACGGTAAGCAGGGTATCTATCCTTATGCAAAGGATAAGTACGGCAAAGACCTCTATATGTACGGCGAGATTCTCAATACCGTATCAACAGAGCGTTCCTTCAGCTGGTACCTTGAGTATATGAACATCACAAACTCCACAGCATTCTATGCAATCTGTGATGCAGTAAACGGCGGTACAGCTGCAAATGCAGTTCCTGAGTCTTTCAACAATGGTATGACTTCCAAGACTGCTGTTCTCTGGGACGAGTCCCACGACACATATATGGATGGATGCAAGGCAAACAGCGTACCTTCCGTAAACCTTCTCACAAAGAGATGGGCTTGTATGGCATCTCGTGCAGACGTGGTTTCCATGTATCTTGCACGTCCCACAAACACTCCCCGCGATGTATACGAACTTGACCTTGGTGTTGCATACGACACTGCATGGAACGATGCAACAACAGTTGCCATCAATAAGTTCCACAACCACTTCCAGGGTACAGGTGAGGCTGTATCAAGCTCAGGTAATATCGCAATTATTGAGCGTGCAGACTCCGGTGTTGTTCTTGTAAACTGCAGAGGTAACGCAGTGAATGCAAACGTTCCCGTTTCCGCTATTGCAGACGGCACATACGTTGACCAGATTTCCGGCAATACATTCACAGTTGCAGGCGGTAAGATTACCGGTGCTATCGGCGAGAGCGGCGTTGCAGTTATCTACAACCCCGAGACTCCCGTTCTTTCCTCTTCTGTTGAAAGCGGCACTTTCACAACCGATACTATCACAGTTGATATTGTTTCAAACGGTGCAGAGGCTACATACTCCGTAAACGGCGGTGAGGCAGTTGCTTTTGAGGGTAAGGTTACTCTTGAGCTTTCTCCCGTTGAGCAGGAAAATTCCTCTGATGTTTATGGTGTTATCGGTGATGCAGATGACAACGGCGAAGTAAACGTCAGAGACGCAACACTTATCCAGAAGTACATCGCAGGTCTTTCAGAGTTTGTTGTTCGTCAGTGTGTTCTTGCAAATGTTACAGGGGATACCGATAACGCAGGCACCCCCAATGTAAACGTTAAGGATGCTACCGCTATCCAGAAGCATGTTGCAGGTCTTGACAGCGGTTGTGAGGGCATCGGCGAGATGTATACAACCTCAACAACTGCATCCATAGCATCTCTCAGACTTGAGAATGAAAACGAAATCAAAGATTACGATTACTATCAGATTTCCGAGGAAGAAGCTAACTGGGTTAAGTTTGATAACACAGAGGCAAACTGGACTCACGTTTATTGCTACACATTCTTCGAGGATGGCAGACAGAATAACGCATGGCCCGGAATTCTTATGACAGAGCGCGAGGACAATATCTGGTACTATGAGATTCCCGAGGAGTTTGAGGGTGCAACAGTTATCTTCTGCAATAACGTTCTCGGCTCAGGCGAGCAGACAGGCGATCTGCCTACTGCAGATGCAGAGACAGGCGAACTCTACTCCAACCACTTCATTTACACAGGCGGCAAGTGGAATGCTATCCTTGAGGACGGTTCCTATAAAGAGATCAAAGAGAAGCGTTCCGAACTCTACATTGTGTTCACAGATGTTTACAACTGGAGAGACAAGACCTTCAAGAAGATCAGATGTTGTCCCAATGGCACCGCTTCCCCCGGTCTGGAGATGACTCCTATGGGTCCCGATGCAAACGGACACGAGCAGTATTATATCTATGTTGACAGAGGTTGCACTTCCGTCAAGTTCTACTGCACAAATAAGTCAAACATCGAGAAAGAAACCAAAGATTGTATGGTTTCAGGTGACTGCGGATACTATCCTCTTACTAATATCGGTGGTCCCGAATGCGGTACATTTGAGGTATTTCCTGCTGAATAATTTATAATTTATCTGAAAAACGGAGGCAGTTTTAAACTGTCTCCGTTTTTGCATGCAAATATTATCCCTCGGGGGACTTGCTATTTTTTTATCGGTGTGATATAATATGAGTGACGAAAGTCAATTGTTTTAAAAGTGAATAAACGCGAATCAGTGCTTTTATCGGAAAGCACAACCGCCGAGTATTCGGCGGGGATAAGGAAAGTATGGTGAGAATCCATCGCAACTGCCATTACCGTATCTGCTTTAATGCTGCAAGTCGGAATGCTTATCGTTTCGTGAGTGAAAACGTTCCTCGGGCAACGGGAGGAAGGTGTCTTTTTTTGTGGCAATCAGACGCATCTTCCCCTCAGGGAGGATGCGTTTTCTTTTGTTTGCTTCAAAAGAAGGAGTGTTATTATGAAAACAGAAAAGAAAACAAACGTAACAATGAGAGCTTTGCTGATTATGATGCTTTGTCTTGCGGTGTGTATGGGCATGTCCGCGTGCAAAGAGCAGCCTGCAATAAACGATGCAGAGCCTCAGACAACAACCGTTGTAGCAGATGAATACGACGTCCTCTGGAATGATGCCCGGTATACCGAGGATACGGTAATAGGAGAAGGCGCCACAACCTTTGAGCTTGAAGTAATCTGCGGCAAGAACAGTGTAACCTTTACAGTAAATACCGATGAAACCAACCTTGGTACAGCACTTCAGAGTGCAGGTCTTGTAGAGGGCGATAACGGCGAGTATGGTCTGTATGTGAAGAAAGTAAACGGTGTCACCGCGGATTACGATGCAAATATGTGTTACTGGAGCTTCACAAAAAACGGCGAAATGATGATGACAGGTATAGACGGTGAGGAAATCGAAGCAGGTGCTCACTACGAAATGACCGTTGCAAAGTAACAATTTATGGAGAACAAAACTGATAAATTGATAGAAAAACCGAATAAGAAACTGAAAAAGGCAGGGCTCACAATTTTTGAAATGGTGCTTTTTGCCATGCTTGGAACATTGATGTTCTCCTCAAAGATGCTGATGGAGTTTCTCCCCAATATCCATCTGCTGGGAATGTTCATTGTTACTTTTACAGTGGTGTTCCGATTCAAGGCACTGGTTCCCATATACATATATGTATTCCTCAACGGCATAGTTGCGGGCTTTGCGCCATGGTGGGTTCCGTATCTCTATGTCTGGACCGTGCTGTGGGGTATGACGATGCTTTTGCCCCGCAATATGCCCGTAAAGATTGCAGTTGTGGTGTACCCTCTGTTGTGTGCTCTCCACGGACTCCTCTTCGGAATACTCTATGCCCCTGCACAAGCGCTGATGTTCGGACTCAGTTTCAAGCAGATGCTTTTGTGGATAACATCTGGTACGCTCTTTGACCTGACCCACTGTGTATCAAATTTTATAGCAGGACTGCTGATATATCCCTTGACATTGCTGCTTAAAAAGCTTTGTTCATCCGTATCCTGCAAAATAGCAAAATAAAAAAACACCGATGCGACCTTTTGTGGTTGCATCGGTGTTCTTATATGCTTTGGTTTTATTCTGACATAGCCTCTTTTTCTTTGAGTGCGGCGAGAATTCTGTTGGCACACATATAGACGTTTCCGCCGCCGAGAGTGAGGACAAGTTCGCCTTCCTCTGCATTTTCCTTGATGTATTCTGTGATTTCATCAAAGGTGTCTATGCATTTTGCGGTGGGGATTTTATTACCTAAATCCCTTGACTCGATTCCGTAGGTGTTTACCTCTCTCACAGCGAGAATCTCGGAAATAACGGCTTCGTCGGGAATGGAGAGAGCCTTTGCGAAATCATCAAGGAGAATTGCTGTACGGGAGTAGGTGTGGGGCTGGAAAACAGCACGGACTTTCTTGAATCCCATATTCATCGCAGATGTGAGTACAGCTGTGAGCTCTGTGGGGTGATGTGCAAAGTCGTCGGCAACAGTAATTCCGCAGGGAGTGCCGAGCACCTCGAATCTTCTGTGAACGCCCTGGAATTTACCGAGATTTTCGGCAATTTCCGCAGGGGTTGCTCCCATATAATGAGCAGTAGCTGCAGCTGCAAGAGCATTTGCGATGTTGTGCTTGCCGGGGACAATAAGCTTCACCGTGGTAAGGAATTCTCCCTTGTGCATCAGATCAAAGCTCTGATTCATACCCTGCGACTCGATATTGACAGCGCGGTAGTCGCAGCTTTCGCCGAAACCGAAGGTGATTTTCTCCAGAGGCACATCTTTGAGAGTGTCCAGAGAATTCTCATCATCACCACAGAATACAAGAGCCTTTGTGGTCTGATTTGCGAATTTATTGAAGGAGTTTTTTATGTTGTCAAGATTCTTGAAGTAGTCAAGATGGTCGGCATCAATATTGAGAATAACGGACACATAGGGGGTAAGTTCAAGGAATGTGTCAACATATTCGCAAGCCTCGCAGACGATGATGTCGCTCTGTCCTACATAGGAGTTGCCGCCGATGTAATTGAGCTTGCCGCCGATAATGGCAGAGGGGTCAAAGCCTGAACCGATGAGAATCTGTGAAATCATCGCGGTGGTGGAGGTTTTGCCGTGAGTGCCTGCAACTGCGATGCTTCTGTTGTAACGTCTTGTGACGATGCCAAGCATCACGCTTCTCTCAAGGCAGGGGATACCCATTTCTTTAGCGGCTACAAGCTCGGGGTTGTCAGCCTTGACTGCGGCAGTGTATACAACCAGCTCTGCGTCCTTGATGTTCTCGCCGCTGTGGCCCATACAGACCTTGATGCCATAGCCTTTGATTCGCTCCAGAGTGTCGGATTCGTTGTTGTCGGAACCGGAAAGCTCAAATCCCTCGGAATGAAGAATTTCAGCCAGAGGACACATACCGCTTCCACCGATACCGATGAAGTGGATTCTCTTTACACTCTCTAAAATATGGTCATATTTCATTTATATCATCTCCAGAAAGAAGTAAATCTTTGATTATTATATTTCGGATTATATAAAAAATAAATATTTGTGTCAATATTGTAGCATTTTATTTGCAACTCGTGTTGTAAAATAGGCTGTAAAATGTTAGAATAGCAGTATATTTTATAAGCGGTGATATTATGCTTTCAAAAAATCAGATAATAGAAGTTAATATAGATGCTATTTCCTCCGAGGGTAGCGGTGTTGCAAAGAGCGAAGACGGTATGGCTCTTTTTATCCCTGACACCGCAGTGGGAGACAGAATAAAGGCAAAAGTGCTGAAAGTGAAGAAGACCCACGGCTTCGCAAAGGTGGAGGAGATTATCACCCCCTCTCCTGACAGAATAACCCCACTTTGCGGCGTTTCCCGTCAGTGCGGAGGCTGTGTGTATTCCCACATCATTTACGAAGCTGAACTGAAAGCCAAGGCGAAACGTGTGGAAGATGCGCTGCATAGAATCGGCGGAATTAATCCCCTGATGCGGGATATCGTAGGTGCTGAAAGTCCCGAAGGATACAGAAACAAAGCACAGATACCTGTGGGTGCAGATGCCGAGGGGAATATCCGAATGGGATTTTTCTCCCGTCACAGTCATCGCATTGTTGAGTGCGACAACTGTATGCTGGAGCCCGAGTGTTTTCACAAAGCTTCCCGAGTGCTTCGAGAGTATTTGAAGAAATATAATGTGTCTGTCTATGACGAAGCAAACCACAAGGGACTTTTGAGGCATCTCTATTTAAGATTCGGTGAGAAGACAGGGGAGCTTATGGTCTGCATTGTAATAAACGGTGACAGACTTCCCAATGAGAAAGAACTTTGTGATATGTTCTTATCAACACTTCCCGAAATAAAAACAATACTTGTTAATTCCAATAAAGAAAAAACTAATGTGGTTCTGGGCAAAGATTTCCGAACTCTTTACGGAGACGGCACAATAAGTGACATTCTCTGCTCGCTTAAATTCACTCTTTCACCTCAGTCGTTCTATCAGGTGAACAGAAGTCAGGCGGAGATACTCTATAATATTGCGAAGAAATATGCCGAGCTTAAAGCCGGCGACACTCTCCTTGACCTCTATTGCGGTACGGGCACCATAGGTCTTTCTATGGCGGACTCCTGTGAATCGCTTATCGGTGTCGAGATTGTCCCTGAAGCAATAGAGAATGCCAAGAAAAACGCCGAAGAGAATGGTATAAGGAACGCAAGATTCATTGCTGCAGATGCCGCAGAAGCGGCAAAGAGACTCGAGCGAGAGGGGATAGCTCCTGATGTGGTTATCCTCGACCCTCCGAGAAAAGGTTGCCAGCGAGAACTTCTTCAGACGGTGGCCGATATGTCGCCGTCACGCGTGGTCTATGTATCCTGCGATGCGGCAACACTTGCCCGCGACCTCAAAATTTTTGAGGAACTTGGATACATAACAGAGGAGGTAACCCCCGTGGATATGTTCCCCCGTACCGCCCACGTGGAGAGTGTGGCAAAAATTACGAAAAGGAAATAACTATGATTTTCAGAAAAGCAAAAACCGAAGACTTTAATGAACTGTTGAGTCTCTACAAAAAAGGCGTTGCCTCAATGAAGGCGGCGGGTATTGAACAGTGGGATGAAAATTACCCAAGTGACAGCATAATAAAAGAGGATATCCGCAACTCACATTTGTATGTGGCTATTCTTGACGGCGAAATTGCCGCTGTGTTTTCACTTAACAAGAATATTGATGAAGAGTATAAAACTGCCGCCTGGAAAAATCCCGATGCGGACTATATCGCAATGCACAGACTTTGCGTAAATCCCGACTTGCACCGCCAAGGCATCGGCAGTGCCTGTATGACGGAGATCGAGCGTATTGCAAGGGAGCAGGGACACAACTCTGTCTGGCTTGATACCTTCTCGGGGAACCCGAAGGCAATGGCTATGTATGAGAAGCTCGGCTTCCATCAGGTTGGGGAAGCTTTCTGGGAAAAGGGCAGATTTGTCATTTTTGAGAAAAACCTTTAATATTATTCGGATGAGGTTATATATTGAATACTTTTGAAAAAATATACGAGGTAGTCAGAAGAATTCCAAAGGGAAAAGTCGCCACCTACGGACAGGTTGCTCTCTATGCAGGTAACCCCAATTGGTCGCGGGTTGTGGGCTATGCGCTTCACGTTAATCCCTCACCCGATACAATACCCTGCTTCAGAGTTGTGAACCGCTTCGGCGGACTTTCCGAGGCGTTTGTGTTCGGCGGAATTAACCGCCAGCAGGAACTTCTGCAGGCAGAGGGGATAGAGGTGAAAGACGGCAAGGTAGACCTTTCCCTTTACCTCTGGGACGGAAAATAAAAGCGAAAGAGAAAAGAGGATAATATGAAAGCATTAATTACGGGAGCAAGCTCGGGCATCGGCAAGGAAATGGCAAAAGAACTTGCAAGGCGCGGCTGGGACCTTATTCTTGTAGCACGAAGACTAGAAAAACTCGAAGAACTTAAAGATGAACTAAATAGCGTTTCGGTAAAATGTATCCGTTGCGATGTGTCAAAGGAAGAGGAGTGCTTCGCACTTTATGAGAGCACCAAGGACGAGAATGTCGATATGCTCATCAACAATGCAGGTTTCGGTGCATTCGGTCATTTTGAGGAAGTAAGCCTTCAGCGGGAGCTTCAGCTTATTGATACCAATATCCGCGGTTTACATATTTTAACCAAACTGTTCCTTCAGGATTTTGTAAGGCGTGACAGCGGATATATTCTCAATACAGGTTCGATAGCCGGTTTTATGATAGGTCCTCTGCTTTCGTCATACTATTCCTCAAAGCACTATGTTGTCACTCTCACAGAGGCAATCAGGGAGGAACTCCGCAGAAAAGGCTCAAAAGTAAAGATAAGTGTACTTTGCCCCGGCCCTGTGGATACAGAGTTCAATGATGTGGCAAAGGTGCGCTTTGCACTGAAGGGACAGACCGCAGAGTATGTTGCAAAATATGCAATTAAAAATGCTCTCAGGGGAAAACTTCTGATTATTCCCGGATTTTCAGTAAAACTCGGAGTTTTTGCCGCAAAAATTCTCCCCAGAAAGCTTGTGGCACGTATACTTTATAAGATACAGAAGCTTAAAATGTGAATAATTATTGACAATTATTGACTAATCTCTTATACTTGTCTTATGCTGATTTTTTTGAATCGGTGGCGGTTTTACCGCTTTTAATTTACAGGAGGAATTTATTATGAAAAAGTTTATGGCACTGACCCTTGCTGTTCTGATGCTGGTATCAGTTCTGGCTGCTTGTAACGGCGGCAACACAGCAAAGACTGCAAAGGTTATCGAAATCGACCTGACAGAGGAGCTCTATGCTTACGGTGTTGACAAGGATCAGCCCGAGCTTCTTGAGCAGGTAAACACATTTATCGCACAGATTAAGGACGATGGTACACTCAAGGCTATCTGCGACAAGTACTATGGCGGCGGCGAACCCACTCCTGTTGTATCTGCTGCTCTTGACGAGAGCAAGGATCAGCTTGTTGTTGCTACAAACGCAGGCTTTGAGCCCTTCGAGTATACCAGCGGCGATAAGTTCCTTGGTATTGATATGGAAATCGCAAAGCTTCTTGCTGATTACCTCGGCAAAGAGCTTGTTATCCAGGATATGGATTTCGATGCAGTCTGCCTCTCTGTTGGTCAGCACAAGTGCGACATCGCAATGGCTGGTCTTACAATTAACGAGGATCGCAAGGAGTTCGTTAACTTCTCCGATAGCTACTACGAGGCATCTCAGCGTGTCGTTGTAATGAGCGGAGATACAACCTTCGACAACTGTAAAACAGCTGACGACGTTATCGAGATTCTCAACGGCTTTGACAATAACACAAAGATCGGTTTCCAGAACGGTACAACAGGTCAGTTCTACGTTCAGGGCGACGAAGGCTGGGGCTTCGACGGCTTCGCAGTAGAGGGCGTAGGCTACAAGAACGGTTCTCTTGCAATTCAGGATATGCTCAATGGTAACATCAACTTCGTTATCATTGACAAAGACCCTGCAGCATTTATCACAAAGAACCTCAACGAGCTTGCATAAGTTATAAACATTTAAAATTAATACAATACCTCACCTTGAACAAGGTGGGGTAATTGTTTTGTTAAAAGGTAATATTTATGGGTAATTTTGAAAGAAAAATCGAGGTCTTTCTCGATTATATGATAAACGAACAAGGTTATAATATGGTGCTTCTCGGTCTTAAGAACACTATCATTATTGCCTGTGTGGGTCTGCTTATCGGCATCGTGATAGGTACTGTTATCGCGGCTGTGAGAGTTATGCCCAAGTACAAGGTGTTCCCCCGTGTGCTCAACAGCATATGCAGTGTATATGTATCCTTTTTCCGCGGCACTCCTATCGTTGTGCAGCTTCTGCTTTTCTATTACGTACTGTTTCCGTTAATCGGTGTCAACATCACTGCGGTGAATGTTTCCATCCTTGTTTTCGGACTCAACAGCGGCGCTTACATATCCGAGATTATGCGTGGCGGCATTCTCTCCGTTGACAGCGGTCAGATGGAGGGCGGACGTGCTATGGGTCTGAGCTTCACTGCAACAATGATGAAGATTGTTATCCCTCAGGCAATAAAGAATATTATTCCCACTCTCGGTAATGAGTTCATTGCTCTTATCAAAGAGACATCGGTAGTAAGCTTTGTTGGTGCTACTGACCTCTATAAGGCGTTCAATACAGCGGGTACAAACTCCTATGAATTTATGGTGCCTTACCTGGCAATGGCGATTATTTACATACTGATGGTAATGATAATCAGCCTGTTCATCAAGATTATAGAGAGGAGGCTGAGGAAAAGTGATAAGAGTCTGTAATCTTGTTAAAGCTTTTGGGGACAATGTCGTTCTTGACGGTGTTGACCTGCACATTAAGCAGGGTGAAATCGTTGTTATCCTTGGACCTTCGGGCTCGGGCAAATCAACTCTCCTCAGATGCCTCAACTGTATGGAGGACCCCAGCGGCGGAAATATCTTCTTCCACGATGTAGACCTTGCGGATATGAAGGTTGACATCAATCTTCACCGCCAGAAAATCGGAATGGTATTCCAGCACTTCAATCTCTTCAACAACAAGACCGTAATGCAGAATATGACCCTTGCTCCTGTTTATGTTGCAAAGAAAAAAGCCCGTAAAGCCAGAGTGAGAAAATTCTTCAGAAGAGAATATAATGCAGAGGATATCAAGTCCTTGAAGCAAATCAAATCCGAGGCTGAGGCTAAGGCAACAGAACTTCTGGGCAGAGTAGGTCTTCTGGAGAAAGCCGATGTTTATCCCTCCACGCTTTCAGGCGGTCAGAAGCAGCGTGTGGCAATAGTCCGCTCCCTTTGTATGAATCCCGATGTTATTCTCTTCGATGAGCCTACCTCTGCACTTGACCCCGAGATGGTAGGAGAGGTTCTGGATGTTATGAAGAGCCTGGCTGATGAGGGTATGACAATGGCGGTTGTTACTCACGAGATGGGATTTGCCCGCGAGGTTGCAACAAGAGTTGTGTTTATTGATGAGGGCAAAATCCTTGAAAGCGGTACCCCCGCAGAAATCTTCGATAATCCTCAGCATCCCCGACTTAAACAGTTTCTTGATAAAATTCTCTGATATATTAAAGCATCCGTCACCTTGGTGTCGGGTGCTTTCTTTTTTGTTTGCAGAACACACAGGGAGAGTGCTGCATAAAATACCACAAAGAAAAAATTAGATTATGTGGTGTTTTTTATGATGTTCGGTTGCAGGTCTTTCGGCGTTATCGGTGGTGACAAGCGTCAGCTTTACTGTGCACGTTCTCTCTGTGATGATGGGTACGATGTGGCAATAGGCGGATTTGATGCCGTCAGCGAGATGAAGAATATTGAGGTTACAACACCTTTTGAAGCGGCTCTTATGAGCGAGATAATTATACTCCCTCTGCCTTGTATCAATAAATCCGGCAGAATTCCCGCACCTTTTTCCAAGGAGGATATAGTTCTCTCCGATGACCTTCTGCGAGCTATGAAAGGCAAGCGTGTGTTCTGCGGTATGGCGGAATCTCTGAAAAGCATATATCCCGTTCTTTCGGAGAATGTTTATGATTATTACCTTCGGGAGGAGTTTGCGGTTCTCAATGCCGTGGCGACTGCGGAGGGTGCTCTGGAGATAGCCATGAAAAACTACGAAGGTACAATTAATTCCTCCAGATGCCTCGTCTGCGGGTATGGACGAATAGGCAGAGCGCTGACCGGTATGCTCATACCTCTCGGTGCCGATGTTACCGTCAGCGCCCGCAAAGCCAGCGACCTTGCGTGGATAAAATCCGTGGGAGCAAGGGCGGTGCGAAGCGACAAACTTATAGAGGAAAAAGGGTTTGATATTATCTTCAATACAGTTCCTCACAAAATTTTAAACTGCGTGCTCCTTGCACGGATTGCCACAGATGCCCTTGTGATAGATCTGGCGTCGGGGGAAGGCGGTGTGGATTATTACTGTGCCGAGAGACTCGGTATCACAGCCATACACGCCTTGTCGCTGCCCGGAAAAGCGGCACCCAAGACCGCGGGTGAAATTGTAAAGAACACAATTTATCACATTCTTGAGGAGGATGACAGGTGACAGAAATAACCGTTGGCTTCTGCTTGTGCGGCTCATTCTGTACCTTTTCGAAAGCAATAAGAGAGATGACGAAGCTCAAAGACAATGGATACAGAGTTATTCCCATAATGTCCCATAATGCCTGCTCCATTGATACCCGCTTCGGAAAATCAGAAGATATTATTTCGGAAATCGAGAGAATAAGTCAGAATAAAATTATCAGAACAATACGCGATGCAGAACCCATAGGACCTAAAAAAATGTGTGACTTGTTGCTTATTGCTCCCTGCACGGGTAACACCCTTGCAAAACTTGCAAACGGCATAACAGATACTCCCGTAACCATGGCGGCAAAGTCCCACCTGAGAATAAACAGACCCGTGCTGCTTTCAATAGCCACCAATGACGGACTGGGGGCATCAGCTCAGAATATAGGTAAACTTCTCAACACAAAGAATATCTATTTTGTTCCCTTCGGACAGGATGACTGTGAGAATAAACCGAAATCTCTGGTGTCGGAATTTTCTTTGATAGAGGAATGCGTAGAGCATACTCTGTCAGGAAGACAGCGTCAGCCGGTGATTATATAATAAATCCCAACTTAACCAGCCCTCGGTACTTTCTGAGGGCTTTCCCTTTGCGCTGTTGCAAAGAGAAAGCTTTTGTGATACAATAAATACATACTATAAAAAGAGGTAATGCCCGATGAAGTATTGTCCTGAATGTAAATGTATACATAACGATAGCGCAGAGCTCTGCGCAAACTGCAACAAAGCCCTTGCTGCGGCCGAGGAAGCGAGTATTATTTCGGTGACAAGTGTCAAAGGAAGTGCACTTAATATCCTTGAGCCTGTGCTGAAGGAAAAGGGAATCCCCTGCTCCTTTGAGAATACAGAAGGAAATGTTTATAATACATACAACCTGAAAGTAAAATCAGAGAGTGTTTACCGGGTTCTGGTGCCTTTTGAGTATTATACCGAAGCTTTCGATATTCTTCTGACAATGGACCTTGTCAGTGAAAATGAAAGACAAGTGGACCCTTCCGATAACAAAGAAAAAGAGAGCGGAACATATCAGGAGAAATTCGAGCGTGCAAACGGTGTGAAGCACCACACCTTTACCTTTATCTGGGTTATTCTCTTTATTGTTGTAGCTTGTCTTGCGGTGTGGGGAATAGATTTCATCGCCGCAGTTATCAAGGATTATTTCATTAGCGGCGGTGCAGATGCCACAGAAACAACAACCACAGCAATTATGAATTTTATCCCTTTCCGCCTGTGAGGTGATTGATATGGATAAAATACTGAAGGTTGCCGCTGTCATTGTGGCGGCAGGCAACTCAACACGAATGGGTTATGGTATGAGCAAACAGCTTATTCCTCTTCTGGGAATTCCCACCATCGGTCATACACTTATGGCTTTTGAAGAGGCTTCCTACGTATCCCAGATAGTTGTGGTCAGCCGCGAAAGCGATATTGAGAAGATTAAGGAAATCGCCGCAGAATATAATATCAGCAAACTCAAAGCAGTTGTCACAGGTGGCGATACCCGAAGTGAAAGTGTCAGAAACGGCGTAACCGCTACGGATAGTGATATTGATTTTGTTGCTATTCACGACGGCGCTCGTCCTCTCATTACACCTCAGGCAATAGGCAGAGTTGTCTCGGCGGCGGTGGAAAAACGTGCCGCGGCCCTTGCTGTGCCTGTTACCGATACTATCAAGGTAGTGGATGGGAATGATGTAATTGTCAGCACTCCTCAGAGGAGTACCCTGAGAGCGGCACAGACGCCTCAGGTCTTCGAGAAGGCACTCTACACCGAGGCCCTTGATAAAACCCGTGATGCAGGGGTGGAATTTACGGACGACTGTGCCCTGGTTGAATGGGCGGGTGTGCCTGTGGTGACGGTTATGGGAGACTATTCCAATATTAAACTTACTACACCGGGAGATATTTCGGTGGCAGAGAATATACTCAGACAGAGAGGTGAGAAGTGATGTTCAGAATAGGACACGGATACGACGTGCACAGATTTAAAGAAGGCAGACGTCTTATCCTGGGTGGCGTTGAGATACCCTTTGAACTCGGACTTGACGGACACAGTGATGCGGATGTTCTCCTGCACGCTATTGCTGATGCACTTCTGGGTGCTGCGGCACTGGGGGATATAGGCAAGCACTTCCCCGATACCGATATGCGCTTCAAGGATGCAGACAGTATGAAACTTCTCTCGGCGGTTGTAGAACTTCTTTTTGAGAAAGACTACAAGGTGGGTAACGTGGATGCCACGGTTATTGCGCAGAAACCCAAACTCAAGGACTATATCCCTGAGATGAGAGAACGTATAGCAGAAACCCTCAGGGTGGATTCAGAGTTTGTGAATGTCAAAGCCACCACAGAGGAAAAACTGGGCTTTACAGGCAATATGGAGGGTATGTCTGCTCACGCAGTATGTATCATCACAAAGGATTAATGTAAAATTAAGAATAGCAACGGCACTTCTTTCATATTTATTGAGTGAATGTGAAAGAGGTGCTTTTTTATGTTTTGGGATAAGTTTTTGAGATGCTTTTTATCGGTAACGTTAGCTGTTTCTCTGTGTATATGCAGCTTAGGGTCGGTACCCTCTGCGGCGGCAATAAGTGACACAGAGATAACGGCACCCTCCGCAGTGCTGATAGAGCCCACAACAAAGAAAATTCTTTTTGAGAAAAATTCTCACGATATACGTCCCTGTGCTTCCATAACAAAGGTTATGACATTGATTCTTGTGTTTGAGGCCATTGACGATGGGATAATTGATTATGACGATACAGTTGTGTCCTCTGCCCATGCAGCGGGTATGGGTGGCTCCGATATCTGGCTGGAGGAAGGGGAGAGTATGAGCGTCCACGAGATGCTCAAAGCCGTTGTGGTGGCATCAGCCAACGATGCGGCAGTTGCTCTTGCAGAGTGTATTGCAGGCAGTGAAGAAGAATTCGTCAGAAGAATGAATGAGCGAGCCGCGGAGCTGGGGATGAAGGATACGGTGTTCAAAAACTGCAACGGTCTGGATGAAGAAGGACATCTGACGTCTGCTTATGATGTTGCATTGATGTCCGCAGAACTTATCCGCCATGAGAAGATATTTGAATACAGTTCAATATGGCTTGATTATCTTAGAGGGGGAGAGACCCAGATAGTAAATACCAACAAACTCCTGAAATCCTACAAGGGCATTACAGGTCTCAAAACCGGCACAACCTCGCAGGCAGGCAGTTGTATGTCAGCTACTGCTGAGCGGGATGGCCTGTCTCTCGTTGCAGTAGTGCTGGGATGCGAGTCGGGCACAGCCAGATTTTCCGATTCCGCCAAACTCCTGGACTACGGCTTTGCGAATTTCGAAACCCGCACAGTGGCGGTGTCGGATGAATTACTGAAACCCATCAGCGTAAAAGGCGGTATGACAGGGGAAGTATCTCTGATGTCGGAGGGAGAGAGAAAGGTTTTGCTGGAGAAAGGCTCCGACAAAGATATAGTTGCTGTGCCGGATTTGCCGTCTGAGCTGGAGGCTCCTGTGGCAGAAGGAGAAAAAATCGGCACAGTAACCTTTGTGTGTGAGGGTGCAACCGTTGATGAGTTTGATGTATTCACTGCATCTGAGAGTAAAAAAATGTCTTTTGGAGAAATATACAAAGTCCTGATGCGACAATTAATTTCCTTATAAGAAAAAATATACAAAAAATATGTGTTTTTTATGAAAAATATTCAAAACCTCCTTGCATTAGTATAGATATTATTGTATAATACCATTAACTAAAACTCTGTGCGGATGTCCGCACGTATTCAATGGAGGAGATTTCAATGCCTACACATCTTTCTGATAAGCACGTTTCCGCATTTATCGGCAGCGACGAGCTTCAGGCAATAGCACCCCAGGTCAAGGCTGCTCACGAGGCACTGCACTCAGGCACAGGACTTGGTAACGACTTTATTGGTTGGCTGACTCTGCCCACCGATTATGACAAGGAAGAATTTGCACGTATCAAGGCTGCAGCAAAGCGCATCCAGAGCAATACCGACGTGTTTATTGTTATCGGTATCGGCGGTTCCTATCTCGGAGCCAGAGCCGCTATTGAGTTCCTTACTTCCCCTAACTATAACGCACTTGCCAAGGATACACCTCAGATCTACTATGCAGGTAACAGCATCAGCTCCACAGCACTTGCTGAACTCATAGACCTCTGCGAGGGCAAGGACGTTTCCATAAATATGATTTCAAAGTCAGGTACCACCACCGAGCCTGCAATTGCTTTCCGTGTGCTCAGAGAGCTTCTGGAGAACAAGTACGGCAAAGAGGGTGCCAAGGAGCGTATCTTCTGCACAACAGACAAGGCAAGAGGTACTCTCAAGCAGCTTGCTGACCGCGAGGGTTATGAGACATTCGTAGTTCCCGATGATGTCGGCGGCCGTTACTCTGTACTCACAGCAGTAGGTCTTCTTCCCATTGCTGTTGCAGGTGCTGATATTGATGCTCTTATGCAGGGCGCACAGCAGGCACAGGCAGACTTTGATAACGACGATGTATTCACAAACGACTGCTACAAGTACGCAGCACTTCGTAACTGCCTCTATCGCAAGGGCAAGACCACCGAAGTTCTGGTATCTTATGAGCCTGCGTTTACCATGATGTCTGAGTGGTTCAAGCAGCTCTACGGCGAGAGTGAGGGTAAGGACCAGAAGGGTATCTTCCCCGCAAGCGTAGTGTTCTCCACAGACCTTCATTCCATGGGACAGTACATCCAGGACGGCAGAAGAGACCTCTTCGAGACCGTTGTACTCTTTGACAAGTGCAAGAGGGAGATAACCCTCGGCACAGACCCCGAGAACGTTGACGGACTCAACTTCCTCTGTGGCAAGACAATGGACTTCATCAACAGAAAAGCTTTTGAAGGCACCGTTCTTGCACACAACGATGGCGGAGTTCCCAACCTCGTTCTGAATGTTGCCGAGATGACCGAGAGCGAACTTGGTTACCTTATCTACTTCTTTGAGAAGGCTTGTGCTATATCCGGCTACCTTCTCGGAGTAAATCCCTTCAACCAGCCTGGTGTTGAGAGCTACAAAAAGAATATGTTCGCACTTCTGGGTAAACCCGGATACGAACAGGAGAAAGCAGCCTTAGAGGCAAGACTAAGGTAAAAGATATCGGAGGAAAAAGTTATGGTTACACTTATTATCGGTAAAAAAGGTTCAGGCAAAACTAAGAAGCTCATCGCTCTGGCTAATGAGACAGCAGCAGCTTCAAGCGGCAACGTGGTTGTTATTGAGAAGGGCGCAAAGCTCACTTATGACATCACCCACAAGGCTCGTCTTATTGATTCTGATGCATACGAGATTTCAGGCTACGATATGATGTTCGGCTTCCTTAGCGGTATTTGCGCCGGCAACTACGATGTGAGCGATATCCTCGTAGACTCTACCTTCAAGATCTGTCCCGCAGCTGTTGAGGGACTTGAGGAGTTCATCATTAAGATCAACAAACTGGCAGAAGCTTCTGAGACAAAGTTTACTTTCCTCATTTCTGCAGCAGAGTGCGACCTTCCCGAAGGTCTCAAGGCAGTTTGTCACGAAATCTGAGCTACATAATCAATAATTCTTTCCGCCGTAATCTGAAGGTTGCGGCGGAAAATTTTGTTTATCAGCAGAATTGATAAGCAAAATGTGATAAAATCTGCAAATATAGGCAAAATCCATATTGACAAAATATCTGTCAGCGGATATAATATTAAACGATGTTTTATTATGCGTCATTGTGTTTCGAGGTGTGATATGATATTTGACCTTAAAGAAGTTTTCGAGCGCGAGGGAGCTGCTCAGACAGTCAGCTTCCAACTGGCAATAAGCGATGTCGAACTTGACGGGGATTATCCTTTCACTTCACCCGCAAAGGTGACGGCTACCGCCGCCAACAAAACAGGTATAGTTAAGCTTACTGTTGACACAGAGTTTGAATACTCCCGTCCTTGTGACCGTTGTATGAAACCTCTCAACGATACTCTCAGATATTCATTTGAGCACAGGCTTATCACTACCCTCTGCGGTGATGACGATGGCGACTATATTGAAACTCCCGATTATCGCCTTGAGCTGGACGATTTGGTATTGAGCGATATTCTTCTGGAGCTTCCTCTCAAACACCTCTGCAGCGACGACTGCAAGGGTCTTTGCTTCAAATGCGGCAAGGATCTCAATGAGGGAGAGTGCTCCTGCGATAAGCGCACCATTGACCCGCGACTTGAGGTATTAAAGCAACTGATTGACTAACATAAAATAAGGAGGAACTGTAACATGGCAGTACCAAAGAACAAACATTCACAGGCAAGAAGAGATAAGAGACGTTCAAACGTTTGGAAGCTGGATACTCCTGCTCTGAGCACATGCCCCAACTGCGGCGAGTACAAAGCTCCCCACAAGGTATGCTCCAGCTGCGGAATGTACAACGGCAGACAGGTAATTGAGAAGGAAGACTAATCTCTTTCATCTTTATAGTCCCGTGACGACAAAAGATACAAGGCGGCAGTATATCTGTCCGCCCTTTTGTTTTTCTTGGGATATTTAAATTTTGCAGGAGGTGAGTGTTGTGTCCGTATTAATAAACTCTGTTGAAGCCCACAGTGCGGCTGATCTGGCGGGAATACGCGGTGGCGATACCCTGATTTCCATCAATTCCAATGAGATTGTGGATGTTCTTGACTATCGCTTTTATCAGCTTGAAAAAGAGCTGGATGTTCAGTATATATCCGATGGTGTAACAAAGACGGCTCATATCAGAAAGCCTGAATACGCAGAGCTGGGTCTTGAGTTCGAGACATACCTTATGGACAAAGAACACTCCTGCCGTAACAAGTGTATCTTCTGCTTTATCGACCAGATGCCTGGGGGAATGAGGGAGAGTCTTTACTTCAAAGACGACGACAGCCGGCTGTCCTTCTTGTTCGGCAACTATATTACCCTTACAAACCTTACCGAGCATGAGATAGAGCGCATTATAAAAATGCACATCAGTCCCGTAAATATCTCCGTTCATACCACAAATCCCGAACTCAGATGCAAGATGATGAATAACCGTTTTGCCGGCGAGTCGCTGAAGATTATGGAGCGCTTTGCCGAGAGTGGAATAGTTCTTAATTGTCAGCTTGTAATTTGTCCGGGCATCAATGACGGAGATGAACTCAAACGCTCTCTTGATGACCTGACAAAAATGGGCGTCAACTCCGTAGCAGTAGTTCCTGTGGGACTTACAGACCACAGAGAAGGACTTTATCCTCTGGAGCCTTTTACCGAGGAGAATGCGGCTGAAGTTCTGGATATCTGCGAGGAATATGGGGATAAATGTGTGGAAAATTTCGGCAGAAGAATTATATTTGCTGCCGATGAACTGTACATCAAAGCAAAAAGAGAAATTCCCTCTGCTGATTACTACGAGGACTTCTCCTGCCTTGAAAATGGCGTGGGTCTTATTGCACTCTTATATGACGAGTTTCTCTTTGCTCTCGAAGATTATGAGGGAGACGAGAGCCTTACCCGATGCAAAACCATTGCCTGCGGTGAGAGTATAGCACCTTATCTTCGCGAACTTTCAGAAAAAGTCAGAGAAAAATTCCCCGCAGTGTGTGTAAATGTCTGTCCCATTGTCAATGATTTCTTCGGACATATGATAAATGTTTCGGGTCTTGTAGTGGGCAGAGACCTTATTTCGCAGCTCAAAGGCAGAGATTTGGGAAGTGAACTGCTGATACCTATATGTATGCTTCGTCAGGGAGAGGAAGTTTTCCTCGACGATGTGACAGTTACCGACGTGCGTGAAACTCTGGGTGTTGATGTAACACCCGTGGAAAATTCAGGAGATGCGCTTCTCTCAGCAATACTTAACTGATAAATACTTATTATAAAAATGAAAGGAGTGGGTAATATGGCTAAACCCGTTGTTGCTATTGTGGGCAGACCCAATGTGGGCAAGTCTACACTGTTCAATAAGCTCACAGGTCAGAGAATATCAATTGTTGATGATACTCCCGGTGTTACCCGTGACAGAATATATGGTGAGGTAGAGTGGCTCGGCAGAACCGCAACCCTCATTGATACAGGCGGTATCGAGCCTTATTCCGATGATATTATCCTTTCCCAGATGCGCCGTCAGGCACAGCTTGCAATAGAGACCGCGGACGTTACAATTCTTGTGACAGATATCCGTTCAGGTCTTGTTGCTACCGATATCGATGTTGCACAGATGCTTCAGAAAAGCGGTAAACCCGTTGTTCTCTGCGTTAATAAGTGCGATAAAATCGGCGAGCCTGAGGCAGATTTCTATGAGTTCTATAACCTTGGTCTCGGAGAGCCTGTTCAGGTTTCCTCCGTTCACGGCCACGGTACAGGCGACCTTCTGGATGAGGTATTTGCCCTTATTCCCGAGAGCGACTATGTGGACGAGGAATCCGAGATTATCTCTGTTGCCGTTATCGGCAAACCCAATGTGGGCAAATCCTCTCTTATTAACCGCGTAACAGGTCAGGAGAGAAGTATCGTTTCCAATATCGCAGGCACCACCCGCGACAGTATTGATACTTCTGTTGAGAACTCTCACGGCAAATACACATTCATTGATACCGCAGGTATCAGACGTAAGAATAAAATTGACAATGCTATCGAAAAGTACAGCATCATCCGTGCCAAAATGGCTATTGAGAGATGCGACGTGTGCGTTATTATGATAGACGCCGAGGAGGGCCCCACCGAGCAGGATACCAAAATTGCAGGTATGGCTCACGAGGCCGGCAAAGGCTGCATTATTGCCGTCAATAAATGGGATGCCATTGAGAAAGACGACAAGACAATGAACGAGTTCAGAAAGCAGCTTGACCTTGACTTCGGCTTTATGTCTTATGCACCCACACTCTTTATTTCTGCCAAAACAGGACAGAGAATTGACCGACTTTTCGAGCTTATCAACTATGTTGCCAATACAAATGCAATGAGAATCCGCACAGGTGTTCTCAATGAGCTTCTTGCTGAGGCAACAGTACGTGTTCAGCCTCCTTCGGACAAGGGAAGAAGACTGAAGATTTACTATGTGACTCAGCCCAGCACCAAGCCCCCCACATTTGTTTTCTTCTGCAATAACGCAGAACTTTTCCATTTCTCATATCAGCGTTACCTTGAAAACCGTATAAGAGAAACCTTCGGACTTGAGGGTACTCCTATAAGGATTATCGTCAGAGAGAGAGGAGACAAAGACTGATGGAGTTTATTACAGTTTATTGGTGGAAAATTCTGGTTTCAGCCGTTGTATCCTACCTTCTGGGCAGTTTCAGCTTTGCAATTATTTTCACAAAACTTGCCAAGAATCAGGATGTAAGAACCATGGGTTCAGGTAATGCAGGCTTTACCAATGTTCTTCGAAGCGTTGGCGTTGTTCCTGCAATATTCACCTTTGCTTTTGACTGCCTCAAGGGCATTATTGCTATGCTCTTTACAATGTGGCTTTTTGGCCTTGATACAGGTTCTGCTACTGAAACTATTACAGAGGTTACAAAATACGAATATCTCACAATTGCCAAGTGTCTGGCAGGTATGTTCTGCGTTATGGGACACAGTTTCCCTGTGTTCTTTGGCTTCAAAGGCGGCAAGGGTGTCACAACCATGGCAGGTATCCTGCTTATAATTGACCCTATGCCCTGGATGCTTGTACTTAATCTGGCAGTGTTCCTTGTGTTCTTCCTTTCAACAAGGATTATCTCCGTTGGTTCACTTGCATGTACGGTTTCTGTACCGGTCTGGCATTTCCTTGTGACATTTTTCTTTATATACAAGCCTTCTCTCGAAACATCAGAGCCCCACAGCCTTACTTATGTGCTTGTAACTACTGCTTTGATGTTCCTCATCGGCTTGTTTATTGCAATTCTTCACAGAGCAAATATCAAACGTCTTATCCGCGGTGAGGAAAAGAAAATCACAGCAAAAAAGAATAAATAAAAGCTGTAAACCTATGCTGTCAAAAATCGATAGCATAGGTTTATTTTTGTTAAAAGTTCTTGACTATGTGGAGCAAAAGTTTTAAAATTTAAGTAGAATTTTTGCATTAAAGGAGATTAATTATGAACTGCATTTTTTGTAAGATAGTCAGCGGGGACATTCCCTCAAGCAAGGTTTACGAGGATGACAAAATTCTGGCTTTCAATGATATCAATCCTCAGGCACCCGTTCACGTTGTAATTATCCCCAAGGAGCATATCCTCACCTGTGCCAATGATATCAACGAAGATAACAGTGACATAATCGCATATATTTTCACCAAGATTCCCGAAATCGCAAAGCTCTGCGGCACAGAGGATGGATACAGAATCGTAAATAACTGTGGCGAAAAGGGCGCACAGAGCGTGTTCCACATTCATTTCCACCTGCTTGGCGGTGCACAGCTCAGCGAACACCTTAACTGACAATATTGATACGGAGATGGAATTATGAGCAAAACATATAAAATGACAATTGCAGGTTGCGAGCGCGAGCTTGAGATGTTTCCTGTAAGCGACACCCTTGATATCGCAGCTTTTATACTTTTTGATGACGTTGAGATTACCGAGAAGTCCACAGAAGCACTTCTCAAAATCTGTCCCGAACACGATGTGGTGCTTACTGCAGAAGCAAAGTCTATTCCTCTTGCCTATGAGTTTGCCCGTCAGGGTTGCGGCAGATACATAGTTGCCAGAAAAGGCCTCAAGGTGTATATGAGAGATCCCGTGAGTGTTACTGTTAAGTCTATAACAACTGCGGCTGAGCAGACTCTGCATCTGGGTGAGCGTGAAATCAACGCTATCCGCGGCAAGAAAGTTCTCATTGTTGACGACGTTATTTCCACAGGCGCAAGTCTCGATGCTATGGAGAAACTTGTGGAGGCAGCAGGAGGCATCATTGTAGGCAAGGCAGCAGTGCTCGCTGAAGGCGATGCTGCAGATCGTGACGATATTATTTTCCTGGAGAAACTTCCTCTTTTCTTTAAGTAAACCTAAAATAAATTAAGGATTGATTTTTATGAAACGGCTGATGGCATTGCTTGGATTTACATCTTTCGCGGTGCTTTTAGCCGTTCTTTTTTTGGGGGTGGCTTCGGCTCCGTATATAGCGCTGATATCAGCAGTATTGTTTGCGGTCTCCATGTTTATTCCGAAGGTCCGCAGGGACAAAACCATACCCGTAGCCTTTGCGGCGGCTTTTCTTGCGGTGTTGTGGATTTTTGTGTATACAAATTCCGTTATAGTGCCTATATGGGATAACTATTCGGATGTTACCGCCGATGTTTGTGTACAGCAGAACCGTGCGGTATATTATCATAACGGATACTATTGCTATGAGGGTGAGGTTCTTACCGCAGACGGTAATGATGTAAATTCCGGAATTATTATTCACAGCGAGGATTTTATTCCCTCGGAGCCCTATGACAGGTTGAATTTCCGTTGTGATTTAAGAGCGACTCAGTATTCTTCAGACCATTCAAAAGGAATATATCTTGAGACTTATATTTTTGAAGATCATCCCGTTACAGTAATAACAGAGGGCAACAAACCGCCTATGTATTATGTGCAGAAGCTGAACGGAGCATTGCGCCAGGGACTCTTTATGGAACTTGACAAAGATGCCGCCGCCTTTTCCTCTGCGATGCTTCTGGGAGATAAATACTCAATGGATTCATGGGTAAAAGAGCTCTTTCGTGTGTCGGGCATATCCCATATTACTGTTGTATCAGGTCTTCATCTGTCGGTGATTTCCTTTGTTACAGGTTCTTTGCTTAACAAAATACTTAAAAAACAGTGGGTTTGCTCCGTTGTGACAATTGCAATTCTGATTCTGTTTGCAGCCCTTACGGGTTTTGGTTTTTCTGTTACGAGAGCTCTTGTGGTTCAATCGGTATTTATTGCTGGAAGTTTATTCAGAAGAAGGTCGGACTCTATGAATCTTCTCGGACTTGCGGCACTTATGATACTTATTCCGAATCCTTGTGCAGCAGGGGATATAGGAATGCAGTTGTCATTTCTATCGACTTTGGGAATAATATTGTGGAGTAATAAGATTACAACCTTTATAATGGACCGACTGACAAAAATTAAGTTTGCGTCCATAATTGAAACTTTTGTCAATGCTTTTTCTACATCGCTTTGCGCAACGCTGTGGACACTTCCCGTTACGATTCTTACATTTGGCGGCGTTTCCACGGTAGGCTTGATTATTAATATAATAGTTGTGCCTTTGCTTACATATTTCCTTGTGCTTGTAATGCTCTGCGCTGTGTCGCACTACATTTTCTTTTTCCCGTTTATAGCTGACTCTTTAGCGTTTGTTATAAATCTCGGATATGATGCGCTGATATTCTTGTGTCAGGTTATGTCCGGACTTCCGTATTCATATCTCAGAACTGATGATGCGTATTTTGTGCTATGGCTTTGTTCCTCAATACTACTTCTGGCGATAGCCAATATATTCGGAAAAAGAAGGGCATACAATGCAGCGGTCTTGTGCTCTGTGATGATACTGCTGGTGTCCTCTGCCTGTTCTGATATAGCAAGAGAAAACCAGCTTTTGCTGACATTTGCAGATACGGGCGGCGATTATTCTCTTGTCGCTGAAACATCTTCGGGTTGTGCGGTGCTGTTGGGAAACGGACGCCGCGAGAAGATATATTTGTTGGAAAACGAACTGAGTTATATGAAAAATTCCGCGTTAAATCTGTATGTTAATCCGGGCGGAAAACATAGTGATGATTATGAAGAAAAAATACTTTCTTCGTTTGACTATAATCATATTTTGAGGTATGATAAAGATATATCGAAAATAGAGCATTGCGGTGATGGTAAGTCGGCATATTATGAGACCTTCAGCGTTTCTCTGCGAGATAACGCAAAACTTGAACTTATAAGCGGCAAAGAATGCCTTTATGAGTATCTTCTTGCAGGTGACAAAGAGGTTTTAATCCTTACGGATAATGCAGATATTGCAGAGATTCCTCCTGATTACCGCAGTCCTGATATACTGATTACCAGGTGTGTTCCCGATAATCTCCATCTTTTCAGAACCCATACATTGATAGTTCCCGGCAAGGATTTTACCGCCGAGGCAGTGGCAGAGGTTTGTGCACCTGTGTGTCAGGAGATAATTGTGGGTGCAGAGAGATATAAAATAGATTTAAAGAGTTGAGGTGAGAGATATGGCGCGTCTTGATGAAAAAAGTTTCAAGAAGCATATTTCCTCAAAAAAATTCAATAATATATATGTTATATTCGGCGATGAAAAATATCTTGTTAAATTTTACACCAAAGAACTGGTAACTGCCGTAGTGGGCAAAGAGCCGTCCGAGTTTTCATTTCACGAGTTTTCATCTCTGCCGGACCTTAATGTTCTGTCATCGGCAGTTGGTGCGGTTGCTTTTATGACTGAGTATAACTGTGTTCTTGTGAGAGATATGAACATTGCAAAATACTCTCAGGATGAATACAAGTCGCTCCTTGATATTATCAATAGTGTCCCCGATACAACGGTGCTTATATTCACCTATCCCACAAAGGATGGCGACGAAAAGGCAGGATCATCAGATGACGCCGAGTCCAAAGGCAGAAAAGTCAGTTTCAAGGCATTTTGCAGTGCAGTTGACAAAACAGGTGTGGTTGCAGAAATCAATATGCGTTCAGCCACAGCCTTAGAGCACCAGCTGGCATCGTGGGCAGATAAGCAGGGCAAAAAAATCTCCCTGCCTGTGGCATCAAAGATTATCTATTGCTGCGGAACGGATTTGCAGACTCTCAGTACCGAACTTTCAAAGCTCTGTGCCTATGCAGGGGATAACGAGGAAATCACCGCCGATATGGTGGACAAAATTGTGACAAAAAAACTGGAAGCCAAGGTTTATGATATGGTTGATAATGTAATCTATGATAACCTTGATAAAGCGCTCAGTGAGCTTTACCAGTTGTTTGCACAGAGAGAAGACCCCAGGGATATCCTGAGAATTCTCGGCTTTTCCTACGTTGACCTTTACAGAGCCCGCGTAGCGCTGGAGTCCGGCACCGCTATGAAAGAAATTGCAGATTTCTTTAAATACGGCAATCGTGCCTGGGTACTCAATAAGGCAACAAAGAAATCGGAGAGACTCTCAACAAATGCTTTGAGAGAGAGCATCTCCGCTATTGCCGATCTGAATGAAAAGTTCAATTCCGTATCTCTCAACGAACAAGCGGCACTTGAAAAACTCATAGCGACTCTTTCCATAATCGCAAGACGGGAGAGAGACTATGCTTAAAATCAGAGAGGCTGTTATTGTTGAAGGGAAATACGACAAGCAGAAACTGCGGGAGATTGTGGATGCCCCTATAATCACTACTTCCGGATTCCGGATTTTCAAAGACAAAGAAAAACAGAATTTAATCCGAACCCTTGCAAAAGAGCGTGGAATATTGGTTATGACCGACAGCGACTCGGCCGGCGGAGTTATCCGTAACTTTCTTAAGGGGATAGTGCCTGAATCGCAGATAAAGCAGTGCTACGTACCCCTTATATCGGGCAAGGAAAAGCGAAAAGCCGCACCTTCTAAGGAGAATTTACTGGGAGTTGAGGGCATAGATGCAGAGACTCTGAAGGCGGCACTCATCCGTTGTGGTGTGGTGGTAGGGGAGGAGACAGACAGAATATCCGAACCGCCCCTTACAAAGACAGATCTCTTTGAAATGGGTCTTTCCGGCAGGGACAATTCTGCTGAACTCAGAAAAAAACTTCTTGCGGATTTGGGACTTCCTCCATACTTATCCTGCAACTCTATGCTGGAAATTATAAATTCTTTGTATTCACGAAAAGAAATTCTTGACAAACTAAAAAAACTATAATATAATTAAAGCAACAAAAACAGTAACGATTACTGAATTTAAAATAATTTGATTTTGAGGTGTTATTATGAATTTAAAAGGTTCAAAAACAGAAGCTAATCTTCAGGCTGCTTTCGCAGGTGAATCACAGGCAAGAAACAAGTACACATACTTTGCTTCCAAGGCTCGCAAAGAGGGCTATGTTCAGATAGCTGAGATTTTCGAGGAGACAGCAGCGAACGAGAAAGAGCACGCAAAGCTCTGGTTCAAGCATCTCGATGGTATCGGCACAACAGCTCAGAACCTTGCAGCAGCTGCTGAGGGCGAGAACTACGAGTGGACAGATATGTACGCAACTTTTGCCAAAGAGGCAAGAGAAGAAGGCTTCCTTGATATTGCAGAGCAGTTCGAGGGTGTTGCAAAAATCGAGAAGGCTCACGAGGAGCGTTATCGCAAACTTCTCCAGAACGTAACAGAGGGCGAAGTGTTCAAGAAGGGCTCAATCGTTATCTGGGAGTGCTCCAACTGCGGTCACATCGTTGTTGGCACAGAGGCACCCGAGGTTTGCCCCGTATGCTTCCATCCCCAGGCATACTTCAAGATTAAGGCTGAGAACTATTAATCTACAAGCAGATAAAACATTAAGGATGTGTCCTTCGGACACATCCTTTTTTGCATTTTTGGTAGTTATCTGTATAGAATAATATGGGTGATAGAATGGTAATTAAATTGCTTCGGGGTGTTGTTGTTTTTCTGTTCGGAGGATTTGCTTACGGATTGCTGGAGGTTTTGTGGAGAGGTTATACCCACATATCTATGGTAATAACCGGTGGCGGATGCTTCTTTGTTCTGCTCAGGATGTTCAGAAAAATTCCCGCCCGTTGTTTCTTTAAGCGTTTTATATTGTCTGCCGCAGTGATTACAACCGCTGAGTTTATAACAGGCGTGCTGGTCAATAAAATGCTTAAACTCGGTGTGTGGGATTACAGCAGGATTTTTTTGAACTGTATGGGCCAGATTTGTCTTCCGTTTACAATACTGTGGGGGTTTCTGGGAGCGGGCTTGGGATGTCTGACGCCATTTATGAACAGACACTTTGACAGAATAGGCTGATAAAAAAAGAGCATCAGTAAGCGCTTCGTCTGAAGTGTCTGATGCTCTTGAGTTTATTCTTCTGTGTACTCTGGAATAAGTTCCACTGTGGCAGTATCAACCCGTCGGTCCGAAATGCTGTCAACTTTGATTCTGAGTCCTCTGTAAGTGAAACTCTCACCGCTTTCGGGCAGAGTGCCCATGCTTTCGAATATGAATCCGCCAACAGTTATGCTCTGAGACTCTTCGTCTGACAGTTTAATGTCAAAGAGTTTGAAGAGTTCGTCGAGTTCCATATCGCCTGATACCCGCCATGTGTTATCAGAAAGCTTCAGGCGGTCGGTTTCTATTTCCTCATCTTCGTCCCAGATTTCGCCAACGATTTCTTCCAGAAGGTCTTCCATAGTCACAATACCCAGAGTGCCGCCGTATTCATCGGTGACAATGGCAATATGCAGTCTTCTGCGTCTGAAATCCGAGAGAACAGATGAAAGTTTCTGTGTCTGAAAAATAAAGTGTGGGGGAGTGATTAATTTTTCGAGAGAGGGAGTTTTTCCTTGTGCAATTGTGTCAAGGTAGTCCCAGCTGTGGAGAATTCCGACAATGTTGTCAATGGTATCCTTATATATCGGAATTCGGGAGAAACGATGTTCTCTGATAGTTTTGATAATGTCCTTTTGAGGTGTATCAATATCAATTGCTACCACGTCAACACGAGGGGTGAGTACTTCCATAACGGTAGTCTCGTCGAAATCCAGCACCGAGCGAACCATTTCGCTCTCCTGCTCTTCGAGGACACCTTGTTCTTCAATGCTCTCAACAATATATTTGAGTTCGTCCTCTGTAACTGTGGACTTGTCGCTTTTGATACGGAAAAGTTTAAGGGCGACTTTTTTTATGCCGATAAAAAGGTATACAAGGGGAGTCAGAACGATAATTATAGCCTTGAGTATACCTGAAATGGCAACGGCAATTTCGTCACTTTTTTCCTTGCCGAAGCACTTTGGTATAACCTCACCGAAGGTGAGTACCAGCAGGGTGGTGGCACCTGTTGAAATAGCTGCGCCGTAGTCCTGGGAAATCTCCATACATACAACTGTGGCGAGTGCTGAGCAACCCAGATTTACAATATTATTAAGTATGAGTATTGCGGTCAATGCTTTGTCGAAATTCTCCGCAATGGACAGTGCACGTTTTGCGCGCTTGTTGCCCTCGTCCGCCCATTTTTTGAGCCTTATGGTGCTTGCGCAGGAATAGGCTGTTTCTGAGCAGGAACAAAATGCGGATATACCGATGAGCACTACAATGATTATCAGATATGTAATAGTTGTTTCCACTGTGAATATACACTCCTTATGAATAATAGTCTACCATAAAAAGCGGAAACAATATTGTAATAAAGAAAAATGATAATATTCTTGAAGAATTAGCCAAGTAATGATATAATATTGATAATTATATGCATTATATTGCGCCTTTGTAAAAAACTATACTGAGGTGCATATAATGAACAGTAAAAAATATCATAACAGCAGGAGCAATTCTGATCGTAAAGACAAGAATTCTGACGATACCTTTGTGCAGAATCCGGGGGAAGAGCCTTCCATTCAGTCTGACAGTCCCATCAATGAGCAGCACACGGAGCAGATTAACGAAACCGGCTCCGTTATTGTAAACCGTGGCGGTAAAATCGTCCATTGTCTGACGATAGTGGGTCAGATAGAAGGTCACTATATTCTGCCTTCCCAGAGCAAGGCAACAAAGTATGAGCATGTTATTCCTCAGCTTGTCTCTGTCGAGGAGGATGACCGCATTCACGGTCTGATGATTCTCCTCAATACCTGCGGAGGGGATGTGGAGGCAGGTCTTGCCATAGCGGAGGTTATCGCAGGTATGAAAAAACCTGTGGTATCCATTGTTCTGGGCGGCGGCCACTCTATCGGGATTCCCCTTGCGGTGTCCTCAAAACACAGCTTTATTGCACAGAGTGCCTCTATGACAGTCCATCCTGTGCGCACTACCGGACTCACTGTGGGAGCTCCCCAGACCTTTGAATATTTCCGCAGGATGCAGGACAGAATTACCACCTTTGTTTCCGACAACTCATCTATCTCCAAGGAGAGGTATAACGAATTGGTGCTGAATACAGGAGAACTTGTTCTTGATATCGGCACGATTCTGGAGGGAAAAGAAGCCGTGGACGAGGGCCTGATCGATTCGGTGGGCACACTCAGCGATGCAATGGATTGCCTGTATGATATGATAGAAGAATGCGAAAGCGATAAAACTGCTGTATAGGACGCAATGCGTCCTTACATATATAAAATTATTTTTATGGGAGGAACTATTTATATATGAAAGAGTACATAAGTTTCATAATTCAGGGAATAGTACAGGGACTTACAGAATTTCTGCCTGTTTCCAGCAGCGGACATCTGAATATTGTCCAGCATTTCTTCGGAATTACAGAAGACAATCTTTTTCTTAACGTAATGCTTCATCTGGGTACACTTGTATCCGTTTGTGCGTTTTATCACAAACTTATCATAAGACTTTTCAAAGCCGTTATCGGAATGATAATGGACATATTCAAAGGCAAGTTCAGCTTCAAGAATATGGATGATGACCGAAATCTTGTGGTTATGCTGATAGTGGGACTTTTACCTTTGTTCCTCTTGTTTATACCCATCGGCAACGATATGAAACTCAAGGACCTGGCAGACCTTTTCTCAGGCGACCCCAGATTCTTTATTGTAACAGGTATTGCGCTCCTTGCAACTTCCGTTCTTCTGCTTACAGGAATTCTTATCGAAAAGTACAGAGACAATCTTTCCAAGTTCAGTCTTGCTAAAAAGAAAGAGAGATATAATCTTCTTGATGCTGTGACAGTAGGTATTGTACAGATGGTAGCCGCACTTTTCCCCGGACTCTCCCGTTCAGGTTCTACCCTGGCAGCAGGTATGCTCCGAGGTATCAGCAAACAGAAGGCACTTGACTATACCTTCATTCTTGCAATTCCCTCAATTCTTGCGGCGGCTCTGCTTGAGTTCAAGGACGTTATCACCTCTGACACACCCCTGAGCATAAATATCGGTGCTGTTATTGTGGGTATGGTTGCTTCCGCGGTTGTGGGATATCTCTCAATCGCACTCTTTAAATGGCTTCTCAAGACTGACAAAACCTATGTGTTTGTTATTTACACCGCTGTTGCAGGACTTTTTGTACTGACAATCAGTATTATTGAAATCGCCACAGGAACGTTAATTACATTATAATCTTTGTGAGTGATAAAAAGGAATTGTAAAAGGGGGAATGATTTTGGCTGAAAAAAGAAACACAAACAGACGAACTCCTGCCAGAAGCAGTAACACTGCAAAAAAGAAAACTACATCAAAAAACACATCGAAGAATAGCGCACCCGAAAAAGGCGGACTCAATCCTCAGGTTCAGGCAATACTCCTGCTTGCGGGAGCAGTATTGCTCTTCGCGCTCGCCATATTTCCCGGTCAGGCTTTCTGGGCAACCCTCAGAGGCTTTATGTACGGTGTCTTCGGTTTCGGGTTTATCCTGATACCCTTCGTTTTAGGATATCTTGCCATAATGACGGCAAAAGAAAAACAGATTTCAAGGATATATACAAAGCTTATTCTGTCAACTCTGATAGTGCTTCTCTTTACATCCTTGTTCTTTATCCTGCCTAAAGGTGAGCACAAAGAAGCAGGATTCTTTGAGTCTCTCACCATTATGTTCAAGGATGCGGCGGATACAAGCAGCGGCATCGGCGGCGGAATACTCAGCTGCATACTGGGATATCCTCTGGTGAAACTTTGCGGCGGCACATTTATCCCTGCTTTTGTGGTGATTGTGTGCCTCATAGCTTCCATAATGATACTTACAGGTATCTCTCTTATGGATATCGCAGCGGTAGCCAAGCGTCAGATGACCGCCATAAGACAGAAGCGCAGAGAGAATGTAAAACCCGAATCTGAGAATACAGAAGTTACCGAAGAAGCTCCTCCTGCAAAGAAAAGGGAGAGCGTCCAGCGTATCGATATTCCCATCACCATTGACGGCAAAACCCGTAAGAAATCAAAGCCCGACGATGTTGTGGTGGATGAGGAAGACTCCACCGCGTCGTCTGCGGATGCATCCGATAAACTGATAAACTCCATTCTTATAGCCAACGAGGACTACAATGGCAAGGACGAGAGCAAAGCATCCATTGTAGCACGTGGCATCACCCGCTCAAAGGGACAGGAAAGAATGACGGAAGGCGCCAAGCAGCCTGACCCTGAAACCGTAGAGGTTGACCCCAACGAGGTACCCGTGGACGTGGATAAGGAAGCGGAAAACATTGAAAATGAGATTAAATCCGCGGAGAAGAAACGCACCGCGGCAAGATACACATTCCCACCCGTAAGACTCCTCAGACATTCTTTTGACAGTAACGATGAGGAGGCAATGAGGGAACTTCAGGGAAATGCTACCAAGCTTATCGATACTCTGAAGAGTTTCGGTGTAGATGTTTCTATAAGCAACATCTGCCGAGGTCCCTCCGTTACAAGATATGAGCTCAAACCTGCTCCCGGTGTAAAAATCAATAAGATTACAAATCTTTCCGATGATATTGCACTTTCCCTTGCGGCAGAGGGTGTCAGAATCGAAGCACCTATTCCCGGCAAGGCAGCAGTCGGTATCGAGGTGCCCAATAAGTATGTCAGCACCGTATCTATGAGAGAACTTATCGATTCGGCCGAATTCAGAAATTCCAACAGTAAACTTACCTGCGTTCTGGGTAAGGATATTTCAGGAAATATCGTGACCTGCGACCTGGCAAAAATGCCCCATCTGCTCATAGCAGGTACCACAGGTTCAGGTAAATCTGTGTGTGTAAACTCACTTTTGATGAGTATTCTTTTCAGAGCAACTCCCGATGACGTAAAACTCCTTCTTGTAGACCCCAAGATGGTTGAGTTTTCTAAGTATAAGGGTCTTCCTCATCTGCTTATCCCTGTTGTTTCCGATGCCAAGAAGGCGGCGGGTGCCCTCAACTGGGCGGTAACCGAGATGATGCAGAGATACAAGATGTTCTCTGAATATGACTGTAAGGATATCACATCCTTCAACAGTCTCGTTGAATCCAATATCAAGTACATAGAAGAGAACGAGGGCAGTGAAGAGAATGTCTGTATGGAAGTAAACGGACTTCCCGTACCTCGTGAAAAGATGCCTAGAATTGTAATAGCCATCGACGAACTTGCAGACCTTATGATGGTAGCGGCAAAAGAGGTTGAAGATGCTATCTGTCGTCTTGCCCAGATGGCACGAGCCGCAGGTATGCATCTGGTACTTGCTACCCAGCGACCCACCGTCAATGTTATCACAGGTCTTATCAAAGCAAACATTCCCTCGCGAATTGCTCTGAAAGTAAGTTCCAACGTGGACTCCAGAACAATCCTCGACTTCGGCGGTGCCGAAAGCCTTATTGGTAGGGGAGATATGCTCTTCTCACCCGTAGGTGCCTCCAAACCCCAGCGTGTGCAGGGTTGCTTTGCAACTGACGAGGAAATCGAGGGTGTAACAGGCTACATCAAAAAACAGCACCACGCTCAGTACAACGAGGAAATCGAGGAGAAAATCCGCCAGATTGCGGCAGAGGAAATGGAAAAGAAGCAAAAGGGCGGAGCGTCTTCTGATGATGAAGAGGGCGGTGGCGATGTTGATGCGAAGATGGAAGAAGCCATCAAATGTGTCATCGATGCAGGACAGGCATCCACATCTCTCTTACAGCGCAGACTCAAAGTCGGTTATGCCCGTGCAGGCAGAATGATAGACGATATGGAAAAAATGGGAATAGTCGGTCCCTACCAGGGTGCCAAACCCCGAGATGTCCTCATTACCTATCAGGACTGGCTTGAACGCAATAATCTGACAGAATAATTCAAAATCCGCCTGATAAGGCGAAAATACTTGACCTGAAGGCGTTTTAGCCTTATACTAAAATCTATAATTGTTTAATTTAAAAAGGAATGATACCGATGAACGTCTTTGACGAACTGAAAGCACGTGGCATTATTGCCCAGTGCACCAATGAAGAAGAAATCAGAAAGCAGCTGGAAGCAGGTCCCGTCCGCTTCTATGTTGGCTTTGACCCCACAGCAGACTCCCTGCATATCGGTCACTTTATCCCGATTATCCTTATGTCCCACCTTCAGAAAGCAGGCCATGTTCCCATTGCTCTCTTCGGCGGCGGCACAGGTGTTATCGGCGACCCCTCCGGCAAGAGCGATATGCGTAAGATGCTCACAATGGATGACATCAGGCACAATGTTGAGTGCTTCAAAAATCAGATGTCCCGTCTTATTGATTTCTCTGATGACAAAGCTATCGCAGTAAATAATGCAGACTGGCTTCTGGACCTTAATTACATCGACTTTATCAAGAAGGTCGGCGTGCATTTCACCATCTCCAAGATGCTCTCTGCCGAGTGCTACAAGCAGAGAATGGAGAGAGGTCTCACATTCTTCGAACTCAACTATATGCTTATGCAGAGCTACGACTTCTATGTGCTTAATCAGGAGTACGGCTGTATGATGGAGCTGGGCGGCGACGACCAGTGGAGCAATATGATAGGCGGCGTTGAGCTTATCAGAAGAATTGCCGCAAAAGAGGCAGAGGAAACAGGCAATCCTGTACCCGAGTCAACAAAGGTTAACGCATTTACCTGCTCACTGCTCCTTACATCCGAAGGCAAGAAGATGGGCAAGACCGAAAAGGGAGCTCTCTGGCTTGACCCCGAGAAGACATCTCCCTACGATTTCTACCAGTACTGGAGAAATGTTGATGACGCTGATGTTATCAAGTGTATGAAGATGCTCACATTCCTGCCCCTTGACTACATCAACGAACTTGCTGAGTGTGAAGGCAGCGAGATTAACAAGGTTAAGGAAATCCTTGCTTTCGAGGTTACCAAGCTTATCCACGGTGAGGAAGAGGCACAGAAGGCTCAGGCAACTGCAAGAGCACTTTTCTCCACAGGCGGAGATATTGAGAATATGCCCTCAACAGACCTTACATCCGATGATTTCACAGACGGCAAAATCACCGTTCAGGATGTTCTCGTAAAATGTAAGCTTACTCCCTCCAAGGGTGAGGCAAAGCGCCTTATCCAGCAGGGCGGTGTCCTTGTTGATGACGAGAAGGTAACAGATATGTTTGCTGCTCTCACCGAGGAGAATTTCTCCAAAGGCTACGTTGTTATCAAAAAGGGAAAGAAAGTCTTCCATAAGGCTAATTTCAATAAATAATTTAATATTGGGGGTTTTGATATGAAGAAGTTTTTTAATGAATTCAAAGAGTTTATCTCCAAGGGAAATGTGCTTGATATGGCAGTCGGCGTTGTAATCGGTGCCGCTTTCCAGGGTATCATCAAATCTCTGGTTGATGACATCATTATGCCTTTCATTTCTCTGATTACAGGCAAGCTTGATTTCTCAAGTATGGTTCTGCCTCTTGCAGAAGTACCCGCAGATGTTGCTATGACAGCAACCGCTCTCAAAGAAGCAGGCATCCCTGCATTCTGCTACGGCAATTTCATTTCCGCTATTATCTATTTCCTCATCCTTGCATTTGTGGTATTCCTTCTTGTAAAGGCAGTTGCAAAGGTAAGAGGCTTTGTTCCCAAGAAGAAGGTGGAGGAGCCTGCTCCCACAACTAAGAAGTGCCCCTTCTGCTGCACTGAAATTGATATCAAGGCAACACGTTGCCCTCACTGTACATCAGAGCTCAGCGAGTAAAGTCCGGCATACATAAATGATTAATCCCCAACCGCTCTGCGGTTGGGGATTTTTTGTGCTCTGATAGACTATAAAAGAAACCCTGTGATATCAAAAGTATCACAGGGTTTATATTATTTGTTCAATTACCAGTTTCTGTTGGCTCTTGCCTTGATTCTCTCGAACTTTGCTTTCTTTTTCTTGTTTTCTGATGTGAATACAATGAAGAATGCGCCGCCCATGAATACTACCATAATTACAAGCCAGATGATGAATGTGGCTGAACGGTTTGAGGAACCTGAAACATTCTCACCCTGACGAACTGAAACGCCGTCAAGAGCTTTTGATGCAAGCTGTACAGACTTCATAACAATCTCTGTGGGGTCTGTGGGGGATACAAGTGACATATCAAGGGAAACGGGAACGTCTGTTGCCTCGGGAGGAGCAATAAGGTCCTGCTTTTTGCTGTCCTCATCGGTCTTGGCACCGGGATTCTCAAGAGCAGTGGAGCTGAAGAGAGTTGTGTATGTCAACTCGTCAACATCACCTGTGGTCTCAAGACCGTTCTGCTTCTGGAATTCAGTAACAGCGGCAGAAGTCATATCGCCGTAATATCCTGTTGCTTCGTTATCAAAGTATCCGAGACCTGCAAGTTCAGTCTGGATTTTGTAAACATCGTCGTTGTAGTCACCGCTTGTGTAAGTAGAGGAGGGGGGTGTTACTTCTTCGGTTGTGTCGGAAGTTCCGGCATCCTCTGATTCTGTATCTGTATCTGTATCATCGGAGCTGTCGGTTGATGTGTCAGTGTCCTCGTAGTCCTCGTAGCTGCCTGTGGGAGCGGAGTCGGAGAAGAGGATGTCTGTGTCTGAACCTGCAATGCCGTCAACCAGAATACCTGCTGCGGTCTGGAATCTCATGTAAGCCGCCTCGGTGAGTTCACCGAAATAGCCTGTAACAGGACCTGAGTAGAAGCCAAGCTCAATGAGTCTCAGCTGAATCTCGGTTACTCTGTCACCGCTGGAGCCAAGTTTAATGAGTCCTGAATCTGAACCTGAATCAGCAACACCGCTGGTGTCACCGGGGGTAGCAGAACTTGCACCGGTTGAATCCAGATAATAGGAAATACCGTCAACTGTGATGTATGTATCTGTCAGGTATTCGCCGTTTTCGTAGTAGTAATAGTTGCCGTTGAAATATTCCCAGCCGTTTGTGGGGTAGGAGACACCTGCAACTTTGAACCAGGTTGTCCAGTTTTTGGAGTAAACTGACTGGTAAACAACACCTGAATATTCGTCTCTTGCATCAACTGCCATGCCACCGCCAACATAAACACCAACGTGACCGGGCTGATAAAGACCGAGACCGTGGATATTGGGGATACCGTAAGCAGTTGAACCATACTCGGGAGAGGAGCCTACCATATCAACTCGGCTGCCGCTTCCTGAATACATATAAATAAGACCGGAGCAGTCAACTGCACCGTAGCTGGCGCTTCCGTATACATAGCTCCAACCGCCGTAGTAGGCGTTGAGACAATGCTCGGCAAGACCTGTGCCGGTTCCGGCTGCATAAGTTACCGGAGAACCGGCAATAGTAAATGTTGTTATCACAGCCAATATCAAAAACAAAGAAAGAACTTTTTTAATTTTTAACATATTAAGAAAAACCTCCGTGTTACGCGGTGCAAAAACCGCCAACAAAGCCGTTTGTGGTTATTTTAGTTACAAACGAATAAACTATTGTTACAACTTTGTAAACATTATAGCACGGAATATAATGTTTTTCAAGTCTTTTTCGAAGAAAAATTAAATAAAAACAATAAATATGGGATGAATAGCGGGGTTTTATACAATATATACAAAATATTGTGCTGTAACAATTTGTAACACAAGGATGCTTTTACTTATATATAAGGTGCTTTCAGAGGTATTTTGCGTTATAATCTCCGTAAACTCTTGCGAAAACTTCCTCTTTGTATTCAGCAAGAGTATTTAAATCTAACTCATTTGTGTGCATAATTCTTAAATTTACCGATGAAGTTGTGTCTCTGAGCGGAGGCTGAATGTATCCGAGGTTACTTAGAGTGAAACCGCATTTCTCATAGAAAGTTACTCTCTTCTTCCTGATATCTGAATCAGGCTCTTCCACCTCAAGAATGATATCTTTGCCTTCAAAGTGATTGGCGATATCTTTAATCAGCCGAGTTCCGATGCCGCAACCGCGCTTTTCGGGGATAACCGCAAAGTTTTCAACAAACACGAACTTTTCGAATTCCCAGCAGGTAATAACACCGACAATGCCGTTATCATCTTCTTGTGCAAAAATCTGAAGACCTTTCGTCATAAATTCGCTGAGAAGTCGGGGATAGGTCTTGATTTCTTCGGGGATAAAAGCATTTGCGAGGACTGAGTATGCTTTACCTAAGCTTTCCGTAGAGATTCTTTTCATAATATCGCCTCCTTATGGGATTATAGCATACATATCCCTCAATGTTAAGCAAAGTGAAAACTTTATTAAAATATACAGAATTATTCACACTAAAACTTGACAACAACAAATGATTATGATAGAATGTTATCTGTTCGATACGGAGAGGTGTCCGAGCGGTTTAAGGAGCTAGTCTTGAAAACTAGTGATACCGAAAGGTACCAAGGGTTCGAATCCCTTCCTCTCCGCCACACAAGTTTATAGCACGCAAGTGTTAAGATATTTTCACCATAAACGGAGGATTACTCAAGTGGTGAAGAGGCTCCCCTGCTAAGGGAGTAGGTCGGGTAACCGGCGCGAGAGTTCGAATCTCTTGTCCTCCGCCAAAACAAAGAAGACACCCAGTCGGGTGTCTTTTTTGTTTTTAAACGAAGTAAATTCGAACTCGAGCGCCGAAAGGCGCGGGCTGCGCTTGCGACCGCGTCCAGTGGACGATTAAGGAAGCAAGGGCAGGCGCAGTGGTCAAAATTTCGCGAAGCGAACAGCGAGCAGGAAATTTTGGGAACCACAAGAGGGGAATCTCTTGATTATTTTTATTTACTGTGATATTTTATTAATAGAAAGTTGGTGTTATTATGACATACGAATATGCAGAATATTTTAAACTATTATTAATAAGCGGATATAGTGATGAACTGTGGAAGTATGTTGATATCGCCCTTGCAGAGCAAGATAACCTTTCCGATATTATACTTGAATTATCTTCTGTTGGAAAAGATGATAATAAGGCTTTATCTGCTATAAATGGCTACCTGCAAAATGCTGACAGATTTGATATGAATCATGACGATATAGTGTTTAAGCTGGTGGTGGCATTCCTAAAAAAACAATATGACGGAAATACTATGTCATTAAAGGAACTGGCAGGATTTATATATAAAATTTCCATAAGCACAGAAAAGCATTTGGACGAGCCTTGGTATCAGATGTTTATGTTCGGTAGTTTTTATGACGATGCAGAAGCAGGATATCTCAGTATGGATGATTATAAACGGGAGTTTGAGTTGTTTATAAACGGCAAAGAATCAGGTGTAGATTATCTTGATTTCCCTCCTGTCCAAAAGAAAAAATCATTTTTCAAGAAAATAATTGATAAGCTAAAGAAATAAACGAAAAGACACCCGGTCGGGTGTCTTTTTTGTTTACTGAAACCGATATCTTTATGAAAAATATTTTGCACTATCGTAGAAGGTTAAGTATTATATGTCATATTATCTTCCCAAAGGGATGCTTTTGAAAACAGCAGAGCAAAGTTTCCTTCTATTGCCCGCATTTTATAGGCGACAACAGTAGTATGAAGCCGATTTGCCGCATTCTGCATTACCCTTTGTGTCATATTCTCGTCATATATATCCACAAATACAAGTGCCCATTCATCGTTATGATTCTCAAAACCCTTCCTGATTGCTTCGTCTAAATCTTCCTCGGAGTAGTCCTTGAGTATGGCATCGGGGTTCATATAAAGGGATTCTGTGCATTCGGGGTACTCACCACGGTGAGTAGGATATTTATCCTGCAGGGTGTCGCAGAATGCAAAGTAAACTCCGCTGTGCATAGTTTTGCTTTGAGAGGGGATTGCACTGCTTGCGGTTGCGTCACAGTTATACCATTTATCGCCGATTTTCACACAGTTGTATGTGTGACCGGGGCATTCTTTTTCTATACTCTCAAATCCTGCAAGGTTGAATAGTAGAGAGAGTGCATTTGTAAATCCGTCGCACTGGGATTTGCTTTCCACAATGGCGTCATACAGAAATGACTGTCCGTCAACTATATTGTAGCCGTTCTCGTTTATGTATTTCTCATATTCTGTGTTCAGCGCCACATATCTGTAGATTTCTTCAGCGAGCTCTGCTTCACTTTTTGTAGTGTCAAAGGTTTTGATAATCTCTTTTGCTTTTTCAAGGGCTTCCATTTTTTTATTCCACAACTCTTCGGTGAAGTTATCTACACTCATCACCTTGCTGTACATAGCAACGGGGACAGTTCTTTCTTCGCTGTATTTGTAATCGTAAAACCCTACTTTTGTGTAGGTAAAGCAGTCTCGGTTCTGCTCAAAGAAAGGTGTGTCATACGAAAGATATGCGGGGATAAGGTCGAGAGTTTTCATGGACACATCAATTCTGGTATCAACGTAGGTGCGTTTGTAGCTGTTGACCATAGCATATTCGAGTGCTTTGTAGACAAGCTTATCGTCGCCTTCAAGCTTATCTCTGAAGTAATATGTTGCATATTCTCCGTAAGGATTCTCCCAGTTCTCCAGCTCATCTTTTGTAAGGGTGAATTCTATAATATCCTCATCCATGGCGCTTGAAAAACCAAATTTTACGGTTTCTTTTGCCATTTCAATAATCTCTTCGTCAGAAAGGGGAATGATGCCGCGGCTTTTAAGTGTATCTATAAGGTTGACTTTAATATTTTCCGCCAAAGAGCATCCACTTGTACACAGCAACAGAGATAATATTAAAATAATGGAAACAGTTTTTTTCATAGCAAAGCCCCCCCTTTAAGTTCAGTATATCATAGGGAAAGTCAATGTCAACATTTGTGTCGAATTTGTTAGAAAAATTTATAGTTTGTCATATAGCTTTAAGTGTGGTATAATATTTTATATATTGAAATGGGGGAGAGAATATGCCCTTTTTACCTATTACAAAAAAAGAAATGCAGGAGAGAGGCTGGGATGAAGCGGACTTTGTCCTTGTGACCGGCGACGCTTATGTCGACCATCCCTCTTTCGGTACAGCTATAATATCCCGTGTGCTTGAGAGCAAAGGCTATCGTGTCTGCATTGTTTCTCAGCCCAGAGGTGACGAGGACTACAAAAGATTCGGCAGACCCCGTCTGGGATTTCTTATCAACAGCGGCAACATTGACTCAATGGTTGCCCACTATACTGCCGCAAAGAAGCGCCGCAGTGACGATGCCTATACCCCCGGAGGCAAGGCAGGTGCAAGACCCGACCGCGCGGTTATCGTGTATTCGAAGGCAGTCAGGAGAATATTCGGCGATGTGTTTATTGCCATTGGTGGTCTTGAAGCATCCCTCAGACGCTTTGCTCACTATGACTATTGGGATGACAAGGTGCGCCCCTCGGTACTCCTTGACAGCGAAGCTGATATTCTGATGTACGGAATGGGCGAGAAGCACATTGTGGAGATTGCGGACAGGCTCTCAAAGGGCGAAGATAAGTCCACCCTTACCGATATCCTCGGCACCTGTTACCTTGTGAATACCCACGATTATACACCGGGTCCTGTCAAGGAATGTCCTTCCTTTGAGGCTGTGTCGGAGAATTCGGAAAACGGCAAGAAAAAGTATGCCAAGAGTTGCCGTATTCAGCAGCAGGAGCACGATGCAGTGAGAGGCAGCCGTGTTATTCAGCGTCACGGCAGTAAAATTCTTATCGAAAATCCTCCCACATCACCCCTCACAACTGAGGAGATGGACGAGGTTTATTCTCTGCCCTTTATGAGAACATACCATCCTTCATACGAAGCTATGGGCGGTGTGCCGGGTATTGAGGAAGTGAAGTTTTCCATTATCCACAACCGAGGCTGCTACGGAGCCTGCAATTTCTGCTCTTTGCAGTATCATCAGGGCAGACAGATAAGCGTCCGAAGTCACGAGTCGGTGTTGAGTGAAGCAAAGCTCATTACCGAGATGCCCGACTTCAAGGGATACATCCACGATATCGGCGGCCCCACAGCCAACTTCCGTGCGCCCTCCTGTGATGTTCAGCTTAAACGAGGGCTCTGTGCCGATAAAAAATGCCTTGCACCCTCTATGTGTCCTGCTGTGAACGTTGACCACAGCGACTATCTTACCCTTCTGAGAAAACTTCGTGAACTTCCCAAGGTTAAGAAAGTCTTCATCCGAAGCGGCATCAGATTTGATTACCTTATAGCGGATAAGGATGAAACTTTCTTCAAGGAACTTGTGAAGCACCACGTCAGCGGTCAGCTCAAAGTTGCCCCCGAGCATTGTTCGGACAATGTCCTCAAATATATGGGAAAACCTCCCGTCCGAGTGTATAACCGCTTCAAAAAGCGTTTCTATGAACTCACCGAGAGCATCGGTAAAAAACAGTATCTGGTGCCTTATCTGATGTCATCTCACCCCGGAAGCACTCTGAATGATGCTATTGAACTGTCACGTTTTCTTCAGAGCGAGGGACTTCATCCCGAGCAGGTTCAGGATTTTTATCCCACACCCGGTACAGTTTCAACCTGTATGTTCTACACAGGTATAGACCCCATAACAATGGAGAATGTATATGTGCCCAGAACACCCGAGGAGAAAGCGCAGCAGAGAGCGCTCTTGCAGTATTATAAGCCCGAAAACCGAAAGATTGTTATTGATGCTTTGAGAAAAGCCGGCAGAACCGACCTTATCGGAACGGGTAAAAACTGTCTTGTGGCGCCTCTTGCTCCTGATAAGAGTAAGCAGACACAGAAAAAATCCAATAAAAAACCTGCTATGAAGAGCAAAAGCTATAATAAAAACAAAAGAAACTCAGGCAGAAGATAAAAAATCACCCGATACATAACGTGTCGGGTGATTTGAATTTTATTGCTTTGTATAGGGTCTGTCGATTTTAACAACTGCGAAGCATTTCTCAAGATTCAGGGAGACAAGAGAGCCGATTTTTTCCTCCAGAGATTCTTCTGAGTCCTTGACCTCGTAAGGAATAACTGCATCAAAAATCAGGTTGTTGTGAGTGGGACCGGGAACCATACGGAAGTCGTGAATGGTTGCATCCTTGTGTATTTTTTTAATAAGGTTTGCGACCTTTACTCTGTAATCGTTGACAAATTCGTTGTCGGTCTCAATGGGGTCCATGTGAATAACGGCCTCACAACTGAATTTTGCCTGAAGTTCCTGCTCGATTATATCAATTTCGTCGTGAATCACAAAGATGTTTTCCTTGCCATCAACCTCAGCGTGGAGAGACACCATCTGTCTGCCGGGACCGTAATCGTGAACTACCATATCGTGAATGCCGACGACAATGCTGTGTTCAAGCACAGTCTTCTCAATGTTGCTGACGAATTCTTCTTCGGGACTTGTACCCAGCAGAGGCTGGAGGGTCTCAAAAGCTGACTTGATGCCGGCAAAGAGTACGAATACCGATACAGCTGCACCGCACCATCCGTCGATGTTGAGGTCGGTGAGAGTGCCCACGATAACGCTTATGAGAACAACTGTTGTGGCGGCACAGTCGGACACACAGTCCATAGCTGTTGCTTTCATACCCGAGGAGTTGATTTTCTTGCCGATACTGCGGTTGTAGAAGAACATATAGCCTTTTGTGAGAATGGAAGCAACCAGGATTATGATTGAGATAAGTGAATTTCCTCCCAGTGCTTCGGGGTGGAGAATCTTATCCACCGATGATGTCAGAAGTTCAAAGCCAACAATGACAATGATTATGGAAACAAGAAGTCCGGATATGTATTCAAATCTTCCGTGACCGAAGGGGTGCTTGGTGTCGGGTTTCATTCCTGCGAATCTGAATCCTATCAGGGTTATAACAGAAGAGCCGGCATCTGCAATGTTGTTGAATGCGTCAGCGGTTATGGCAATAGAGCCCGAGAGGATACCTGCGGTGAGCTTGCCTGCAAAGAGCAGGATGTTCAGAAAAATTCCGAGAACGCTGCAAAGCGTGCCGTATGCACGTCTGCCAGCATCTGTGGTTATATCTTTACCTTTCAGAAATATCATAGATAAAATTTTGACCATAAAATCACCTCTCAAGGAGTATACCACGGAAAATCTTGTTTGAAAAGGTAATTTTTTGAAAAATTTAGTTTTTAACCGCAGTACCTCATAGGAGATACTGCGGTTTTTCTTATCTCAGCCTTATTATCTGTCCGGGATAAATGATGTTGGGGTTTGCGAGATTGTTCATACGCTGAATATCAGCGACCTCCAGTCCGTAGCGCTTTGCTATGGAGTAAAGGGTATCTTCAGGTCTTACTGCATAAAATCCGGGCGGCACAGGTTTGCCCACAGGAATTCTCAACTGTTGACCGGGATATATGAGATCGGGAGTATCAAGGTTGTTGAGTTTTGCTATTTCATCGGTAGTAGTACCGAAGAAATTTGCAATGCCCCAGAGTGTGTTACCGTCAATAACGGTATAAATTACAGTTTCCAGTTGAAAAACCTCCTTTCTATAATAATATATACGCTACCCTCAGGAATTGTTCGGTATAAATTAAAAAACCTTTGGGACAATAGAGAGAAAGGAGGATTACTATGGAATTTATTATTGATAATGTGAGAGCGAGACAGATTATTGACTCCAGAGGTGTACCGACTGTTTCGGCAGAGGTAACTCTCAAAAGCGGAGTGAAAGGTGAGGCTTCAGTGCCTTCGGGAGCATCCACAGGTGAATACGAGGCGGTTGAACTCAGAGACGGTAAGGGTGACTTTGCAGGAAAAGGTGTGTCTGCGGCTGTTAATAATGTAAATAATCTGTTGTCACCTGCAATAACAGGCAAATCTGCCCTTGAGCAGGAACTTGTTGACAAGACAATGATTGAACTTGACGGTACAAGCAATAAGAGCAAAATGGGAGCAAATGCTATTCTTGCGGTGTCTCTTGCAGTTGCAAAGGCAGCTGCTGCGGGTCTTAATCTGCCATTGTACCGCTATCTCGGCAATCCTTTTTCGAACAGATTGCCGGTGCCTATGATGAATATACTCAACGGCGGTGCCCATGCCTCCAACAACATTGATATTCAGGAGTTTATGGTGATGCCTGTGGGAGCCGAGAATTTCTCACAGGGTCTCAGACAATGCGTTGAAATATACTATTCACTTAAAGAAATATTGAGTAATTTGGGCAAGTCCACAGCAGTAGGGGATGAGGGCGGTTTTGCTCCGGACCTCGAAAGTGACGAACAAGCCCTTGAAATTATAATGAAAGCTATCAAAAAAGCAGGATATAATGACAAGAATACAAAGCTCGCCCTTGATGCCGCTGCTTCCGAATGGTACAAAGACGGAGTTTACTGCCTTCCCAAACGAGGCATCGATATGTCATCTTGCGACCTTGTGAGTTATTTTGACCGCCTGTCGGCGCAATACCCCATAGTTTCCCTTGAGGATCCTCTGTCTGAAAACGACTGGGAGGGCTGGACGAATATCACGGAGAAGCTTGGAAACAGGCTGCAACTTGTGGGAGATGACCTGTTTGTTACCAACGAGGAAAGACTCAGTAAAGGAATTTCTCTGAAAGCGGCAAACTCAGTACTTGTCAAGGTTAATCAGATAGGAACCCTTACAGAGAGTTTTTGCACCATCGAGAAAGCCCACAGAGCAGGATATACAACGGTTATATCCCATCGCTCGGGAGAAACCGAAGACACAACCATTGCGGATTTGGCGGTGGCGGTGAACTCGGGTCAGATAAAAACAGGAGCTCCTTGCAGAGGGGAAAGGACCGCAAAATACAACCGGCTTCTCAAAATTGAATCTGAACTTTCCTCAGTCTCAAAATATTATTTCACCTCAAAATAAGGGATTTTGAAGTAAAGCAAATTTTGACTACAAATCAACACCAATATGTCACAAATTATCTTTATTTTTATTTTTAATTCTGATATAATATACTCAGATTATAGTGTGATCTTATAATAAAAGAGGTAATTGATATGACAGATTACAGACGACTTCTCGGAATATCAGGAAAGAACCTTGATCGTTTCTATTATGATGGTGAACTGGGTTCATTATATAATCCCGAAAAAACTGAATTCCGTCTTTGGTCTCCCATAGCTCTTTCGGTTAAACTCTGTCTTTATAAAACAGGTAGTGATAATGAAGCCGGTGCCGGTTTTATCGGTGCATACGATATGGTCAAAGATGCCTCAACAGGTGTCTGGAGCTATACCGTACAGGGTGACCTCAATGGAGTGTATTACACTTACCGTATAAACCACGAGTGTATTGGTGAGAGGGAAACTGCTGATATTTACTGCCGTGCAGCAGGTGTCAACGGTGACCGTTCAATGGTAATTGACCTTTCAAAAACAAATCCCGATAATTGGGATGCAGACGAGAGAGTTCTTTTTGACAGACCTACCGATGCCATTATCTGGGAGGTACAGGTGAGAGACTTCTCTTACTGTGTTTCTTCGGGCGTACCCTGTGAGCATCGCGGCAAGTTTATGGCATTTACCCACAAGGGTACAACTCTCGATGGTGTGGAGGGTGCTGCTACCTGTGTTGATTATCTCAAAGAACTGGGTGTCAATTGTGTCCAGATTAATCCTTTCTACGATTTCGGTTCAATTGACGAAGCATCGGATAAGGATCAGTATAACTGGGGATATGATCCCAAAAACTATAACACACCCGAAGGAAGTTTTTCCACAAACCCCTTCAAGGGCGATGTCCGTATAAAAGAATGCAAGGCTATGATTAAGGCTCTCCACGATGCAGGCATAGCTGTGGTTATGGACGTGGTCTATAACCATACATACGTCAGCGAGAACTCATGGTTTGATATTTCTGTTCCCGGCTATTATTATCGTTACAACGGCGATGGCGGCTGGTCTTCCGGTTCAGGTTGCGGCAACGATACCGCCTCCGAGCACAGAATGTACAGAAAGTTTATGGTGGATTCCGTTAAGTACTGGGCAGAAGAGTACCATCTGGACGGCTTCCGTTTTGATTTGATGGGACTCCACGATACCGAGACTATGAATCAGATCAGAGCATCTCTCAATACTCTGCCTCAGGGCGAGAAAATTCTCGTTTACGGCGAAGCCTGGAATATGCCTACTGCCGCGGAATGTGGTACCACACTGGCACATCAGTGGAATATGAAGCATGTTCCCGAGAATCTGGGAGCATTCTGTGATAATATCCGTGATGCTATAAAAGGCAGCGAGTTTGAGAAAAGTTCTCTTGGCTTCATTCAGAACGGCTCCAAGAAATGCGAAATCTGCCGTGGTATCTGCGGCGAAGTCGGACATTGGGCAAAAGCTCCTTCTCAGGCAGTCAACTATGCATCCTGCCACGACGGACGCACCCTTTACGATAAACTCTGCGTTTCTGTAATCGGTGACCGTGTTCCTTATGAGAAACGTCACGAAGAACTTGTCAAGATGAACAAACTCTCAGCGGCTATCATTCTCACAAGCCAGGGCGTGCCTTTTATGGTGGCAGGTGAAGAAATGGCAAGAACAAAGCTGGGTGAGCACAACAGCTATATTTCTCCTTCAGAGATTAACCGTATAGACTGGACACGCACAGAGACATACAAGGACCTTGTGGATTATTACAAGGGTCTCATCAAGCTCAGAAAGAGCTTCTCTGCTTTCAGGGACAGTACTCCCGATTCAGTCAGAACAAAGATGAAGTTCTATGATTTCTCCGATACTGCTGTGGCTTACACCATTGATAATTCCGCAGAGGGTGAGTGGGAGAGAGCCATGGTGCTCTTAAACGGCTCCAGATGTGAGCAGTGTTTCGATACCGAGAAATACGGACTCTCCGGTTGGTGGGTAGCAGTAGTTGACGACGAGTGTGCAGGAGTTGAATACCTTGGCGAGTATAGCCGCTGTATCCGCATCCCCGCCACAAGCGCAATGGTGCTTATCCCCAAAGAGGATTTTGACAAAAAGAAAGCTTGATTCTTAATAAGTTATTTTTGCTGCTTAAAAAGCAGATGAAGATAAAAATATAAAGGAGGATTTTTATGAAATTCAAAAGTATGCTTTCACTTTTGCTTGCGATGCTTATGATTTTCACAACAGTTGCTTCAACAATGCTTGTTGTAAGTGCTGAGGATACTGTTGTAGAAGATACAGAAAACACCGAAGCAACTGTGGATGAAGTAACAAACCCCTATCAGATAGCTGCTCAGGCACTTGATGCCCAGTATGCTTATGATGGTGATGACCTGGGAGCTACATATACTCCCTCCGCTACTACCTTCAAGGTGTGGGCTCCCACATCTACTGAGGTTATCGTTAACCTCTTTGCAACAGGTAGTGACGACGAAGAAGGTGCCGCAGACCTTGGCTCCTATGCCATGTCTTTTGATGAGACAACAGGCTGCTGGTCAGTAAAAGTTGATGGTGACCTGAAAAATGTTTACTATACATATTCAGTTACCAACAAGGCTCTTGTTACAGAGAAAGAGAACACAGCAGAGGTTGTTGACATTTACGCTAAGGCAGTAGGTGTCAACGGCAACCGTGCAATGGTAGTTGACCTTGATTCCACAGACCCCGAGGGTTGGGACAAGGATGCTCACATCTTCCTCGACGAGCAGACAGATGCAATTATCTGGGAAGTTGTTGTACGTGACTTCTCCGCAAGCGAGACTTCCGGTGTTTCCGAGGCAAACCGCGGCAAGTTCCTTGCTTTCACAGAAGAGGGCACAACCGTAAACGGTGAGGGCAGCATTCCTACCTGTATCGATTACCTCAAGGAACTGGGCGTTACTCATGTACAGATTAACCCCTTCTATGATTTCGCAACAGTAAACGAAACAAAGGACCTTGCAAATCAGTACAACTGGGGTTATGACCCCCAGAACTACAACGCTCCCGAGGGCAGCTATTCTTCCAACCCCTACGACGGTAATGTTCGTATCAACGAGTGCAAGCAGATGATTCAGGCACTTCACGATGCAGGCATCGGCGTTATTATGGACGTTGTTTACAACCACACATACTACACCAACACATCTAACTTCCAGCTTACAGTTCCCAACTACTATTACAGAATGAACGAGGCAGGCGGTTGGTCAAATGCTTCCGGCTGTGCTAACGATACTGCTTCTGAGCGTGCTATGTTCAGAAAGTTTATGATTGAGAGCTGCCGCTACTGGGTAGAGGAATATCACGTTGATGGTTTCCGTTTCGACCTTATGGGTATTCACGATGCAGAAACTATGAACCTTATCCGCGCAGATCTTGACAAGATTGACGAGAGAATCGTTATGTACGGTGAGGGATGGGATGCATCCTCTTCCGTATTCGATACTACCACCTGTGCAGGAACAAAGACAGTAAGCGCATCACAGGCATACGCTGAATATGTTGACCCCCGCGTAGGTATGTTCAATGACCAGATTCGTGACGCACTCAAGGGTAATGTTTTTGCAGATGAAGGCACAGGCTTCCTCCAGGGCTCCAAGTCCTGCTATGAGGGTATTGCTTACGGTGTTCGTGCAAATACAGTAGGACGTGGAGGCACATGGACTCCTCAGGCTCCTACACAGTGCGTAACCTACTCCTGCTGCCACGATAACCACACACTCTACGACAGACTTGTTACATCTATCTACGGCAAGGATGCTAATTACAGACAGAGATATTCCGATCTTATCGAAATGAATAAGCTGGGTGCTGCTATTGTTACAACATCTCAGGGTATCTGCTTCTATCTGGCAGGCGAAGAGATGGCTCGTACCAAGGATGGTGACACAAACAGCTACAACGCTCCTGTTGAAGAAAATATGATGGATTGGGAGCTTGCAGTTTCCAATGCTGACCTCGTTTCCTATTACAGAGGTCTTATTGATATCCGTAAGGCTTTCTCACCCTTCACAGCAGGTGATGATAAGTACAAGACCGCATATACCTTCAACGCTTCTCTTGCAAGTGTTGATTCTGTTCTTGCATACACAGTTCAGAACGATGTTGAGGGCGAGTGGGATAAGATTGCAGTTATCTTCAACTCCGATCCCTATGCTTCAACAGAAGTTACCCTTAAGGATGACAGTGTCTCCGAGTGGGTTGTAATTGCTGATAACACCTGCGCCGGTGTTGATGCACTCTACGAGGTTAAGGGCAACACATTCACAGTTGCTCCCTCCGGCACAGTTATCGCTGTTGATAAAGAGAGCTTCGAGGCAGTAGGCCTTGAGTCCGGCGACAGCAAGGTTACAGTAAACCACGTTGATGCAGAGAGCGGCAAGGTTCTCACAACTCAGGTAATCACAGGCAAAGTAGGCAACGGCTATGAAACAGCAGTTGACACCTCTCTCTCTCTTGAGTACGACTTCAAAGAAGTTGAGGGTAATGCTAAGGGTGTATTTGCTGAGGATGATATCACCGTTACATACAAGTACGACCTCTACAAGTCTCCTTCTCTCACCGAGAACGATGTAAACGGCGACGGCAGAATCTCCGTAAGCGATGCAACAGCTATTCAGAAGTTTTCTGCTGACATTCTCTCATTCACAGATGAGCAGAAAGCTCTTGCTGACTATGATTACAGCACAGCAGTAAATGTTAAGGATGCAACAATGCTTCAGAAGCATCTGGCAGGTATGAGCGTAAGCATCGGTACAATTGTTACAAACTTCTATTATGAGAAGGAAGACGGCACACGCAACGTAATTGCAACTCCTGTTGAGAAGCAGTACAGAGTTGGTGCTGAGTACAAGACCGAAGCTCTGAAGATCGAGCTCTATGAGCCTTCAGAGAATCTGCCTGAAAATGCAGAGGGTATTGTTCCCGCAGGTAAGACAAATGTAAACTATTTCTACAAATATTCTGCTTCCGGTTACAAGATTCACGCAGCTCACCTTGATGCAGAAGTAACCTGGACTCCTTACCTCTGGGCATGGAGTGCATCAGGCACAAATGCATTCAAGACCTGGCCCGGTGTTGCAATGATGGATGACGGTTCAGGCTGGTACTCCATTGATGCAGCTCTTCCCGAGGGAGAGGCTTACTCTGTTATTATTTCCAACAACGGTTCACCCCAGTCTGCTGACTATACAGGTATTGATACACCTGAAATCTGGATTGTAATTGATGACTACAACCTCATCAATAAGGGCGAGTACCTGACAATCTACACTGAGAAGCCCGATATGGAGGCTCTTCGTGCAGAGCACGCAGATTCAATTCCTGAAGAACCCGCAGAGTAATTATCCGGACAACTTAATCTGAATATCTCAGGATAAATAAAAACCGCCCCGGTGCTGATTGCATCGGGGCGGTAATTTTTTGTGGGGGATAAGGCAGAGGTGTGTTACAGAAAGAAAAAGCCCCCCGACAAAAATCGGGGGACTCGGTAATCCGTATCAAGCAAAAAGCTGATTAAACAGCTCTCTGAACCTTACCTGAACGTAAGCAACGGGTGCAAGCATAAACGTGCTTGGGTGAGCCGTTAACAACAGCCTTTACTCTCTGTACATTGGGCTTCCAAGTTCTGTTGGAGCGTCTGTGTGAGTGAGAAACCTTAATTCCGAACTTAACGTCCTTTCCGCAGAAATCACATTTTGCCATGCTTCTGCACCTCCTTAAATGACATAGTATCTTTTGTAACTCTGTTATAATAACAGAATATTTCAAAAAAAGCAAGTGTTTTTTGAAAAAACTTTTCTTGTTTTTTTATACGACTTATTATATAATAAAATAAATATGTATATCATAATGAGATAATATGCTTTTTTCTTATATATGAGGTGAATGTTCCGTGTATGAACTCATAACTATTTTCCAGAATTATACAGATAAGTTGGATGTATTTATTTCCCTGGCGCTTGGTTGTTTGCTTGCCACGGCGGTGTTTGTTTTTCTGATAGCACCTGTTCATAACTATATACAGGCAAGACTTGCGCTTGGATTTGGTGATGAAAATATAAAGAAAAGGGGATATCTGACCCTTGCACCTATGAAAAGTTTCAGTTGGTTTGGTGCGCTTTCAGCACTTCTTCTGAAAATCGGCTACACTTCTCATGTAGGATACAAGAGAAGCAGATTTTATCATCCTACCGTGGGTACACTGGTTATCGCTTTTTCAGGTCCTGTTTTCTATTTCCTGTGTTATCTCATTATTTATACACTCTTTTATTCTTTGCTCCAGGCAGGAATTATGGGTGTTGATTCAATCAGGGATGAATTTGTCAATGCTACTTTTATTACCTATGTTTATCATTCCTTCATTGTTTCTTTGCAGTTTCTGGGAAGAATTTGTTTTTTCAGTGCTTTTTGTAATCTTATACCAATGTATCCTTTTGATATGGGCGACGTGCTTATGCTGTTTCTCAGACCTTCCTGGCTCAAAGCTGTGGGTAACAATGAAATGCTCATAAGCCTGGGATTCCTTATTCTTTCATTCTTTACCATTGGCGCTCCCGGCGGGTTCCTTGATTCTCTTTACAGTGATATCGGTACTCCCATACGTCTTGTTGTAGAACTTTTTGCCTGATCCAGGTTTTGTTACGGAGGTTATTGTAAATGCTTATTGACCTTGTGAAAGGTATAATCAGCGGAAACGGATTTGATATGTGGGATATCATCTCCCGTATAGCGGTAATGCTTCTGATGATATTTCTGATTCTTCCTGTCCACGAGTTTGCTCACGCGGGCGTTGCTTATCTCCTGGGAGACAAGCCTATCAGAAGAAGAGGCCGCCTTTCTCTTAATCCCCTTAATCATGTTGATATAACGGGTGCGCTGTGTATGTTGCTTTTTAATTTCGGTTGGGCAAAGGCAGTACCGGTTGATCCCCGCAATTTCAAAAAGCCTAAGCTTTATATGGGAATAACTGCTCTGGCAGGTCCTGTTTCCAACATCCTCTGCGGAATGTTGGGTGGCGGAATTCATCTTCTTCTTTTGTATCTGGCTCCCGAATTTATATACACAACATTTATCGGACAGTTTGTGTATATGTTTCTGTACTATTATGTCAGCATCAACGCATCGCTGGCTGTTTTTAACCTGATACCCATTCCGCCCCTTGACGGAAGCAAAGTTCTCTTTGTATTCCTTCCTGACAGAGCGGTGGAATTCTGTTATAGATATCAGCGCTATTCATTCATACTTATTTATATACTTGTTTTTACCGGTGCTCTCAACGGAGTGCTGAATACTCTCACAAGCATTGTTTTTAGTTTGTGTTATTTCTTTATGATATAAAAATCATTGTCTGTTAATCGGAAGGAGGGAAATCTATGGATAATGCAGTTGCGCTTCAATATAAACTCTCTGTTTTTGAGGGACCTCTCGACTTGTTGCTGCTGCTGATTTCAAAGAACAAGATTGATATCTGCGACATAGAGATTTCCCTGCTTTTATCTCAGTATATGGAGCAAATCAACAGAATGCAGAGCGAGGATATGGATATCGCCTCAGAGTTTCTGGAGATGGCGTCGAGACTTGTATATATCAAGTCGGTAACACTTCTGCCCAAGTATAAGGACGAGGCAGAGAAACTCAAAGCCGAACTCCAGGGACAGTTGATTGAATACGCTATCTGCCGTCAGGTTGCGGCAAATCTTGCTCCTATGGTGAGCTTTGACAAATTCACAAGAGAACCCTCTCCTGTGGAATTTGACCTCACATATAACAGAATACATCCTCCTATGGATATAGCCAATGCATACAAAGCCGCAGTGGGCAGAGGAAAGAGAAAACTTCCGCCTTCCAGAGAGGCTTTCTCCGGCATAGTTGAAAAGAAGATTATTTCTGTTAATTCCCGTATAATCAGAGTTATGCGTAACCTCTGGCACAAAAAACACGTGCCTTACAGTGAACTGTTTGATGCCTGCTTGGGAAAAAGCGACCTGGTAGCAACCTTCCTTGCAGTACTTGAACTTGTAAAAGGCAAGAGGGTTGTAATAGACGGAGACGGCGACAACGCCCTTGTCAGAATGATTGAGGAGAACCGACATGGCAGATAATATCAGAAATGCAATAGAAGCTATACTTTTTGCAAGCGGCGATTCGGTGCCTCTTTCAAGAATCGCTCAGGCACTCGACCTCACAGAAAGTGTAGCAAAAAAACACACGGAAGAGCTTATGATGGAATATCAGAACGCTTCCCGTGGAATAACAATAATAAAGCTTGACGATTCATATCAGATGGTTTCAAGGGATGAATATGCTCCTGAAATCAGAACTGTTATGGATTTGAGACGAAACACACCCCTTTCACAGGCAGCTCTTGAAGTTCTGGCTGTTGTTGCATACAATCAGCCTGTGACCAAAGCTTTCGTGGAGCAGGTCAGAGGCGTTGACTGCTCCGGTGTTATCGGTTCACTTACTGCAAAAGACCTCATTGAGGAAAAGGGCAGACTTGAACTTCCCGGACGCCCCCTTGTTTACGGAACAACAGAGAATTTTCTTCGTTGCTTCGGACTCACCGATATTTCAGAACTTCCTGAAATTCCCGAGAGCAGTAAGGAAGACGGGGGAGAAGCCTCAGAGGATGATTCCCAGTTGAGTATATTTCAGTCCGACAGCTCCTCGGATGAAGCTTCTGATGCCTCGGAAGATGCAATGATTGCGACAACAGTCGGCGAAATTATAGAAGAAGCCACAAAGTAATTTATCAAGCTACGGCATAATAGGGGGGGATACCCTTGATTTATGTTTATATTGCATTGGGAGTATTGTTTTTCCTTCTGACATTTCTTTCCTTTGTGCTTTTTATGCCCCTCACCTTAAGGGCTTACTACGACAACACAAGCGATGTTTTTTATCTGTCTCTGAAGTATTTTGGTATAACATTTAAATTGTCACCGCCCAAGGAGAAGAAAAAAACAAGAAAAAAGAAGAAACCGAAGAAAAAAACAAAGACCGACGATAAAAAGCAAGAAGACATAATCAGTCTGAAAAAACTCTATGAGGAGTATGGATTTTCCGGAATAATCAAACTTGTTGAAAGCGTGTTCAAAGAGGTTTTCAACATAATTGTGGGAATTCTCAGAAAAGCAACTCTCCAAAAACTCTGCATCAATGTACGGGCCGTAGGAGAGGATGCCGCCAATACCGCCATTCTCTGCGGTTGGGCATATTCGGTTATATGTCCTGTGGTCAGTGTATTTCTTGACAATGTGTCAAAGTACAAAGAATGCAGCATTGATATTATTCCCGATTACAACCCTGATGCCATACCTTATCTTGAGTTTGAACTTATTGTCAGTATTCGCATATTCAGCGTGATGATTCTTTGCCTTAAAAACGGCAAGGCTTATCTGAAACTTATCAAGGCTCTATTAGATTCTATCAATCATTAATATAAAGGAGAATGAAAAATGAACGAACATCCTATTAACGGTCTTATGGACACTACACTTGACAAAATCAAGCAGATGGTGGATGTAAACACAATTGTTGGCAATGCCATCACATCACCTGACGGAACAATTATTATTCCTGTCTCAAAAGTCAGCTACGGCTTTGCGTCCGGCGGCTCCGATATCTGCTCCAAGAAGGAGAATACCACTCCCGGTTTCGGTGGCGGCAGTGGTGCAGGTGTTTCCATTAATCCCGTTGGATTCCTTGTGGTTATCAAGGGCGAAGTTAAGTTCGTTGCAGTTGAGAAATATGATGGTCCCGCTGACAGAATTGTTGGTATGGTACCTGATATGTTCGATAAGGTAAAGGACCTTTTCGGCAAGGATAAAAAGAAGAATCCCGAAGTAGGCGACGACGAGATTTTCTGATGAATAATCAATACCGCCCCGAACATATCCTGTATCGGGGTGGTTTTTAATGAAACGTATTTTATCATTTGTTATTGCAGCATTGTTTCAGGTGTGTTTGTTCACCGTAGATGTGAACGCGTCTGAAGCTCCCTCTGTTTCAGCCTCTGCATATATACTCTACTGTCCCGATAATAAAGCGGTTATTATGTCAAAAAATCTTCATACACCTATGGGAATGGCAAGTACAACCAAGATAATGACAGCGCTCCTTGCCTATGAACAGGCGGATCTTTCCGATGTTTCCGTGAAGTTTACCGAGGAGATGACCGCCGAGGGCAGCTCAATGTATCTCAAAGCAGGGGATACCCTCCGACTTTCTGACCTTGCGGCAGGAATGATGGCAGCGTCGGGTAACGACGGAGCAAATGCAATAGCGGTTGCTCTGGGCGGTAGTGCAGAGAATTTCGCAAAGCTCATGAATGAGCGTGCAGAGAAAATCGGAATGAAAAATACGAACTTTGTAACTCCCAGCGGTCTTAGTGACGAAAATCATTATTCTACGGTATACGATATGGCGCTGCTTATGTCCTGTGCTATGGAGAGAGAAGATTTTTCCGCTATGACTAAAAAGAGCAGTGTCACCGTGGATTTTATCAGGCCCGAGGGTTACAGCGTTACATATAATAATCACAACAGACTCCTGAGTATGTATGAGTACGCAACAGGAGGCAAAACAGGCTATACCATCCGTGACGGAAGATGCCTTGTGACAAGCGCCCGGAAGAATGGACTTAGGCTTGTTGCGGTTACATTCAATGACCGCGACGACTGGCAGGACCATATAGCGCTTTATGAATACGGATTTGGAATGTATACAGCGGTATCTTCGGAGAATTTTTCGAAAAGCTATTGTGTAGGGGTCTCGGGCTCGGATAAGAGCACAGTATCCGTATCCTGCAAAGAAGATTTCACTGCGGTGGTTTCGCGCGAGGATATAGAAAATATACGCAGCACAGTTGTTCTTCCTTGCAGCGTTGTCGCACCTGTCAGGAAAGGTGATGTCCTGGGCAGGATTTCTGTGTCAGTTGGGGATGAGATCATCTGTGAAGCTGACCTCTGTGCTGATGAAGATGCAGCTGAAAACAGCAAACTGAACATTATAACGTTTTTAATAAATATTTATCACAGAATATTCTGAATAGGAATTATAAACTATATATGGAAATGAAAAGGAATTATTATGGCAAAGAATAATTATGTCAGACTTCAGAAGATGCTTGCAGACTGTGGAGTGGCTTCCAGACGCAAGTCAGAAGAACTCATCAGAGCAGGCTCCGTCAAAGTGAACGGTGTGGTTGCCCAGATAGGTGACAAAGTAAATCCCTACAAAGATAAAGTTGTGGTTGGAGGCAGACGCGTAACAGCTCTGGCTAAACCCAAACACAGATACATAATGCTCAACAAGCCCCGCGGTTACGTCACCACTATGAGTGATGAAAGGGGCAGAAAATGCGTTGCAGAGCTTGTTTCTGATATTGAAGAGAGAGTATATCCCGTAGGCAGACTTGACCGTGACAGTGAAGGTATGCTTCTTTTGACCAATGACGGTGATTTTGCAAACACGGTTATGCATCCCAAAAAGGATATATATAAGGTGTATCGTGTTACGGTGCGACCTGCTGTTACTGATGAAATGATAGCAAGTTTTCAGGACGGAATGATGCTGGATGGCAGAAAGACAGCTCCCGCCGAGGTGAGAGTAATCACCCGTCAGGAGGGCAGGGTTGTCCTCGAGATTCTCCTCAGAGAGGGCAGAAACCGTCAGATCCGCCGTATGTGTGAGCTTCTTGGACTTGAGGTAGCAAGACTCCGCCGCACAGCCATAGGTCAGGTTAAATTGGGAATGCTCAAAAAAGGTGACTGGCGTGACCTCACTCCTGAAGAAGTCAAGAAACTTATGTCCGACCCCAACCCCTCACGACATTTAAAGTAATACGAGGTGTAACTATGTTTTCAATTTTACCCCTTAAAGATAAGGAGCGTCTCTCGGTATATCCCGAGGGGACAACTCTTCTGGAATATAAAGAGGATGGTGTTGTGAAAGGGTATATCGCATACCGTCAATATAAGTCCGCTTACGAACTTCTTGCTTTGAATGTGGGAGAGGAGACAGACCCCGAGAGCGATGAGGCTTTTCTCAGAGCAGATGCTCTGGTACGCTCTGTGGGTGCAATTGCTCTGGGTGACGGAGTTTTGACTCTGTGTACCAAGGATGAAGCCCTCAAACCTATCTATGAAAGACTTGGTTTTTTCAAAAACGGCGATTTCAAAAGCCTGTATCTGAACAAACTTTTCGGTGGAGTATGTAAAGGTTGCAAGGGCGGCTGCGGAAATTGTCATTAATCTGCGAAAAAATCTATGTTTTCCTTAAAAAATACTTGTGTTTTAAATAATTTCTATGTATAATTTAAACTAGCAAAAAATGCTTCGGGAGGATTCTTATGGGCATTGATAATAATAAAAACAAAGACAAGGCTATGACTGCCGTGGAGATTCTTGCATCTCTCTATGATGGCGCAGTTTATACCGAACTTTTACCTGAGCTTGATTCAGAGGGCACAAAGGCAGAAGCAATTACCGCTTACGGAAAAGTGAACGATATACCTGTTTACGCTTTTGTACAGTGTATGGATCGCTTTGACGGTGCGATGAGCATCGCTCAGGCAAACAAACTTGTAAAACTTTATGAACTGGCTGTGAAGACAGGCTATCCTGTTGTCGGTTTTTACAGAGACAGCACAGGCAGAGTTATGCAGGGCAATATGCTTCTTGATGTACTCGGTGAACTTCTCTGTGCATCATCCACACTTTCAGGTGTAGTTCCTCAGATTTCCGTAATTCTCGGCAACTGTGTGGGAACTTCCGCATTACTTGCTGCAAATGCTGATTTTGTAATCAAGACAGAGAGTGCAAAGATTTCGGTTTCCGATTCTTGCTGTGACGGTTCTAAGAGTGCTGCATTTATTACTTCTGATGAGGCTTCTGCAGTAGCAAAGGCTGCCGAACTTCTCAGCTATCTTCCCGTTAATAATCTTGCTGAACTTCCCTTTGCCGTTGAGTCTGTTATGGATGACTGCAAAGATTTTGATACTGTATTTGACAAGGACAGCAAACTCACACTTTTTGAGAAATATTCCGATGTTGCAGAGATTTCCTTCAGAAACCTCAATGCCGCCGTTGTCGGTACAGTTAAGGCAACAGGCAAAGCTATTGACACAAAGACTGCAAAGAAGATTGCAAATTTCGTAAGATTCTGCGATGCATTCTCAATTCCCGTAATCACAGCTGTTGATACTGAGGGCTTTGAGTGCCTTGGCGGTGCAAAGACTGTTCTCTCTGCTTATGCAGAGGCAACAACTCCCAAACTTTCTGTAATTACAGGCAACGCTGTGGGTATGGCTTATCTCTCACTTGCAGGTAAGGGTGCCAAGGTTGATACTGTTATCGGTATTGCCGGTGCGGTGATTTCACCTGTTGCACCTAAGGCGGCTGCATATATTGCCCTTTCTGATAAATTTGCAGGCACAGTAGAGGATCAGGACAAGCAGATTGATGAGTACATCAAGTCTGAGCTTTCAGCTGAGAATGCTGCAAAACAGGGATTTGTCGATGACATTTCCGATTATCAGAATCTGAGAGCTAAACTCGCAAGCTATCTCGATATTCTTAGCGCAAAGAGGGTAGAGACCCTGCCTAAGAAACATCCTACAATATAAAGGAGAAACAGATATGAAAAACTTAAAGATTACCGTTAACGGCGTTACTTATGATGTTCAGGTTGAAGAAGTTGGCGCAACTTCCGCACCCGCAGCAGCTCCCGCTCCTGCACCCCAGGCTGCTCCTGCACCTAAGGCTGCTCCTCAGACCGGTGGCACCGCAGGCTCTGTTGAGGTCAGTGCTCCTATGCCCGGAACAATTCTTTCTGTTAATGTTTCTGTGGGACAGAAGGTTACCAAGGGTCAGGCAGTGGCAGTTCTCGAGGCTATGAAAATGGAAAATGAGATTCCCGCACCTCAGGACGGCACAGTTGCTTCCGTTAATGTTGAGAAGGGTGCCAACGTTGAAACAGGCGCTGTTCTTATGACTCTTAACTAAGGTGACTGAAGATGGCAAAGATTAAAATTACCGAAACTGCCCTGAGAGACGCCCATCAGTCTCTTCTGGCAACAAGAATGACAACCGAAGATATGCTTCCTGTTCTCAAAAAACTTGACGAAGTCGGTTTTTACTCACTTGAGTGCTGGGGTGGAGCTACCTTCGATTCATGTTTGAGATTCTTAAACGAAGACCCCTGGCAGAGACTCCGTACCATCAAGGATAACTGCAAGAACACAAAGCTTCAGATGCTTTTCAGAGGTCAGAATATGCTGGGATACCGTCACTATGCTGACGATGTTCTGGAGTACTTTGTTGAGAAGAGCGTTGCTAACGGTATCGATATTATCCGTATCTTTGATGCTCTCAACGACATCAAGAACCTGAAGTCTGCCATTACTGCCGCTAAGCGTGAAAAGGCAGAGGTTCAGGTTGCAATCAGCTACACAACAGGTCCCGTATTCACCGACGAGTACTATGTTGACTATGCAAAGCGCATCGCTGATGCAGGTGCAGATACTATCTGTATCAAGGATATGGCGGCACTCCTTACACCTTACAAGACAGAGTCTCTTGTCAAGGCAATCAAGAAGGAAGTTGACCTTCCCATCCAGATTCATACACACTACACCTCTGGTCTTGCTTCAATGTGTCTCTTAAAGGGCATCGAAGCAGGTGCTGAGATGATAGATACAGCAATCAGCCCCCTTGCTCTGGGTACATCCCACGCACCTACCGAGTCAATGGTAGCAGCGCTTCAGGGCTCCGAGTATGACACAGGCATCGACCTTGTGGCTCTTTCCGAGATTCGTGAGTACTTTATGACTCTCAGAGAGAAGTACATCAAGGCAGGTCTCCTTGACCCCAAGATGCTTGCAACCGACGCAAAGGCTCTTATCTATCAGGTACCCGGCGGTATGCTCTCCAACCTCCTCTCACAGCTCAAGCAGGCAGGTAAAGAGGATAAGCTCACCGAGGTTCTTGAGGAAGTTCCCCGCGTGCGTGAGGATTCAGGTTATCCTCCTCTCGTTACTCCCACATCCCAGATTGTTGGCACTCAGGCTGTATACAATGTTATTATGGGCGAGCGCTACAAGATGTGCACTAACGAGTTCAAGGATATGGTAGCAGGTAAGTACGGCACAACTCCCGTAGCTATCGACGATGCTTTCAGAAAGAAGATTATCGGCGATATGAAACCTGTAACAGGCCGTCCTGCAGACCTCATTGCACCCGAGCTTGATAAACTCAAGGCAGAAGCCGCACAGTATGCACAGCAGGAAGAGGACGTTCTCTCCTATGCAATGTTCCCCAAGGTATCCGTTGACTTCTTTGAGAAGCGCCGCGAGAGCCAGCTGGGACTTGACTCCTCTATGCTCAATAAGGCAAACAAAACCTATCCCGTGTAAAATATAATATAAATAAAAAAACCTCTCTGCTTTGTTGCGGGGAGGTTTTTTGCATATCATTTAACGAATTTTAATTATTCCTTGAGTGAAATCTGTACCGCAGGGGGTTGGTACTTTTTCAAATACAGTGCGTATGTCGGTGGCTTTTATTTCAATATCAAGTATTTCTGCGGCGTTTTTATCAAGGGTGTTTATAGCACTTGCCAGGTTTAAAACAAGAGGTAGGGAGGAGGTTATGTTTAATTCTTTTATCAAAGCTTCTCCCGCTGCGCTGAACCCCAGAATTCTTATATAAGGTACACCCATGCGCTGGTGCTCTTTTGTTATTCCGATAAGTGCACTTGTAATAATTCTTCTGAGTCTTGCGTGGGTGTAGCGTTTAGTCTTGATTTTTGAAAGAATAGCATCAACAGAGTTTTCTGTTCTGACAGAGTCGTAGATGCGGTTGTGAAGACCTTCTGATACATCGGGCAGTTTCTCGAAATCATCCCGTGTCATTCCTCTGAGCGCATACAGCATAGCTCTCTCGCCGTATTCATAAAAAGCAGGATTTTCACATTCTGCGTTGGTGTGGGGAAGAAAATCTTCTGCACTCTTACCGCTGAGGATGTCTGCGCGGAGTTTTGAGCCGCTTGCAAATTCATCAGAGGTTTCATCACAATCGTGTCCGACACCGACACGTTTAATTGTTCTGATGTCAATGTTGATTCCTTTGAGGCTTTTGATGTATTCAATTCCAAGTGTATTGTTGGGGGAGGAGAGGATATCAGAAATATCGGCGCCGAAAACATCGCTGACTGCCTTCTGCAAGGCGGTGGGGTAATAGTCACCTTCTTGCATATATTTTTTAATAAGCAATTTTACATTTTCATCCTCTGTTGCATCCGCAGTTTTTTTGAGAAGCTCTGAATCTCCGCATTCACTGGCGAAGTACACTCTGTCCACTAAGCCCAGAGCCTTGATTATTTCGCAACCGGCATTGGCAAATCTCTGCGCAGAGGATACCGCCCAAACTGCGGGAAGCTCGATTATGATATCGGCACCGCCCAGAAGCGCATCTTTAGCCCGCTGGAACTTTGAGAATACAGCCACATCTCCACGCTGTGTAAAACTTGTACTCATTACGCAGACAATGCAGTCACAGCCGTCTTTTCTCATGAAATCGAGAAGATATTTGTGACCGTTGTGAAAGGGATTGAATTCGCAAATAACTGCACCCGTAATCATTTTGCATTCTCCTTACAAAAAAAGACTTGAAACTTTCGACACAATGTACTATTATATTATAGGTTATTTTAATTATTAATTCAATAAACGGAGGACGAATTAATGAAAATTCTTGTAATTAATGCAGGTAGCTCCTCGCTGAAGTATCAGCTTATTGATATGGACAACGAGCAGATGGTATGTAAAGGCAACTGTGAGCGTATCGGTGATGCAGGTTCTTTCATCGGTCACAAGACTGCTGACGGCAGACAGATGACCAAGGAAATCGAAATGGCTGATCACACCGCCGCTTTCCTTCAGGTTAAGGATGCTCTCCTTGACAAAGAGGTTGGCGTAATTACCGATCTTTCCGAGGTAGCCGCTATCGGTCACAGAATTGTTCAGGGCGGTGCTCTTTTCAGCGAGTCCGTACTGGTTGATGAAAATGTTATCAGTGGTATCGAGAGCCTTATTCCTCTGGCACCTCTTCACAACAAAGGCCACGTTCAGGCTATCAGAGGCTGCTTACAGGTATTCGGTGACAGTGTTCCCGAGGTTGTAGTATTTGACACAGCTTTCCATTCCACTATGCCCGCAAAGGCATATATGTATGCAGTACCCTACGAGTACTATGAGAAGTACCAGGTTCGCCGCTATGGCTTCCACGGTACATCACACCGTTATGTATCCGGTGAAATGGCAAAGAACCTTGGAAAAGACATCAAGGACCTCAAGCTCATCACCTGCCACATTGGTAACGGTTCTTCCATTACTGCTATTGACGGCGGTAAGGTAATTGACACATCCATGGGTCTTACTCCTCTTGACGGCTTTATGATGGGTACACGTTCCGGCGGTCTCGACCCCTCTGTTGTAACATTTATCGCAGAGAAAGAAGGCTGCACACCTGAGGAGATGAGTCAGCTTCTTAACAAGAAGAGCGGACTTCTCGGTATTTCCGGCGTTTCTTCCGATGACCGTGATGTTTCTGCTGCTGAGGCAGAGGGCAACGAGCGTGCACATCTTGCTCACGAGATGCTCTATTATCAGATTGCAAAGTACATCGGCAGCTACTATGTAGCTCTCGGCGGATGTGACGGTATCGTATTCTGCGCAGGTCTTGGTGAGAATCAGCCCCAGCTCCGCGAGAAGGTTTGCGATTACCTCAGATTCCTGGGTGTAAAGCTTGACCTCGACTTTAATGCAAAGGCATGGCGTGGCGTATCAGGTAAGATTTCCACAGATGAGTCTTCAATTCCTGTATGGGTAATTGAGACCAACGAGGAGCTTGTTATCGCTCGCGACACCAAAGCACTTGTAGAGAGCAAGTAATTATTCTTGTACAATATTACATAATATAAAGGAAAGCCGGCAGTGTCTGTCGGCTTTCTTTGCGTTAAAGTGTAAAGGTCGGGTTTAATGCCCGACCTTTAGTGGTTATAGTATAAAGTTCTGTCAGATACCGGCTTCGTGTGAAAGCTCTGCGTGGTCGCGGCTGTCTTCGTTGTTGCGGTCCCTGAAAAGCAGAGTTACGCACCACAGGGCAGACAGTCCCACAAGAGCATAGATGATTCTGGAAACAATACCGGTCTGTCCGCCGAATATCCAGGCTACAAGATCAAACTGAAAAAGTCCCACGCTGCCCCAGTTAACGCCGCCGATAATCAGAAGCGCCAAAGCTATTCTGTCAAGCATATAAAAACCTCCTTTTATACTGCTCTAATAGTTTTGACGCGTTTTACTTGTTTATTCAATTAATTATAATTTAAATATTCCCAGCACAAGGGCACCGATGCCGAACAGAAGAAGCAGCATTCCAAAAATTCTGACAATAAATGTCGCCTTTTTCAATTTGAATTTGTCAATAAAATTATCGGGAGGAGAGGGGAGAAGGATTGTAGTGAGTCCCAGAGAAACTCCTCCTGTTGCTATCATAAATGCTCCTATTACATTAGAAAGTGCATACAGGAAAATGCCCACGCCAATGAGGACTGTGCCGCCGATATTAACAGCAGAGAGCATTTTTTGGGTTTTGCTTCTGACTCTGAAAAATTTATCTGCTGAATTTTCACATTCTTTGGAACAATAGTAATCATTATATCCGATTTCTTTTGCACAATATCTGCATTTTTTCATATTATCATCTCCATTTATTAAGAAATTATATCATATAGATAATGCTAATGCAATGATATAGTAATTAAAATAAAGTTTTTCAGAGATTTGAAGGATGGTAATAATATACAGAAATAACATAGTCAAAAATTGTCTTTTGCAGGAACGTTCCGATTTATTCACTTTTTATAAAAAACGAACTCGATGAGTGTAAAAAACTGTTGTTTTTTTGAACGACTTGATATATAATACAAATGTATAATGTGGCGATAGGAATATCGTCGCTTGTTTTCGGGCAGGAACGGACAATCTTTGCCCGGAACGGGTACAAATATTTTTTATGGAGGCTTTTCTGATGAAAGCAAAAAGATTACTTAGCGTAGTTCTTGCGGTTACAGTAGTTCTTTCTTGCGTAGTGGGTCTTTCCTTTGTTCCCACAGCAAGTGCTGCTGAAAGCTACAACGAGTACGCAAAATTTCAGGAATTTATCAAGCCCGAAAACAACTACGGTCTTGCTGAGACTGTAAATGAGGGTAAGATTCTCCAGGCTTGGAACTGGTCTTATGCAAACACAATTGATTTGCTCGAGACAGTTGCTGAGCAGGGATTCACAACTATCCAGATTTCTCCTCCCAACGAAATCAAGATGCCCACAAAGGGTGTTAAGGTTTGTGAACCTCCTGTTGACGGCATTGCTCCCAATGGTTGGTGGATGTTCTATCAGCCCGCCGGCTTCCAGCTTAACGAGTCCGAGGACAACGCTCTCGGTACAAAGGCAGAGTACATCGAGATGTGCGAAAAGGCACACGAGCTCGGTCTGAAGGTTATTGCTGACGCTGTTATCAACCACATGGGTACTGATGACGACCACGTTGGTGTTTATGACAACGAGTCTACTGATCCTATGGATCACGTTAACCCCAGAGCGTGGGAGTTCGAGCCCGAGCTTATCGCTGCAAAGGCTTTCCACTCTCCTTGGGTTAACATGACATACAAAGAGAACTACTGGGATGGCTTCAGCGATTACGACATCGAAGAGGACCTCACTCAGCATTGTACATCCGGTCTTCCTGACCTTGCTACTGAGACACAGCTCGTTCAGGATACAATCTATGAGTACTTCGTAGAGCTTGTTGAGGCTGGTACAGACGGCTTCCGTTTCGACGCTGCAAAGCACATCGAGACATCTCACGACACATACTTCGCTTCTGACTTCTGGGAGGACACACTCCTCAAGCTCAGAGAGAACTACCCCGACAAAGAGCTCTATGCTTACGGCGAAATCCTCAACAAGTGCGGCGACGGTCGTCCCTTCTCTGAGTACACAGAGCTCATGGACGTTACTGACTCTTCTGCATACTGGGGCATCAAGGATGCAGTTCAGAAGAACGGCAACGGCGGTAATCCCTTCCCCAACTATCAGTCTGAGGCAGATGGTTGCGATCCCAAAACTGTAAACTTCACAAAAGAAAACGTTATCCAGTGGAACGAGTCCCACGATACATACATCGATGGCGGCACATCCTCACTGACAGTTCAGCAGAGAAACAAGATCTGGGCTCTCACAGCTGCTCGTCAGACAATTTCCGGTATCTACTTCGCACGTCCCGATGACAGAACAGGTGCAAACCGTGCTGCTATCGAGGTTATCTGTGCAGACATCACTCTTGGTGATGCTAACATCACATCCTGGGCAACTCCCGAGGTTAAGGCTGTTAACCAGTTTGACAACTACTTCGGCGATGCTCCCGAGTATTGCAGAAACAGAAACAATGTTGCTATCGTTGAGCGTGGCGGCTTAGGTGCTACACTTGTTAACCTCAACGGCACAACAAAGACTATCTCTATTGCTACAAAGACTCTCGCAGTTGGTAAGTACATCGACGCTATCACAGGCAACGAGTTCACTGTTGCAGAGGATGGTACACTCACAGGTACTATCGGCAGCACAGGTATTGCTTGTATCTACTATGCAGAGGATTCAGAGCCCGTATACCGCGAGGACAGCAGCGTAAGCATTGATGACCTCCGTGCATTCATGCAGACTTGGGATGCTTCCAACGGTGAGTATCCCCGTGTACCCGGTGCAAACACAGTTGTATTCTCCGCTAAGGGTTGGAACAGCGCTTGCGTATACTCCTGGATCAAGGGCACAGAGGACAACCTCGGCACATGGCCCGGCACTCCCATGGTATTTGCACTCAAGAACGAGTACGGTGAGAATCAGTTCTACACAATGATTCCTGAGGAGTACGATTGCTACATCATCAACGATGGTACCAACACCAGCCAGACAGTTGACCTTGAGGTTTCCGACAGCATTGGTATGTATATGTCTGAAAGAAACAGCGAGGGTAAGTGGAATATCGGCACTTGGTCTCCCACCTTTGTTGACACAACACTCCCCGGCAAGGATACCCCCACAAATCCCAAGCCTACAGTTCCTGAAGATACAGAGCCTTCAATTCCCGGTGACACAGAGCCTTCAACTCCCGGTGAGACAACACCTCCCGTTGTAGGCGATATCCTCGGTGACTGTGACGGCGACGGCAAGGTAAACATCAAGGATGCTACTACTATCCAGAAGAAGCTTGTTGATCTGGCAGTTCCCAGTTTCACTTATGATCTTGCAAATGTTAACGGCGACAAGACTGTTGACATCAAGGACGTAACAGCTATCCAGAAGTGGATTGCAGGTCTCCTTCCTGATGCAAACATCGGTGAGGCTGTCTGATTAATCTTACGGATTGATTAACTGAATAATCAACTCCCCGTTCATTTTCTGAACGGGGAGTTTTTTTGTATCAATGTCGGAGTTCTATAATTTCCATACTATTGACAAGTTCCGATAATTACTGTAAAATCAACCTATGAGGTGATATTATGAAGAAACCTGATATTAATAAATATGTTTATCTGGGCGGATTTGCTCTTTTGATTATTCAGTTGCTTATAATCATTTATAACGTAATTAACGGAGACCTCTATACTGAGGAAATTATCACCTTTTCCGAAAAGCTCACTTTCGTAACATTTATCAGCCAGACCTGGGCCGGTATTCTTGGAATACTCCTGCTTTCGTATCTGTTTTTCAGACGGTTCAAAAAGGGTCCCGATCCTTTTCTGGAGATGGCAGGTGCGTTGCTTTGGGTAATACAGATACTTTCATTTTACTCTGCCGGAATGAATGTTATCAATTTCTGTATTGCTTATATTATCGGTATAGTCGGTACCTTAGCTGTACTTATAGCCGGATTTCTTGATTTTGTTAATTTGAAAAGAGAAAAAGATAATTCAGATGATAATGATGCCCTTTTATAAGGGCATTTTTTCATTCTTGTAACACTATTTAAAAACTTTTAACTTGTTTTTGGTAAATGTTGTGTTATAATTTATAATATAAAGAACTATCTACTATATATGGAGTGCTGTATATGAAATGCCCTTTTTGCGGATTTGAAGAAAGTAAGGTTATCGACTCCCGTCCTGCGGACGACGGCGAGAGAATACGCAGACGTCGCGAATGCTTAAGCTGTGCCAAGCGTTTTACAACACACGAGGTAATCGAGACTGTTCCCATTGTTGTTGTCAAACGTGACAAGTCCAGAGAAGTTTTCAACCGTAGCAAGCTTATGTCAGGTTTTCTGCGTGCATGTGAAAAGCGCCCCATCTCTGTTGACCAGATAGAGAAGATGGTGGATGATATCGAGTCTAAACTCCAGAGCGGTTATGACCGCGAAGTAACATCTCAGCATATAGGCGAGCTTGTTATGGAGGTTCTCAAGGACACCGATAAGGTAGCGTATATCAGATTTGCGTCTGTATACAAGAATTTTGAGGATGCTGATACATTCCTGGAGGAACTCAGCAGACTTCAGGCAAACAAAAAATAACACTATGCAATAAATTAAGCCGCTTACAAATGTAAGCGGCTTTTTGTTTGTCGTTTTATTTTCAGAATTGTCTGCTTTTTCTTATGCCGTCGATGGGGACAATTTCCTCAAAGACAGCAAAAGCGTTGTCGTCAACTGCAAAATCAACGTGGAGATTACCGAAGAACCATTTTTCATATCTGATTTCACCGATCAGATGCTCCAGGAAGTCGTTGACGGGGTTGGTGGTGCAGTTTCTCCATATTTTGTGCTTGTAGGTAGCACTTGTTTCGTGGCTTATTATGTAGTCAACCTCGCAGTTGTAGTTCTTAAGGTTCACTACTGCGTGCTGCATTTCCTCTACGGTAGGGAGCTCTCTCTCAAACCAGCTGCCCGAGTCCATAATCTGATTAAGGTCAGAACTGACGCCGCCACCAAAGGTGAAGATGAACTTTCCGGATATATTGAAAATCTCACCTCTCTGGAGATGATAAATATTATCCGCTATCTTTGTGGCTTTGCCTCCCTTGAAATCGATAGTGGGGAAACTCTCAAGGATGTCGAAGTTTTCGTGAGTTCCGTCTACAAAAAGTATTGTGTATTTCTGGGATTTGAGGAAGTTGAGCTTTTCTTTTTCGTCTTCACTTTCATCCCATAAAAAGCCGAAATCGCCGCAGACAATCAGGTAATCCTTGGTGGTAAGTTTTTTCAGTTCTCTTTTTCTGAAGCGTTTGATATCTCCGTGTGTATCTCCCGTAACGTAAATCACAGCAAAAACTCCTTAGAAAAAATCCTCTAAACATTGAAAAAGGATGCTTGATGTTGTATAATACGTTTATATTATCATAGCTTGAGCCTGATGTCAAAGAAATCAGGTAATTTAGCGTAATTTGTCATTTATTAAGAGGAGATAGATAGATGAAATTCTTTTTGAGAATTATAACTTTTGTGTGTATATTATCAGTATTGTTTACCACAGTGATGTCTGCGTCTGCAGTATCCTATGAGTACGACGGCAATATCGAGAGTGAAACCGTATTGCTTATCAATATGGATACAGGTATACCTGTGCTTGAAAAAAACGCCGATATGGTAAGATATCCCGCTGCACTGACTATGATAATGACTTTTATTGTTGTCAGTGAAAATGTAGATGATTTCGATAATACAAGAGTTGAGATTAAACAGGATGTTCTTGACGTCCTTTTGGGTACTGGCAGCAAAACTTCGGGTGTAGATAAGAAGGTAGGTCAGAAGATGACCGTCAAGGACCTTGTATATTGTATGATGGTAGCATCAGGTATCGATGCTACTCTTGTCCTTGCTGATTATGTTGGCGGAGGCAGCATCGATAAATTCGTTGATATGATGAACGAAAAGGCAAAAGAACTCGGTTGCGTGGATACTAACTTTGTAAATCCCCACGGACTCCACGATGAGATGCAGCGTACAACTGCCCGTGACCTTTATACAATTACATCTTACGCATTGAGTCTTCCTTATTTCTCCGAGATTTCCAATGAGGATACATATTATTGCGAGGGCGATGACTGGCCCCTGACAACCACAAACTATATGATTGACCTCAATCGCGGCGGTGATTATTTCTACACCTACGCTAAGGGCATAAAGACAGGTGCAACCGAGGAGGCGGGCAGATGCATTATTACAACTGCAATCGCCGACGGCTACGCTTATATGTGTATCTGTATGGGTGCATCCTACGACACCGATTACAACGGCGCGATGAGAGATGCCAAAGAGTTGCTCCGATGGGCACTGCTTAATCTTCGCCTCACAAGGCTTCGCACAACGGATACCCCTGTGTGCGAAATCGATGTGAATTTCTCTACAACCGATAAGACCATCCTTCTTTATCCTAAGGAAAACGTCAACACAATTCTGCCCAAAGAGTATGATGAGCAGAATGTATCGGTTGTGCCGAATGTACCTGAATCGGTTAACGCTCCTATAAAGACAGGCGATATAATCGGTTCCGCTACGGTGTATTATCTTGACGAAGCAATACAGACCGTTGATCTTGTTGCAGCAGAGGATGTAGGCAGAAGTCCCGTTGCGTATGCTATGTATGTAGTTAAAGGTATAGTAACATCCTGGATTTTTTGGTTGGCAGTGATTATTGCGCTTGCACTTTTTGTTGTGTATATCTACCTTGCAGGTAATGTGCGCAATAAAAAGAAACAGCGCAGAGTTAAGAAATACAGAAGATTATGATAAATTAAAGCTCCGACTTCATTCTGAAAGGTCGGAGCTTTACTTTTTATTTATTTCAAGCAAGGGAAGATAGTAGGAGAGAGCATCGATTATTTCCATTTGTTCAGAGAGAATGGTCAGTCCGTATACACTCACCCCTGAAGGGGGAGTATCTGTTTTTCGGAAATCCTCTCTGTATGCTTCAAAGGGGGTTGCCACGGATTCAAGGTAGGGGAATTCGTCCGATGTAGCAGTAGCCAGATGCCCTGTTTCTGACAAAGGAATGTACACTGTTTTGTCATCAAAGGAAAAAATGAGTTTCTCGGTCTGATATTCTTTGACCAAATTCTGATATAAGTTGTCATTATACTTTGTGATGCTAACCTGCGGAAGCTCCAGGTTGTTTATAAGATGATACTTCAGGTTGTTGCGGCATATTTCCAGTACAGCACATCGTACTTCGGCAGGAGTATCCGAATCTATGTACTGCATAGAGTCGGATACGGCATATTCTATCTCGTCATCTGACGAGATAACCGCAGTTGTGCCTTCAGTCGGTACAGTTTCAGCAATTTTTCCTTTGTCCGGAGTTGGAATGCAGTTTGTGATAACAAGGGGTGGTATAACCGCAAACACCAAAATCAGCGCAAATATGATAATGAATGTTCTTTTCATATATTCACCATATTTTCATATTTTACCGTCTTCAAATGTTTCTGTACTTCTTGACATTGAGAACGGTTTGGAATACAATATATCTTAAGAATGTATGTCTGTTTAGATGTATATTAATTATATATGAGAATTATTCAGAGAGATATTTTCCCTGACAAAGGAGCTTATGATGAAATCAATAGTAAAATGGGTGCTTTTTGTACCGGTATGTTTGCTGTCCTCATTGCTAATGCTTTTCGTGGGTATCAGCGGTGTTAACGGCTCTTTCCTCGGATTTAATATGAATTCAGCTTCGGAAGCTGTTATTTATTCAACCCTCGCACTGTTGGCTGTGTTGTTCATTCTATCCTTTTTTGACAGAACAACTTCACCGCTGCATCTGCTTAATAAGAATTATTTCTGTTCGATTACCGCTATTTTAAGTGCATTTCTTCTTGCAGCAACTGCTGCCCTTGATTTCACGTCAATGTTCAGAGATGCTTCCTATGGTTTTGCAGATGTGCTCACATCTGTTTTCAGCCTTGTGGCTGCGGTTGCCCTTCTTTTTGTAGGTATGAATCATTTTTCAGGCACAAATACCCCCAGAATGATTTCCATTGTGTATCTTACAATACCTGTCTGGTGTTCTGTGCATCTGATTGCAAGGTTCCTTGCTCACACAGCTGAACCCGTTGCAGCAGCGGAAACAATGGATTTACTCTTCTTTGTTGCTCTTGCGCTTTTCAGCCTCTATGCTATGATGATTCATGCGCTTATACCCGGCAAGAATGCCGTCAAGTCAGCTATGTTTATCGGATTCCCCACAGTGTCCATTGCCTTTGCATACAGTGTGTATCTGATTACTCAGGTTGTACAAAATTCAGGTTCTGATATGCTTTCTTATATTCCTGCTGCTACATACTTCTGTATTGGTTTGTATGTTTTAGGTTTTGTTTCCGAGCTTTCGTTTAATGCTAAGACCACCGACGAGCAGGTTGTTCTTGAGACAGAGACAGCAGAAATTCCCGCAGAGTCTGAAGAAAACACCTGTGCTGAGGAAACTTCCGAAACACCTGTGCAGGAAGAAGTTGCCGCTGATGAAACAGAAGAAGAGCCCGTTGAGGAAAGCGTGCAGATTACTGAAAGTGATGAAACATCAACCGCCGAGGAGCCTCTTGTTCCACGAGTAGCAGAGGATGACGGTGAGGAAGATGTTGCTGACGAACTCTATCGTGCTGCTCAGTTGAGTGATAACAAAAGTAAAACTGATAACAGTGATACAAGGAGTGAGGACAATATGATTATCGAAGGAGAAAAATCCGTACCTGCTGTTCAGAAGGCACCTGTGGATAAACCTTTCAAGGGTGCAACAAGCAGAGAATCAATTATGATTGAGGATGATTTTATCCTTTCTATCGACAATTCCGATGCGATTGTAGCCCGTACTGTTGATACTGATGAAGATATCTCATCTTTTATTCTTGAGAAGACCGAGCAGGTTGATGACCAGGAGGCAGCAAGAAAGAAATATGAGTCCCGTCTGGATGAAATAGACAGACTCATTATCAGTATTCAGGGCGGCGATGGTCCCAAGTCCGATTCTGACAATATTTGATTTTAACAAAGGGCGGACATTTCCGCCCTTTTCTTTATAAGAATTCTTGGTGCAGGGTGGTTTAATATGAAGAAATTAGTTTCTATTACACTTGCTTTAGCTATAATATTACTTGCTTTTGGTGCGCTTACTGTCAGCGCTGATACTACGGATTTTCAGGTTGAAGACGGTGTGCTTCTGAAGTATTCGGGCAATTCTTCCAAGGTAACGGTTCCGGACGGCGTCTATGCAATTGCGGATTATGCTTTTGCAGATAATACTGAACTTACAGCCGTTGATTTAAAAGGCGTCAGTGTTATCGGTAACAAAGCATTCAGCGGATGCACCGCCCTTGAAACGGTAAGTTCCGCGGATACGGTTTCCTCTGTTGGAGCTTATGCTTTCGAGAAAACACCGTATCTTGATAGCAAGTCTTCTGATGTTGTGTTGGGGTCTGTGCTTATAAAAGGTGTATCTCAGGGCGCATACACAGTTTCTGAGGCAGTCAAATCTCTGGCTCCGTATTGTTTCCCTTCGGATTTGAAACTCACTAAAGTCACCATTCCTGAGGGTGTAGGTGAGATAGGCGAGGGTGCTTTTTACGGATGCAGTAACCTTTCGTCTGTGTCCGTGGCCAAAAGTGTGTCCCATATCGGTGCTTTTGCTTTTGAGGGAACAAAATATTTAAACGAGTATAATTCCGATTTTGTAATTCTCGGCAATTCAATTCTGGTGGATTTTAAAGGAAATTCCTCTGAAGTAACCATTCCGGACAGTGTTCTGCAAATAGGCGCAGGTGCTTTTTATAAAAATAAATCTCTCGAAAAAGTTATTATCCCCGAGGGTGTTGCTTTTATCGGTATGAGGGCGTTTGCTGAGTGCTCCTCCCTTGAACAGTTTTCTTTACCTTCAAGCGTGAAGGTGGTTGCCAAGGAGGCGTTCGCGGACTGTGTTGCTCTCAGAAAAGTTATTATTCCTGATACAGTGGAAGCAGTAGGCGAGAGTGCGTTTTTAGGTTGTACCGTACTGGCTGAGGCAGAGTATTTCTCCGACAGCGATGTGCCTGCCGGTCTCTTTGCGGGATGTACCTCTCTTGCATCTGTATATATTGCATCAGAGCTTGAAAGTATCGGCGACTTTGCCTTCTATGGATGTTCTTATCTCCGTGAGGTTTCTGTTCCTGATTCTGTGCGCATAGTCAGCACCAATTGTGCAGATGGAGCAGAGAAGTTAACGGTTTATGCCAACAAAGGCAGTGACGGATATGCGGCATTTGAGAATATGAATGTAAAGGTGTCACAGATAGGTGACGCTGACTCCAACGGAAACCTTAATATCAGGGATGCTACATTCATACAGAAAGCCTCTGCAGATATGGTAACAATGACCCTCAGCAACCGACTTCGTGCTGATGCCGACTTCAATGGAATTGTCAATATCAGGGATGCAACAAAGGTGCAGAAGATTCTTGCAGGAATCTGAAAGAATTAAAATAAACTGCTAAAAATTATTGACTTTAAAATTCATTAGTGATATCATTATTTTTAATCAATATTTGAGCTGTGATGAGGACAACGTCTGCATCACTCCCATCCAAAGAGAACGGATACGAGGCTGAAATATCCGTGATGAGGAAGTGCAGGATACCACCTCTGAGTCTGTGCAGGAAATGGCACGGCGCCCGGACCGCGTTATAAGTCTTTAAAGGGCAGTTTTCAAAAACTGCTGAAGTTGGGTGGAACCACGTCGTATTACGCCGTCCCGATAACCCTTATGGGGTGTCGGGCGGTTTTTTTATTTTATAATTTATTTCATATCAGAAAGGATGTTTCCTATGATTAATGTTGAACTTAAAGGCGGAGTTATCAAGGAATTCGAAGAAGGTATTTCTGCCGCAGAAATCGCAAAATCACTGGGCGCAGGTCTTTATAAGGCAGTGTGTGCCTGTAAAATTGACGGTGAGCTTTGTGACCTGAGAACACCCCTCACAAAGGATTCAAAACTTGAACTCCTCACATTTGATGACGAAGAGGGTAAGCGCGCATTCTGGCACACTTGCTCCCATGTTCTTGCTCAGGCAGTCAAGAATCTCTATCCCGATGCAAAACTTGGTATCGGTCCTTCCGTTGACAACGGATTCTACTATGACTTCGATGTAAAGAAGCCCTTCACTCAGGAGGACCTTGAGAAGATTAAGGCTGAGATGAAGAATATCGTAAAGTCCGGCCTTGAACTTGAGAGATTCGAACTGTCCCCCGATGAGGCTGTAAAGCTTCTTGAGGAAATGGGCGAGGAGTACAAGGTAGAGCTTGCAAAGGAGCACGCAGACAAGGGCGAGAATATCAGCTTCTACAAGCAGGGCAACTTCACAGACCTCTGTGCAGGTCCTCATCTTATGAGCGTTGCACCTCTTAAAGCATTTGAGCTTACTAACTGCACAGGCGCATACTGGCGCGGTGATGCAAACAAGGCTCAGATGTGCCGTGTATACGGTACTGCATTCCCCAAGGCTTCTCAGCTTGAGGAATATCTTGAGATGGTAGAGCAGGCAAGACTCCGCGACCACAACAAACTCGGCCGTGAGCTTGAACTCTTCACAACTTCCGAGGTAATCGGTCAGGGACTTCCCATTATGCTTCCCAAGGGTGCCAGAATCATTCAGCTTCTCCAGAGATTTGTTGAGGATGAAGAGCAGAGAAGAGGCTGGCTCCTTACAAAGACTCCCTATATGGCTAAGAGCGACCTCTATAAAATCAGCGGACACTGGGACCACTATCAGGACGGTATGTTTGTAATGGGCGACGAGGCTCAGGACAAAGAAGTATTTGCTCTGCGTCCTATGACTTGTCCCTTCCAGTATCAGGCTTATCTCAACCGCGGCAGAAGCTACCGCGACCTTCCCCTGAGATATAACGAAACATCCACACTTTTCAGAAACGAAGCAAGCGGCGAGATGCATGGTCTTATCCGTGTACGCCAGTTCACAATTTCCGAAGGTCACCTTATGTGTACTCCTGAGCAGCTGGAGGACGAGTTCAAGGGTTGTCTTGAACTTGCAGTGTATATGCTGAAGACTCTGGGACTTTACGAAGATGTTTCCTTCAGATTCTCCCAGTGGGATCCTACCGACAGCGAAAAGTACATCGGTACAACCGAGCAGTGGGACGAAGCACAGGGCGTTATGGGCAAAATCCTCGACAACCTTGGCATCGATTACAAAATCGGCATTGGTGAGGCAGCATTCTACGGTCCCAAGCTTGATATCCAGATTAAGAATGTATGGGGCAAAGAGGATACTCTCATTACAATTCAGGTAGACCAGCTTCTTGCCGAGAAGTTCGGTATGGTATACGTTGACAAGGATGGCGTAAAGAAGAACCCCTACATCATCCACAGAACATCCATCGGCTGCTACGAGAGAACTCTTGCTCTCCTTATCGAGAAGTATGCAGGTGCATTCCCCATGTGGCTTGCACCCGTTCAGGTCAAGATTCTCCCCATTGCCGACAGACACCACGACTATGCTTATGATGTCAAGAAGGCTCTTGAGGCAAAGGGTATGCGTGTTGAGGTAGACGACCGCTCCGAGAAGGTTGGCTACAAGATTCGTGAGGCACAGCTTGAGAAGGTACCCTATATGGTAATCCTCGGCGACAAGGATATCGAGCAGAGCACTGTATCCATCAGAGCCAGAAAAGCAGGCGACCTGGGTGCAATGAGCCTCGAAGCATTTATCGAGAGAGCTGTGGAAGAAATTGAGTCAAAGGTAATTAACTGATAAATATGCCATATAAGAGATACGATATTAAAAACCGTTACACAATAAGCGGACGCAGAAAGAACGAAAATGTAGTGCTTAAAACTGTAATGCTTATTGTCATACCTGTTCTTATTGTAGCGGTTATAGGTCTCGGAATATTCATAGCATTCAAGACTGTAACCGGTAGAGGGGGCAGTAATGCAATCACCCCTACTCAGGATGAAGTATCTGCTGTGTCGGATGAGGAACTTCTCAGGGTGGTTAATGAGCGCCATCCTTTGGAGTCAAGCTATGTGCCTGAACTGAAACCCTTCGGTTCAGTCAGAATATCCGGATATATGTTTGATGACCTTGACGATATGATTTCCGCAGCTGCCGCCGAGGACATAAAACTTACCCTTACAGAGGGATATGTTTCTTATTCCGAGCAGGCAACGCTTTACGACGAGACCTATAAAAAAATCAAAGAAGAGCAGAAATGTTCCGATGTAAAAGCGGAATCCGAAACAAAGAAAATCTGTCCCGTTGAGGGCGCAAGTGAGAGTCAGACAGGACTCCTTATCAAACTTTCTACCGATGCGTATGAGTTTACTTCAAGTGAGGCAGACACATGGCTTCAGCGTAATGCTGTTAATTACGGCTTTGTCCTCAGATACCCTGAAGACAAGGAAAGCTCCACAGGTATGACCGCTAATTTACAGCTTTACCGCTATGTGGGCAAGGAGCACGCGCTGAAAATGCGCCGATATGATATGACACTTGACGAATATTCAATCCATATTGATAGGTAATTAAGGCATTATTCAGAAAATTTAAGGAAATTTTGAAGAAATCTAAAAAATAACTTGCATTTTAAAAACATTTGTAGTATAATTCATCTGTTACTACGGCATCAGCGAAAGAGGTGAACTTATAATGCAGGAGAATATCCATCCTAAGTATGAGCAGACAACTATTACCTGCGCTTGCGGCAATGTTATCGAGACAGGTTCCACAAAGCCCAACCAGCGTGTTGAAATTTGTTCAAAGTGCCATCCTTTCTTCACAGGAAAGCAGAAGCTCGTTGATACCGGCGGACGCGTTGACAGATTTAAGAAGCGTTACGGCTTAAAGTAATAGTATATCAGATGAGGCGGTACTTCTTGTGAAGCACCGCCTGTTTTTTTCTTTTGAGGTAGGTGAGAACTTTGCTTATTGATTATAAAACCATCAAATCCTATGCTGCTCCGGAGTTTGTTGAGAAACGCTCCAGATTCATAGGTTATATAAAGCCTGTCGCCACAGAACAGGAAGCTCTTGATTTTATTGCTTCTATCCGTGCGAAACATTGGGATGCAACCCATAATGTTTACGCCTACATCCTCCGTGAGCAGAACACCTGTCGGTACAGCGATGATAATGAACCGCAGGGTACGGCAGGTATGCCTGCCCTTGATGTACTCAGGAAAAGCGGAATCACCGATGTCTGTGTGGTTGTTACCCGTTATTTCGGTGGAATTCTCCTTGGAGGCGGCGGACTTGTCAGGGCTTATTCCCACTCTGCATCCCTGGCTGTGGAAGCAGCGGGGATTATCACAATGAAGGTGTGTGCCGAGTGTACTCTTGAATGTACTTATAATCAGTACGGAAAGCTCTCATCCTTGTTGCCCGAGTCGGGTGCAGTTGTGGATAATTGCGACTTTTCCGATAAGGTCATAATGGATTTTCACATTCCGAGAGACGACCTCGGAGCACTCAAAAAGAAAATTACAGATATTACAAGCGGTACTGTTTCGATAGTTTCTGACGAAGAAAAATATTATCCATACGATAAATGATGAATTTTTCTGTTTTTAAGCAGGAAAATTCATTTTTTCTTCGTATATATATAAAGAAATAACATTTAGAGGAAGGAGGAGTATAAATGGCACTACCTGACGGTTTTCTGTACGAACTGAAAGAACGCTCGGATATTTCGGATGTTGTGTCCGGATATGTTAATCTGAAGCGCCGCGGACGCAACCTGGTAGGTCTTTGTCCGTTCCATAGTGAAAAAACTCCCTCCTTCAATCTTTATCCCGAGAATGGTTCGTTCTATTGCTTTGGTTGCGGAGCAGGTGGAGATGTCATCACCTTTGTGATGAAAATTGAGAATCTCGACTATATTGAAGCAGTTAAATTCCTTGCACAGCGGGCAGGAATTGATATGCCCGAGAATACCTATGATGATGGTATGGGCAGACTGAGAATGAGGATATTTGAAGCGAACCGTGAAGCTGCAAGATTTTTCAACAAAAAATTATATGAGCCTGAGGGTAAGGAGGGGCTGGAATACCTCTACCGCCGAGGTTTGCCGGATAATATAATCCGCAGATTCGGACTTGGTTATTCGCCGAAAAGCCGATTTGCTCTGTGTGACCACCTTAGGAAACTCAAATTTACTGATACTGAGATAGTTGCTGCAAACCTTGCTTTCAGGAGCAACGACGGCAAAAGACTGGTAGACAGATTTTCCGACCGAGTGATGTTTCCCATAATTGACCTACGAGGCAATGTTATTGGTTTTGGCGGAAGAATACTAACAGACCAGAAGCCCAAATATCTCAATACATCCGACACTCCGGCTTTCAAGAAGAGCGCCAACCTGTTTTCTCTCAATAACGCAAAGAACACGGGTGAAAGGACTCTCATACTCTGCGAGGGATATATGGATGTTATCGCTTTGAACCGCGCAGGTTTCAAAAATGCAGTGGCTACCCTTGGAACGGCTCTCACGCAGGAGCAGGCAATGCTTATGAAGCGATACGCAGATGAGGTTATAATCTGCTACGATGCCGACGAGGCCGGACAGAAAGCTACTGCCCGTGCAATTTCTCTTTTGAGGAATGCAGGACTTCTCATAAGAGTGCTCACGATTCCCGAAGGCAAGGACCCGGATGAATTCATCCGAAACAAAGGACAAGCGGGTCCTGCGGCTTTCAGGAATATACTTGAAAACAGCGGAAATGATGTGGAGTACAGACTCACAAAACTTAAAACTCAGTTTGATTTATCCCGTCCTGACCAGAAAGCAGGTTATATGAGTGAGGCACTCAAAGTGATTTCTGCTTTGGACAGTTCCGTGGAGCAGGATATATATGTGTCAAAGCTTTCTTCTGAACTCTCCATTGAGAAAGCCTCTATAAACTCTGACTTACAGCGTCAGCGCAGAAGGAAAGAGGGAGAGCTCAAAAAGCGCGAGCATATAAAACTCAGTACCGATTTGTCGGGAAGAGATGACAAGGTCAACACCGATAAAGCAAAGAATATCCGTGCCGCCAGAGCAGAGGAGATGCTTATTGCATATCTTGTCTTTAATAATGATATGCTAAAGGAAGCCGCAGAGAGAATTTCTCCTCAGGATTTCGTTACGGATTTCAATTCAAGGTTATATGCGTATGTTCTTGAAAAGGTGTCCCAGGGTGTTTCTCCTGCAACTACTCTCAGCAGGGATTTTACTCCTCAGGAGGTATCGGGGTTTTACTCCATACTTTCGGGGTACAACTCCCAGACCGCCACGCGTCAGGCAATGAATGAGTATATAGATACAATATTGGAAGAGAAGCGTAAGCTTACTCCCGATGATATATCACAGATGAGCCCCGATGAAATCTGGGCGTCACTGAAGAATAAGAAAAACAAAGATTAATCCCCGTATAAAGAAAGGAATAATAATTATGGCAGGTTCAATTCAGGAAAAAAAGGCAGTTATCAAAGAAATTACCGAGCTTGGTAAAGCAAAAGGACAGCTTACCAACAAAGACATCCTTGATGCTATCGGCGAAATTGACTTCGACCCCGAACAGCTGGAAAAACTCTATGATAATCTGGAGAGCATGGGCGTTGAAATCGTAGAGGATAATGACGACCTTCAGTTCGATGATATCGCTCTTGAAATCAGCGCAGTGGTTGATGCCGAAAACGGCGAGATGGACGGTAGCGAGACCGTAGCCATCGATGACCCTGTTAAGGTTTATCTCAAGGAAATCGGCAGAGTTCCTCTTCTTACATCCGAGGAGGAGATAGAACTTGCTATCCGTATCAACGACGGCGATGTTGCCGCCAAGCAGCGCCTTTCCGAGGCTAACCTCCGTCTGGTTGTAAGTATTGCAAAGCGTTACCTCGGCCGAGGCATGCAGTTCCTCGACCTGATTCAGGAAGGTAACCTTGGTCTTATCAAGGCCGTTGAAAAATTTGATTACACAAAGGGATTCAAGTTCTCCACTTACGCAACCTGGTGGATTCGTCAGGCAATTACAAGAGCTATTGCTGACCAGGCAAGAACTATCCGTATCCCTGTTCATATGGTAGAGACTATCAATAAGGTCAAGAAGGTTTCTTCACAGCTTCTCCACCAGAACGGTCACGAGCCTTCAGCTGATGACATTGCCGCAGAGCTTGATATGCCTGTTGATAAGGTTCGCGAGATTATGCGTGTTGCACAGGAGCCTGTATCTCTTGAGACACCTATCGGTGAGGAGGAAGACAGCCACCTTGGTGACTTTATTCCTGATGAAGAAGCTCCCGCTCCTGCTGACGCTGCATCCCATACACTTCTCAGAGAGCAGCTTATTGAGGTTCTCGATACTCTGACTCCCAGAGAGGAGAAGGTTCTCCGTCTGCGTTTCGGTCTTGAAGACGGCAGAAGCCGTACTCTTGAGGAGGTTGGTAAGGAGTTCAATGTTACCCGTGAGCGTATCCGTCAGATCGAGGCAAAGGCGCTGAGAAAGCTCCGCCATCCCTCCAGAAGCAAAAAGCTCAAGGATTTCCTCGACTAATGTACAGCTTTGAAGAATGTGGCGAGATGCTTGATGAAATTGCCGATTCCGTGCCCTTTGAACTTTATCGGGAACTTTCGGGTGGACTGAGAATTGTGCCTCAGTCCAAGCTTCATCCAAAAGCGGTGAATAATGACCTCTATATTCTGGGGGAATATCATCGTTCCAGTATCGGCAAGTATATTGTGTTTTATTACGGAAGTATTGTGCGTATTTACGGCAGACTTCCGAGAGAGCAATTCTACGAAAAACTCAGGCAGATTTTTGCCCATGAGCTGAGGCATCATAATGAGTATCTTGCAGGATGTGATGACCTCATACTTTACGATAACCGCCATATTGGTGATTATCTTATCAGAAAAGGCAAATAGCAGCAGTCTTTTGATAACTGAATTGGAAATGGTGTAAAATGTCATATAAAATTAATTTCGGCGGGTGGGAATCGGTTTTTGCGGTACCCACAGCCGTAGTTGACAAGGGGCTTAAAATTGCGACTGAAATCCAGCTCAAGGTTTTGCTCTACATACTGAGAAATGCACAGAGCGATATATCTGATGAATCGGTAGCAGAGGCGCTCTCTGTTCATGCAGATGATGTAAGGGATGCCCTCGTGTATTGGGCGGATAAGGGACTGCTTGTCCGTATGGGGGATGCTATATCTGCTCCTGAAGAATCCTATGAGAAGCCTGTGAACAAACCATCAGAAAATGCTACGGAGGCCTTGAACTCGGGGTGTGATAATAAACCTCAGAGAACAGTTTCTTATGCCTCGGCGCGTCCCATCAGACCCGAACCTGCATACGTTGCAAAACGCCTCAGAGCAGACAAAAGTCTGGTGGTGCTTATGGACGAAGCAGGAAGAATTCTATCCAAGGTGCTTTCCAATGCGGATATGGCCACACTTATCATGCTTCATGATACCGACGGACTGCCCGTGGAGGTTCTCCTTATGCTTATGGAGTATTCTGCAAAAATCGGCAAGGGGAATATCAGATATATTCAGCGTGCCGGTATGAAATGGGCGGAGGAAGGCATCAATACCATTGAGCTTGCAGAGGCGAAAATCCGCCGTCACAGCGAGTCCTCTGATGCATTCAAGAAGGTTTCCCTTATCTTCGGACTTCATACAAGCGGTACCCCCACAAAGAAACAGCTGGAATTTGCTGATGAGTGGGTGAATAACTGGAAATTTTCCGAGGATATGCTCCGCCTTGCTTATGAGAGATGCGTTGATGTCAAGGGTGAATACAGTATGTCCTACATTAACGGAATTCTCCGTCGCTGGTTTGATGAGGGACTTCGCAACCCCTCCGAGGTTGAAGCGTCGGATGCTGCGAAGAAACCCGCTTCATCAAAAGCATCAGGACAGACTTCTTCTTATGATATCGATTCTTATGAGAATAGCAGTATCTTTGATGATTAATATATCGGGTGATTATTATGACATACAGTAAGGAAATATTTAAAAAAGCATACGATATCACCGCGGAGCGTCGTGCAAATGCTGAAAGTACAGCTCAGCGCAGACGTGAAGAGGTGCTTCGCGAAATTCCCGAAATTGAGAATATAGAGAGAAAAATGTCCTCGGCGGCTCTGATGGCGGCAAAGACAGTTCTGAAAAGCGGCAACGCCAAAGAAGAACTTGAAAAGATAGCAGAATTCAGCAAGGCTCTCCAGAGAGAAAAGGCAAATCTGCTGATGAGTTACGGTTATCGTGCGGATTATCTTGAGCCTGAGTATACTTGCCCTGTGTGCAAGGATACCACAGCAGTGGAAAAGGATGGAAAAACACTCTATTGTCAGTGCTTCCTCAACACTCTCAGGGATGTTGCCTGCGATGAAATCAATAAACTGTCACCTCTTAGCCTTTCAACTTTTGACACCTTCAGTCTGGATAAATACCCCTTTGACAGCAACCAGGAGGGTGTGTCGCCTTTTTCCAGAATGAGCAAGATTCTGAATTTTTGCAAAAATTATGTAGTGAATTTTGCGGCAGAAAAGCCATCTATCCTGATGAGAGGTGCCACAGGTCTCGGCAAAACTCATCTCTCACTTGCAATAGCCAACGAACTTCTGAGCAAGGGCTACTATGTGGTATATGTCAGTGCCCCGTCAATACTCTCAAAACTTGAGACCGCTCATTTTGAGTATTCCTCAAGGGAAGAGGAGGAACTGTTTTCCACACTTTGCGACTGCGATTTGCTGATTCTTGACGATTTGGGAACGGAGTTTATGACTCCTTTCTCAAAAGCAACTGTGTATAATATCTTCAATAATCGCTTTATGAAGAATAAGCCTGTGATTATCAACACGAATATGACCATTAGGGAACTTGAGAGCACATATTCCCAGCGATTTGTTTCCAGAATAATGGGAAGTTGTGTCAAACTTGACTTTATCGGAAAAGACATCAGAGCATCAAAATAATTTAATTTTAAAATTTTTAAAAAAATATTAAAAATACACTTGACTTTTTTAGGATTTGGGATATAATATTTACTGTTGCCGTTGCGGAATTGTGTAAGGGTAGCACAGCAGACTCTGACTCTGTTTGTCTGGGTTCGAATCCTAGTTCCGCAGCCAAGTTAAAGCCCCGAAGCAATTCGGGGCTAACTTTTTAATCTTTTGCATTTATCAATATCGAGGTGTAGCGCAGTTTGGTAGCGCGCGACCTTCGGGCATTGTTTGCGAGCGCATCCGGTGGATGAAACAGCGAGCAAAGAATGGCGCCGCGGTCAAAATTTCTGCAAGCAAGTAGCGAAGCAAAGAAATTTTGGGTACCGCAAGAGGGAAATGCTTTTAACTATTATTAAGAATTAATCTACTATCGAGGTGTAGCGCAGTTTGGTAGCGCGCGACCTTCGGGACGAAGAGGATTCTTCGTCAATAAACATAGCATTTTATATTACAACTTAATATCGAGGTGTAGCGCAGTTTGGTAGCGCGCGACCTTCGGGATGAAGAGGATTCTTCGTCAATAAACATAGCATTTTATATTACAACTTAATA
>JAZOMY010000022.1:0-91511 GCA_045654185.1 Ruminococcus sp.
GCCACTAAGTAAGACAAGGAAATCCTGCCGAAGCTATCAATCCAGCGTCTTACTCCGTTCGACTTGCATGTGTTAGGCACGCCGCCAGCGTTCGTCCTGAGCCAGGATCAAACTCTCTAAAATCTGTATCTCAACACCCTGAGGTGTTAAAATCAATTTCAGAGCTTTTTTGTCTGCTCATTAAAAACACTTGCGTGTTTACTTGATGTTTGTTGTGTCATCTTCACTGTAATTTATTGAGTACTTTTCCTCAATTAGAATTACGGGTTCTCATTTGTTTGTTGTTCAATTTTCAATGTCCTTGTTCCGTCAGTCTGCACAACGCAAACCCAGCATTATTCGTGATTTTCACCTAATTCAGAGCGCGTTCTTCATACGCGGAACAGTATTGATTATATTACACAGGAGACGATTTGTCAACACTTTTTTTCAAATTTTTTAAAAAAATTTTTAGACTCAAATACTAGTATTAAATTCCGAAAATCACCACAAGATATTGTAACCATTTTCCCTATTACATTTATATTATATATTATTGATTTCTGATAGACGTCATTGTATAATGAAAAAAACACTATCCAAGGAGTGATATTATGAGTACATATAATAATCTTTATTCCATTCATCCGCGGATTCTGCGCAACAGAATCTATGTGAAGGAATATCTGAAGCGTCCCGTTGTGCTGACCATCGGAATTCTGTATCTTATTTCAGCGGTGGTTGCTCTGATTGTTTCAATCATTAACAGCGTAGCGGGTGCCGCAGGCATTATGGAGTTTTACAACTCTCTTGGTGCGGCTTCTGATATGCCCTCAACCTACAATGTCTCTGTTTCTTTACCCACCATTGATATTGTAGGCATAATTACAGGTATAGCTTTTCTGATTCTGTTCGCAAAATCCAGAAACGCCAGACCCGACACCGCCCCCACAGGCGGCGCCACAACCCTCTGGGTGCTTGCCATTATCCAGCTTGTCATTTCAATTTTAGGTGCCACCGTTTTGGTTTTCGCCGGTGTAGCCTTCTTCCTTGTTTTCCTTATTTTAGGCAGCGCAGGCGGCGCTATGCTCTCTCAGGGCGGTTCGTATAACCTGGCAACCCTCACTTCCGTAATCCCTCTCTCAGAAGTCGCAGGCGATACCACTTTTACCGTCTTGCTCATTGCAGGCATCATTATTCTTGTGACCTATCTTGTTATGGCGGGATATCTTCTCTTTGTCAGCATCTCTCACCTGAGATTTACTTCTTCCATCAGAAAGAGCCTTAATTCACCTGAGCTTCACAGAGGCGGCGCCGCCGCTTACGGCTTCATCTGTGTTCTCAGCACTATCGCCTCCATTTTTACGCTGATATGCATCGCTGTTCTGATTCCCGTTTTCCTTTTCTTTGACTTCGGTGCATTACTGCCAATACCTCTGGAGACAAAGGGCATAGTACCCTCTCTTGCAATTTCTCTTGTTCCCCAGCTTCTGTCTGTGATTCTCAACATCTGTCTTGCAAAGTTTTCTTACGGCTACAACAAGCACATCAAAGCCGCAGGCGTAAACGGTGAAAATCTGCCTATGCCCATAATCGAGAGTCCTGACCATCCCCTGGACTATAAAGCCCCCGCCTACTCCACTCCCGACTACAACGCAAACGCATACACAGCCCCCTCTCCCGTAGCAGTTGCCCCCGAAAGCAATACGGCTTTTGAGGAAGAAAACCCCTTTGCTCCCACACCTGTTTATGTTGAGCCTCAGACAGAGCCCACCTGTGAAATTCCCGTTGGCGAGCCCACAGAAACTGCTCCCGAGACCGGCACATCAGAAGAAACTCCCTCAGAACCCGAAATCAGGAATGACGCTCCTGTCAGAATTCAGGACGTGAATCCCGAGGCAAAAGAAATCGTCAACGAGGTTCTGGCGTCTGTCGGCAACACGGCAGAAAAACGCACCTGCGACAGTTGCGGTGCCAGCATAAACGCCACCAGTAAATTCTGTCCCAGATGCGGAGCATCACAGTTCTGATTTTTCCTGTTATATATATAGTATAATATAATACATATATAGTACCACATACAAAAAACCTCTGAAGCCTGAAACTTCAGAGGTTTTGTTTTTTAATGTTTTTAATTACTTTGCGTAGAATTCCTTGAAAGCTTTTTCCATAGCAGTCTCACGCTCTTCGTTATCCTTTCCGCAATGGAAAATCATAGCATACTTTCCGTTGTCGGAAAGTGTAGCCTCAACAGTCTGCTCAAAATCATCACCCTTTATGGTGACTTTGCCTTCACTCTTGATCTGCTTGTAGAATTCATTTTCAGTATCTGTGTACAGGTAAAGCTCCAGCACCTGAGTGTCGCCGCTGTATGTGTAGGTGAACTTATAACCTCTCTCGGCGCCAATCATATCCGCCAACATAGGAGCGGGGTCCTTGGATTCATCGCCTGTCGCAGGATGCTTTTCCTTGGTCTTTTCATCCTCAACCTCAGCAAAGCTGTAAGCATATCCCAGAGCCGCCATATACTCACACAATCCCTCAAGGGTGTTCTCGTAGTCGGTATATACAACTTTTTCGGGTTCTTTGGGGTCTGTAACCTTCTGCACCTTGGGTGCGGCATTGCTGCCAAGACATCCGCAGAGGGAAATCATCATAACCACTACCAGAACAGCCGCAAGTAATTTTTTCATAATATATCCTCCATTTGGTTTTTCTATAAATAATATCCTGACTTTCATCAGACTTTTACTATAATAGCATATTTATTTTTTTAAATCAATAGTGTATAATCATAATCGGATGTGATAAATATGCAAAAACACTCAAGTCTTATCCGCGCGGCGGTGGATAAATACAATATGATAGAAGAAGGCGACAGAATTGCCGTGGGAGTATCCGGCGGCAAAGACAGTCTGGCGCTTCTGGCGGGGCTTGCCCACCTGAGACGATATTATCCCAGGAAATTCTCTCTTGTTGCAATAACCGCAGACCCCTGTTTCTTCGGCGAGGAAAGTGATTTTTCCGAAATTGAAAAACTGTGTCGGGAGCTGGACGTAGAATACGTGATTCGTCGCACCGAGCTTTACAAGGTTGTCTTTGAGGATATGAAATCCCAGAGCCCCTGTGCGCTCTGTGCCAAAATGCGTCGGGGAATTCTTCACAATATGGCAAAGGAACTTTCCTGCAACAAAATAGCTCTGGGGCATCACTCCGAGGATGCCGCGGAAACTATGCTGATGAACCTCTTCTGTCAGGGAAACATCGCCTGCTTCAGCCCCGTTACCTACCTTTCTGAAAAAGATTTGTATATGATCAGACCTATGATTTTCTGCGAAGAAAACAAAATACGCTCTCTCGCCGAGAGATATTCTCTGCCTGTGGTGAAAAGCCGCTGCCCCATGGACAAAAATACAGAGAGAGAAAAAACAGGAAACCTCATTCAGACCCTGTCAAAAGACTATCCCGACCTGAAGACAAAACTGCTGGGTGCGCTGGAGCGTTCAAATATCAGCGGTTGGTAATTTTATATATTATATATAGTATAGAGATGCTCCCGGGCATCTCTTTTTTATTACACATTCCGTTCATATGCCCGGCATAGATCTCCCTTATCATCGCATCTCTATGAAGGGTGTTCAACCTGCACCCCCAAAAGCTCCCTGAAACACAAAAAAGAACGGCTCACCCTCTTGGAGTGAGCCGCAAAATCAGCTTAATACATATACAGTTACATTTCTTCTGCCCCAGTTTACGCACTGGTTATAGGTGGGGAAGTATACATCCACCAATACATATCCGCTCATAAGCGCGCCACCTGTGTCAACAGCAGTTGCGTAGCCGTAGCACACACTGCCGTCGGAGGCAACTATGTATAGCTTGGAGCCGTAGGGGATGACATTGGGATTAACCGCAACACCACCCAGATAAGCAGGCACACCCGTGGCGGTGAGAGCTCCGGGAGCCGCATAATACGCGGTACTGCTGCCTGTAAGTTTCTTTGTGTAGGAAACCGTATTGCCTGAAGCATCGGTGAAGGTTCCTGCCGCATTGTTGACAGAAGCTCCTCCCGAAGGCTTCGAATAGGAAGGTGTGGATGCCACATAGCCTGTGCCTATGAGTTTAATCTGGTCCTGAGGCTCTCTTGTTACCTCGTCAGAGATAACTTCGCTCTCTGTGAGAACTCCGTCAACATACTTGTTTCTGGAGATGATGGTTCTTTCGCCCTCGATGCCGTACTGCTTGATTTTTGAAGTACCGCTTTTGAGAGACGAAGTCTCCTCGGAAACAAATCCGTAGTCGATTATCTCGGTAGTTGTCTCTTCCTTATATTCAACTCTCTGCACAACTATTTCGGTGCAGTCGGAAATTATGGTATCAGGAGAGGGAGTAACCACGTCGTCCTCTGAAAGCACAACGCCCATATCATTAAGGAAACTCTCAACAGTAGCGCCCTTGGCAATAACAGTAACGGTATCCCCGTCCACAGTAAGAGTAACCTCGCAGTCTGCCTCAACCGTAATCGCCATACCCTCGGTAACAGGTGTCACCAACGAGGGGGTAATCTCTTCGGCACCTGTCAGAGTAATGCCTGCGCTTTCCACAGCCTCTCTGACACTGCCGCCTGTGGAATAGCCCACAAGCTTCTCACCCATATAGTCAATCTCAACCTCAAAGGCTCTCACAACAGAGAGAGAAACACATCCGTCACTGTCGGTGCGGATAACCTTGTCGTATTTGCCCAGATTTATATCGGCCTGACTGAGTATATATTCTGTATAGACAGAAGTGGTGCCGCCGTCTTTATCCGTGGAGGTCTGCGCCGTCGCGGTAAACATCAGCACAAGGGCAAACACCACACCTGCGGCAATCGCCCACAGATGTCTGGCTGTTTTTTTCTTATTATCCACGGCACATCACTCCCTTTCTTTGAGTTTCAGAAATCCTATGCAAAATCTGCATAATTTTAATCAGAAAAACACCTGAAAATCACACTTTACTTCTTATATTTTCGGTGCATCGTAATTATATCCCAAAGATTAGCCAAGTGTCAAATCGCAAGAGGCTTTTTATTTGTGCACATTGCACAACATTCAGCACATAGCGAAAGTGGATAAATATTGCATATTTCTCTTGCGGAATCATACGGCATAAAAACACTGACGATTTCAACAGAATTCAATTGTTACAGAAATGTAATAAAAAATGACAACGCTGTAACTGCAAGTTCCCAAAAATTATCCGATTTTTGACTATGTTCGTTTTTTGACAAATGGCTTTTCATCGGACTTCAGAGGCTCTGTGAGCATCTGAAACGGGAGATTTTTTCACCCACCACAAGAGGCAAAAATCACAGGCTTGCGGATGCAATTCCACCCTCATTTCCCATACTTTTATAGCATTATGTCGCCATGGGATTCATCCGAAAAAGAAACCGCAGAGGTTTCCCTCTGCGGTTCACTGCATATTAATTTTCAAAACTGCGGTAGAGTGCCACAACCTTGCCCAGGAGTATAAGCTCCTCCACAATAATGGGCTCAAAGGCATCGTTCTCCGGCTGGAGACGGAAGTGCCCGTCCTCTTTGTAAAACCTCTTGACCGTTGCCTCGTCTTCCATAAGCGCTACAACGATATCCCCATTGTCAGCAGAGGGTGTGCGGTGCACAATGACGGTATCACCATCGTAAATACCGGCGTTAATCATACTCTCACCCATAACTCTCAGAGCAAAAAGCTCTCTGCCGCGGCGGATATTCTCGGAGACCGGTATATATTCCTCAACATCCTCCACCGCAAGTATAGGCATACCCGCAGTAACTCTGCCCAGCACAGGAATACGCACAGCCCTCTCCTCAGTACTCAGTCTGATGCAGCGGTTCATACCCTTATCCCTCTCAATGAGACCTCTCTCCTCAAGAGTTTTCAGGTGCAGATGGACTGTGGACGTGGAGCGAAGACCCGTTGCGGTACAGATTTCTCTCACCGAGGGAATTCTTGACTGCTCAATACATTCTTTTATATAATCATAAACTTTCTGTTGGCTCTTCGTCAGCGGCTTCATAGGCTTTGCCTCCTTTGGGATTTTTGCAAAAGCAGATTTAAACCTTCTTATGCAAATATAATACCACAGTCTTTTGAAAAAATCAAACATTTGTTTCTGTTTTTTCAAGACTTTTCGTTTTTCAGGGAGTTTTTATATGCCCGCACAAAAAATTAACCTGTTGTTCACACATCATTCATCATTCTTACACGACGCTATATATAATATAGTTGTACCGGGTAGCTCCGCAACTGCCCGGTTATCCGACAAATGGTCGGATGTCTACCCTCCTCGCCGACGAATGTCGGCACCCCCTCATTTCTTTTGGCACCGACTTACCGCAAGGTCGGTGCCTCCTTTTTTTCTGATTTAATGCGGTAAATATTGCAAGCAATAAATTAATGTGGTATACTATATTTTAGATTATTGTGCCTCGGCACAGGATTAACTTCACATAAGAAAGGACACTGAGATTATGTGCGGAATTTGCGGTTTTACCGGTCAGATTATTGACCGTGGCAACACCATAAGAAAAATGGCAGAGGTTATTACCCATCGCGGACCCGACTCCTCGGGTTTTTACGAGGATGACAGAATTGCTATGGGTTTTCGCCGACTCAGCATCATCGATGTTGATGCAGGCCACCAGCCTATATATAACGAAGACAAGTCCATGGTGCTCACCTTCAACGGCGAGATATACAACTACAAAGAGCTGAGAGAGAAGCTTATTGACTGCGGTCACTCCTTCTACACCAACACCGACAGCGAGGTGCTCATTCACGGCTTTGAGGAGTGGGGCGAGGGGATGCTTCCTATGCTCCGCGGTATGTTCGGCTTTGCAATTTACAACAAAAACGACGGCTCCGTATTTATTGCCCGCGACTTCTTCGGCATCAAGCCCATGCACTACACCCTCATTGACGGGGAGCTTGTCTACGGCTCTGAAATCAAGAGCATCCTTGAGCATCCCAAATTCGAGAAGCGCTTCAATTACCGCGCTCTGGACACCTATCTTTCTTTCCAGTATGCAGTTCCTCCCGAGACCTTCTTTGAGGATTTGTACTGCCTGCTGCCCGGTCACTTCCTTATTTATAAGGATGGGGATATTCACATCGAGAGATATTTCGAGGCAAAGTTCAGACCCGACGAGAACCTCTCCGAGGCAGATGCCGTGAACAAAATCGAGGAAGTTTTCGAGAATTCCGTAAACGCCCACAAAATTGCGGACGTTGAGGTTGGCTGCTTCCTCTCCTCAGGTGTTGATTCAAGCTACGTTTCCACCTACTTCGCAGACCAGAAAACCTTCACCGTAGGCTTTGACTTCGGCGAAAAGTATAACGAAATCAGCTGGGCAGAGCGACTTTCCGAGAAAATCGGCGTTGACCACTACACCAAGGTTATCACAAGCGACGAGTTCTGGGATGCAGTTCCCACTGTGCAGTATCATATGGACCAGCCTCTGGCTGACCCCTCCTGCATTGCCCTCTACTTTGTATCAAAGCTTGCCAGCGAGCACGTTAAGGTTGTGCTTTCAGGCGAGGGTGCCGACGAACTTTTCGGCGGCTATCAGGTATACCGCAACCCCATGAATCACAAACTGTATCAGACGGTATTCCCCTATCCTGTGAGAAAACTCATAAGAAACATCGCGAAGCGTATGCCCGACATCAAGGGTCGTGACTACCTTATCCGCGCCACCGACCCCCTGGAGGAGGATTTCATCGGAAACGCATTCCTCTATGACTACAAACAGAAGGCTGAACTTCTGAAAGACCCCTCCATCGCAACCCGTCCCCAGGACATCACCAAGAAATTCTACACAAGAGCAAGAAAATATGACGATGTCACCAAGATGCAGTATCTGGACATCAACCTCTGGCTGGTGGGAGATATCCTGCTGAAAGCCGACAGAATGAGTATGGCAAACTCTCTGGAACTCCGTGTTCCCTTCCTTGACAAGGAAGTCTTCAAGGTTGCCTCCACCATCCCCTCTAAACTCCGCGTCAACCGCCACAACACCAAGTACGCTCTGAGAAAGGCCGCAGCCCGTCATCTGCCCATTGAAACCGCAGAGAAGGAAAAGCTGGGCTTCCCCGTACCCACAAGAGTGTGGCTGAAAGACGAGAAATTCTACAACATTGTCAAGAAGGAATTCCAGTCCCCCACAGCCCAGAAGTTCTTCAACATCGACATCATCATGGACTGGCTGGATGACCACTACGAGGGTCTGGCAGACACAAGCCGCAAGGTCTGGGCAGTTTACGTTTTCCTCATCTGGTACAAGCAGTACTTCGAAGAAGTTACCACCGCTGAAATCACCGAGGACACCATCGCTCAGGTTGAAACCATCGACGAAACAAACCTTGGTAATACAGGCACAGTAGGCACTACCGACCAGGAGCGCCTCAATGAGCTTTTCGGCCTTGTCTTTGATGACGAAGACGGCGCAGGAAGCGAAGAGACCGTTTCCGAGGAGACCTCAACAGAGGCTGCAACCCCCGAAACCGAGGTTCAGGAATAATAAATAAAAAGGCTTCTCACAGCGAGAAGCCTTTTATTAGGATACCCTAAAGAAAAAAGGAGGCGGTAAAATGCAGATACTCTCATACCCCGCGAAAATCGAAACACCCACAGCGGTGGCTCTGGGTTATTTTGACGGCGTACACACCGCCCACAACCGGATTCTTACCGCCGCCGTGCAGAACCCCTCGGGATATACCCCTGCGGTTTTCACCTTCACTGAAATGGCGAAGTCCTCCGAAGGAAGACTCACAACAAACGAGGAGAAGCACCGCCTTTTTGAAGATGCCGGTATAGAAATACTGGTAAGCGCGGATTTCAGCAGTCTTTGCTCCAAGTCCGCCGAGGAATTCGTCCACGAAGTCCTCAGCGAAAACCTCTGTGCAAAAGCCGTCTGCTGCGGCTACAACTACCGCTTCGGAAAGGGCGCCGAGGCTGATATCAACACCCTGAAAGCCCTGTGCGAAAAAGAAGGGATACAGGTTTTTGTCACCAATGAGGTCACCTGCGAAAACACCGAGGTATCCTCATCATCTGTAAAAAAACTGCTCAAAAACGGAGCCGTCAGAGAGGCAGCCCTGCTCCTGGGCAGAAGCTACACCCTCTCGGGAGAGATTATTCACGGCAACGCTCTGGGCAGGACAATCTCCACACCCACCCTCAATATCCGCGTTGACGAAAGAAAACTCCTGCCCCGCTTCGGAGTTTATGCCGCACTTGTCAGAATGGGCGACAAAACTTTCAGGTCCGTAGCAAATATCGGGCTCAAACCCACCGTCGGTTCAGAAAAGCCCACTGTCGAGGCGTATCTCCTTAATGAAAGCGGCAATTTCTACGGAGAGAACGCAACCCTTTCCCTCATAGATTTTATCAGGGATGAGAAAAAATTCCAGAACCTCGCAGAGCTTAAAGAGCAAATCCGAATTGATACGGAGAAAGCAGAGGAAATCCTCGGCGGTTTTTAACAGCATCACCATAAAGAGATAAAAATAAGTCGGCCAGTTTTCACTGACCGACTTTTTTGTATTTATAAAAATTTTACTGTGCAAATTTTGCGATTATATCACAGATAATTGTGTAGGCATAATATCCTGAAGAACCAAGGAAAACCACGGCACAAATCGCGGTGAGCACCCAGCCGATAACCTTATCCTTGCGGGTAATGGGCACTGCAACTACGGGTTTATCCTGATTTTCGGAAAAAGCATATCCCTTTTCCTCTGCTTCTTTTCTGGCTTTTTTGAGTTCTTTTTCCCTTTCCTTCTGCTGAGCTTTTCGGGAAGTGCGGTTTTTGAACACCACAAGTTTGCTGAAAATATAGTTTGCCACCAGCACAAAGATGCTGACAAGCATTGTTGCTATCATACTCTCGGAGCCGAAGAGGGGATAATTTATGCCCAGTTTGACAAGCAGGGGCACGCCTGCAAGTTCAAGTATGCTTGCTACTGCACGGGCAGCGATAAAGGACACAAACTCTGTGGCAATTATCTTGCCCTTGAAACTCTTGCTCTCAAAAACAAAAATCTTGTTGGGAGGGAAAGCAAAGAGAATTGTAACCGCCAGGGACAGAAATGTGGTAAAGAACGAGAGGGCAAAACTCTTAAACCCCAGAGGAGAGAGCAGTTCCTCAAAGAGGGGCGTGGTACCCCAACGCACCAGAGTTGTCATACCGCCCACTACGATGTAGTTGATAATTTCCCTGTACTTCTTATAAAGTCCAAGAAGCTTATTTTCTTTTTTCTCCCCTGCGGGAACAGTTGATACTTCCTTCTTCTCAGCCATTATTTCTCACCTTTTTTGATATTGGAAACCTTAGCTATATAGATGGGTCTCTGCTTGGCCTCAACGTAGACTCTGCCGATATACTCGCCCAGAATTCCCAGAGAAAGTTCCAGAATTCCGCCCACAAAGAGCACCGAACCCGAGAGTGCGAAGAAGGTGGCAAAATGAGGAGCAAAGAAAATAAAGGGTATTGCCGCTATGCCAACAACCGCAGAAAGCAGGAACATCAGAACACTTACTATAAAGAGAAATCTAAGCGGTGTAATGGAGAAAGCGGTAATGCCGTCAATGGCGTACTTGAAGAGACCCCAGAGGCTCCAGCTTGAGGTACCGATGGTACGCTCAACATTCTGGTAAGGAATCCACTTGGTGTCAAAGCCTACCCAACAGAAAATACCCTTTGAAAAACGCTGAACCTCGCCCATGGAAAGGATGGCATCCACCATCTGTCTGGACATTACGCGGTAGTCAACGGCACCATAGGGCATCTTCACGGAAGACAGGGAATTCTGCAGAGCGAAGAACAGTTTTGAGAAGCCTGTACGCAGCACGCTCTCACCCTTGCGCTCCTTTCGGTAGAGAGCACAGCAGTCGTGACCCTCTTCGATTTCGCGGAGCATATCGGGGAACATTGCGGGGGGATGCTGCAAATCAGCGTCCATCACAAATACATAATCAGCGGTTGTATGCTCAAGACCTGCATACATAGCGGCTTCCTTGCCGAAATTTCTGGAGAAGGAGACGTACTTTACATTCTCAAATTCCTCTGCCAGTTTAATCATAGTCAGCAGGGTGTTGTCACGGCTGCCGTCGTTTACAAGAATATAGCGGAAACTGTACTGGGGAAGAGTTGCGATAACCTCGTTTGTAACCCTCACGAATTCAGGAAGAACTTCCTCTTCATTAAAACAAGGCACTACCAGGTCAACAGTTTTCATTAAAATCACCTCTGGGAAATTGCTCATATTAAATCAGTATAATTATATCACCCGAAAATTAAAAAGTCCATACCATTAAATAATATTATCTTTATATATGCCGATAATTTTCCGAAAAAGGTTTACCTTGCAGTTTTTGTGTGGTATACTTTATTATGTATTTCTATGCAAATATAAACCACAAAATATTCAAAAGGAGGTAAAAAATGAAAAAAGCAAAACTTTTCTCCAAAGCACCCGACAGTAAGCTTCAGACACCTGCGGATGCCAAGGGTTCTTTTCTTGACAGAAACCCTGACCTTATTTATTTTGCTCTTGCATTTTTCGTACCGTTTCTGCTGATGGGCCTCGCCTTTGCGGTGAAGGATATTGCTCCTTTCGGCATTTTCAGGACTATGTACGAGTCCGTCCTCTACCACATCGGAAACCTCTTCCCCTCGCTGGGGATTTCGGTTATCCCCAACACTGCACAGCCCTTCGGCGACAGACAGATGCTGGTAGTTGACCTGTGGCATCAGTACTACCCCTTCCTCGTTGACCTCCACGAAAAGCTTCAGAGCGGCGGCTCTCTTTTCTGGACCTGGAGTGTGGGTATGGGCACCAACTTCGTTGCGCTGATGTCCTACTATCTCCTGAGCCCCCTCAACTTCCTGTCTGTTATTATTCCCGACAGTTGGCTGGTGGAATATCTGGCTCTTGCAACAGTTATCAAAATTGCCTGTGCAGGTCTTTTCACTGCAATTTCCTTTAAAATCGTCACAGGAAAAGGCGGTCTGCCCCTGGTAATTGCCGGTACACTCTTTGCACTCTGCTCCTTCAATATGGGCTATTATTGGTGCGTTATCTGGCTTGACTCCGTGGCTATGCTGCCGCTGGTTTTTGCCGGCACCATCTGTCTCCTCAGAGACGGCAAGTACAAGCTTTTCACTATTTCGCTTGCCCTTGCGGTTATTTTCAACTACTACATCGGACTTTTCATCTGTGTTGCAGTATTCCTCACCTGTATAGGCTACACCGCAGCACGTTTCGTGTCCTTCAAGAAATCTTTCAAGGACCTGCTCCGTACAGTTGTCTGCTCCCTGACTGCGCTGATGATGACTGCACCTGTAACAATTCCTGCGTACCTTGCCCTGCAGAATTGCTACAAATCCCCCTCGGGCTTCCCAACAAAGTTTGATATCAATATCGGTGCCGACTCCGCCGAAGGTGTGTTTGATGCTGTCCACGTGATAATCTCAAACCTGATTTCGTTCATTGAGCCTACCTACAAGGAGGGTCTGCCCAACGTTGCCTGCGGTATATTCTGCATTGTACTTCTGGCAGTGTTCTTCTGCTCACGCAAAATCAAGCTGGGCGAGAAACTTGTCTCCCTCTTTATGGTACTCTTCTTCATCGCAAGCTTCATCTTCCGTCATCTGGACTATCTCTGGCATGGTATGCACTACCCCAATATGCTGCCCTACCGCTTCAGCTTCCTCTTAAGTTTCCTGCTGATATTTATGGCATTCAGAGCATACACCCTGCTGGAGAAGGGCGACTTCATAGACGTTCTCATCGGCGGACTTGTGTTTGCCCTTGTTGTCTTCGGCTACTTCCTCAGAGACGCTGATAAATTCTCCAAAGCCGCAGTTGTCGCAACTATCGTTGTGGGTGTGGCTATGATAATTCTCCTGCTTCTCTACACGCTGAAGATAACCCCCGCAAAACTCACATCCCTGCTTCTCTGTCTGCTGGTAATCGCCGAGATGGGTGCAGTTGCCATTATCGGTGTAAACACCGTTTCCTCCACAACAATGACCTCTTATCCCAAGAGCGAGGAACACGTTACCAGAATGCTCCGTCACATCAACAGCCTTGACAGCAAAACTCCCGACATCGCAAGAACCGAAGTCGGCTCCACACAGACTCTCAACGACGGCGCTCTCAACGGATACAAGGGAATTTCCGTTTTCAATTCTATGGCAAACGAGAGTATCACCCACTACGTTGAGTACTTCGGTCTCGGAGGCTGGCCTGCCGGTAACAGATATTCCTACTTCCAGACCTCTCCCGTTACCAATGTAATTATGAACCTCAAATATCTCATCGCCCGCGATGAAAATTGCTACGATGATGCTTATATGAAGGAAATCGACCGCAGCGGCGGCGTTGACCTCTACGAGAACCAGGCGTATGTACCCATGGGCTTTATGGTAAACCCCGCTCTGGAAACCATTAACGTTACGGTTAACTCCGGCAACCCCGGTACAGTTGATAATCCCTTCGAAAATCAGATTCGCTGGTGGCAGCTTGCAACAGGTATTCAGGAACCCGTCTACACCCAGCTTACCGTCAAGGACCAGGGACACTCCCCTGACGAGGAACTGACCGTTAACAAGTACGAAGAAGGCAGATACTCTGCTTCTCCCAAGAGCAGCGGCTCCACCCACGTCAAGTTCAACTACTATCTCCCCGAGGACGCCATTGTTCTGGGTTATCTCAAGGTTGGCAGCAACGAAGGTGACGGCTCTGTGCTTATCAACGACAGCAACCAGAGCTCCCGCAATGTAAAAACTGCTCACATTATGAATATCGGCACCTATCCTGCCGGTACCAAAGTCTCCCTCTACGGCACTATTGCCGCAGGCACAAATTACAGCAACATCAGAAGTTACTGCTACACTCTCAATGAGGATGTCTTTGAGCGCGGTCTTGAGATTCTCCGCAAGAACACTCTCTCCGCCACCAAGGTTACAGACTCCTCTCTGAAAGGTACCATAAACACCGACACCGCAGGCATCCTCTACACCTCCATCCCCTACGAAAAGGGCTGGCACGCCGTAGTTGACGGCAAAGAGGTTGACATCGTTGCCATCGGTGATGCAATGTGCAGTATTTACCTGCCCGCAGGTGAGCATACTGTTAAATTCTACTTTGTACCCCAGGGCTTTGTAATCGGCACTGCCGCTTTCCTTATAGCTCTTGCACTCTTCGTGATGATGTGCGTATTCACAGGCAGGAAGTACCGCGACAAGGAAAAGAGAAACTTCTTCCTGTGGCTCTTCGACCCCAAGGTAAAAACAAAGCAGAAACTCCTCCTTGACGAAAACGGCGAGGTTATTGAGGCTGAGCCCGAAGAGGGCGATGCCGCAGAAGACGAGAACGGCTTCGCATCACCCTATGATGCAGAAAATGCAGAAGACCTCTCCTCTGAAAACACCGCCCCGAAAGATGTCATCCCCGGTGCAATGGAGCTCAGTGATGAGTTTATTCTGGAGGACACCCCCGCAGAAGACACCGAGGAGTAATCCCGCAAAACGCAATACCGCTTCATAAATCAAAACGGACAGACCCAAAAGGGACTGTCCGTTTTTTCATACATATTAAAATTTAAAGATAATCGTCCACATCAAAGACTCTGTCTTTGTAGTAAAAATCCCTCTCCTCGGGAGTAATCTGTCGATATACCCTGCAAGGGTTGCCGAAAGCAACTACATTTTCGGGGATATCCTTGGTCACAACACTGCCTGCACCGATAACAGAGCCTGCACCGATGGTAACCCCGGGATTTATCACCGCACAGGCTCCTATCCAGACGTTGTCGCCTATGGTGACGGGTATGCCGTATTCGTATTTCTTTCTGGCATCGGGGTGAATGGGATGCCCTGCGGCTGATATGGTGACGTTGGGTGCTATCAGCACATTATCGCCGATTTTCACCGTGTTGCAGTCAAGCACCGTCAGGTTGTAGTTTGCATAGAAATTCTCGCCGACTTCTATATTACATCCGTAATCGCAATGAAAAGGTGCCTCGATGTAAAACCTCTCTCCTGTTTTGCCAAGAAGTTCTTTGAGTATCTCCTGCTTCCTCTCTGTTTTTGCAGGATGCAGATTATTGAATTCAAAGAGAAGCACTCGGCTTCTCATCATCTTCTCACGGGTCTCCTCATCCGAATGATAGGGAAGCCCTGCCATCATTCGCTGAAACTGGGACATCTTATGCCTCCTCCGCCTTGCGGTCAAGCTGCTTCATTCTCTTGTAGCGATAGAGGACATTCTGTGCCCACTCTCTGTCGATTTTTACAAAACCTGCAAGTTTGCGGTCTTTAATTGCCATTTCGCTGACGATGGTAACCGCCTTGCCGTAGATTTCAAGTCGTGCCGACTGCACATAGGGCTCGTGCTCCTTGCCTACAAAGAAGGTGAATCCCATGGTATTCTTCTCTCTGTCATACATAGAAAGGTAGCCTTCCTCAACATGAGGAATACCGTATTTTTTGGCCACCATTTCGCTGATTACAAGCTTGGTAATCTCCACTGCCATATCGTCCAGTCCCGACTCGAAGATAAACACCTTCTCCTTGAAACTGTTGAAGTCGGAGGCAAGACGCTTTCTGACTCCCACAAGGCGCTCGTACTTCTGCTCAAGCTCCACATCTTCCAGCTGGAAACGGTCAACCTCGGGAATCAGGTATACCATAAAGCGGTTTTTCATATCATTGTAGAGCACCGGATATGTAAGCCTTGCCTCATATCCGCAGGCGGTGCATCTGAAACGAAAGAGTTTCTCGTCCAGCACATCTCCTCTGAGAGTAGGCTCGTTGGTGGCATTGATGCTCATATAAAGCTTTGCCTCGGTGGACTCGCTGCACTTGGGGCAGGGTATTTTTTTGACTACAACATTTGCCATATCATAATCTCCTTATATCAAAAAACATACAGTTTCGCATTATATTCATACTTATTATATCATAGAGGCATATTTAGACAAGCATTTTTTAGAAATTTTTATTGATTTTAGGGGAGATTAGTGCCATAATATAGATAGTTGATTTTGCTTACATTCTTTTAGAAGGAGTTTATGTTATGAGTAATAAAAAAGTTGAAGCAGCCCCTCTGCGCGATATGTTTACAGATGCTGCAAAAGAGGTTATCGAGCGTGCCAGAATCAAGGCACAGATGAACAAAATCCTTGAAATTGTTGACGCTGACTCCGCACGCCTGCGCAAGGCTTACTCCGAAATCGGCAAGATGTACTGCGAGGGTACTCTCGAGGCAAACGCTTCCAGAGTTGAGGTGCTCACAGGTCTTGTAAATCACCTCCAGGAGCGAATCAAGAGAGCAAAACTCAGATATGATGAACTGGAGAAGGTACACTCCGTTGATGAATGCACACAGGCTTTCAAGGCAGAGCTTCAGGTAAAAATCAAGAAGACCGCCGAGGACACCGCAGAGTTTGCCAAGGATTTTTCCGAAAAGGCAAAAGTGAAGGCACAGGAGATTTCCGCAAAATCCAAAGCAAAGAGCAAAAAAAGCGATAAGGCTGAACTCTCCAAAGAGCAGAACAAAAAGCTCATCTCCCTTATAAAGGAGCAGCTTGAGGACAGCGAGGATGCCGAGGAAACCGCCGAGACCACAGTGGAAAAAATCCAGAATCTGCTGGAATCCCTCTCCGTAGAGGAAGAAACCGAAGATGCTGTGGTAATTTCCGAGGAAGCCGCACCCGCAGAGGTAACCGAGGTTGTGGAGGCCATCGCCCGCGAAGCTATGGAAGAAGTTGCCGCAGAAACAGATGCTCTCCCCGCCGAAGGCGCTGAGGTTGCAGAAGACTTCACATTCTGATATAAATCTTCCGTCCGCATCCGCAAGGGTGCGGATTTTTTATTTCAAGAAAATACTTGTAATTTTCCCTTGTACAGTATATAATAGCCGAGACGGAAGCAGGGAAGATTGCGGCTAACCCAAAACCGCTTCCGAAGAGGTATTATTATGAAAAGTAACACAAAAAACACTACGTTAAAAATTGTATTTACTGCACTGATGGCCGCCATTACCTGCGTGATGACTATCGCCATACGCATTCCCTCTCCCACCGGAGGTTATCTCAATATGGGTGATGTGGCTGTGCTTACATCCGGCTGGCTTCTGGGGCCCCTCTGGGGAACTCTCGCCGCTGCTCTGGGTTCGGCTCTTGCGGATATCTTCAGCGGATATTTCCAGTACGCCCCCGCCACCTTCGTTATCAAGGGGCTTATGGCTCTCCTTGCCTGGTGTATCATATACTTTGTAGGAAAAGCAGGAAAAAACTCTTTTGTGACACTGGTTGGAAACCTTCTTGCTTTCATCCTTGCCGAAGCACTCATGGTTGGTCTTTACTTTGTCTTTGAAGCCACCATACTCGCCTATGGTATGGGTGCCGCCGCAGGAATCTTCGGCAACACGATGCAGGGCGTTGCAGGAATTGCGGGAGCTGTTATTATCATCGAGATTCTCCGACGCACAAAAATCAAAGAAAAATACATAGATGCTACTTAAATTTTGCGGACACCTGTCGCCTCCTCGTACATCGGGGAGGCTTTTTTTGTATTTCTCCCCCGAATAACAAAAAAAGCTATGAAAAGTATGATAAAAATCCCTTAAACTCTTTAAATCAAAAAATCTTTGTGGTATACTTATGATGTATAAATATTTCAGTTTTCAGAAAAAGCCGAAAGGATGATAAAAAGTGGCTTTATTGGTTAAGAAAATCAAAGGCACGGAGGATATCCTCCCCCGCCAGAGCTATAAATGGCAGTTTATAGAGAAAGTTATGTCCGAAGAGGCAAAGGTTTACGGCTTCAAGGAAATCCGCACCCCTGTTTTTGAGCAGACAGAGCTCTTCCGTCGCGGTGTGGGTGAAGGTACCGATGTGGTACAGAAGGAGATGTACACCTTCGAAACCAAAGGCGGCGAGTCCCTGACACTCCGTCCCGAGGGTACCGCAGGTGCCGCCAGAGCCCTCCTTGAGCACAATCTCATAAACGACGGTCTGCCCATTAAGGCATACTACTTCACCACCTGCTATCGCTACGAAAAGCCTCAGGCAGGCAGACAGAGAGAGTTCCACCAGTTCGGTCTTGAGGTTTACGGTGCACAGGACGCTCTCTCCGACGCAGAACTTATCTGTGCCGCAAACTCAATTTTCGAAAGACTTCAACTGCGTAACATCCGTCTGGAAATCAACTCCATCGGTTGTCCCGAGTGCAGAAAAAATTATCACAAGGCGCTGAAGGAATACTTTGAAGGATACCGCGAAACCCTCTGCGGCACCTGCCTTACCCGTCTTGAAAAAAATCCTATGAGAATTCTTGACTGCAAGAGCCCCGTGTGCAAGGAAATTGCCGCTAATGCCCCCAAGATTCTCAATTACCTCTGCGACGACTGCAAAGAGCATTTCGACAAGGTGCAGAAATACCTCACCGCAGCAGACATCACCTTCACAGTCAACCCCTCCATCGTCCGCGGACTTGACTACTACACCAACACAGTATTCGAGTTTATTGCCGACGGCATCGGTGCCCAGTCCACAGTATGCGGCGGCGGAAGATACAACGGCCTCATTGAGGAGCTTGGAGGCAACCCCCTGCCCTCTCTGGGCTTTGCCATCGGTCTTGAGAGACTCCTTATGGTTATGGATGCCCAGAATATCGAGATAGCCGCTCCCGAAAGTCCTGCGCTCTATATTGCCGCTCTGGGAGATGCCGCACAGCAGGAAGCCTTCGTTATGGCAAAGACTCTCCGCGAGTCAGGTCTGGAGGCACAGTTTGACATTGTGGGCAGAGGTCTGAAGGCGCAGATGAAATATGCCGACAAAATCGGCGCAAAATTCACCCTTGTGCTGGGAGACAACGAAATTTCGGAAAAGAAAGCCAAACTTAAGAATATGACAACTTCCGAGCAGAGAGAAATCTCTCTGGGAGAGAACTTTATGCAGGAATTTTTTGCCGCACTCATTGAGAGCGAGACAAACCCTGCCCTTTCACTTTGATAAAAGGAGATTACTGATATGGCAGAATTTATGACAGGACTAAAGAGAACAAATTACTGCGGCGAGCTGAGAGAAAGCCACGCAGGCGAGGAAGTTATCCTCTGCGGCTGGGTACAGAAACAGCGCGATTTAGGTCAGCTTGTGTTCGTTGACCTGAGAGACCGCACAGGTATTGTCCAGCTTGCTTTTGATGACAGCACTGACAGAGAGATTTTTGCAAAAGCACAGTCTCTTCGCAGTGAATATGTTGTATGCGCCAAGGGTACAGTCCGCGAAAGAAGTGCAAAGAATAAGGAAATCCCCACAGGCGACGTGGAGCTTTTCGTCACTGACCTGAGACTTCTCTCCAAGGCAGAGACCACTCCCTTTGAAATCGTAGACGACCTCAACACCAACGAGGAGCTCCGTCTGCGCTACCGCTACCTTGATTTGAGACGCAGACCCCTGCAGAATAATATTATGATGAGAAACGAGATTTCCAAGAGCGCCCGTGACTATTTCTACGAGAACGGCTTTATCGAAATCGAAACTCCCATGATGATGAAATCCACTCCCGAGGGTGCGCGTGACTATCTGGTACCCTCCAGAATTCACAAGGGTTGCTTCTATGCACTTCCCCAGTCTCCCCAGATTTACAAGCAGCTCCTTATGCTCTCAGGCTTCGACCGCTACATTCAGCTTGCAAGATGCTTCAGAGATGAAGACCTCCGCGCTGACCGTCAGCCTGAATTCACCCAGATTGATATGGAGCTCTCCTTTGTGGATGTGGACGATATCCTCACCCTCAACGAAGGTCTGATGAAGAGAATATGGAAGGATGTTCTGGGTGTGGAGCTTGAGACTCCCTTTGAGCGTATGAGCTACAAAGAGGCAATGGAGCGCTTCGGCTCCGACAAACCCGATATCCGCTTCGGTATGGAGATTCAGAATATTTCCCACCTTGTGAAAGACTGCGACTTCGGTGTATTCACAGGTGCAATCAATGCAGGCGGCTCTGTCCGTGCAATTGTTGCAAAGGATGCCGCTGCTACCCTCACCAGAAAAGAGATAGACAAGCTCACCGAGTATGTCCGCGGCATCGGCGCCAAGGGCCTCGCCTTCGTAAGATGGGTAGAGGATGCTCCCTCCTGCTCTTTCGCAAAGTTTATGAAAGAGGGCGAGCTTGAGAATATCCTCTCCACTCTGGGCGCAGAAAAAGGCGACGTTGTGCTCTTTGTTGCTGACAAGGACAGCGTTACCCTCTCCACTCTGGGTGCACTCCGTCTCACCGTTGCCAAGAAACTCAATATCATCCCCGATATTTATAAATTCCTCTGGATTGTAGACTTCCCCTTCTTCGAGTACGACGACGAAAAGGGCGAGTGGGTTGCAATGCACCACCCCTTCACAATGCCCCGCGAGGAGTGTCTGGAGTATCTGGACACCGACCCCTCCAAGGTTATTGCCAAGGCATACGACCTTACCCTCAACGGCGTTGAACTCTCCTCGGGTTCTATCCGTATTTCCAACCCCGAGCTTCAGCAGAAGATGTTCAGAGCTCTGCATATGACCGACGAGGAGATAGATGCAAAGTTCGGCTTCCTTGTGGATGCTTACAAGTACGGTGCTCCTCCCCACGGCGGTATGGGCATCGGTCTCGACAGACTCACCATGATTCTCTGCGGTGCCGAGAGTCTCCGCGATGTTACCGCCTTCCCCAAGGTTCAGAACGCATCCGAGCTGATGAGCCAGTGTCCCGCCCCCGTTGAACAGGAAAACCTTGACGTGCTGGGACTTGCAATAGTTAAAGAAACAACTGCGGAGTAATTTCCGACAAACTACGAACCTTTAAACTCCGTATTGCAAAAGTGATACGGAGTTTTTATTTTCCGAAAAGCGAGGTTTCCCAAAATGAAACTGTCTGAAATTTTCTTATCCGATAAACCCACCCTCTCCTTTGAGGTTTTCCCTCCCAAAACAGGGGATATGTACCAGAAGGTAGAGGCCGCCGCCAGAGAAATTGCCGCACTTCACCCCGACTTCATGAGCGTTACCTACGGTGCAGGAGGAGGCGGCGGCAGATACACTCTGGATATTGCCGCAGATATCGAGAAGAACTTCTCCGTGCCTACCCTTGCACACCTCACCTGCGTTTCCGCATCCCGAGAGGATGTGAGAGAGATGCTCTCGTCCCTTCGCGAAAAAGGCATTGAGAACATCCTTGCTCTGCGCGGTGACTATCCCAAAGACGGCGAATATCCCGTAAAGAAAGACTTCCGCTATGCAAGCGAACTTATCAGCGAAATTGTTTCCTTCGGGGGATTTACCATCGGCGGCGCCTGCTATCCCGAGGGGCACACCGAAGCAGAAAGCCTTGAGGAAGACATTGTTAACATCGGCAAAAAGGTAGACGCAGGCTGCGAGTTTCTTACCACCCAGATGTTTTTTGACAACGACATTCTCTATTCATATATAGAAAAACTCCGCAAGAAGGGCATCTTTGTCCCCGTTGTGGCAGGTATTATGCCCATTACCAACGCCAGACAGATTTTCCGCAGTTGCGAGCTTTCGGGCACAGTGCTCCCCAAGCGCTTCATCCGAATTGCCGAGCGTTACGGCGACAACCCCGCCGCTATGAAACAGGCAGGCATCGCCTATGCCACCGAGCAGATTATCGATCTGTATGCAAACGGAGTCAGAAACGTCCACGTCTACTCAATGAACAAACCCGACGTAGCAAAGGCAATTCAGGCAAACCTCAGTGAAATTATCAAGGCATAAATTATGAAAACTACTCTCATTACTCCCGACCCTGTGCTTATCTGTCAGGATACCGACCTCTGCGAGGCAATGCGCTACTCGGGATGCCGCACAGTTGAAGACGAAAAACTCCGCACCCTCTGTCAGGAATGCATAGAGGAGCTCTCGCAAAAAATCACCCCCAAAGCCGTCTGCACCACCGCAGAGGTAACTGTGGAGGGTGACACCATAGACTTCGGCTTTTTCTCCACCGAGAGCAGGTCTCTCAGGATTTTTCTGGGCGACAGACGTCGCGTGGGCATCTTTGCCGCTACTCTGGGGGTCGGTGCCGATATGCTGATTGCAAGATATTCCCGGATAAGCCCCAGCCGCGCGGTAATGCTTGACGGTGCCGCAGGGGCTATGATAGAGTGCCTCTGCGACAAGGTCACCGCCGGGCACTTCGGCGCAAAGGCGCAGGAGCGATTCTCTCCCGGTTACGGCGATTTACCGCTGGAGCTTCAGAGCACTCTGCTCAATATGCTGGACGCCAACCTTAAGATAGGTCTGGCGCTCTCGGAGTCCCTGATGCTCCTTCCCACAAAGTCCGTCACCGCCATTGTGCCCTTGGAATAACCGAGGCAACTCCCCCGAAAAGAAGGTATTTATATGGATATTTTATCGAAAATCAAATCCTCGCTTCTGTATTTTGACGGTGCCATGGGCACAGAGCTTCAGAAGCGCGGACTTAAAACAGGTGAGCTTCCCGAGGAGCTTTCCCTCACTTCCCCCGAAATTATCGAGGCGGTACACCTCTCATATCTTGAGGCAGGTTGCGACGTTATCAAGACCAACACCTTTGGAATCAACTCCCTGAAGTTTCCAAAGGAAAAACTCCCTCTCCTTGTGGATGCGGCGCTCAGCTGTGCCGAAAACGCCATCAAGAAAGCAGGGGGCAAAAAGCGCTACATTGCTCTGGATATGGGTCCGCTTGGCAAAATTCTCAAGCCCTTCGGCGACCTTCCCTTTGAGGAGGCGGTGGCTCTCTTTGCCGAGGTAATCCGCCTTGGAGAAAGCCGCGCAGACTGCATCCTCCTGGAGACTATGAACGATGCCTACGAGACCAAAGCGGCAGTCCTTGCGGCAAAGGAAAATTCCTCTCTCCCCATATTCGTCACCAATGTCTACGACGAAAAAGAGAAGCTTATGACGGGTGCGGATGCGCTCTCTATGATAGCCCTTCTGGAGGGACTGGGCGTGGATGCTCTGGGCCTCAACTGCTCCCTGGGACCCGAGAAGATGAACAAGGTGCTGAAAACCTTTGCAAAATACAGTTCTCTCCCCCTGATTATCAGCCCCAATGCAGGTCTGCCCCGTACAGAAAACGGCAAAACCGTCTACGATATAACCCCCGAAGCCTTTGCCGCGGAAATGAAAAACGCGGTACTTATCGGCGCTCACGGTCTGGGCGGTTGTTGCGGCACAAACCCCGACTACATCCGCGCTCTTATAGAAGCCGTTTCCGATATGACACCCCAACCCATTTCCCCAAAAAGCCACTGTCTTGTCTCCTCCTACACCCACGCGGTTGAGTTCTCCGATTCCCCCGTAGTCATCGGCGAGCGCATCAACCCCACAGGCAAAAAGCGGGTTAAAGAAGCCCTCAAGGAAGGCGACCTTGCCTTTATTCTCCGTGAGGGTGTGTATCAGCAGCAGGCAGGCGCCGCTATTCTCGACGTCAACTGCGGTCTGCCCGAAATCTCGGAGAAAGACGTCCTCAGAAACGTCGTGGAAAATCTTCAGGCGGTTTGCGATGCACCCTTGCAGATTGACACAGGTGACAAAGAAGCCCTTGAAGCAGCACTGCGAATCTACAACGGCAAAGCGGTTATCAACTCCGTAAACGGCAAAGAGGAGTCTATGCACTCCGTCTTCCCCCTTGTCAAAAAATACGGCGGCGTGGTGGTTGCCCTCACTCTGGACGAAAAAGGTATTCCCGAAACTGCCGTGGAAAGAGTGAAAATTGCCGAGAAAATCATCGACACCGCCAAGAGTTACGGCATAGATAAGAAGGATATCATTGTTGATACCCTGACTATGGCTATAAGCACCAACATAAATTCCGCAGACATCACCCTGAAAGCCATTCGGATGCTTCACGAAAAAGGTATCCGCACTGTGCTGGGTGTTTCCAATATTTCCTTCGGACTGCCTCACCGCGACTGGGTAAACTCCAGATTTTTCGCGAAGGCTCTGGCAGAGGGTCTCTCCTCCGCCATTATGAATCCCCACTCCGTGAATATGAAAAACGCCCTCAGAAACTACAAATCCGAGAGCATCTGCGACGAATATATAACCTTTGCCAAAGACCTCACCGACGAGGTTATGGCTATGGAGGGTATTGCCCCCGTCACCGCCGACAGTTCAGGAATAGACCTGAAAAGTGCGGTTGAAGCAGGTCTCTGCGAAGAAAGCGGTAAACTGGCAAAAGAACTCCTGACAGACACCCCTCCCCTCACCGTCATAAACGATTATATCGTACCTGCTCTTGACAAAGTAGGTGCCGGTTTCGAGGCAGGCAAGGTTTATCTTCCCTCTCTGCTGATGAGCGCCGAAGCCGCAAAAGCCGCTTTTGACGCAGTAAAAGATACACTTTTATCCAGCGGAGAGAGCCACACTCCCAAGGACAAAATTGTTATCGCCACAGTCAAGGGCGATATCCACGATATCGGCAAAAACATAGTAAAAATCCTTCTGGAAAACTACGGCTACAAGGTTGTGGACCTTGGCAAGGATGTCGCTCCCGAAATCATTCTGAACACCGCCAAAGAGGAAGGCGCCGAGCTTGTGGCACTTTCTGCTCTGATGACCACCACCGTCCCCGCTATGGAGGAAACCGTAAAGCTCATTCACGAAAACCTCCCCCACACAAAAGTTATGGTGGGCGGTGCAGTGCTGAGCCGTGAATATGCGGATATGATATCTGCCGACTTCTACTCCAAAGATGCTATGGGCGCGGTGCGAATCGCAGAAAAACTCTTTGCATCCAATTAAATAAACGGACACAGAAAAAGCCTTCGGCAACCAGATGCCGAAGGCTTTCTTATGCTTTTTATCCCTTATGTTGCCGCCGCAAGAAGGGTCAGGCGGGTGTTTGCGAAATCCACCGCGTCGTAAAAATCCCGACATATATGGGAAAAATCCGCATTTTCCTCCCTCACAAGTTCCACGCAGAGCCCCACTTTACCGAAACGGTGCCGAAACCAATTCTCAAATCCACCCGAGTACAGCCTTACGTCCCGACTCACCGCCTCCAGAGAGTATCCGCACAGAAGGGAAAGCCTGCGGCTTATCTCCTCGTCGCAAGGAACCTCGCCGTTTTCCTCGTCGCGCCAATAGAGAGTACCGCCACGACAATGAAAACTCAAAAGCATCTCAAAGGAATTCTCCTCGCAGAGTTGCATCAGGATTTTTGTCTCGGTTTCACTTGCCGCACTCTCGCCGCCTGCGCGGTCTTTTGCCACGCTCTCCCACAAAAAAGGAAAATTTGCGTTAAGATTCACATTCCTTGAATTATTCTTGAAAAGTCCTGCCTCGCCTTTGTATTCATCGGGAGGGGTGTGCAGTCCGCGGGCAATGGTCATACCGTCGGGATTTGCAAGGGGCACGCAGTAAAATGTGTTATCCCTCAGGATTTTCCGCAGAGAAAATCCGCCGTACAGTCTGTTTTTGTCTGCTGCTTCGGCATATTCCTCCACGCACCTGGCAAGGTACCCTGTCGTCACGTATTCCCTGCCGTGCATACCTGCCACGGCAAGGATTTTCCTCTCACCGCACCCAAGGTTGATGAGGGGAATGGGATAACCGAGTGGGCTTATCCCAAGGATGCTCATTTTCACCAGAGCAGGGTATCTTTTGCAGATTTTCTCTGCATCCCTGACGAGTCTCTCGGGGGTATATGGCAAAGTCGGGTCTGTGACAAAACCTTTTTCCCTTGTCCTGGCAGGACAGAATATTTCTTTCATAATCAACGACAGCTCCTTTTTATACTTGTCTTTAATGATTATGAAAAATTCTCTGTGAAAATCCCTTTACTTTCTATTTCTCAGTTCATTTATATATTTCTCTGTGAGTTCTGCGCTGAGAGCCACAAGTTCGGCACAGGGGCGCTTCTTATAGTACTCCTCTGTCCTTGCCTCGGGAGCAGGTGCGGAGCACTTCTCTTGCAGAGACAGAAGTTCCCGACAGATTATACTGCCCGTCTCGCTCTCGTACATATCATAAAAAGCGCGGATTTCTTCATAAAGTTTCTTTTTTGAATCTGTACAGTCCGCATCGCTGTATCCTCGCTCCAGAGAAAGCACCATAGTGGCACCGCTTATTGCGCCGCAGACTTCGCGTCTTCTGGCAAAGCCTCCGCCGAAGCCGCCCGAGAGCATCATTCCCTGACTCAGGGAAATGCCGTAATCCTCACAAAAAGCTCCGAATACCGCCTGAGAGCAGTTATAGCCCGACAAGAATAACTCTTTTGCAATTTCAGCCTTTGTTTTCATATCAATCTCTCCGTATCTTTTTAATTCTACGGATAATTATATACCAAACAGGAAGGCCAGAGCAACCTTTTGCGGGATTTATTCTTTTACTTTTTCTCCCTTACATCTCTCACCGCAGGAGAAAACTCCACCTTGCCGCCGCAGGAAAACTGCGAGCCGTGACAAGGACACTCCAGAGTTCCATCGTCGCGGTTGAGATGAAGTTTTGCTCCCAGATGGGTACACCGCTCCTCCCGCTTTGAAAACATACCTCGGCTTATCCCCACAACCGCGTGTGCCGCATCCTCAAAAAAAGGCACCGCCGCAGCCCTCAGATGGGTTCTGATGGGGGAATACAGCTTCTCATATTTATTTTCGCAACCGCAAATCAGGTCGGGGATGAGATTACTTGCCACCGCAGACAGGCTCATTCCCCATTTGTTGAAGCCCGTTGCCACAAACACTCTGGGGGAAAAGATGCTGTATCTGCCGATGAAGGGAAGTCCGTCGTGAGTTATTACATCCTGATTTGACCAGCAGGTGATAACCTCTGACTTCGGATAATACCGTTTCGCAGTGGTGAGAAGATTCATATAGCATCCGCCCTTTTGGTTATAGCCTGTGCGGTGCCCCATTCCCCCCACAATAACACCCCTGTCAAAACTGCGGATGCTCAAATTATCGTCAATGCCCAGATAGGCTCTCTCCGGCTTCGCATCTGTACCCAGTGCCAGAGCATAACTCCGGTACTGGTGCTGTCTGAGAAAATAAAAGCCGGGGATATTCATAAAAGGATAATGCGTGGCGCAAATAATATAATTTGTCCGCACCACCCCCTTAGCGGTTGTCACCTTGCCGTCCTCGATGGACACCACCGGACTTTTTTCATATATTTTCAAATCTTTGCCCAGTGCGGATGCAAACTTCAGCGGATGAAACTCCGCCTGATTTTTCATTTCAACTGCACCTTTCACCTCAAAAGGCAGGTCCCGCGGGTGAATTATCTCCCCTTCTATCCTCAACTTCTCCAGCGCCCGCATTTCCTTAATAATTGCAGAAACATCACCTCTACCGTAGACCGCCGTGGAGATATCGGAAAAGTCGCAGTCCATATCCCTCTCCCTCACAAGTCTGCGGATTTTCTCGACCCCCTCCCGATTACTGTCATAATACAGTCTTGCGGTCATGGGGCTGATTTTTTGGGATAGTTTGCTGTAAATAAGTCCGTGCTGGGCGGTGAGTTTCGCAGTTGTGCCGCGGGTAGCACCCGAGAGCATCCTGTCCGCCTCCAGCACTACCACACCGAAGCCCCGCTTCTCAAGCTCTGCGGCTATCATTATTCCCGCAAGTCCTCCGCCGATAACCGTACAGTCCGCTACCTCCGCACCTTTCAGCTTTTTACGCGGCGGAAGGTTTACATTTTCCCAGATTGTCGCCATTTTTATCACCTCTTTCCTTATTATCGGCAGTAAAGAGGTCTCCCATTCTAAATTATCGAATAGTTTAATTCTTTTAACTTTTATTTTTCAAACTCTCAGCATTGACGATATCTTTACTTTTTCGTTATAATGTTTTATGAAATTTTATTGAATTGAGAGGCAAGGGTTGGTATAATAAAACAAGAATGTTTTAGGGGGATTTTTATGAAACGTTATTTATGCATACTGTTTACCTTCACTATAATTATCAGCCTTTGGGGTTGTACAAAAACAGACGATTTAGCAACCTGTTCAGAAGAAAACTATTCATCTTTTGGCGAGAATTTTACAGATGTTAAAATAATCGATAACGAATCTGCACTTAAAGCCGTAAACTCAATCTCTTCCCAATTAGGTCTTGCAAATGCTACCGAAGAACTCAAGGTAACCTACTCTACGAATGTTGGTGAAACCACCTACTATCGTATGCAACAATACTATCAAGGATTTCCTGTATATGGTAGAACCGTTGCCCTTTCAGCAAATGATTCCGGCAACGCAACAGCTCTTACCTCCAACATAATCGGAAGACCATATAACGTTTATGGCGAACCAAACATAAATGAGACAGAAGCATACAACAAACTCATAGATTTCTATCAGGAAATCTATGATGCTCAAATGTATGAAATAGTTGTTATTGATATTAATGATATTAAACCTCAGTTAGCCTATAGATACCTTGTTTCGGGCACTTATGATGATGAATCTGTGTATGAAGAGTGTTTTATATCCGCGGTTGATGGAAAGGTACTTTTAACGAATTCTCTCGTTTCTGAATCTGACTATAACTACCGCACAAACGATAACTCATATACGTTATATGACGAAAGCAGAAATATAGTCATTCTAAATTCAAACAGAAACCGTGCTTGTATTGGTAAAAGAAACGGAATAACCATATGCGCGACTTCAACAACCCATTTAGACAATTCATATTTAACCTCTCCTTTGCCAGAAAATGTTCAACTCCAGGTGTATTCTCCTTTAACATATGTTACATCTGCAACAGCAGAGTGGGATACAGAAGCAGAAAATCTGATGAAAGGAATGGAAATAACATACGATTTTTATTATCAAATCCTCTCTAGAAAAGGTTTTGATAACAATAATACTATTCTTCCTGCTTCGTATAACGACTATTTTAAGTATAAGGGAGACAATGCGATGTGCCTGAAAGAAATCGGCAGCACCGCAACCATACTGGTGTTTGGATATCAAAAAGACTTGTCGTGTGTTGATCTCATCGCACACGAATATGCTCATGCCGTTGAAGACCAAATTTCCTCTATGATTTATTCGGGTGAATCCGGAGCATTGGCAGAAGCTTATTCAGACATATTTGGCGAACTTGTAGAAGACTATTCCAACGACAAGATATTAAACAACAACTGTTCATGGGAACACAATTATATAAGAAATATTGCCGAACCTTCAAAAACAAAGAACCCTTCAGAATATCAGGGCAGGTATTGGGGAAACACCTCAAAAAAAACCGATAATGGTTATGTACATAAAAACAGCACTGTAATTTCTCATGCCGCATACCTTATGGCACAAGGTGGCATCACTGGCAATGCAGAAAAAAAGATTGATACCGCAACACTGTCTAAGCTGTGGTATCGCTCGTTGTTCTTACTACAACCCGACGCAACTTTTGCTCAATGCGCAGATGCTGTTACAACTGTTGCATCACACATGAGACTCAGTGGCGAATTGACAAGCTCACAATGTATTGGTGTCCGTGAGGCTTTTACTGAAGTTGGAATCTCCTCTGAGCTTTTCGGCTACAGAACCGTTATTCGCGGTGCCGCCCTTAACGTTGTATCTGGAAGCACCAACGAAAACTATGACAACTACCATCTTGTAATCATAAAAGATAAAAACCAAAAAACTGTAGTCGAAGAGGATGTTAATTCTCCCAATAGTTATACACTTAATTTGAGTCCCGGAAATTATACTCTACTTGTCACCGACAACGCAACAAACGATGGAGACTCTGGCAACGCGTTTATAACACATATAACAGTTTCAGATTCAAACAACGATGATGCCAATAAGGATGTATTCATCTTTACAGACTTTGGGGGAATTAATTATCAATCTGAATATTTAGAAATTTTACACAAGTTGGAGAATACCTATGGGTACAAATTGAACGGAAATATTTTTGAAAACAATCTAAACTATGCAAGACTAATCGACTTCAACAAAGATGGTATAGATGAACTTCTCGTCGAATACACGGATAATTCCACCCAGGCCTCAAATAATCAAAGAGGAAATCCTACCTTCAGATACGAAATATGGGGAGTCGTTGATAACCAAGTTATTTGCATTGACAATGGCACCGCGCTGTGTAACGGCGGCTCTGATCTCCTCATCCAAACTGCACATTTTAAAGATAAAGTATATTTTATCACCGGTGTTCAAGGGTACAGTACATTTTTAGAATACCGCACCTTCAACGGACTATCTTTTGAAACTGAATTCAGTTATTCTGAAACAGCAGACACCGTAGGCGGTACAGTTAACGGAGCCCCTGTTTCAGAAAGAGCTTTAACATCAGCGAAAGAGGATTTCTTTAACGGATTAATAGAGCTTAAAGATGAAAATCCTGACAACAAGGTTGTTCAATCTGTTACAGAAACAAAAATTGCACTGGGAGAAAACATAGAATACAATTTTGAAAACGCAAGCTATTATAAAAAATATCTCGACATACATATGTCATATAAATGGACCGAGTTTTCCAGTATAACTACATTTTTCTTTGATGTGAATGACGATGGAATCCAGGAAATGTTTGTTGAGTGCAGCGACGGATCTGAACCTACCCGAAAAACTACCGTATATACATGCAATAACAATGACTGTATTTATGTTGGTGAGTTCAGCGCTTGGCACACACGATACTACTTCGATTCCTATCAATTAATCGCCTGTCAAATAAGTTCTCCGGAAAGTTTAAAGATGGTGTTCTCTTTAAACAACAATCAACTGTTACATTCTAACGAACTTGTTAATACCGAAGTATGGTTATCGGAAGCTCAACGTTTGTCAACTCCGAAAATGCTGGATTATAGCGGTGTTATGAGTTATCTTGCACAAAATGCATACTAAAGTAATGTTATGAAAGATTCTTGTTGTGCAGTCGATTTATCTATGTTATAATTAATTGTTAATTTGTTTAGGAAAAGGTGGTCTACTTGAAGTTCGAGCAGAATAAAATAAGAAATTTCAGCATTATCGCCCACATCGACCACGGCAAATCCACCCTTGCCGACAGAATTCTGGAGGAAACAAGCTCTGTTGCCAAGAGAGAGATGCAGGACCAGATTCTGGACGATATGGAGCTTGAGAAAGAGCGCGGAATCACCATCAAGGCAAGAGCCGTTACTCTTGTCTACAAGGCTGACGACGGCGAAGAATATCTCTTCAACCTCATCGACACCCCCGGCCACGTGGACTTCAACTATGAAGTTTCCCGTTCACTTGCCGCCTGCGAAGGCGCTGTGCTGGTAGTTGATGCCACTCAGGGTATTGAGGCGCAGACTCTCGCCAACACCTATCTTGCCGTTGATTCGGGACTTGAAATTGTCCCCGTTGTCAACAAAATCGACCTTATCAGCGCTGACCCGAAGCGCATTAAAAACGAAATAGAGGATATTATCGGCATTCCCGCACAGGATGCACCCGAAATCTCTGCAAAGCAGGGCATCAACATCCACAGCGTTATGGAGAAAATCGTCTCCGACGTGCCTGCACCCACAGGTGATATTGATGCTCCTCTGAGAGCGATGATTTTCGACAGTTACTACGACAGCTACAAGGGCGTTATCATCTACGTCCGGGTAAAAGAGGGCAAAATCTCTGTTGGTGACGAGTTCAAGCTGATGCAGACAGGCTCCACCTTCTCGGTTGTGGAATGCGGCCACATGGGCGCCACCGCCCTCTCTCCCAGAGACACTCTCTATGCAGGTGAGGTTGGCTACATCACTGCCTCCATCAAAACTCTGGGCGATGCCAAGGTAGGCGATACCGTAACCCTCACCTCAAATCCTGCGGAATTCCCCCTCCCCGGCTACCGTGAGATTCAGTCAATGGTATACTGCGGTGTTTATCCTGCTGACGGCGCACGTTACGGTGATCTCCGCGACGCTCTGGAGAAACTCAAACTCAACGACGCATCCCTTACCTACGAGCCCGAAACATCCGTTGCTCTGGGCTTCGGCTTCCGTTGCGGTTTCCTTGGTCTGCTGCACATGGAGATTATTCAGGAACGACTGGAGAGAGAGTTCAACCTTGACCTTATCACCACCGCACCCAGCGTCAGCTATCGCATCACCTTCTCCGACGGAGAGGTCAAGATGATAGACAACCCCACAAACTATCCCGACCCCTCCCTTATTGCCAGCGCCGAGGAACCCTTTACCGATGCCCATATTTACTCCCCCACAGAGTACGTTGGTAACATTATGGAGCTTTGTCAGGAAAGACGCGGTGTTTTCTGCGGAATGACCTACATTGACTCCGACCGAGTTGACATCCACTATGAGCTTCCCCTGGCGGAAATTGTCTACGACTTCTTTGACACTCTGAAGTCCAGAACAAGAGGCTACGCCTCCTTTGACTATGAACTCAAAGAATACCGCCAGAGCCAGCTTGTGAAGCTCGACATTATGCTCAACGGCGAAATCGTTGACGCCCTCTCCTTCATTATCCATGCAGAGAAGGCTTACCCCAGAGCCAGAAAAATGGCGGAAAAACTTAAGGATAAAATCCCCCGTCAGCTCTTCGAAGTACCCATTCAGGCTTGCATCGGCGGCAAGATTATTGCCCGAGAAACCGTAAAAGCCCTGAGAAAAGACGTTCTTGCCAAGTGCTACGGCGGTGACATTACCCGAAAGAAGAAACTTCTGGAGAAGCAGAAGGAAGGTAAAAAGCGTATGCGCCAGCTGGGTACTGTTGAGGTACCTCAGGAGGCATTCATGGCAGTGCTCAAACTGGATACCGAGTAAATTCTATAAAAATCAGACACACAAAAGCAAACTACCATCCTGCGGTACAAATCAGGATGGTAGTTTTTTTATTTCTTAAAATCCGCCGTAATTCCCTGATAAGAACAACAAAGCCGCCTCTCAGAAGAGAGGCGGCAGCCGTTATCTTTTATTTATCTGGTTGTCCGGTAGTCGCTGAATTTTATATCAGACGATTATCAGCCTTTGATTGTTGCGTACATGAAGTACTTGAAACCGAGGGGGCTTGCGAATGCGCCTTCGATATCCTGAGAAATCATGAACTGATCAGTGTAGTAGTAGATGGGGCAGATAGCGCCTGTTGTCATAAGCATATCCTCTGCCTCGTGCATGAGAGCAAATCTCTCCTCTGCATCCTTGCTGGACTTAACCTTAGCAATGATTGCATCGTAAGACTCTGCCCATGTGAGGTCGCTCTTGCCGTCATAAGAGAAGCCCTTATAATCAGCGTGTGCACCCTTACCGAACTGGCAGTCGTTGTTACCGGAAGCAGAAATCCACATATCGAGGAAGGAGATGGGATCGTTGTAGTCGCCGAGCCAGCCGTTTCTTGCGATAGAGTAGTTACCTGCCTTACGGGTGTCGAGGAATGTACCCCACTCCTGAACCTCGATCTTGATCTCGATGCCGTAGCCCTTGAGTGTATCCTGCATATATGCTGCAAGAGCCTCGTGGCCTGTGCCTTCGTTTGTGAGGTATGTGAGTACGGGGAAGCCTGTAACAGTACCGTTAGCTACTGTGAACTTGCCGGAAGACTTTGCAACACCCTCAAGAAGTGTGAGAGCTGTCTGGCAGTTTGTAGCATAATCCTCTTCCTTAACGCTGAAGTAGCCGTTGCCACCGTTTGCGTTAGCCATGAACTCTGTCTTGCCGTCTGCATCAGAGAGACCCATTGCAACGAAGGTGTTAGCGGGAACCTGACCTGCCTGACCGATAGCGTCAACAATGTAGTTTCTGTCCAGCATAAGGCCGAGAGCCTTTCTGATGTCAACTCTCTCTGCCTCTGTGAAGTCCTTGAGAGCCTCGTCATTTACGTTGAAGGAAATGTAGTATGTGCCAAGCTGGCCTGTTACCTTGTATTCCTCAGCATAGCGAGCAGAAATGCTGTCGATCTGATCGTTGGGAACGGAGTCGATGAAGTCATAAGAACCACTCTGGAAGTTTGCATAGAGAGCGTTGTCGTCCTCGTTGAAGGGCCAGATGATGTTCTTTGTCTTAACAGCCTCAGCGTTGTGATAGTACTCGTTCTTCTCCATAACGAGCTGAGCCTGTGTGAAGTCTGTTACCTTGTAGGGGCCGTTGCCGATGTAGCTGGCAGCCTTTGTTGCCCAGCCTTCGGGATCTGCATCTACAACGTCAGCCTTAACGGGCATGTAAGCGGGGAATGCGCAGAGCTCGTGGAAGTAGGGAACCTCTACGGTTACAACAACTTCAATAGCCTTACCGTCGTTAACGGACTTAACGTTGAGCTTTGCATCGGGGTTAACGAAGTTACCCTCGTCGTCTGTCTCCCACATTGCTGCGTAGCCGTCGATAAGCTCGAACATGTAGCTGTAATCAGCTGCTGTTTCGGGGGAAGCTGCTCTGTTCCAAGCATAAACGAAGTCTTCTGCTGTAAGGTCAGAGCCGTCGCTCCACTTGAGGCCGTCCTTGAGCTCATAGGTATAGGAAACCATACCGTTGTCAAGAGCTACTGCCTCAGGAAGAGCCTTTGCGCAGTCAGCAACGATTTCACAGTCAGCGTTGTAGCCTGTGAGACCTGCGAATGCGTGGATGATGTAGGTTGCACCGTCAACTGCGGAGTTGAGTGCGGGGTCAATTGTGTCGGGATAGCCACCTGCGTTTACTGTCATAGTATCCTTGTAGGTAGCATCGCCGCTGCCGCCTGCACCGTTACAAGCAGCAAGGCCGAGAGAAAGAACCATAATTGCAGCAAGAATAAGTGCTAATGATTTTTTCATTTGTTTTTCCTCCTAAATAATTAAATTATCTGCAACCAGATAAAAGCAGACATATATAAATCAATATAAATTGATTCCGGGAATTAAACATCCATCACAGATGGATACAAGCAGCAAAGTGGTCAGGAGCCACTTCCTTCAGCTGAGGCATTGCTTCAGCACACTCTGCGGTTGCTCTGGGGCAACGGGTTCTGAAGGGACAGCCTGAAGGCATATTCAGAGGGGACGGTACATCGCCCTCAAGAACAATACGCTTGTGATTTCTTGCATAGTCGGGGTCGGGAACGGGAACCGCAGACAGAAGGGATATTGAGTAGGGGTGTGCAGGATGATTGTAAATCTCATTTGCGGGACCCATCTCAACAATGTGACCAAGGTACATAACTGCGATTCTGTCGGAGATATGCTTTACAACCAGCAGGTCGTGAGCAATAAAGAGATAGGTAAGACCCATCTTCTCCTGAAGTTCCTCAAACATATTGATAATCTGTGCCTGAATGGAAACGTCCAGTGCAGATACAGGTTCATCACAAATAATACAGTTGGGATTAACCGCCAACGCTCTGGCGATACCGATACGCTGACGCTGGCCGCCGGAGAATTCGTGGGCGTAACGTGTTGCGTGGTCGGAGGTAAGTCCTACTGTGTAGAGGAGCTCCTTGATTTTTTCCTGACGCTCAGCTTTGTTTGCATAGAGCTTGTGGATATCCAGCGGCTCACCTACGATATCAGCAACGGTCATACGGGGGTCAAGGGACGAATAAGGATCCTGGAACACCATCTGAACGTTCTTTCTGAAATTATTAACGGACTTTTTGTTGCTGATAAGGTCACCCTTGTAGTAGACCTCACCTGCGGTAGGCTTGTAAAGGTGCAGAATGCTTCTGCCGACGGTGGTCTTTCCGCAACCGGACTCACCTACGAGACCCAGAGTCTCTCCTTCTTTGATAGCAAAGGAAACATCGTCAACAGCCTTGAGCTGTTTGCTGCCGAAGAGACCGTTGGGTATATTGAAATACTGCTTTAAGTTTTTGACTTCAAGCAAATAATCGTATTTATTACTCATCGGCGTACATCTCCTCTATCTCTTTCATAGTAACCTTGCCTTCCTCGATAAGACCCTTCACGTGGTTCCAGCAACGAACTTTGTGAGTATTGGTAACGTCCAGCAGCACGGGATTCATCTCAAGGCACACCTTCATAGCTGCATCGCAGCGGGGAGCAAAGGGACATCCGGGGGGCATATTGAGAAGGTCAACCGCAGAGCCGCCGATGGGCTGGAGTTTCTCGTGTTCATCGCTGACGGTAGGAATGGAACGCATAAGGCCCAGAGTGTACTCGTGCTTGGGACTGTAAAAAATCTCATCTGCGGTACCTCTCTCACAAACCTGTCCTGCATACATAACAATAATGTCATCGCACATCTCGGCAACAACGCCCAGGTCGTGAGTGATGAGGATAATTGCCATTCCAAGCTGCTTCTGGAGGTCTTTCATCAGGTCAAGAATCTGTGCCTGAATGGTAACGTCCAGAGCTGTTGTAGGCTCGTCTGCAATAAGAATATCAGGCTCACAGGCAAGTGCCATCGCAATCATAACTCTCTGGCGCATACCGCCGGAGAACTCGTGAGGATACTGAGTCAGACGCTTCTCGGGCTCATTCACACCAACGAGTTTGAGCATCTCAATGGCTCTTTCCTTTGCCTGGTTTTTATTTCTGTCTGTATGAAGCATAATTGCTTCCATAAGCTGGTTTCCGATAGTGAAAACAGGGTTAAGGCTGGTCATGGGATCCTGGAAGATAATGGAAATCTTGTTTCCGCGGATCTTGTACATCTCGTTTTCCTTGAGAGTTACAAGGTCCTGTCCGTCAAAGTTGATGCTTCCGTCAACAACCTTACCTGCATCTGCAAGAATCTGCAGAACAGAGTATGCGGACACGCTCTTACCGGAGCCTGACTCACCAACAATACCCAGAACCTTACCGCGCTCTACCTCGTAGGACACGCCGTTAACGGCTTTGACTTCACCCAGGGGAGTAAAGAAGGAAGTTCTGAGGTTTTTTATTTCAAGCAAACTCATTTCTGTTCCTCCTTACTTTTTCTGTTTGGGGTCAAATGCGTCTCTGAGGCCGTCACCCAGAAGGTTCAGTGAGAGAACGATAAGACAAATTACAAGTGCGGGCACCAGGAACATATAAACCTGGTCGGGAGTCCATACACAGCTCTTCATATCAGATGCCAGTGAACCCAGAGAGGGCATGGGAATCTTAACACCCAGACCCAGATAGCTCAGATAGCTCTCTGTGAAAATTGCGTTGGGAATCTGAAGCGCTGTGGAAATAACAATAACGCTGATACAGTTGGGCAGAAGGTGCTTTCTGATAATTCTTGCAGGGGAAGCACCCAGAGCCTTTGCTGTAAGTACGAACTCCTGCTGCTTGATGGTAAGAATCTGGCCTCTGATGAGACGAGCCATACTTACCCAGTAGAGAAGTGCGAATACAATAAAGATACTGATCATACCGGTACCCAGTTTCGACAGCACCGTTCCCTCAATAACCGGGGTCAGGTACTCGTTTAAGAGCACCGAGAAAAGAATAATCATCAGCATATCGGGCAGAGAATAGATAATATCAACTATTCTCATCATAACAAGGTCAACCTTGCCGCCGAAATAACCGGAAATTGAACCATAGAGAACACCGATAATCAGAACGATTATAGATGCGAAGAAACCAACGGAAAGAGAAATTCTTGTACCGTAGACCACGCGGATAAAGTAGTCGTAGCTGTCTTTATCGGTACCAAGGATATGGGGGAATACAAATTCACCTGCATCGATTCGGGCCTGCTCTGTGTCGCTGTACTCGAAAGGCTTGAGGAGAATTGCTGACTTATCACGGGGAAGTCCGTTTCCTATGTTGGAAAGCTGCTGCTCATAGGAATAGGGATAAAACATAGGAACAAATATTGCCGTTGCAACGATAATGAGAACCAAAATTGCGGAAACAAGAGCAACCTTGTTCTTCAGGAAACGGCGCATACCGTCCTTGAAGAAGGTAACACTCTCTCGCTCCACTATCTGGAGCTCCTTTTCTTCAGCCGAAGCAGGCTCGAACTTGGAAAGGTTGAGCTGAAAGCTCAGGGGATTCTTCTTGGGAAACTCCCCGTTTACATTTTTCTTTTTCATCTGGGGCGCCTCCTTTTAAGAAAGATCTACTCTGGGGTCAACAAACTTGTAGAGAACATCCGAAATAAGCATCATAATTACAATGATGGTTGCAAGGAAAATAGTTGTACCCATAATCATAGTATAGTCTCTGTCTCGGATACTGGTGAAAAAGAAGTCGCCCAGGCCGGGAACTGTGAAAATTCTCTCAACAACAAGAGAACCTGTGAGAATGAAAGCTATCATAGGACCTGCATAGGTAATAACAGGAGTCACAGCATTCTTGAGCGCGTGTTTGAAAAGCACCTTGGAGGGGTGAACGCCCTTTGCCTTGGCTGTACGGATGTAGTCCTGACCCAGAACGTCAAGCATACTTGAACGTGTGAGACGGATGGTATATGCCATAGGATAAAGTGCAAGGGCAATAATGGGCAGAATCAGACCGCCGCTTTCCATACCGTTTGCCGGCAGCCACTCGAGTTCCGCACAGAATATCCACAGCAGAAGCGTACCTACAATAAACGACGGCATGGCAACAAAGGCAGTGGACACCACCATTATCATACGGTCGATTAATTTATTGTGATACAGTGCCGCAATAGCGCCGAAAATCATACCCATGGCAAGAGCAAGTGCTGCTGCGATAAAGCCAATCTTTGCACTGGACGCAAAACCCTCAAAGATAACATCGGTAACTTCTCGTCCGTCCATACGCATGGACATGCCGAAGTCAAGGGTAACAGCGTTACCCAGATATGTGAGATACTGCTTCCAGAGAGGGTCATTGAGTCCGTACTTCTCCATCAGAGCGGCTCTGACAGGTGCGGGAATTTCCTTTTCACTCTGGAAAGGGTCACCGGGGATAAGATGCATAAAGAAGAAAGTGATGGTAATTACCAGAAAAACTGTAACAATAGCCAGGAGCACTCTCTTGATTAGGTAATAGAGAAATTTCTTGTCCATATCAATCGTTCCTTGTTATAAATTTATGACGGCGCATTATAAGCGCATTATTATTCCCCTATTATACAAGACCAGCTCCCTCAAAAGGCTTTTTAACGAGATAATCGTTTTGGAAACTAGATTTTTTCAAGCAATATTTCACAAAATTTCATCATATTCCCTGTATATATGCAAACAACTTGCAACATAAAAATCCAATTTTCAGCTATATTTAGTCCTCGCTCTCCTTTTTTGCCACGAGTTGTTGTGTTTTTTCAGATTTTGGCCGGCATTTTCGGGGGTTTTACTTCCGCTGTCTGTAATCTGCCCAAAAAACAGACTAATATCATCGACTCCTTTTTTAAGGCCTCATTTTCAGGCAGTATATTATATACATATATATATAGTAACCGATGTGCGGTTTGTCTGACAGAAAAAATATTCCGACAAAAGAAAAACCCCGACAATTTCTTGTCGGGGTGAAGTTTTACTTTACAAGCTTTTTATCAGTTGCGTCTGGGGCGACGGTTGTCTCTGCCGCCTCTGCCGCCCTCTCTGCGGGGTCTGTCAGCAGCGGGGTCATTCTCGGGAGTGAGACCGTCAACCTCAATGAGAACATCGCGACGGCTGAGGTTGAGTCTGCCCTTGTCGTCGATTTCCATAACCTTTACGCGGATAACGTCGCCAACGTTTACAACGTCGGTAACCTTGTCTGTGCGCTTAACATCAAGCTGGCTGATGTGTACGAGACCTTCCTTGCCGGGAGCGATTTCAACGAATGCGCCGAAGTCCATAATGCGTGTTACCTTACCAAGGTACATTGCGCCGGGCTCGGGATCGATAGCAATAGTCTCAACAATTGCAAGTGCTCTCTTACAATTCTCAAGGTCAACGCCGGATACGAATACCTGTCCGTGCTCGCCGTCCTCCTCAATGTCGATTTTAACTTCGCACTGAGCCTGAATTTCCTTGATAACCTTGCCGCCCTTACCGATAACCTCGGAAATCTTGTCAGCAGGGATAGTTGTTGTGAGCATCTTGGGAGCATACTTGGAAAGCTCTGCTCTGGGAGCCTCGATAGCCTTGAGCATAACCTCATCAAGGATGAAGAGTCTTGCCTCGTGAGTCTTCTCGAGAGCTTCCTTAACCATCTCAGGTGTAAGACCGGAGATCTTGAGGTCCATCTGGATAGCTGTGATACCGTCGTGTGTACCTGCTACCTTGAAGTCCATATCGCCGAAGAAGTCCTCAACGCCCTGAATATCAACCATAGTCATCCAGCGGTCACCCTCGGTGATAAGACCGCAGGAGATACCTGCAACGGGAGCCTTGATGGGAACACCTGCGTCCATAAGAGCAAGTGTGCTTCCGCAGACGGAACCCTGAGAGGTAGAGCCGTTGGAGGAGAGAACCTCGGAAACGAGACGGATGGAATAGGGGAAGTCCTCAACGGAGGGAATTACGGGAACGAGAGCTCTCTCTGCAAGAGCACCGTGGCCGATTTCACGTCTGCCGGGACCGCGGCTGGGACGTGTCTCACCAACTGAGTAGCTGGGGAAGTTGTAGTGATGCATATATCTCTTGAACTCTTCCTCATCGATACCATCAATAATCTGACCCTCGGAAACAGGACCGAGAGTTGCAATTGTGAGAACCTGTGTCTGACCACGGGTAAAGAGACCTGAACCGTGAACGCGGGGGAGGAGAGAAACTTCGGAAGCAAGGGGTCTGATATCGTTCATACCTCTGCCGTCAACACGCTTCTGCTCGTCCAGGAGCCAACGACGAACAATGTACTTCTGAACCTTGTACATACACTCGTCGATTTTCTCTGCGCTGTCGGGATAAATCTCGTCGAACTTTGCGTGAACTGCCTCGTAGATGGGGAGGAGTCTTGCATCGCGGACAGTCTTGTCGTCGGTGTCCATAGCAACCTTGACATCCTCTTCTGCGAATGCCTTGATAGCCTCGAACATCTCTGTGTCAGGCTCGTTGGAGGGATAGGAGAATTTCTCCTTGCCGATTTCAGCCTGAATGCCCTTGATGAACTCGATAATCTTCTGGTTAGCCTCGTGGCCTGCCATGATAGCGTTGTACATAACCTCGTCGCTTACACAGTCAGCGCCTGCCTCAATCATAGCAATTCTGCTGTCGGTGGAAGCAACTGTTGTTGCCATCTTGGAAACCTCACGCTCTGCGGCTGTGGGGTTGATAACAAACTCGCCGTCAACGTAACCTACGGAAACAGCGGAGATAGGACCGTTCCAGGGAATGTCGGAAATGGTAAGAGCAATAGAGGTACCTACCATAGCGGCAATCTCGGGCATACAGTCGGGGTCAACGGACATAACTGTGCAGACAACGGAAACGTCGTTTCTCATATCCTTGGGGAAGAGAGGACGGATGGGTCTGTCGATAACACGGCTTACGAGGATAGCCTTCTCGGAAGGTCTGCCCTCACGCTTCAAGAAGCTGCCGGGGATTTTGCCTACGGAATAGAGCTTCTCCTCAAAGTCAACGGAAAGAGGGAAGAAGTCGATGCCCTCACGGGGTTTTGCTGCGCCTGTAACTGCTACGTGAACAACTGTCTCACCGTAGCGGACAAGACAAGCGCCGTTTGCAAGCTGAGTTGTCTTGCCTGTCTCGATAACGAGAGGTCTGCCTGCAAATTCGGTTTCAAAAGTTCTGAACTTGTCAAAAGTCATTGTACTGTTTGCCATAATTTTTTCCTCCTGTAAATTTTATATTTTCACAGGGTTTTTCGCTAATTTAGCAATAAAATCAACCGTCCCCGCCTGATAGGACTTGTGCTGCGAACGACTGATTTTACCGCTAAAAATAGCCTGAAAAAAACCCTGTAATAAACGGAATACAGGGCAAACGGCAATAAGCCGTCTGCCCCACTGTTTGTAAAGATTATTTACGGATGCCGAGTCTTGCGATGATTGAACGGTATCTCTCGATGTCAATCTTGGTGAGATAGCTCAGAAGCGCACGTCTCTGACCAACCATCTTCAGAAGGCCGCGACGGCTGTGATGGTCTTTCTTGTGCTCCTTGAGGTGAGCGGTGAGGTCGTTGATTCTCTTTGTGAGAAGAGCGATCTGTACCTCGGGAGAACCTGTGTCACCCTCGTGGAGTGCATACTCGTTAATAATTGCCTGCTTTTCGTCTTTAAGCATTTTGGTTACCACCTTTTTTTAATATTACCCGCAGACACAGACAAAGGACAGGTGAATCCGCTTCTGCGGCATACTCCAAAGTCCGTGAAAGGGGCCTAAGCAAATGACATTATAACACAATGTTTTCAAAAAGTAAAGTATTTTTTACTGAAGAATTTTAATTTAGTATCCCCGCTGTCTTTATCGTTATGCGACTGTTATGTGGCGAGGCAGAAGGCAGGAAAAACCAAATCAGCTTATTAAAAGGTGCTTATTTTCTGCGAACGAGCAACTAAAAGCAGCATAAACATAGACAAAAAACATCAAAAGTAATATGTATCTGTATACGGTCTGTTATTTGTTGTCTTTCAAATGCTTTACGTACTCATTTTCATCAATATTAAAACAATTAAAGTATGCAACATCCTTCAGTGGATACACTCCTGTATCGTTAGCATGAAAGGAAACATACACGATTCGATAAGTTTCAGGATTGTAGATTATTTTTTCTATATCAGCATAGCCAACCGCTTGTTCTTCGTTGTTATCATTATCCAAAATGGAATACGAGTCTTGAAAAACAACTTCGTAGAATCCATCGGAGTAATAGCATTCCACACTATTACTCATAACTTCAGAAAGAAGCTCATCAAATTGACTTTCAGTTACAGTAATATCCAAGAAGATTTCGTGACAAACATCCATCCACGCCTCCAAATTATAGGCATACGCATTTACGGAATAATCTTCAACAGAGTCCGGGAAAAACTCAGGTAATTCTATGTAATATTCAAGTTTTCCATATTGTTGAACATCAGTTACTCGCTTACTCCCGAAATCGCAAGCAGATAGTGAAAACATCATTGCAATGATAATTATAATCGATAGAACAAAACTGAGAATTCTTTTCATTATAGGTTCCCACCTTCCCATTATTATCGGTCCAGTACTTAATCCAGCGGATATAGTTGAGTTTATATTTAGTTTATCACAAAACCACAAGTTTTTCAATTAAACACAGGAAAAACCTATCTTGTCATGATAGACAAAAGAGGCTTTTTTGTTGGCAAAGGGTAACCAAAAGTACACCAGGTTAAAGCTGTTTATATAGCAAGGAGATTTTCGACTTGAAATACTGTTCTTGGAAATGCGTTAATTCTGCAATCTCTTCCCGTGTGAAAGTCATACCTTCCGTTGCAACTACCCATTTATGCTCAATATCATTTTGTATTCTCCTTTGCGGTGCGGCAGGATGCAATCAGAAGTCTGCGAATGTTACCACAAAGTTTTTCTGTATATTGATAAGTTTCAACATCTATTCTTTTGGTTTCATACATCAACTTCAACCAATAACTCGTTTCGTTGGATTCTTTGAGTGCAATTTCCAATTTTGCTACAAAGTCTTTCTTGCTCTGTGCGTACTGTGCTTCGTGGATATTAGCACCAACCGATGTACCTGCTCTTGCGAGCTGATCGGTCATATAGGAACTTTTTGGTGCAGTTACACCGTCAACAAGATTCACAATCGCAACTGCAAATTCAAAAGATAAATCAAGTAATTTGTTTTCAGACATAAATGCACCTTCTTTCAATAACATTATACTATGAAATATTGCGTTTTTCAACGATATATCGTATGTGCGATATGATATACGGCTGTCGCCGCATGATATACTTGCTTCGCAAGCATGATATAATATCCGTTCCTTCATATGCCGAAGGCATATATCATCCACCGAGGGTGGATATCATATCGAAGATATATCACCCGTTCCGACAGGAACGGATATCATTGAAAAAAGTCTCTTTTGTCCGGTAGACAAAAGAGACTTTTTTCATGGAGCTGGTGACGTGACTTGAACACGCGACCTGCTGATTACGAATCAGCTGCTCTACCGACTGAGCTACACCAGCGAATATTTTGCTGCGGGCTGCAAACACAGTCTCCTGAAAATCAATGTTTCAAAACAGGGAATAACTCAAAAACTCTCGGGAAATACTGCACTTGTCCAACCAAAAAACACGTCTGCTTACTATAAATCAACTTTGGGTAATTATATATCAGAATCGCGTATTTTTCAAGAGTCGCGACGATTTTTTGCTATGAATGTGCAAAATTTGTCATATTTCGTGAAACGTTTTCACAAAATCAACAACTGTGCCCATTTTCGTTTAATAATATAATTATCAAATTATGTTCGGGGTGGAAAATATGTCAAAAGAACTGGGCAGAAAACTGGCTATGCTGAGAAACAACAGCGAGCTGACACAAAAACACATTGCCGATGCTCTGCATCTGGACAGGTCTACCTATGCCTACTACGAGCGCGGAACAACAGAGCCCGACCTGAAGGCATTGGTAAAAATCGCTCGTATCCTCAATGTTGACCCCACAGAGCTTCTTCCCTCCAAGGACGGAGAAGATGCGGATGTTGCCGACGTTTCCGCCGAAAGCAGCAAGCCCCGAAGGAGAGGTAAATCCGATCCGCGTTCAAAGAACTCAAAAATTTACTCCCTCAGCAGAGAGGAAAAGAAACTTCTCTCCCTGTACAGATCCCTGGATGATGCCAAGCGCCGCGAGGTTGTGGATTTCACAGACGGACTCACCCACAAAACCTGATAAACTTTCAAAAGCACCCTGCATAAGAGGGTGCTTTCTTTTTGCACAAACAAAGCTTTCATCGGGACAAATATCAACGCCGCCACTCCGACCGAAGTGCTGCCGCTTATATTCCAAAAAGTCTCTCGGCGTTTTTGTGCATAATCTTCTCGTAGGTTTCAGCAGACACCGACTCTCTGAACTCCCCGAAATATTCCTGATAGAGGCTTCTCTCGCCAAAGCCGTTTTCCTTGTAGGTGTCCTTGCCGTCAATGGGATTATCCGAGCCGAAAAGCAGTCTGTCATCGCCGCATTTTCTGATAAATTCAAGTGCCGAGGCGGTGCTGACCCAGGTTGTGTCGCCGTAGAGGTTTGTGCATTCACTGCAAAGTTCAATCGCCTCTTTGTTGTCTGTGCCCAGCCCCAGATGCACCATTACAAAGTTTACCGTGGGGAATTCCTTTGCCATCTCATAAACCCGACGGGGAGAGTCATCCTCGCAGTTTCCTGTATGGGTAAGCACCGCAAGGGAATATTTCTCCGCAAGACGGATGTATTCACGGCATTCGGGTGAGGCAAAACTCACCCCCGAATGATAGGGATGGAATTTTATGGCTTTGACTATATCGGGATTTTCCGCAATGAGCCTTTCGAGCTCCGCGGACACCTGCTCCACCGAAGGTTTTACCCAGGCGGCAACATATATTCTTTGTGGATTTTCCTTGGCAAACTCTATACATCTTTCAAGGCACTCTGCCGCAGAAATCTGATATTTCTCGGGCAGGAGCACCCTGTCGTGGTCGTGGGATGCCGCCTCGCTGTTGGAGATAATCACCTTATCGATACCGTATTCCTTCATAGAATAGAGCACCTGTTCCTCCGTCATATTAAAATTCAGCGATGTGCCGATATGCACATGGGTATCAATAATCATAGCAAATCCTCCTGAAATCCGAATTTTCTGAATCCTATTCTGAATCCTATAATAAAAGTATAGCAAAACACCCGACCTGTGGCAACCGAAAATTGTCTGGTCGGGTGTTTTTATGAGGATAAAATTAACTAAATATCAACAATACGGGTTGCGTATTTCTGAAGCTCCTCATCATTATGAGTTACCAGAAGTACCGCTTTGTCGGCGCTTTCTCTGAAAACATTTTGTGACACATTCTGCAAAAGCTCCTTGTCAAGACCCGTAAAGGGCTCATCCAGAAACAGGGTTTCGCCCTTTCCTGCAAGCGCTCTTGCAATGGCAAGTCGGCGCTTCATACCCCCCGACAGTTCCGAGGGATACTTGTCCTCCTCGCCCTGAAGGGATACAAGAGACAAAAGATACTCTGTGTCTGCACTTCGGTTTACGTAGAGGATGTTTTCCTTGGCCGTGAGCCAGGGGAGAAGTCGGTTTTCCTGATAGAGGTAATTTATTCCGCCTGTGCACTCAACGGTGCCGCTGTCGGCACTTGTAAGTCCAGAGAGAATGCGCAGCAGGGTGGTTTTTCCTGCACCCGAAACACCCCGAAGTCCTGTGACAGAGGCTTTTCCGAGGCTTAAGGAAACACCTTTCAGCACCGCTTTTTCTCCGAAAGTTTTGGATATATCTTCCGCGCGGAGAGTAACTTCGTCTGTGACCTCTGTATTAACGGAGGTTTTCTGTGACTTTTCTTTCAAGCGGATTCGCAGTGTGGATTTTTTCAGAAAATGCACCACCGCAAACTCAAAGATAAGGCTGAGGATTACCACCACCGCAGTCCAGGCAAATTTGCCCTCGCTGTCAAGATAAACCTTGGCGTCGTTGAGCTGTTGTCCCACGGAATTCTGTGTGGTACCCAGAATTTCTGCGGCTATGCCCGACTTCCAGGCAAGTCCCAGTGCCGCTGAGACTCCCGTTATAAAATAGGGATATACCGAGGGGATATAGACATAGAGAAGGCGGGAGACCGGACCGACACCGTAGGTACGGGACATCTCCAGAAGTTTCTTGTCGGTTTCCTTTATACCCTCATAGGTGTTTCCCCAGATTATGGGGAATACCATAAGTCCCACGATAACAAGGGGCACCTGCATATTAGTGACCCACATTATGATTATCAGCGTCAGGGAAGCAACGGGGGTTGCCCTTGCAATGCTTATGGCAGGTTTAAGGAGTGCATAGAGTACTTTCGACATACTTGTGGCTATTGCAAGCACTACTCCCAATACCACACCGATAACGTAGCCTGAAAAAATGCGTATCACCGAAGATGCCGTAATTCCCCAGAATTCTGCGGTTTTCAGAAGTTCTCCCAGTCGGATGGCGGTATTCAGGGGAGAGGGAATTACTATGTCCTTTCCCACAAGCATATATACTACCTGCCACACACCTATCCAGAAAGCCGTCACAGCCACTGCGACAAGAACTTTCTTCAGGATGTTTACGAAGGCGGCAGATGCTTTTTTATTGTTGCAGGTTGCTTTTTGGTCAGCCTGTGTATGCATAGTAGAAATCATCTGCCGGAAGCTTACCGCCTACGGATTTGGAATTTGCATCAAAGAGCACCTGAAGGTTTTCCTGTGTGAGGCTCTTCATATCATCCCCTGCGATAAAGGTGATGTAGCTCTGGGGAATTGCTTTCTTTGCAACGGGAGCCTTGGGGATGATGCCTGCGGCAACTATCATCTGGGCTGCCTCGTCTGTGGCGGTGTTGATGAATTCAACGGACTCTGCGTAATTTCTGAGGAAATTGTCAACCTCTGCGGGGTACTTTGCAACAAAATCTGCTCTGCCGATTACACAACCCTGAACAAGCTGTTTGCCGTAGAGATTCTGCCACTCCTTTGTAAGGTCAAGAGCTACCTTTACATTCGGGCTCTGAAGGCTTACGGAAGTAACGTTGGGCTCGGGAAGGAGACCTATCTGTGCCTGACCGGATACTACCAGAGAAGCAACGTCTGCGTGCTCGGACTTATACTCAACAAAAACATCCTTGCCGATTTCCATACCGCTGTCGGTGAGGAGCTTTGTGAGGATATACTCGGGAGTAGCGCCCTGACCTGCGGAGACAATGGTCTTGCCGCGAAGGTCCTCGATGGAATTGACCTCAACTCCGTTGGTAACGAGATAGGTAACACCCAGAGTGTTGAGAGCAAGGATTCTGACTCCGCCTGAAGTCTTGTTGTAGAGTACGGATGCCAGATTAACAGGACAGGCGGCGATATCTGCATCACCGTTGATAATAGCGGCGGTAATCTCATCGGGAGCGCCTGCTACGGTAAAGCTGAAGTCACCCTTATCTTTGTCTTCGTCAATAAGCTGTGCCATACCCATACCTGTGGGTCCCTTCAGGGTATAGACGCTGACACTCTCACCCTCGGGAAGAGTTGCCTCCACAGTCTCGGTGGCGGGGGCTGTGCCTTCGGTGGAAGCGGTGTCTACCTGACTGCTGCAAGCGCCCAAAGAAAGCACCATAAGAGAAGCCATAATAACGGCTAAAATTGCATTGATTTTTTTCATTATAAAAACCTCCTGTTGATTTTTCATATATATTATAGTATATTGTTCACAGAGATTTCGTTGCCATAGCAACGAAATACAGGATTAAGGGGTGCAGATATGGAACTTTATTACGAAATTCTCCGAAAAAGTGTTGCTTTCAATAATTTTACCGACGAGGAGCTTGCCTCGGTGCTTACCTCTCTGGGAAGCAGTGCGGTCTCCTTCAGACGTGGAGAGGTTATCCTCAACCAGGGAGACAGAGTTACCCACTGCGGCGTTATCCTGCAGGGAAGCCTCACCGCAGAGAGCGTATCCTTTGGAGGAAACCGTCGGGTCATCTCGGTACTTTCCGCATCCCAGCTTTTCGGGGATATTCTTATGTCCACCGAAAAGCATTTAAGCCCTGTCAACGTAATCACCCGCGAGGATACGGTTGTGCTTTTTCTGAGTGTTCAGGACCTGTATGCAAACAGCGCAAATCCTCTGTGCGTACGGGTGCTGCTTAATCTTCTGAGCACCGTTTCCGAGAAATTCTGGGAGCTTAACCGCAAAATCGCCTATCTTTCCTCCAACTCCCTGCGCCAGCGGGTGGCAATGTTTCTGCTGGACACTCACAAGCAGAAGGAGACCCTTACTTTCAACATTGATTATTCCAGAGAGGAGATGGCATCCCTGCTCTCTGTCAACCGAAGCGCCCTCTCCCGTGAGTTGTCCAGAATGGAAAAGGAGGGGCTGATAAGCTACTACCGGAGTTCTTTCAAAATTCTCGACCCCCACAAGCTCAAAATGTGCCTGCTCTGACAGGAATTACCAACAAAAACAGGGTAATTATCTCGATTTCAACTGACTTTATTGCCGTTTTATATAATTTTTCTTTATCTCATTGCCGAGGGTTATGGTTTTCGGTAAAAATTTTGACCATAGCTTTCCCGTCTATTGACATTCACAGGGCAAAAATATATAATAAAATGTACGTATTTTTTTATACGCTTTTCTTTATTATGCGTAAAATTTCCGGAGGTTTAACTATGTTTCCCCCTTTTGACTCGCGTAACAGCTTTTATCGTTCTCCTTTCGGCGCAGTTGAGGAAGGCACACCTATCCACATGAGGATTCTCCTGCCCCACGACCTGCGTTGCAGTAACGCTGAACTTGCTGTGAAATATGACTATGATTATGACTGGGTTTTCGTCAATATGTACTGGCGCGGACCCTTCGAAAACGGCACCGATATCTGGGAGTGCGACTTCACTCCTGACAGAATCGGCCTTTACTGGTACAGTTTCCGCATCCAGACCGCAGAGGGTCCCCGATTCATCGTGCCCTCCGACGTGGACAGAAAGAGCTCCATCGAGCGCTCCCCCGGCAGAAGCTGGCAGATTACTGCCTACAAAAAGGGTTTCAAGACTCCCGACTGGCCTGTTGGCGGCGTAATGTATCAGATTTTCCCCGACCGCTTCAACTTCAGCGGCGAGGAGAAGAAAATCACCCGTACCGACCTGGAAATCCAGAATGACTGGTATGCAATGCCCCGTTGGCAGCCCAACCACCATGGTGAGATTACCAACACCGACTTCTTCAAGGGAGACCTTAAGGGCATTACCCAGAAGCTTCCTTATCTCAAGGAACTGGGTGTAAACTGCATCTACCTGAATCCTATCTTCGAGGCATATTCCAACCACCGCTACGACACAGGCGACTACCTGAAAGTTGACCCGATGCTGGGTACCGACGAAGACTTCCGTGAACTTTGCAAAGAGGCAAAGAAACTTGACATCCACGTTATCAACGACGGTGTTTTCTCTCACACAGGCTCCGACAGTATCTACTTTAACCGCAGCGGCAAATACGGCGAGGGCGGTGCTTTCCGCGATAAGAACTCTCCCTATGCAAGCTGGTATTACTTCCACCAGTGGCCTCACAGCTACAACTCCTGGTGGGGATTCTATACTCTTCCCGAGGTTAACGAAACCGACGAAAACTACAACGAATTCATCAACGGCAAAGACGGAGTTGTGCGTCAGAGAATGCGTGACGGCAACAGCGGTTGGCGTCTGGACGTTGCCGATGAACTCCCTGACCTCTTCCTTGAAAGACTGAGAAAAGCAGTCAAAGATGAAGACGAAGACGGACTCATTATCGGTGAAGTCTGGGAGGATGCATCCAACAAAGAGAGCTACGGCGCAAGACGTCGTTTCCTTCTGGGCGAACAGCTTGACTCCGTTATGAACTATGTTTTCCGCGGCGCTATCCTTGATTATGTCAGAGGTGCCGACAGTAAATATGTTATGGACTCCATTATGAACGTCTGCGAGAACTATCCCGCACCTGTGCTGAGAGTCCTGATGAACTCCCTCTCAACTCACGATACAGAGCGTGCTCTCACAGTTATGGCAGGCGAGCCTTTAAATGGCAGAGACCGCGCATGGCAGGCTCACCAGAAGCTTACCCCCGAACAGAGAAACCGCGGTATCAAGCTGATGAAGCTTGCAAGCGGCATCCAGTTCACACTTCCCGGCTTCCCCTGTATCTATTACGGCGACGAAGCAGGTATGGAGGGTTACAGAGACCCCTTCAACCGCGCTTGCTATCCCTGGGGCAGAGAGAACACAGAGCTTATCGAGTGGCACAAGGAACTGGGCGAAATGAGAAAGAGCATCAGCGCCCTCTGGGACGGAAACCTTATTAATGTTTATTCTCAGGGCAGACTCCTCTCTTATATGAGAACAGCTGCCGATTCCTCTCTCTTCTGTGCTTTCAACTCCGGATTTACAGATATGGTTATTGATATTCCCCCGGGATTCCTCTATAAGGGCGAACCCCTTATGGGCACAAGAATTCAGGACGGAAAAGTAGTTGTTCCCTCTCTGGGCACCGCTTTCATCGTCAAGAAAAGCGATAATCCCGACACCGCCAATTACTGATAATATCTGAATAAAAAGCCTTTGGTATCCATTGATACCAAAGGCTTTTCTTATATCTTTATATTATTAATCAGAAGAAGTTTTCGATTAACCCTGCCACTTTTTTCTGTATCAGAGTCGCATCCACTACATTCACTCCGCCCTTTGCATTTACATCCGCACGGGCAAGTGCATCACTTTCAAGGGTGATAATTCCTGCGGCGTGCTTCTGCACCAGGGTTGCATCCACTACGGTTATTTTGCCGTCGCCGTTTACGTCACCCATAAGTCCGTCGCCCTTCACTCTGTATCTGTATGTTACGGTGGCGTAATCCTTCTCTGTGGCAGCGGTCCAACCGCTGGAAGTTGTATAGTTATGGTAGATTACAAGGGTCTTGTCCTGATACTGGGAGTTTTTGTACCAATAACAGGTGCGGTTGCCGTGAGAACCATAGGCTCCGTCACAGGAAACACCCGAGCTGCAATATGCATCACTGCCGTCGGACCATTTCAGATGATAATATCTGTATCTTGCATCATCGTAATCTGTGTTTGAACTGTATTCGTAGACGTTGCCTGCGGGAATCCAGTCATAGTGGGGATATGCACTGTTAGAGGTGAAATTGGCGCTATTTCCGTTACCGCCTCCGCAGTAATGATAATAGTGATAGCTGAGGAGTTCTCTTTCTGCTGAAGTGGGAAGTTCTATTGAAGACCAATAGGGCTCACCCTTATTCTCGTACACCTGTTTTGTTTTGTCGCCCTTGATAAAGCCATTACCGGGAGCGGTGGCTGAAAATTCCTCGTAGGTGTAGTTATACTGGATTTCATAGTTGCCACCCGAGGGGAGCTTGTCGGAATAAATCCAGCCGTTGGAGTCGGTTGTTTCCGACACGGCAAATTGCAGTTTATCGGAAGCAACTCCTGTTCCGTTTGCAGGATAAGCCGTTACCACTGCGGTATAATTACCCGCAGAAAGCACCAGCGAAAGGCTCTTTTTGTTTCCGCTCAGCTCTGTGGTTTTCTCAAAAGTTCCGTCACTTTTCTTTATCTCCACCACAAATTTATCTGTTTTACTGTCACCCGTCCAGTTGATGGTTGTGGTATTGGCAGAGTCACCCTTCCTGACACTCAACACAGGCTTTTCCACAGGGGGAGATACTGTGAAAGTCTTCTCCGCAGTGAGGCTGCCTTCGCCTGCCTGTGAGCCGATGGGAGTAGCGGAGACCCTTACCAGATACTGTCCGCTCTCTGTGGGGGTAAAATTGTAGCTTGTGCCCCCATTTATTCTCTGGCTGACCAGCTCTTTGCCTGCGGGCGAGGCGATATATATCCAGTAGTGAGATAGAACGGAATTTGCAGAGGAGGCTTTCCACGAAATGTTTACTGTCTCCGAAATGGTGTAGCTCTCTTTATTCAGAGTTATATCGGGAGTTGTCAGAGGTTCGTTGCCCTGAGTAACGCCCAGATAAACGTATCCGAGGAAGTTTCCGCGCATACTGTCGTAAGCCTCTACCTCTGCCACCGTCTTGGTGGTAATGGAGCAATAGCTGTTGTAGGGGTATTTTCTGGCACCGCCCTCGCTGAGGGTTACGATGTTTCCGTCTACACGCTCAACAACTGCAATGTGATTATCATAACAGGCAAAAGCTTTTGCCCTTATCTGTGAACCTCTTTGCAGACCGTAAGTTGCATACTGATTATTCCACCAGCTCCAGCCGCTCCAGATGGTGCCGCTGTAACCTGTGAGCTCCGCGTATCTTGCACAAGCAAACCATGAGCATCCCTGATTTCCGTATGCATACTGTCCCCAGTTGGGAATAGCCGCGAACTTGGTATAAGGATAAGCCATAATATCAATATAGATACCGCTTGTTCCGTTTCCGTAAATAGCACCGTTTGGACTTTCGGCACCCACTGTGCCGCAGGTGAAGAAGACAGCACCTGTCAGCATAATCAGAGTCATTATAATGGCGGTAAATCTCTTTGTCATAAAAAGGACCTCCATAAAAAATTTTACAATATAATTATAAAATCCACAGCCGGATAAATCAATATCCCAATGGATATTTATTAAAAAATGCCCGAGGGTAAATCGGGCATTTCTAAGGGTCAATTAATTCTTACATAACCCGTTTTTTCAATTAGCTCCTGACCTTCATCGGACAAAAGCCAATCCACTAAAACGGGGATGTTCTCGTTATCGTTATCCGCTCGATAGATAGCATAAAACTGTGCAACAATAGGATAACTGCGGTTTTGAATGTTTTCTGCGCTTGGATAAACACCATTTAAAGAAAGCATTTTAACGGACTCGTTTTCTACGATACCGTCCATATAGTAGCGAAAAGAAAATCCGATAGATGCACCCGTAATTGCAAAGGGAGATTTTCGTCCGATTTCATAATCACCCATAAAGGCTTCGAAGGTTGTTTGGCTTCCACTGCCTTCAAGTCTGGTTACAGGATTAATAATCCGATTTACACCGCCAACCTCTGACCAATTTTTATACTCACAGGCATATATCTTTCGGATTTCCTCAACTGTGAGGTTGTCAACGGGATTATTCTCATTTACAAAAAACACAAAGCCCTCTAATCCAATAGGGACATAAACCAGTTCTACACCTTTTTCTTCAGCATACTGTTTCTGTTCCTCAGAGGGACCTGCACAAAACAAAATATCGGTTGTTCCGTCCACAATAGCCTGATATCCCCGAACTGTGTTTTTGTACTGCATAGCACTGTCTTCGGCAAAATTTTCTCCGTAAAAATTATCATCGGAGAACTTTCCGCCTTCATAGGTTACACAGCCTTCTGGATAAACGTTATCAATAACAGCGGCATAAACAGGAACTAATGCCGCCGCACCGTCAAGCACAGGAAGGTTATCATGCAGTTTAAGTGTTGACTCTATCTTCGGAAGGTCGGAATCCTCTTCAAAGGGCAGATAACTTACCACATCTATCATCTGTGCTTGTGTCGCATCGCTGAAATTATTGGAAAGTCTCTTTGTAAGCAGTTGATACATACTCAGATTAAATGATGCGAAAATTACCACAACCAATGTAATCGTGATAATTTGTTTTCCGAGTTTCATTTACCACCACAGCTCCTTTCCTATGAAATAGATTATGGAGCTGTGTTCATAAGCGTAAATTGCGTAAGCAAAGTGGGCTACAGTCAAAGCAAGGCACACTCCTATAACCGCAATAAGGATAATATAAAATGTGCGACTTTTCATATTTCACCTCACATATAGGCAACTGCCATATACATAAGACCTATGAATCCCAGCACTACTGCCACAAATATTCCTAATATAACAGACAAAACAATTAAAACAATACCTCTCGTCTTAATCTCTTTATCGGAAAATTTACCGGGAGTAACTTTATTCTGTCTTTTTGCTGATAAATAACGAAACAGACTGATACCAAACAGAACAATAAATAATAAAGGTATTGCAAAAAATAAAACATTATATAAAATTATCCCAACCATTGTGAACCTCCTGTATATTTACTATATTTTAATTATAAAATCTCACTGTCCACAAATCAATAGAAAGAATATTAAGTTTTATTAAAAAATGCCCGAGGGTAAATCGGGCATTTTCTGTATTATTCGGTTATTGTATTAATTATTCCTCTGCGTCGTCTGCGGGGATTTCCTCGTCCTCTTCGATGATATCACCTGCAAGGTCTGCGGCTTCTTCCTCGGGGTTTATTGCTTCTGCCTCAAGTTTTTCTGCTTCTTCACTTTCATCGTGAGGAACACAGGCGGCGGCAACCAGCTTGTTGCCTTCCTTGATGCGCATTACTGTAACACCCTTTGAGGGACGTGCACAGACGCGGATGGTGCTTGCCAGAATACGGATGATAATTCCGTCGGCAGATACCAGAATAACATCGTCTGTCTCGGGACTTACAACCTTGATGGCGGCTACATCGCCGTACTTCTCGGTGTGGTAATTGATGATACCCTTACCGCCTCTGGACTGGAGACGATAGTTATCAGCAAGAGAGAGTCTGCCGAAGCCCTTTTCGGAGACAGTGAGAACGTGGCTGTTATCATCAACAATACACATACCCACAACCTCGTCGCCTTCGCGGAGTCTCAGCGCTCTGACGCCTCTTGCCTGTCTGCCCATACATCTGACGTCACGCTCGTCAAAGCGGATTGCAAAGCCCTTCTTGGTGGCGATAATAACCTTATCTTCACCCGAGGTCATATGTACCCATGCAAGGCTGTCGCCCTCATTCAGTTCAAGTGCAATAAGGCCGCCCTTGCGGTTTGTATTGTAAGCAGAAAGCTCAATTCTCTTGATGATACCCTGACGGGTTACCATAATGAGGTACTTGTCATCCTCCATGGAGGGTACGCGGATCATAGAGGTAATCTTCTCGTCCCCATTTACAGGCAGGAGGTTTGCAATATTGATACCCTTTGACTGACGGCTTCCCTCGGGAATCTCGTAGCACTTCATACGGTATACTCTGCCCTTGTCGGAGAAGAAGAGAATATGGTCGTGGCTGCCTGACATAAAGAGCTCTGTTGCCACGTCTTCCTCACGTCTTGACATACCGCTGACACCTCTGCCGCCACGGTTCTGAAGCTTGTAGGTATCGGTGGTCTGGCGCTTGATATATCCGAAGCGTGTGAAGGTTACCACACACTCCTCCTCGGGAATAAGGTCCTCAATATCCACCTCGCCGCTGACAGAGCAGATTTCTGTTCTTCTCTCGTCGGCGTACTTGTTGCGGATTTCGATAGCCTCATCCTTGATAATCTGCATTCTTCTCTCTTTACTTGCAAGGATAGCCTTGAAGTCTTCGATTTTGATTGCAAGTTCCTTGATTTCGTCTTCGATTTTTTCTCTCTCAAGGCCTGTGAGCTGACGGAGTCTCATCTGGACAATGGCCTGTGCCTGAATATCGGTGAGGGCGAACTTCTCCATCAGTTTTGAAACCGCCTCGGCGGTGTCCTTACTTGCACGGATAGTGGCAATAACCTCGTCGATATTGTCAAGAGCTATCTTGAGACCTTCCAGAATATGCATTCTCTCCTGTGCTTTGCCCAGGTCAAAAGAGGTACGTCTGGTGATGACTTCCTCCTGGAAGTCGATATAGTGAGTGAGCATCTCCTTAAGGTTGAGAATCTTGGGCTCACCACCCACAATAGCCAGCATAATTACGCCGAAAGTGGACTGGAGCTGGGTGTAGGTAAAGAGCTGATTCAGCACAACCTGAGGGGAAGCATCGCGTTTAACGTCGATTTCGATATGCATACCGTTTCTGTCGGAGTGGTCCTCGATATTGGAGATACCCTCCAGTTTCTTGTCATTGACAAGGTCTGCGATATGCTCGATAAGTCTGGCTTTGTTTACCTGATAGGGAAGCTCGGAAACGATAATCTTGAATCTTCCGTTATTCTCCTCCACAATTTCAGTCTTTGCACGGACTGTAATTTTGCCTCTGCCTGTCATATAGGCGGCGCGGATACCGCTTCTGCCCATAATGGTAGCACCTGTGGGGAAGTCGGGACCGGGGAGACACTCCATAAGTTCGGGAATCTCCACATCGGGATTATCGATTACAAGGCACATTGCATCAATAACCTCACCTAAATTATGGGGAGGAATATTTGTTGCCATACCAACTGCGATACCGCCTGAGCCGTTTACCAGAAGGTTGGGGAAACGTGAGGGAAGAACTGTGGGCTCCTCCAGACGGTCGTCAAAGTTGGGCATAAAGTCAACTGTATCTTTCTCGATATCAGCCAGCATTTCCGTGGAAATCTTGCTCATTTTTGACTCTGTGTATCGGTATGCAGCAGGGGGGTCGCCGTCAACGGAACCGAAGTTACCGTGACCGTCAACCAGCATATATCTCATTGAGAAATCCTGTGCAAGTCGTACCATTGCATCGTAAACGGAAGCATCGCCGTGGGGATGGTATGAACCCAGAACGGCACCGACGGTGTCGGCGCACTTTCTGTATGCTTTCTCGGGGGTGAGACCCTTTTCGTGCATTGTATAGAGAATTCTGCGGTGAACAGGCTTCAGACCGTCGCGTACATCAGGTAGTGCTCGGGATACGATAACGGACATTGAATAGTCGAGGAAGGACTGACGCATTTCGCGGTTTACGTCAACATCAATGATTTTTGTATTCTGAAATGCGCTTTCATCAACCATATAGGACTGGTCTTTCTTGATTGCCATAATAATATCTCCTTTCCCCGAAATTAAATATCAAGATTCTGAACATACTTTGCGTTCTGTTCGATAAATTCGCGTCTGGGCTCAACATTGTCACCCATAAGTATAGAGAATGTCTCGTCTGCTTCAACTGCATCGAGGAGTTCTACTCTGAGCATTGTTCTTGTTTCGGGATTCATGGTAGTCTCCCAGAGCTGCTCCTTGTCCATTTCACCGAGACCCTTGTATCTCTGGATATCGCTCTTGCCCTCAATAGAAGCCAGAATCTGGTCTCTCTCCAAATCGGAGTAAGCATATCTGTGCTCTTTTTTGTGAGTAATTCTGTAAAGAGGAGGCTGTGCGATGTAGATATGACCTTCTTCAATGAGAGGTCTCATATATCTGAAGAAGAATGTCAGCAGAAGGGTACGGATGTGCTGACCGTCAACGTCAGCATCGGCCATAATAATAACTTTGTTGTAGCGGAGCTTTGTAATATCAAACTGGTCGCCGATACCGCAACCCAGAGCGGTGATAACAGGCATAAGTTTGTCGTTTCCGTAAACCTTGTCTGCTCTTGCCTTCTCAACGTTGAGCATCTTACCCCAGAGAGGAAGGATAGCCTGATAACGTCTGTCTCGACCGCTCTTTGCAGAGCCGCCCGCAGAGTCTCCCTCTACGATATATATTTCTGTAATATTTGTGTCCTTTGACTGGCAGTCGGCAAGTTTGCCGGGAAGCTTTGCACTTTCAAGTGCAGACTTTCTTCTTACACTCTCTCGTGCCTTTCTTGCAGCCTCTCTGGCACGCTGAGAAGCCAGAGCTTTCTCAAAGATAGTCTTTGCAACCGCAGGATTTTCTTCAAGGAAAGTCATCAGTTTCTCGGAAACCAGCTTGTCCACCATACCTCTTACTTCGGTATTACCCAGCTTTGTCTTGGTCTGGCCTTCAAACTCTGCTTCCTTAACCTTGACGGAAATAACGGCGGTTAAACCTTCTCTGATATCCTCACCGCTTAAGTTATCATCATTATCTTTAAGTTTTGAGAATTTTCTGGCGTAGTCGTTCATTACCCTTGTCAGGGAGCGCTTGAAGCCCTCAACGTGAGTACCGCCGTCTACTGTATTGATGTTATTTGCAAATGAAAGCATCAGCTCGCGGTAGCTGTCAGTATACTGAAGCGCAATTTCAACCGCAGCGGTGTCTTCTTTATTGGAAGCGGAGAGATAGATAATCTCGGGGTGAATGGGGTTATTTCTCTTATTGAGATGCTCTACATAGGAGCGGATACCGCCCTCGTAGTGGAAGTTGTTTACGATGATGTTATTCTCGTCTCTCTCGTCGCGGAGTTCAATATGTATACCTGCATTGAGGAAGGACTGCTCGCGGAGACGGGTCTTCAGAATATCGTATTCATATACGTCAGTTTCCTGGAAAATCTCATTATCAGCTTTGAAGAGAACAGTGGTACCGCGCTCGGAGGTTTTCTCTCCCTTTTTGAGTTTGAAGCACTCTTTGCCTCTCTCAAAACGCTGGGTGTATTCATATTCACCGTCGCAGACTCTTACTTCAAGCCACTCTGACAATGCATTAACAACAGAAGCACCAACACCGTGAAGACCGCCGGAAACCTTGTAGCTTCCGCCGCCGAACTTACCGCCTGCGTGGAGAACTGTAAATACAACTGTTACTGCGGGCAGACCTGTCTTCTGATTGATGCCGACAGGAATTCCTCGGCCGTTGTCCTGAACTTTAATTATATTTCCGGGCAGAATGGATACTGTGATTTTTGAGCAGTATCCTGCCAGGGCCTCGTCAATGGAGTTATCAACAATTTCATACACAAGATGATGAAGACCCTTGGGACCTGTGGAACCGATATACATACCGGGTCTCTTTCTTACTGCTTCAAGTCCTTCAAGCACCTGAATCTCATCTGCATTATAATCTGTTTCTACTTTTGTATTTGTAGCTTCACCGTAAACTAATTTTTCGTTATCCAAAAAGATTACCCCCTGAAGGTTAATTAAACTTTACTATTCATTTAATTACAGTTTTGATTTTTTAAGTTATAAGAATTTATATCAGAATTTTCTGTTTGCAGAGAAGTTTCCGCCTGTTCTGGCAGGTGCTTTTTTCTCTTCTTTTTCTTCTCTTACATAAACCTTTGCATCCTCTTCTTCTATCACTGTTCGTTGAGGCTCGTGATATATTCTCTTGAGAGGAGCATCACTTTTGTATGAATTTGAAACCGATGCAGGCTGTGAATTTATATTAATCTTTTCGCTGACTGCCGACTGGTTAATGTCGCTGACGCTGAAGGCTCTTGTCTTATCCATTCCCGATGAAGAGGAAATATCCTCATATTCACCGCTGAAAACCCCTTCGTCGGCTTTCGGAATAACCCTTGTATTGGTCTCCGGTTTCGGATTACCAAGACTGGCAGTATTGTGAAGCTCGGTGGGAATTCCAAGGTCGATGCTTGTGGTAGTCTCCACCATATATCTCTGCTGGGGAGTAAATGTCATAAACAAGGGAGAAAGAAAATAGAAAGCAACAAAGGGTAAAAGTTCCCACAAAAGCCACTTTATTTCCTTTGTTCCTCCAAAAAACAGGAACATCAAAATTTTAAATTTACCTTCTGCCTCATTTGCGGCTATAACACTCTCGCTGCAAGTAAAATACATCAGCATAATTGTAATAGCAAAAATTGCAGCAATTATGAGAATTCCCCATATTGAACCTTCCTGCCTGATGTTTGATTTTTTCTTGCAATGAGTGCATTCATGTTCACCCATATTGTGCTCGGTAAGTCTTGTGAAATATTTGATTTTTCTACCGCAATAGGGACACTGGAATTTTTCGTTCATATTATCCTCCTTACATAAATTTTAAGTGATAATATTTTTCTGATTAAGTCTTCTTAAAAGAGTCTGACTGGAAAGAGGAGAAATAAATACTGTCTCTTTCTCATCATTTTTTTCTTTATATATAACAAAGGATTTCGGCAATTCGTATGATACCGTCACAACCCTGCCTTCTTTTTCTGCAAGGTTTAAATATTCCCTTGTCCATTTTGACACTGTGGAGGTATCAAGGTCGTATATTCCAACAATATTTTCGGTTTTAACCGTTGTCTCCTGTCCGAGATGCAGAAACATTTACCTGACCTCTCCGTTTTCTATTAAAAATATCTTGTTTTCGTCGTTTTTTACTACGGGAGCATCACAGCCTGTTATGAAGGTCTGCGAGTCCCTGGTATTTGAAAGCAGAAATTCCTGACGGTTTCTGTCAATTTCCGACAGTACATCATCAAGAAGCACCACAGGAGGCTCCCCGAAATATTCTCTGAGGAGTTCACTCTCTGCAAGCTTTAAGGAAAGCACCACGCTTCTCTGCTGTCCCTGAGAACCGTAGGTTCTGGCTTTCAGACCGTTTATATAGAATTCAATATCATCTCTGTGAGGACCTGCGGATGTACATCCCGTATAGATATCCTCTCTGCGGTTTTTCTCAAATTCTCTGTAAAGTTTATCTGTGACAGCCTGAAGGTTATCATCAATATTAATGCCACCGCTTCCCAGATATTCCATTGTAAGTTCTTCTTTTCCCGAGGATATACCCTGATGAAAAGAAAAAGCCGACTTCTGAAGTTTTCTGAGATAATTAATTCTCTTTTCTATGATTTTAGCACCTGCGGCAATTATGGCATCATCCCAGACACAGAGGGTCTCTTTAAGTTCGGGGTGACGGGAAATATCCTTGAGCAGAGTGTTTCTCTGAAAAACAGTTCTCTGATATTTCGAAAGAAGCACAGCATACTTTATATCCTGCTGGCATATAGCTCCGTCAATGAATTTTCTTCTGAGTGACGGTCCGCCTTTTACAAGGGAAAGATGCTCGGGAGAAAACACAACAGCAGAAAAACACTGCGAAAGATAAGCAGAAGACGGCTTTTTGACTCCGTTGAGTTCTACTTCCTTCTTACTTTTCAGAAAACGGATGGAAGCCTCCTGCTCTCTTTCCTGACTGAAAAAATTCATTCTGAGAGATGAATTGTTTTCGCCTATCCTGATAAGTTCGTTTTCCTTTGAACCACGGAATGAATGTCCGCCCGAAAAAAGCCACACCGCTTCCAAGAGATTAGTCTTGCCCTGAGCATTATCTCCCAAAATAATGTTAACTCCCTCAGAGGGAAATATTTTGTTGTTGCAGAGATTCCGAAACTGAGAAAACTCCAGGGCTCTTACTATCAAACCTGAGACACCTCAACTGTAAAATCATTATATGTGGCAACGTCGCCGTGGCGCATTTTCTTACCTCTCATGGTGCAGACCTCGCCGTTGACAAGCACATCACCCTGCTGGATAACAACTTTTGCCTCACCGCCGGTGGCTACCATTCCTGAAAATTTCATCAGACTGTCAAGTCTGATGAATTCATCTTTTATTTCAATTACTTCAGACTTCATCGTTTAACCTCATAGGAACTACAAGGAAGATGAACTCGTCACCCTCCAGGGGTTTGATAATCATAGGAGCAAGACTGCCGTTGAGTATAACGGTAATCTCATCGCACTCTGTATTCTTGAGAGCATCAAGAAGATATTTGTTATTAAATCCGATTTCAACCTCGTCACCGACTGTGGAAACAGGAATATAGTCGCTGGCTCTGCCCATTGCGGTTTTGCAGGAAAGCTTGATGCTTTCTTTTAAAACTTTTACTCTGACAGGGCTCTGTACTCTCTCGCTGGTAAGCAGAGACATTCTGTCAACTGCATTAATCATTTCTCTTGTATTGACTCTGAGCTTTGTTGTTTCGGTCTTGGGCACGGTTGTGCGGTAGTCAAGGAAACTGCCTTCGATAAGTCTTGAATTCACACAGTAATTATCAACCTTGAAAATAACGTGTCTCTGACCAACGGAGATAAGAACCTCCTGCTCCTCGTCGCCGATGAGTTTGAGAATTTCGCTCTGCATCTTGCCGGGAACAATAAACTTTGTGTTTGCTTCAGAATCTGTTTTCTCACTTCTTATTGCCATACGGTAACCGTCAACGGAAATAATCTTCATTTCTCCGTCGGCAATATCAAAGAGAGAACCTGTATAGACAGGCTTTGCAAGATTATCGGAAACAGCATATATTGTCTGTTTTATCATATTCTTGAGAGTGCCTGCCTGAATTCTTATTTCATCATTTGCTTCAAAGGTGGGAATATCGGGATATTCAGCAGATGAAATACCTACAATCTGGTAATCAACGTTACCGCTCTTGATATAGATAATCATTCTTTCGTCAGTCTCGAAAGAAACAATTTCCTCGGGAAGTTTTCTGACGATATCTGCAAAGAGTTTTGCTCCCACTACAATTTCACCCTGAACTTCTACGGATGCTTCAACGGTGGTAGTGATACCAAGCTCCAGGTCATAGCCTGAGAGAGTGAGTGTATTGTCGTATGCTTTTATGAGAATACCTTCAAGAGCAGGAAGTGTTGCTTTTGAAGAAACAGCTCTTGAAACATTCTGAACAGCCTGAACAATATCAGACTTCATAACATTGAATTTCATTTTTATGTATCCTTTCTTGAAATGAGTAAAAATTATCAGATGATAATCAAATATATTAATTATTATAGTAGTACATAGTAGGGGGTGATAAAATGTTGAAAAGACGAAAAACCACAGAAAACAAGCGGAATTTTTTTCCTTGTGTGCATGAGGAAAAAACAGAGGTTATCAACACAGCATATTTTCAGTATTTTAAGCAGTGAAAAATGTTGAAAAAATGTTTGTTAATGTTTATGGAAATGTTGAAAACTTTTCCTTTTAAAAAACTTGTTTTCAAAGTACAACATTTTTACCTGTCACGGATATTTTTGATAATATCCTCTACGGTTTCTTTGAGTTTGGTATTTGTCTGCATCTTCTTTTCCATCTGCTGGATGGTATAGACGATGGTGGAGTAGTGGCGGTTGCCGAAAGCTTCACCGATAGCAACCATAGAGAGGTCTGTAAGCTCTCTGGCAATATAGATAGCGATATGTCTGGGGTGATTGATGTTGGCGCGTCTGCTCTTCTGTGAGCGGATATCTTCAGCATCAACACCGAAGGTACGGGCAACTTCCTCCATAATTTTCTCAACTGTATGCTCGGGGGGAGCCTCGTTATTGAGAATATCGGAGATAACCTCAGCAATAACTATCTGATTGATTTTTTCGTTATTGAGGAGATATCTTGCGTTGAGTTTCTTGACTACGCCCTCAAGCTGACGGACGTTGGACTTGATTTTGTTTGCTATGTATTCAGCCTGCTCATTGGTAAGAGGAAGTTCCAGAATATTTGCCTTTTTCTTGATGATGGCAATTCGGGTTTCAATATCCGGAGGCTGAAGGTCAGCGAGAAGTCCCCACTCAAATCTTGAGCGCAGACGGTCATCGAGAATTTTGATTTCCTTGGGAGGACGGTCAGATGTAAGTACAATCTGCTTTCTTGCTTCGTAGAGAGTATTGAAGGTATGGAAGAATTCCTCCTGAGTTCTGTCTCTGCCTGCGATGAACTGAACGTCATCCACCAGAAGAACATCCGCCTGTCTGTATTTCTGACGGAATTCCGCAGTGGTGTTGTTACCGATAGACTCGATAAGCTCGTTCATAAAGTCGTCGCCCTTGACATACTGGATTTTTTTCTCGGGGTCGTTTTTCTTAATCTCATTGCCGATAGCATAGAGAAGGTGGGTTTTACCCAGACCGGAGCTTCCGTACATCATCAGAGGGTTGTAGGCGTTGGCGGGATTTGCAGCAACAGCCATAGCTGCTGCATGTGCAAAGGTATTTGATGAACCGACGATAAAGTTCTGGAAAGTGTATTCGTAAATTGATGTGGGAGTGTTATTTACTTTCTCTTCCTCTTTTTCTTCATCCTCATCGGGAAGAATCAGGCAAATCTCAAAGGTTGTGCCGAATACTGTGGAGAAAGCCTCGTTTAAAAGAGGCATATAACAACGCTCTAGAGTTTCTTTGTGAAATTCACTGGGAACAAGAAGCTTGGTCTGTCCCTTCTCAAAATCAAGGGAAACAGGCTCAATGCGGTTTATCCAGGTATCAAAAGCAACGTCTGTTATTTTATCTTTCAGATAGTTGCATATAATATTCCATGCTTCGTTAAAGGAATTCATTTTAATCCTCCTGTTAAGATTTTTGAACTTACATAGTCTGTTACTGACAAAATTCAGGATAACAACTTTCCTGTGAACAGACAAAACTACTTACTATAACATTCTATCAAAAATTTAATAAAAAATCAATGCTTTGGATGTAATTTTTTTGCATTATTAAAGTATATATAACATTTTAATAATACCCCCTGTGGAAAGAATTTGCCGTACCTGTAATTTGTGTGGGATAAATGGCATAAATACAAGATATTGTGTATAAAATTTTAATTTTTTTAAATCATAATAATATTGAAAATTTTTGTTGACTACGGCGCAAATTTGAGTTATAATGCTAACTTGTAAGGTTATGTATCCGAAAGGAGGATTAATATGCTCAGAACATATCAACCCAAGAAGCTCCACAGAAAGAAGGAGCACGGCTTCAGAAAAAGAATGTCCGACAAAAACGGACGCAAGGTTCTTGCCCGCAGAAGAGCAAAAGGCAGAAAGAGACTCTCTTATTAAAAGTGAGGACCACTCTCAAAGGTGGTCTTTCTTTTTATGAGAAAAAAACTTTAGTCAGGCTGATAGATTCAGGTGGTTAGATGAGTGAATTTGTCACTTTGAAAGAGAATCGGGAATTCAGACGTGCCTATACACGAGGCAGGTCCTTTGTTTCGTCCGATCTCGTTACATACGTTATCAAAAATAATACAAATAACCTTAGAATAGGCATAACTACCGGAAAGAAAATCGGCAAGGCATACGAGCGTAATCGCTCACGGCGAATCATCAGAGCAGCTCTCAGGGAAGTTTATCCCGATATCAGGGGAAATTTTGACCTTGTATTTGTTGCAAGAGGAAAAACTCCCCACAGAAAGAGCAGCGACATTCTCAGAAGTATGAGAAAACACCTTAAAGAAGCAGGTCTTCTGGAGAAGTAAAATGAAGAAAATTCTGCTTTCAATGATTCGTTTTTATCAGAAGAATATATCTCCGCTTTTTCCCCCTGCCTGCAAGTATCATCCCACCTGTTCCCAATACGGATACGAGGCAGTGGAGCGCTTTGGAATTTTCAAAGGTTCGGCGCTTGCATTGTGGAGATTTCTCAGGTGTAATCCTTTCTCTAAGGGCGGATACGACCCTGTGCCTGAGAAAAAAGAAAAGAAAAAGAAGAAAGGTTAAGCTTATGGAAATTGTCGGCAGTCTGTTTGGTTATGTGCTGTGGTTTGCATATGAGCTGGTGAACAGCTATCCTGTTGCTATTATCATTTTCACAATTCTTGCGAAAATAGTACTCTTTCCTCCTTCTGTAAAACAGCAGAAGTCGATGGCAGGTAACGCAAGACTTCAGAGAAAAATGACGGAGCTGCGCGAAAAATACGCAAATAACAGAGAAAAGCTTAACGAAGAAACACAGAAACTCTATGAACAAGAGGGTGCAAGTCCCTACGGCGGCTGTCTTACTTCTATCATTCCCATGATTATTATGCTGGGTGTTTTCTACGCAGTTGCCTATCCTCTGACAAATACTTTGCATATCGACAAAGAAATGTATGAGAATGCCAAGAATGTTCTGATTTCTATCCCCGGCCTTAACATCAGTTCTACTGCTATGTACGGCGGCCAGATTGATATTCTCAGATATTTCAATTCCTTTGAGTGTATCAGAGCCTGCTTTGAGGGCGGAAGTCACAGCATTCAGGAAATCAGTGAATTTTGTAGTTCATTTAACTTTACCGGTTTCAATCTTCTTGAAACTCCCAAAGATCACGGTTTCTCAATTTATCTCATTATCCCCGTACTCTGCTTTGCTACATCTGTGGGTTCACAGTATTTTATGACAAAGCTCAACGGTACAGCTGCAAGTCAGCAGGGTTGTATGAAAGTTATGCTCTTCGGTCTTCCCCTTATTTCCGCATACTTTGCATTTACAGTGCCCTCCGCAGTAGGATTTTACTGGATTTGTTCCACAGTATTGGGATTTGTACAGTCACTTATTATGCACTATTTCTTCGGCCCCGATATGATGGTGGCACGTTCAGAGGCAGCCAGAATTGCAAGGCTCGAAAACGAAGAATCAAGAGTTGCACGTTTCAAGTAATTTAAACAGAAAATTAACATTGACAGATTAAATCTGTTAACTTAAATGAATAAATAACATTACAAGAAGGTGAAATGTTTGATTAGAGAAGCTATCGGTATCGGTGATACCGAGGTAGAAGCTCAGGAGGATGCTTGCAGACAGCTTGGCGTTGAAACATACGAAGCTGAGTTTGAGATTATCCAGAGAGCTGAAAAGAAAATTCTCGGACTTTTCGGCGGCAGCCGTGCAAAGGTCCGTGCTTATATCAAGGCTACTCCCGCAGATGCTGCGGAGGATTTTGTAAGAAACGTTCTTACTGCTATGGGTCTTGAGAATATTAATCTCGATATCAAAGAAAATGAGGAAAGCGGCGTTGTTATTGACCTTTCCGGCGAGGATGTAGGTTATGTTATCGGCAGACGCGGTGAAACTCTGGATGCTCTCCAGTATCTCACAGGTCTCGTTGCCAACCATGTTGATAATTCCTATTATAAAGTTACCATCAATACAGGTGACTTCAGAGAAAAGAGAGAAAAGACTCTGGAAATTCTCGGCAGAAAACTTGCTTTCAAGGCAGTCAAGACAGGTTACAAGACAAGCCTTGAGCCTATGAATCCTTACGAGAGACGTATTATTCACACCGCTGTTCAGAAAGTTAACGGCGCTACCTCCTGGAGTGAGGGTGAGAATCTTAACCGTCACGTTGTTATCGGTCCCGACCCCAAGGCACCCCGTGCACAGAGAGGTCGCGGCGGCAGAGGCAGAGGCGGCTACGACAGACGTCCCAAGAGAAACTTCGACAGTAAGGAAGCAGTAGATAACACACCTAAGCGCGCACCCATCAATGAGGGCGAAGGCACAGGTCTCTACGGCAGAATTGATAAATAATTTCGGCGGATTTTGCCCGTCGGTTTATAGGGCGGCGGTAAGCTGCCCTATATTTTTTATTCAGTTTTTCAACATAATTTGAAATCAATGTTGAAAACCACACAAACACTCTCAGAATATGAAGGTGAAGATATGACAGACAGAACAATAGCCGCAATAAGTACTGCACAGGGTGAAGGCGGTATCGGTATTATCAGAATTTCGGGAACTGAGGCAATAGCTGTTGCCGACAGGGTTTTCCGCTCTGTGGGAGAGAAACCCCTCTGTGCTCTGAAAGGTTACCGTGCATCCTATGGAAAAATTGTTTCACAGAATCAGATTATCGATGAGGCGGTAGCAATTGTATATCGTGCACCTCACAGTTATACAGGTGAGGATGTGGTTGAACTTTGCTGTCACGGCGGACTTTATGTTACCCGTCAGGTTCTGCGTACTGTCATTGATGAGGGTGCCTCTCTGGCAGAGCCGGGAGAATTCACAAAGAGAGCCTTTATAAACGGAAAAATGGACCTTTGTGAAGCACAGTCGGTTATGGATATTATCTCTGCCCAGAGCCGTCAGGCGGCAAGAGCCGCGGTGAGTGTCCGCCAGGGCGCTCTGTCTGTAAAAATCAATACAATGAAATCTAAACTTCTGAGCCTTGCGGCGCATCTTTCCGCATGGGCGGATTTTCCCGAGGAAGATATTCCCGAGGTTCAGGATACTGCGGTACTTTCTGACCTTCAGTTCTGCGAGAAAACCCTCGTGAAACTTCTTCAGGATTACGAAAAAGGCAAGGCTGTTACAAAAGGTGTGGATACGGTTATCGCAGGTAAACCCAATGTTGGTAAATCCACCCTGATGAATCTTCTCTCCGGATTTGAAAAGAGCATAGTAACGGAAATTCCCGGCACCACCCGGGATGTTGTGGAGGAGTCGGTTATTGTGGGAGATGTTACACTGCGACTTTCAGACACAGCAGGAATAAGAGAAACCGATAATGAAGTAGAAAAAATCGGCGTACTCAGAGCTAAAGAAAAACTCAACTCCTCTGCACTTGTTCTGGCTGTTTTTGACGGCAGTCGGGAGTTTGACGAGGAAGATAAACACCTTATCAATAGTCTTGAGGGTATTCCCACAGTGGCTATTGTCAACAAAACCGACCTTGAACTTAAATTTGATACTTCATATCTTAATGAAAAAATAGGAAAAATTGTTTATATAAGTGCCAAAGAGGGTGACGGCAAAGACGACCTTGAACAGGCTGTCACCGAGTTACTTGGTACAAAGGATTTTAATCCTTCCGAAGGTATACTTTCCACCGAGCGCCAGAGAGAAGCAACACAGAAAGCTCTCAACAGTGTAAGGGATGCAGTCAATACGCTGACTTTTGGCTATTCTCTGGATGCGGTAACGGTGTGTGTTGAGGATGCTATCGAAAGCCTCCTCTCTCTCACAGGCGAGAATTTAAGCGAAACGGTAGTTAATGAGGTATTCCACAACTTCTGTCTCGGAAAATAACCTCTTTTATTTAATAAAACATTATCTAATATAAAGGATAGTTCAGATGATTACATATCAGGCAGGAAAATATGATGTAGCGGTTATCGGTGCAGGCCACGCAGGTATAGAGGCAGCGCTTGCCTCTGCGAGACTTGGTGCTTCAACCGCAGTATTTACTATAAATATGGACGCTGTGGGTAATTGCCCCTGTAACCCCTCCATCGGAGGCACCGCAAAAGGACACCTTGTCCGTGAGATAGACGCCCTTGGCGGTGAAATGGGCAAAACAGCAGACAGTTGCTTCTTGCAGATGCGAATGCTCAACCGCGGCAAAGGCCCTGCGGTACATTCTCTCCGCGCGCAGATAGACCGTATGCAATATGCCGCCGAGATGAAGCACAAGCTGGAGCTTCAGGAGAACCTTGAGCTCCGTCAGGCAGAGATTATTGATATCAAAGAAACTCCCGACGAGGAGTACCCATGGGAGTTATATACCCGAATGGGTGCTGTGTTTATGGCAAAAAAGGTAATTATTGCCACAGGTACCTATCTGGGAGGCAGAATTTACGTGGGCGAGGTCTGCTTTGAGGGCGGTCCCGACGGCACCTTTGCCGCAACAGAACTGGGTAAGTGCCTCAGAGAAATGGGTATTGCCATTCGCAGATTCAAAACAGGCACTCCTGCGCGAGTGCTCCGTTCAAGTATAGACTTCTCCGAACTTTCCGAACAGTGCGGAGATGAGCCTCCCGAGTCATTCTCATTCGAAACTGAAAAGATGGGAGAAAATAAAGTTAAATGCCATATCAGCTGGACAAATGAGGATACTAAAAAAATAATTCTTGATAATATACACCGCAGCCCTCTCTATGGCGGCGTTATTGAGGGCGTGGGACCAAGATATTGTCCCAGTCTTGAAGACAAAATCGTCCGTTTCTCCGAGAAAGAGAGACATCAGCTTTTCATCGAGCCCTGCGGACTTGATACAGAGGAGATGTATCTTCAGGGAATGTCCTCTTCCCTGCCCGAGGAAGTGCAGCTCAAATTCTATCACACTATCAAAGGCTTGGAAAACGCTGTTATTATGCGTCCTGCCTATGCCATTGAATATGACTGCGTTGACCCCCTGTCTCTCAGCGCTACTCTGGAATTCAAGGAGTTTAAAGGACTCTACGGTGCAGGACAGTTCAACGGCAGCAGCGGATACGAAGAAGCCGCCGCACAGGGACTTGTGGCAGGTATCAATGCCGCCCTCAGCGTCAAAGGTGAAGAACCGTTTATTCTCGACAGAGGAAGTTCTTATATAGGTACCCTCATTGATGACCTGATTACAAAGGGAGCAAATGAGCCTTATCGTATGATGACTTCCCGTAGCGAATACAGACTTTTACTCCGCCAGGACAACGCGGATAAACGCCTGACCCCGATGGGCAGAAAAATCGGACTTGTCACAGACGAGAGATGGGCTCGCTATAATAAAAAGCAGGAGAATATCACAGAGGAGCTCCGTCGTGCGGAGAGCACGGTATTTTCTCCTACCGAGGAGCTGAATGCAATACTTGTTTCACGTGAAACATCTCCTGTTACAACAGGTGTTTCCCTTGCCGACTTGCTTCGCCGTCCTCAGATTTCCTACAAGGACCTGACACCTCTGGATAAAACAAGACCCGACTATTCTGCTGCGGTCTTTGAGCAGGTGGAAATCGAAATCAAATACGCAGGCTACATCAAAAAACAGCTTGACCGCGTAGAACAGATGCACAGAATGAGTAACAAAGCTCTGCCTCAGGATCTGGATTACCGCGAAATTAAGGGACTCAGACTTGAAGCACAGGAGAAACTCAATAAAATCAGACCTCTGGATATCTCGCAGGCAAGCAGAATTTCAGGAGTATCTCCTGCGGATATAAGTGTGCTGATTATATGGCTGACAGCAAATAAGAATGGCGGTGAGCAGTAATGACATTTGAGGAGAAATTGAAAATAGAAGCATCAACCATCGGTGTTCAGCTTGATGATACTGCTCTCACCAGATTCAGAAAATACTATGAGATGCTCATCGACTATAATACCCGAATGAACCTTACTGCTATAACAGAGGAGGACGAGGTTATTGTAAAGCATTTCTGCGACTGCCTCTGTCTTGTTTCCAAGGTCAGCATTCCCGAGGGAGCAAAAGTTATAGATGTAGGCACAGGTGCGGGATTCCCCGGCGTTCCTCTGCTTATTGCCCGTCCTGATATCAGGCTGACACTTCTTGACGGTCTCAATAAGCGTCTGGTTTTTCTTCAGGATGTACTTGATGCTCTGGGACTTTCTGCCCGGATAGTCCACAGCCGAGCTGAAGAAGCATCCCAACAGCCTGAATACAGAGAAAAATACTATCTTGCAACATCCCGCGCGGTTGCCCGTCAGAGTGTGCTTTCTGAATATTGCCTGCCCTATACGGAAGTGGGCGGCATCTTTGTTGCTATGAAGGGCCCGCAGGCAGCAGACGAATTGAAAGAGGCTGAAGGTGCACTGAAAATCCTTGGCGGAAAAGTTGAGGATGTTCTGGACTACACCCTCTCGGATGAAAGCAGCCGAAGCCTTATTATTACAAGGAAGGTTTCAAAAACTCCCGCAAAATATCCCAGACATAACTCAAAGATTAAATCCAAGCCTCTCTGATAAAACCTTTCAGAGAGACCACAAATTCTACATTATTCAAAACCCTAATACAAATTATCAGGAGATGTTTCACGTGAAACATCTCTTTTTTTGTCGTCGGTAGAGATAATTAATAATTTTAAGCCACAAAAATACTGAATATATCGCAATTGAGTATGTAAGTATTACTTACGACAAGGAGTTGGGTTTTGTCACAGAAAGACAGATAATAATTTCTCAAACTACGACAGTATAATTGTTATCATAGTGGTATTATATATGCGTAAGGTGAGCCGATGATTTAGTAACGGACAAGCCTTTCAATACCGGGAGGTGGTGAGATGTTCCTCTCGAAAGACGAGAACAGGGTGCTTGAAATCCCAACAATACAAATAAGACCCAATAAAACCCAACCAAGGAAGACCTTCGACGAGGATGAACTGCGGCTTCTTGCCCAGTCCATATCCACCAGCGGGATACTTCAGCCGTTAACCGTCAGACGTCTCAGCAACACCGAATATGAGCTTGTTGCGGGAGAGCGGCGGCTACGTGCCGCGGTTATGGCAGGTCTTGCGAAGGTTCCCTGTGTGCTGATTAAATGCACAGACAAGGAGTCGGCAATTTTTGCTCTGCTTGAAAACCTCCAGCGGGCAGACCTAAATATGTTTGAAGAAGCCAGGGGAATCTCAAGACTGATCCGAAAATATGATATCACTCAGGAGGAAGCCGCCCTTCGCCTGGGAAAAAAACAGTCCACCGTTGCCAATAAACTCAGGCTCTTGAAGCTATCCTTTGAGGAACAGGACTGGATAATTCAGGCAGGACTCTCGGAGCGCCACGCCAGAGCACTCCTCAGAATAGAAAACGAGGAAGTCAGACGGGAAGTCCTCAGCAGAATTATTGCCGAAAGCCTCTCTGCAAAAGATACGGAAGAAGAAGTCGCTAAACTCCTCACAAAGGCAACTGTTGCAGAAAGCCGCGGTCAGGAGAAAAAATACGTAATCAAAGATGTGCGGATTTTCATCAACACAATTACAAAAGCAATAGATACCATGCGGCTTTCGGGAATACGCGCCGAAAGCAGTAAGCATGAAACAGAAAAGTATATTGAATACAGCGTAAAAATCCCCAAGGAAGAAGCGCTTGCCAAAAGGAGTAAGCCTCCCAAGCGTACAGCCTGAAGGATACATACATAGCTTTCCCCTTAGGGTGCACAGGGGAAGCGGGAATATCCAAATAAATGTATAATCGGATATGACGCCTGCTTTGTTCACCCGTCCACTCATACCCATTTCCTTATCTGAACCCCTTGCCAAAAGGCGCACAGTTTATTCTGTGCGTCTTTCGGCGTTTAAAGGAGAGTCCGCCCTATTTGTTTGTCGGATGAATTAATATATAGATGTTACGAATCCTCCTGCCTGATGTTTCACGTGAAACATTTATGTTTTTCTGTGATTTTATAAAGAAAAGGCTTTTATTTTGCGCTGAAATGTGCTAGAATTTATATTAATTCATTCCGATTTCGAAAAGGTGATATATTTTGGCAAAGATTATTGCTGTATCCAACCAGAAAGGCGGCGTGGGAAAGACCACATCGGCCGTTAATCTGGCGGCGGCATTCGGCGCAATGGGCAAGAAAACCCTGCTTGTTGACGTTGACCCGCAGGGCAACGCCACCTCGGGCGTGGGTGTTGACCGCAGAGCCGCCAAGAAAACAACATACGATATACTTGTTAACGATACTCCTGCCTCCGAGGCGGTGATACTCACCCGATTCAAGAATCTTTCGGTGATTCCCTCCAGCCTTGATCTGGCTGCCGCAGAGCTTGAAATCGTTGACAGAGACAAGCGAGAGGCGCTTCTCAAAAACGCAATTCTCCCCATAAAGTCCGATTATGACTACATTTTTATAGACTGTCCGCCCTCATTGGGACTGGTTACAACCAATGCTCTCAACTGCTCCGATACGGTTATGATTCCCATTCAGTGCGAATATTACGCCCTTGAGGGACTCTCGCAGCTGATGAATACCGTCAGACGAGTAAAGCGACTTTATAATCCTCATCTGGATATAGAGGGTGTAATCCTCACAATGTACGACGGACGACTTAATCTTACTCAGCAGGTTGTGGGTGAAGTGAAAAAATACTTCCCCAGACGGGTGTATTCCACACCAATTCCCAGAGGCGTCAGGATTTCCGAGGCTCCCAGCTACGGAATGCCGGTTATCTACTATGATGCCACCTGTAAGGGTGCCAAGGCGTACACCGAACTTGCGGAGGAAATTCTCAGGAAGGAGCGAGGATAATGGCAAAGAAAACAGGCGGTCTCGGCAAGGGACTGGATGCGATATTCCTTGAGAACGAGAGCGAAAGCAGAGAGAGTACCGTAACTCTCAAGCTTGAGGAAATCGAGCCTAACCGAGCACAGCCCAGAACGGAATTTGATCCCGAGGCTCTCGCTACTCTTGCAGACAGCATCAGAGAAAACGGCGTTCTTCAGCCCATTCTGGTCCGTCCCATTCTCGGCGGCGGCTATCAGATAGTTGCAGGTGAGCGCAGATACAGAGCATCAATGATGGCAGGCGCCACCGAGATTCCCGCAATTATCAGGGAACTTTCCGATGCAAAGACCATGGAGCTGGCGCTTATCGAAAATCTTCAGCGCGAAAACCTGAACCCCATTGAGGAGGCAAAGGGTTACCGCACACTGGCGGAGTCCTACTCAATGACACAGGAGGAGGTCTCCGAGGCGGTGGGCAAATCCCGTCCCGCAGTAGCAAATGCCATGAGACTTTTAAGGCTTCCCGATGAAGTCCAGCAGATGGTTTCCGACGGCAGACTCTCCGCAGGTCACGCCCGAGCACTTACATCCATTGAGGAGCCTGAATATATAATCAAACTTGCCTGCGAAATTGTGGACAAGGGTCTCTCCGTCAGAGAAACCGAGAAAGCCGCAAAGCCCTCAAAGCAGAAGAAATCAGGCTCTGCGCACAAGTCTAAACCCACCCTCTATCAGGAGGTAGAGATGGCGCTGAGAGAGAATCTGGGCAGAAAAGTCACCGTTACAAAGACTTCCGGCACCACAGGAACCATAAGCATTGAGTTTTACAGCGACGACGAGCTGATGGATTTTGCCAACAGACTGGGCGAAAAGTAATACTGCTCAATATTAAATAAATAAATTCCTACAAAAAGTAATCAGAAAAGAGGAAATACAAATGATAGATATTAAATTTTTGAGAGAAAACCCTGAAATAGTCAAGCAGAATATCAGAAACAAGTTCCAGGATGCAAAGCTTCCCCTGGTTGACGAGGTAATCGAGCTTGATAAGGAAAGCCGCGCCACAAAGGCAGAGGCAGACGAGCTGAGAGCACAGAGAAACAAGAACTCCAAGCTCATCGGTGCACTTATGGCACAGGGCAAGCGCGAGGAAGCCGAGGCACAGAAGGCTCTCGTTACCTCTCAGGCAGAGAAGCTTCAGGAGCTTGAGGAGAAGGAAGCAGAGCTCTCCGAGCGCGTCAAGACAATTATGATGACAATTCCCAACATTATCGACCCCTCCGTGCCCATCGGCAAGGATGACTCCGAGAATGTTGAGGTTAAGCGTTACGGCGAGGCATACACACCCGACTTCGAGATTCCCTACCACACCGAGATTATGGAGAGATTCTGCGGAATCGACCTTGAAAGTGCCCGTAAGGTTGCAGGTAACGGATTCTATTACCTTATGGGCGATATCGCAAGACTTCACTCTGCGGTTATTTCCTACGCCCGCCGCTTTATGATTGAGAGAGGCTTTACTTACTGCATTCCTCCCTTTATGATTCGCTCCGAGGTTGTAACAGGTGTTATGAGCTTTGCCGAGATGGATGCTATGATGTACAAAATCGAGGGCGAAGACCTGTACCTCATCGGTACCAGCGAGCACTCCATGATTGGTAAGTTCATTGATACAATGAACAAGGAAGAGGACCTTTCCCATACTCTCAGCAGCTACTCTCCCTGCTTCAGAAAAGAGAAGGGCGCACACGGCATCGAGGAGAGAGGCGTTTATCGTATCCACCAGTTTGAGAAGCAGGAAATGATTGTTGTCTGCAAACCCGAGGAGAGCCCCATGTGGTTCGATAAGCTCTGGCAGAACACAGTTGACCTCTTTGTCAGCATGGATATTCCCGTAAGAACCCTCGAGTGCTGCTCAGGTGACCTGGCTGACCTTAAGGTTAAGTCCGTTGACGTTGAGGCATGGTCTCCCAGACAGCAGAAGTACTTTGAGGTCGGCAGCTGCTCCAACCTCGGCGACGCACAGGCAAGAAGACTGAGAATCCGCGTAAATTCCAAGGAAAACGGCAAATATTTTGCCCATACCCTGAACAATACAGTAGTTGCTCCCCCCAGAATGCTCATCGCATTCCTCGAGAACAACCTGAACGCAGACGGTTCTGTCAACATTCCCGTTGCACTTCGTCCTTATATGGGCGGCGTGGAGAAAATTCTCCCCAAAAACTAATTAAATTTTTTCAGAAAGCGCAGAGTTTTATTTTCGAAACTCTGTGCTTTTTTCATAAAAAGGCTTTGACAGATATATGGCTAACCTTTATAATGAAATAGTAATATATGGAATGAAGATGGTTTTCCGCATTTCCGTATAGAAGGAGGATGTTTTTATGAAAAAATTCAAATCTGCAATGGCTTTAATGCTTGTTATGATTCTCTCCGTTACGGGCATTTCCGTGCTGGGTGCGGTTAAGACCGAGGCGGCTTCTTATCCCAAAATCCCTGCTTTGCAGATTTCCCGTGTTTATCAGCCTCCCGAGGATAACGTGCTCTGCTACTGGGCAAGTGTTGCAACTGTTCAGGGTTACTGTCTGGGTTCGTATACCTATGGGGGTATTACTACCAACTACCGAATCCCCGGCAAGGACTACAATTACCTTGACCGTGCGGATGCAATTACAAAATATTTCAAGGACACTGCCAACGGCTACGCCAACAGTGAAAAAAATATGAATGGATATCCCGTTCCGATGGTGGTGGATGACGGTAAGGACATCGGTAAGAATGCCGGTACATACCAGAAAATCTACAATCAGCTGGCTCAGGGCAAGCCTGTTATTGTTTACACAGGCGGCCACGCTTCCGTTGTAATCGGTTATAGCGGCTCCACAACCACCCTTGAGGGTACAGGTTTTACTGTGCTTGAGGTAAAGAAAACCACTGCACAGGTTGGCTATTGGTGGGTAAACAGCGAGAGCTACTACAATAAATACGCAAACAACCCCCAGAAGGACTCCGCCAGCGGCTCATTTATGTCCTGCTACGTAAATCTGGCATCCTGGATTGATTATTGCGGTGGCGGACTTCAGGAAATTGCTTATCCCAAGAAGGCTATCAATCAGGAATTCACCTTTACATTTGCCAAAGAGGGCGGCAGCGGCACAATGGCTGACATCAAAGCTAAACTCGGTGCAACCGTTACCTTCCCCGAGTGCACATATACTTACGATGGCTATACCTGTGACGGTTACTATGCACAGCGCTCCTCCGACTCCAAATGGCACGTTGCAGGTATGGGCTGGAAGACTCTCCAGGAAATCCGCGACGGAAACCTTCAGCGCAGTATCTACGACGAGGGTCTCACCTTCACAATGAATGAATCATGGAGCAAAAACGGCGGCTTTGTGGGGGATACAATTACCCTGGTTCCCGTGTGGAAACCCGTTGAGACTAACCTTGAATTCTACCTCAATACATCGGGTACCAACTATATGCCCACAATAAAGAGCGACACCTTCGCTAAGTATTATCAGAGCAGAAATACCTCTGTCTACAATCTTTCCGTTGAAGACGGCGCACTCAAAATCGTAGGTACATCCGCAGGCGGCAGCGGCAAGGATATGCTTTTCAAGTCCCAGACCAACAAGGCTATATGTGCAAACTTCCAGAATGGCGACAACCGCAAAATGACCCTTACTTTCAAGGCAAAGTCTTCGGTTGACGGCGCAAAAATGTACTTCCGCTGGGGTTATACCACAGACCTTCAGACAATTACCCTGACAAAAGAGTGGAAAGAATATACCATTGATATGTCAAAGCAGCCCAACGATGGAGCGCATATGCACCCCTATCTGGACAAGGCAGGAACATTCTATCTCAAGGATATGGTACTTCTCGATGAGGGCGCAGAGGCACCCACAGGGGATGAGACATGGGAAGTTTTCCCCACACGTTCTTACACAGTGGGCAAGACTTACACAAATTTGCCCACACCCGTGCGTACAGGATATATCTTCAAGGGTTGGTACACCCAGAAAGAGGGCGGCACAAAGATTACATCCGCGACTTCCGTTTTTGATTCCCATACAGCGGTTTACGCAAGATGGGAGAAGTCAGGCGGTATTCTTATGGGTGATGCAGACTCCAACGGCACCATTAATATCAAGGACGCCACTATGATTCAGAAGTCCATAGCAGGACTCGAGTCGCTCTCATCCTCACAGAGTCTCGCCGCAAATGTATATACCGAGGATGCTCTGAATGTAAAGGATGCCACCGCAATTCAGAAATGGCTCACAGGTCTTGACTGCGGCAAAGCGGTAATTAATATTGTTCTTAACTGGGCATAAATATTTATAAAAAATTACGGGCAGATACAAAAAATTGTATCTGCCCTCTTTCTTTTATATGAAACCTGTGATATATTATTATATATATATACGCAATTTTGCGAAAGGAAGGGTATCATGGAGAAAAAAAGAATAATTCTCACGGCTATCATTTCGTTGATACTTACGGTTGTAATATTGTTTGCAAGTACAGTAGTAGTGCTTAATATATATGTCAAGACAGTAGGCGGCAAATACATTGTCACCGCAGAAGAGGCAAAGGACTATGCGCCCATGGAATGCATTCTGGTGCTGGGTTGCGGTGTCAGAGAGGACGGAACCCCCAGCGATATGCTGAGAGACCGCCTTGAAAAAAGTGTGGAGCTTTACTTCACAGGTGTTTCCGACAGAATTATCATGAGCGGCGACCACGGCAAAACCGACTACGACGAAGTGAATGTTATGAAGCAGTACGCCATAGACAGAGGCGTACCCTCGGAGAAAATCTTTATGGACCACGCAGGCTTCTCTACATACGAGAGTATCTACCGTGCCAAGGAGATTTTCGGAGTGAGAAATATGGTGGTCATCACCCAGGAGTACCACATTTACAGAGCACTCTTCCTCTGTGAGAAGCTGGGAGTCACCGCATACGGCGTCACCGCCGACTACTATATTTACGCAGGACAGGGCGGCAGAGAGATAAGAGAAATGTTTGCAAGGTGCAAGGACGTTATCACAAGCATCACAAAGCCCGAACCCACCTATCTGGGCGAGGCTATCCCCGTCAGCGGCAACGGCGACGTTACAAACGATAAGTAAATAATACATAGAAAAAGGAGCAGAGTGAAATCTGCTCCTCTTTTTTAGTCCTCAATTAGATTAAGTTCAGTTTTCATCAAAGTATCGGCATTGTATCCGCCGTTGTTGTGCAATCCCATAACTTCAACATAACCGCCAAAGCAGTCGTCTATCTGTGAAGTTACTTCTACTTTGTCACCTGCACTAAGTTCTTTCAGTAAATCTTCCTCATATCCCGAAAGAAGGTAGACGGTAAACCCCTCTTCAAAGCTGATAGAATCAAAATTAACATTGCTTCCGCTTTCTCTGAAATATGTTTTTACCGATTTTACTGTGCCGACAAAAGTAATCTCCGCACCTTTGTATAAGGAATCGAATTTTGCTTCATTTTCACTTTTGATTTTCTTGATCTCCTTTGCAGAGAGTTCGATTTCTGTACCCTCGTTGTCAGTTACAGTTGCTTTGACAGTACTGCCGCAAGCACAAAGAGACAGGCAGAGCACAAGAGTTAATAAAATGCAAAGAGTTTTTTTCACAGCTATTCTTCCTTTCAAACAACATTAACCGATATTGGTTAATATGATTATATACCGCAATCGGTTAATATGCAAGTAGAACTTTTGCAGAAAGCGAGGGCTTGCAGATATGATTGTATACGATAAGCTGTGGCAGACAATGAAAGAAAAAGGAGTTACACAGTACACTCTGATAAAGCAACACAGAATCAGTCCTGCACAGATAACCCGCCTCAAAAGAAACGAAAGTGTCAGCACTCATACCATTGATATGTTTTGCAAGATACTCGGATGCAAGGTAGAGGATATAATGGAATATACAGAAGAAAAAGGAGCAGAGTGAAATCTGCTCCTTTTGTTATAATCTGTTTTTTAATATTACTCGGCCAGATAGGGTACGCCGCCTGCATAGTAGCCTGTAACGATTTCAGAACCGTCAGCGTTTACGAAGTAGGTCGAAAGATATGTGGAGTTAAGCTCCAGACTCTTCATAAGGTCAACTGCGTAGTAAGAAACGCCGTTGATTTCTTCAATACCTCTTAATAAGAGGTAGCAGTTATCATCAAAATCGTATGCAGCCTCAACAGCTTTAACTGCATTTTCTTCGGTGATATCAAGGGCGGTTTTCTCTGCGATTACGGGAGTATTGTTCTGATAGTAACCCTCTTTGATTTCAGAACCGTCAATTTTAACGAAGTAGGTTGAAAGATATGTTGTGTGTGAATCAATGTTCTTCATTAAGTCAACGCCGTAATAGCTCTCACCCTCAATTTCAGCAATGCCTCTTACGTGCAAGTAGCAGTTTGCGTCGATGGTGTAGGTGTCTTCCACCATTTTCATAGCATCTTCCTCGGTGAATTCTACTGTTCCTCTCTCGGATAAAACAGGTTCACCGTTATAGTAGTAGCCCAGAACGATCTCACTGCCGTCGGTCTTTACAAAGTAAGTTGAAAGGTATGTGGAGTTTGCTTCAAGGCTCTTTCTCAGATCAACAGCATAGTAAGTAACGCCGTCGATTTCTTCTGTGCCGCGGAGGAGAAGGTAGCAATTTTCATCGATGGTGTATGTAGCCTTAATCTTGTTGATAGCATCTTCTTCGGTGAAAGCAGGGACTTCGGTTGCGTTTTCGGTTGCGGCGGTTGTATCCTGAGTGTTATCGGTGGGGGTGGTGGTAGCCTCGTTGCTGCATGCAAAGAGCGCAAAAATCAGACAAAAAGCCAGAACAATGGGAAGAATAGACTTGATTTTCATTTGAATACCTCCATGTTTATGGGATTTTGTAGCAGTCAACTTTATGACTGCGGTTGTATTTTATCACAAAAATTTATTAATTGCAATTAATTGTCTGCCGAAATATTTTTCTTTTGCAAAAACTAAAAATAAGGGAGCGGAAATTTAAAATCCGCTCCCTATTGTTACAGGCGTTTTATTCTTCTGTCGCCCACAAATGATGGGGAAGAACTTTTGCTGTGTAGTGATCCGACGTTTTAGAAATATTTGAGCATACAACCTTAAATGTTTTGTCATAGGTTAGTCCCTCAAAGGGCAAGGCACAAACAGCAGAGCCTACTTTTTCGTTGTCTGCATAAATTTCTACTTTGAAGCTTCCGTCAACAACCGCTCTTACTCCGTCGTAAATTGTTAAATTATTGGGGGGTATAAGCCGGACATCTACAAGGACATTGTCTGTAATGCTTTTTTCAAGGCTTACTATTTTTGGTGACATTTTTTCTAAAAGTGCTTTGCCCTTAATATCACCAATGAGTTTAATCTTGACATCTTCAAGTTTATTTGTCCAATATTTCAGTTCTTCTTCTGCTTGTGCTTTGGTTTGGTATATATTGTTCAAAGAAATAGATTGCATTTGTATAATTGTGTCTGCAAGCTGATTATTGCGATTCCTGATTTCCTGATTTCTTCGTTCAACATCTGCTGCTACCGCAATACCTGCCACAGGACCTGCAATTCCGCTTGCTATACCGCCATGTATCGCCCAACTGCTTTCTTTGCCCTTGGAAGAACGATATATTGTTTCGCCTCCGCTAAGCACAGAGTTTTCGTTTGCATTACACCGAGTTATAATCTTTTTCTGTATAGTAATCTGAGCGTTACAATATGCAACCGATTTATCAACCCCGATATAGCTTGTGTACTCCTTGTTGGTCTTTGCAAGCTCAGCCTCTTTTTTACGGGTTTCCTTTATTTTTTTCTGCAGGTCTAATTCTTCTGCTCTGGCAAATTCTTTTTCAAGAGCTTCTTTTGTTACATATTGAGCCCGATACTGCGTTGGGATTCCTGCTTTTTCCATAATCCCATCTGCAATAAGTTTTGCTTTCTGATAATTTCGTTCAGACGCTAAATCATCGATACCGTTCTTTTTACACTTGGTGATGAAACTTGTCGGAAATGTCCAGTTGCCTTTTTTGTATTCCTCTTGCTGTTTTTCAATTTTTTCAGCTTCTTTTCGTTTTTCTTCTTCAATTTCTGCATGGAAGCTTTCCCAGGCTTCCATTTCTTTTTTTGGTGCTATGATAGAAAAAATTCCTCCGACTATACCACCTATTCCCAGCGCCCACATAAATAACATACTAAAAGTATCTATATCATTAGTTTTTGATAAGGAACAAGAACTAAATAAACAACCGCATCCGACCAGGAGAAAAAACACTCCTCCGAAATAGTAAAGCCCCTTATGCCAAGAAGGAGGTGGGGTCTCCGAGTCCATTTTTCCCCATATCGGATGTTTTTTTGTTGCCATAATAATCACCCTTTACAAAAATTCTGCAAAAAAACAGTACCATATAACTTATGTGTTTGTCAGTTAAGCTGTACTATCGCTTCCCTTGTGATAATTATACTTCGAATTTAAATAATAATCAACAGGGTTTGCTCCACCTCTCCCCCAAATCACAGATTTCGGGGACCCCATATACGTTAAATCCGATTCTGCAACAAACAAAACGAGGACTTCCCAAAGGAAGTCCTCGTTTTGTTAAGTTGTTAAGCGGGCAATTGCTCATGTGTTATTTGCGTTGATATTTAACCAGTTTCTGGACATTGGAAACTCCGCTTTGTCCGGAGGGGTCTGTTGTTGATTGATATGTTGTGGTCTTGGAGTATGTGAAGTTTTTTTGATACTCTGTGTATGTCTGTTTGTACACGGTTATTTTGAACCACCAACAGGAATCGGTGCAAACGCCTCCGTTTACAAACCAATATGCATTGCAATTAACATCGAAAGGCACGTTTGTTCCGCTTTCAAAAGAATCAAACCTACAGAATTCACTGGTATAGTGATCTTTGATTTGTCTGTTGTAGTTAGCAAAGTCTCTGCCTGTATAAACGCCCCTGCACCAATGCCAGTAGATGTACTTATATTCGCTTGCGCCGGAAACCGTAACCTTCTTTGTTGTGGATTCAGAGGCACTTTTAACACTCTGGCTATATACTTTGCTACCATTAAAGCCGGAAGGATAGCTTGCGTAGTAGTGTGTTCCTGTACCGGTCTGTTCCCAACTTGATCCCGTCTGTGTCCAACCGCTCATTGAAGTCGCGCTAGAAGTGGTTGTTACGGTCTTTTTGTAAGTCCACTTGGTGTCAACAATTTTGGATCCCGAGGGGACATTTTCAACAGAAGTCCAGTCGGAAACAGGATTTGCGCTCCAGTGAGCAACCAGAGTGTGGTTTGATGAAGAGGTAACTTTTGTGGAGTTGGTTACGGGGGTTCCGCTTGCAGTATACCAGCCGGCAAAAGAATAATAATCTCTTGTGGGATGAGGAAGTGCACCGTAAGTAGAAGAAACCGTAACTTCCTTGCTTGAAAGACCAACCTTTCCGCCGTTTGCGTTGAAAAATACGGTGATGGTTTTTGTGTTTGGGGTCTGGGCGTTATTATTGTTTGTGCTTGGTCTGCCTGTGGATACAGTCAGCGTTACCTCGTCGCCCTTCCTCACGTCTTTGCCTGACTTTATACTCTGGCTTATGACAGTGTTTTTTGCGACGCTGTTGTGTTCTTTGTATTCAATTTTAACAATCAAGCCGCTGGACTTCAGCGTATCGGTTGCCGTTTTTTCGGTTTTACCCACAACATCAGGCATATCAAAGGGCTTGGGTCCGCTGGAAATCACCAGTGTAATTTGTGTGCCTTCGGGAACTTTGGCTCCTGATTCTATGCTCTGACTAATAACCTTTCCTTTTTCAAGGTCGTCGTCATTTTTTGTTTTGATGACGGGTTCTCCGAGACCTGCTTCACGAAATTTTGATAAAGCATCTTCCTGCAAGTCCCAGACTACATAGGGAACGACAGAAATACCGTTTACAGGAGAGATCACACCATTGCCGCTGCTTATAGTAAGAAACACGGTACCGAATTCTTCTATATAAGAGCCGCCGATAGGGGTCTGAAGCACAATTTTTCCTGCTTCGATATAGTTTGAAGTGACGTTACCCTCCGGAGAAGGAATGAGATTAAATTCTTCAAGAAGTTTAAGTGCATCATCTTTGCTCATTCCTTCCACATCAGGAACAGAAACCATACCTTCCGGGACAACGATGTCATCTGAAAACAGAGAGGGGAACAGCACACCGCTAAACAGCAGTGCGGAGAACACCAGAAGCACTGCTAATACGGAGGGGATTGCAATTTTAATCCACAGTGGCCACGAATATATGTCTATTTTTTTTATTTTGCCATATCTTCGCTTAACAGGGGGATTCGCATTAAGCTCTTGTATGAATGCGGTGATATCGGGAGTTCGGTCTTCTATTCTGATGTTAAGTGCATTCAGAAGAGCGTTTTCTCGATTGACAGAAATGTTTCGGTTTATTTTATGGGGAAGCTCCAACACATCGCGTCTTTTATTCTCAATCTTTACTCTGCGCTCCATTGCATCAGGAGGCGTTTTTCCGGTTATCATTTTATACATAGTTGCGGCAAGAGCATACACGTCGGTGTGCGGACCCTGATCGCCTTTGCTTCTGTATTGTTCCTCAGGCGAGTATCCCGGTTTGATTATAACCGTAAGACTCCGGCTGTGTGAAGTGGTGGCATATCGGGACGCACCAAAGTCGATGAGCTTCACTTCACCTGTTTTAGTAAGGAATATGTTGTCAGGAGCGATATCCCGATGAAGAATCCCTTCCTTGTGAACAACATCTAAGGATTTCATTACAGGCATCAACATATTTACGGCATCGTCTTCGGAAAGGGTGTTTTCCCGTTTCAGGTATTCCGTCAGGGTCTCACCATCCAGAAACTCCATAACAATATAGGCGGTCTCGTTTTCGGAGAAACTGTCAAAAACTTTGACTATTCCGGCTTCATTCTGAAATTTAGCCAAACGCTTCGCTTCTTCCACGAAGTTTTTCAGACCATCGTGGAATTGTTCGCTTTTATCTCCGTTAAAGATCGTAACGGTGGATTGGCCCGGCATTCGGGTTGAAAACTCGCTTGGCAGGTATTCTTTTATAGCTACCTTTTGTTCGAGTCTTCCGTCCCAACCGATATAAGTAACGCCGAATCCGCCGAATCCAAGTACCTTTCCCACAATATATCTGTCGTAGAGTAAGGTGCCTGGCTCCATATGTATAGCTTCATCCGCCGGGGTACCTTCAATATATCCGCAATGAGGACAAACTTCAAAATCTTCTCCGAACAGTTCCATACAACCCATACATCTTTTACTCATAAACTTACCTCTTATTTTTTGAAAACAAAATTATTATATATTCCGTCAATGGGGGCGTAGTCTTTATAAGTGATTTTTTCTTTGAAGCAGTTAAAGTTGACGGGGATTTGGCCATCGGATGCAGTGCTAATCATCAGTGTGTTCTGATAAGAATTTCCCAACATCCAGGAAAGAAGTTTCTCGGCTGCGGCAACTTCTCTTTTGGAAGAATTGCTGATGCTCCACTCGTATACGAAGGCGCAACAGATTTCTTTTGTGTTAGGAAAAACCTGAGTTTTTCTGTAATCTTTAAGGACCTCTTTGATCTCTCCGATTGTCATTGAAGAAGAGAGCATAACTGCACAGTGGTTAGATTCGTTATCCATAAAATCTTCTTTAGAGGCCTTTTGGCTTTCAGGTATGGAAAAAGTTTTCCACAAGTATTCAAATTCTGGGTCCGTAGCAACTTTCACAGTCTCTCCGAAGTCCTCAACAGAAGAAAAATACTGACTCTGATAATCTATTGATGTAGCGCCGCCTGTGATGACGTATGCAGTCGGAATTTCAATAGCCAAAGGGAGTCTGCGATCATCGTTATAATAGCTGTCATATTGATTCAGAAACAGACAATTCTCTGCTTGTTCCGAACCAAGGATGTTGTCAACACTTATGGTATCTGTAAGGAGTTTATCTGGTAAATCTGTGGATTCAAACAATGTAGGTAAAGAATTCTTTAGCATAGCAGATTCAATCGCTGTCTCGTAATCACTTTCAGGGATAGCCTTTATTTCGACAGTGACATTCGGATACTTACTGGTGAAATCCGAAACGATACGCTTTATAGCTTCTTCCTCATTTGATCCCTCTTTCAAAGAGAACCAGATACTGATGTTTGCATCCTTAAGAGTGTGTTTTGCCTGTTCTACGCGATAAATGTGGAAAAGTCCACCTGCAATTATCAGCAGAACCAGACAGGCAGCAATAACTCCGGTTGTTCGTCTGAATTTGCGGCGCTTTTTTTCTTTTTCAAGAGGAACTACTTTTTTGTTTCCGTTGATAGCTTTCAGGAAGTCATCAACGGATTTGAAGCGCAGATGCTTTTCGTTCGCCATGGCTTTCATTACGGCATTGCTTAAATTCTCTGGGATAGTGCTGTCTAACTCGTGGGGCGGGATAACAGTATCAGAGATTTTTCTGTTTGTTGATTCGTCTGGCTTGATACCTGTAAGCATTACATACAAAGTAGCGCCAAGAGCATAAACGTCGGTCCAGACACCGATGTTCTTGGTGTTATCGTACTGCTCAGCAGGAGAATATCCCGGCTTGAGAATTATATCTATAACATCGTCGTCGGTATCGGCAAGCTTAGCGGCGCCCAAATCCAACAATTTTATTCTTATATCCTTATCCGAACAAATATAGATGTTATCGGGAGCTACATCGCGGTGAATGATTCCTTTGTTGTGCAGCGAAATCAGAGCGTTTCCGACTTGATTTGCAACCATGATAACAAAATCGGGGTCAACCTTAGCGTTAACGCACTGAAGATATTGATTAAGGCCTTGTCCGTGTAAAAGTTCCATAACGATATATGCGGTACCATTACACTCAAAAAATTCAAACACATTGGGAATGCTTCTGTGTGTGCCGAACTTAGCCATATTTCTTGCTTCTGCCAAGAAGCGGTTTTTTCGGTATTCAAACTCAGGCTGCGACTTTTTATTAATAATGACATCTTTTGTGCCGGCAGCTCTTGTCATCAGTCTGCTGACAAAGAACTCTTTCACAGCAACAATGGTTTCAAGCTTGGTGTCGTAGGCTTTATAGATAATTCCAAAACCACCGGAGCCAACGGATTCTCCTATAATGTATCGGTTTTCAAGTACTGTTCCGGGGAATAAATCAATGGGCTCTTTTGGCGAGATGTCCTTAGCTGTTCCACAATTAGGGCAGATATCAAATTCACCATCGTATTCTGTAAAACAGGAATAACATCTGTTCATAATCTCACTCCCTATCCGTTATGTCGTCCCATGCAAATCTATCGCCGCACAAAGGGACAAAGAGGTACTGTCCTCTTCCAAATTCAAGAACATCATTTGTTTGCAATTTCTTGGATTCAAGTATAGTGTCTCCGTTAAGATATGTGAGACCGCTGCTATCTCCGGGCTGAATAAAGAACTCTCTTTTCTTGGGCTCGTATATGATCCATGCGTGCTTTTCGCGGGAGACGGAGTCGTCTTTGTGAAAAACAATTTTGTTTGTTTTGTTTCTCCCCACAGAATTGCGTCCTGAACTGATGTTGAAGGATTCTCCGAAGTGAGGACCCTTTATGCAGACAACCCATCCGACGACGGGCTCGGGGGCATCGGTAGGTCTGCCGGCACTGAAAAAGCCGACAGTTTTTCCTTCGGCGGAGGCACTGACTTTTTTTACTTCATCAAGAAGAGATTTGTGAGTGTTTTTTTCTTCGTCAACGGTGTTATAAACAGCTTCTTTTGCAGGTTCCTCTTCCGGACAAGGGGCGCAAAAAGCAGAGGAGTGATCGTTGGCGGTTTCTTCGGTTGGGATTTCTGCAGGCGATGCAAAGGGGTGATTATCCGCAGGAGTGTTTTCAGTGGCTTTTGTGTCAAAAGCGGCAGTTGATTCAGCGTCGTCTGAAAATATAGCAAATGTTCTGCCTATGGTTCTATCAGGCATTTCTACCACGGATTTTTCTTTGCTTTTAGTTCTTTTTCTGTTCCAGAACCCACTTTCCTTTTTTTGTGTTTGAGGAGCAACCGCGGAGACTTTACTTTCAATTGACTCGGCTCCGCAATGCGGGCATACAGAGTATTTATCTGCATCGTAGAAGTGGCTGTTTGTGCATTTTGTAATATTCATCAGTAAAACCTCCGATTATTTTATTTTAATAACGGAAACCGTCATGTTATCGCGACTTGCGGCATTGTTTTTTGAGGCTCTTTGTGCTTTTGCCTCAAGAGCGTTAGTCGCATCTGAAACGCTATTGAAGTTTGATAGAATTCGTCTGATTTCTTCGTCTGATATTAACTTATAAAGACCGTCAGAAACAAGTAGAATGCGATCTCCTTTTTGCAGCGTAAAAGGGGTTTTGTTAATATCGATTCGAGGAAGACCGTTTGCACCAAGGAAACTGATAAGAGCATCTCCTTTTGCGGATTTGACGCGGTACTGTTCGGGGTCTATCTCACCGCGGGCTTTTTGTTCATCGAGTAAATTTTGATATGTATGATCATGAGTTGCTTGAACCAGTTCGTCGTCTCTGAACAGATAAATACGGCTATCTCCAACAGAGACCCAATGCAGGCTATGTCCTCGGATAACAATTGCGACAACGGTTGACCCTGCGCGCAGGCTACACCCCGATTCGTCGGTAAGGGAGGCAACCTTTGTATCTGCAAGTTCCACACAGGTTAACAGGAAGTTGTAAATGTTGCTGACGGGATAACTCTGTATATAGTTATTAATTATGGTGTTTACGGAGACAGAGCTTGCGAGTTTTCCTCCGCTGTGACCACCCATTCCGTCGCATACTACTACTAAGCCTTCGTCGGACCTGAGTTTATATCCGAAACCATCCTGTTGCTCCTCCCGATCTCCAAGAACAGAGCAGACGGACAGTTCGAAAAAGGGATTTTCTTCATAAGCTAGAATTTTATCTCGTTGATTCTGCATTCGATCCTCTCCGTATCAAAAGTTCCATATAGCGATGGCAGAGAAATTATCCATATCTCTGCCAATGCCGTTAGCTTTTACAATCTGAGTCATCTCAGCGAGCCATTCCTGAGGTGTATCTGATTTCTTCAACAAATCACACATATCTTTTTCCTCTATCAACTCCCAAAAGCCGTCGGAACACAACAAAAAAGCCTGAGCTTTCCTTATGGGAAAGGGTTGCTGAAGTTCATACATCGGTTTTTCCCAATTGACACCCATTACCCGGAGGACAATATTTCTTTCAGGATGATTTCGGATTTCGCTATCTTTAATGTCGTGGGAGAGAACCAGCATCTGAGGAATACTGTGATCCAAAGTTCTCATTTTTACTTTGTTTTTATTAAACACATAAAGACGGGAATCGCCGATGTGGCCTATGTAAACGGTTTTTTTATCAGCAACCATCGCGACCGCTGTTGTTTTCATTTTATGATTAGCGTGCTTTTCGGCTTGTTCTGTCATAAGAATATCCTGCGCAGCAGTGAAGGCGCAATTTAGAAAACCGGAGATGTCATCTGTTTTAGAAAACAAATCGCAGAATACATCCTTTACAAGATTGGCGGCAACATCGCCCATGCCGTGACCGCCAAGCCCATCGCAAAGAATAAAACAGTGATTGTTACCATTTTCAAAACAAGCAAGGGCGTCTTCGTTAATTGTGCGATTGCCCGCATCAGTTATAAGCGCATACGTTAACATAAAGAAAACCTCTTTTTAGCCAATCGAAAGTTTTTCTGAAACAAAGGTTGAGAAGACCGTAGTTGCAATATGACTGGCGCACCGGAATATGAGCTGTATGGCGGTGTCAATAAAGTGCTAAGTCACAAGAGTTATGGTCAGCTGTTTTTTGATATTTCACTATCATTTAGTATACTACCTTGACCATAATGCGTCAATAAAAATACAGATAACAAAAACATTTTTCGCGGAACAAAAAAGATTACATCTGTCGATAATATGGAGACGTTACAACAATAGTTTCTATGAGTTTTGCGATAATTCTTATAATTATTAGCGGGTGCCGTGAAATGCACAGATTCCTTTGCACAGGAAGAGAGATAAATTAAGGGGGATGCTGTTTTTCAGTTGGGAACGTGCTAACGACAATTTATACATTCCAGAAACAAACAAAAAGAGGATTCCCTAAAAGGAATCCTCTTTTTGTGGAGCTGATAACCGGATTTGAACCGGTGACCTCATCCTTACCAAGGATGCGCTCTACCTACTGAGCTATATCAGCATATTAAGTTTGGCACATTTTCAGAGTACCAAACTATAATAACACAAAGTTTTGAAAATTTCAATATCTTTTTAAAAAATGTTGAAAAATACTTGCTGCTACACAGGATTATCAATAGAAAGATTCCTCAGGCGGATCTGTTATGGGAGCCTCGGTTTGTTGCGGAGGTGTTTCCGTGGGAGCTTCCGTTGCAGCGGCGGTGGTTTCTTCCGAGGCGGTGGTCTCAACCTTGTAGTCCACAGGGGTGTTCATCATTTCGATAATCTCGTTGTAATCCTGTACGTGCTCAACAATGGCAGGCTGCCAGTTGTTTCTGTCGCCCGTAAAGACATAGCAAGGGATAATTCTGGTAGAGGTGGTAATCCCGCCCTCTTTCTGGGTGAGCATTACCTGAAAGATTATAGTTTTATTCTCGGGATAGTTGCTGCCTGAATAGCAGAAGTTGCCCAGGGAATACACAATGGGCACACCGTTTACAACCTCCATAGGCTGAAGCACATGGGGATGGCAACCGACTATAAGGTCGCAGAGATCTGACTCTGCAATTTTGCGGCAGGCGGTGATTTTGTAATTGTCGGGTTCGTGAATTGCTTCTTCGCCGCCGTGGAAGAATACGATTTTATAGTCACAGTTGCTCTGCATTTCTTCCAGCACATCCAGAGTGTAGCTTGTTTGATAGGATGCCCACAGAGGAACATAAACCGCGCCGATGCGAAGGCCGTTTACATCGAAGTAAAGGGGCTTGAGTTCTTCGCCCACCGCGATGTTCTGAGCAGTGAGGGCGGCTACGGTGTCGGCGTAACCTTCGTCGCCGAAGTCGTAGATATGGTTATTCACAATTCCCGCAACTTCCACAGAGCCCAGAGAGAGAATGTCCGCGTATGACGCGGGCGCTCTGAACCAGAAGGCGGGGTCATAATCCTTGTATGACTTCTCAAGGTCTCTGTCAGTGAGGACACACTCGAAGTTTGCAAAGGTCAGGTCATCTTTGGAGAGTTCATCGTAAACTTCAGAGAAAAAGTAGTCGTGAGGCTTCTGCTCTGCATACCAGAGGAAATTCCCCTCGTAAGGTGTGCCTGTTTCGTTGCCGAAGATGCAGTCTCCGATAAAGGAGAGTGTGGTGGTGAAGTCGGTTTTCGGGGCGGTGGGAGTTGTCTCAGCAGGGGCAGTTCCGCCTTCGGTGGGCGTAGTGTCGGGTGCAGGAGGATTTGCTGATGCAAAACCAATTACAGCCACCGTTATGAACACGGTAACCATAAGAGAAAAAATGACTATCAATACCTTGTTCTGCTTGCTCACAGCCGCACCTCCTTCTTTCGACAATTTATAACATTTATATAGCATACATCCAAGGAATATTCAACAACACAAAAGTTACAATTTGCCTCACAGCGGTGTACGGGGCAGTTATTGACACATTACCGAGGGGCGGTTATAATGTAAGCAGTAAATCGTGGTATGCGGAGGTGA